>JAHDGK010000005.1:43674-89918 GCA_020627685.1 Granulosicoccus sp. | reverse complement strand
TTGCCTCGCCAGTGATTGAGCATCGCAGCTGTTGAAAGAACGCAATTGAGATACGATTAGGGTAACTTTACATTCAGTGTCCTACGCTTGGAACTGTGACTATGTTGCCTGTACTCGATATCTCTGACTACCTGAAGGACCCCGCTTCACCCGAGGCCGCCGATTTCGTCACCCGATTAATCGAGACCTGTCACGGACCCGGTTTCTTTTACCTGATCGGTCACGGCGTGGACACGGAGCTCTGTAAAAAAACTCAAGCAGTCGCGAATGAGTTTTTCGCGCTTCCCTTAGAGGAGCGAAAAGCTATCAGCGTGGAAAATTCAGCCCATTTTCGCGGATACACCTTGCTGTCCAACGAACGAACAAACGGCAAAGGAGATTGGCGTTAACACGCTAAAAACACGATTGCGTTCGCATCCAGACGTCACGTCGGCATTCTATTCAGACGTTGATTTATCTGAACTTCAGTAGGCATTTTTTGCCGAAGGATGGTTATCAGATTGCTAACGTCGAGAGCCTCCTTAAATCCTAAAAGAACGCTAATGTGCACGGCTCTGGTAGGCAGCCCTATTTGGGACATCACAAAAACCGATGCGTTCTATATCCCGGATATAAATATTGCGAAGCTCAGGCTGATTTGCCTTCTCCGCTGCGTGCACGAGCAAGTGATAAAACACATCGCGTTGCGCATGGCTTCCTCCTATCAGGCTTAGGTTGTGCCGTAAGCCACCCAGTGTTTTCAAAACAGTGTCGTAGTCTTTGCCTCTATAGGCAATTAATGCTTCACAAACCGGAATGCCAACAGCATTGTAAGCCAATGCCACATCACCTGGCCTATCGGCATATTCGCTTTTCATGCTACGCATAAATTCATCGGCCTTTTCATGTTGGCCGGTGGCGGTTAGCACCATCATGTCGTGTATGTTGCCAAAGGCATTTCCATGATTGTTAACGCGAGCGGCACAGATGTCGGCAAGCGTAAGCCACTGCTCAGATACATCTAATCCGTATAGCTCTAAGCGTAACAACAAGGATGCATAATTTTGGATATCAATGGGTGCAGCCGGAGATGCTTTAACCAGAGCAGATTCAGGATTTCTTATTTCCGCAGATAATAAATGCAGGATCTTTTCATGCTCACCGGTTTCAAGCAAAAATAAACACATATGCCACCAAAGATGATGGCGCATTTGATTGGCGTGCCCCCAGTTGGCACTCAGCTCTTGAAGTGATTCGATACCTGTGTGCATTTTGCCTTTCATCAGTAGCGTGTGAGCTAAGGCGTGTGTGCCCCAAATATCAGTTGGATCGATTTCTAAGGCCATACGAGAATAGCGTTCTGCCTCATCATAAAAACCGGCCTCCTCATTCGCAAAGGCCCGATACGACAGAAACGTACCGTAATCTTTTGAGCCGATCTGCCAGTGCGGCGCAGCTTGTTCGGTAATCGCACACATCCAATCAGATTTACCCAACCAGAATATTTCATCTTGAACAATTTTATGTAAGTACAAATCTGTCGGATCGTTGAGCAGCATCGCCTCTAAAGCGGTGGCACTCTCACAGCTTTTACCGGCTTTGGATAGTTTCAATGCCGCTAACAACTGAGTGTCGTAGCTTTGCGTTGACGGTAAACGCTCTTCTACCTCTCTTATGAGCGCGTCAACAGCATCCGCCACCGTATTTTCTCGACCACCGTGAAGCATCCAGGCTTTCACAAGTCGGGCTCTGATCTCGCTTTCATCCAGCTCGATGGCCTGGTCAATGTAGTCCATTGCATCACAATGACAACGAACGCTTCGAGCGATACCAATGGCACACTGTTGGGAAAGTTCGTTACGCTCACTCGTTTCGGTATTTCGCATGACTTATTTTCTCAAAGATCGATGGAGCAATCGCCGCCCTAAAATACTACCGCAATCTAGCCTTCGTAAAAACTCATGTTTTTAACGACCAGCCGGCTGTGTAGAATCGCGTGAGCCGTTGCCTATCGTGCAAGTTTGGCCAAAACAACCGTTGGAACTTCGTGCCATGACAAAACTGAGTAATCGTCGCCCTTCCATGGTGACCCTAATTTCTCAAGCTCTTCATTCCTTAGAACCTGAAACTGGTGCGGTAGTCCCGTCCATTCAGCCAGCAGCCACCTACGCTCGTGACGAAAACTACGAAATAAGGCAGCCCTACTGGTACCGTCGAGACGGTAGCCAAACAACCGCACAAGCTGAAGCCATAATCGCCACTTTAGAGGAAGCCGAGCAATCCCTACTGTTTTCCTCTGGCATGTCCGCGTGCACTGCGGTCATTGAAAGCCTGCCTACAGGCACGCATGTCGTCGCGCCGAAAGTGATGTATCACGGAGTATTGCAGCAATTCCAAAACTATGAGGCAAACGGTCGTTTGTCTGTCACCTACTACGATGCCGGTGATCTTGAATCTTTGGTCTCAGCAGTCGAATCACAAGAAACAGCGCTTGTTTGGGTGGAAACGCCAAACAACCCTAATTGGGAAGTGACTGATATTTCGAAAGCTGCAGAGATTGCTCACAAGGCAGGTGCCAAGTTGCTAACCGACTGTACCGGCACTCCTCCGTGTATGACTCGTGCATTAGAACTGGGTGCGGATATTTCATTTCACTCAGCCACTAAATACTTGAACGGGCATTCCGATGTCACCGCCGGCGTATTGTCCGTCAACCACGTAGATAAACACTGGGAAGATATCGAAAATATCCGCAAGCTACAGGGCACGGTTTTGCATTCATTTGATGCCTGGCTACTGATACGCGGTATGAGAACTCTCTTTTTGCGGGTTGAAAAATCCTCCAGCAATGCCATGGCCGTTGCAGCGCATTTTGAAAATCACAGACATATAGAGCTTGTCATGTATCCCGGGCTAGCGTCGCACTCTGGACACGAGATCGCTAAACGCCAGACGAACGGTCAATTCGGGGGCATGCTTTCCATCATTGTCAAAGGCACAGAGCAGACGGCGATAGATGTAGCCCGCTATTGCCAACTGTTCTATCCTGCCACCTCTCTGGGAGGTGTTGAGAGCCTAGTGGAACATCGTAAAACCGTGTCTGGCGATGGATTTCCAGTACATCCCCGGCTACTGAGGCTCTCTATTGGAATTGAAGATGCAGACGATCTCATTGACGATCTGGAGCAAGCCCTAGCCAAAGCAATAGATGAATAATCCGTATCTGGAAACTCAGCGATTGACTGATTCGATAGTTATCTGACGCATTCAGGATACTTACAGACAAATGTTGCTTATTTCGGCTTGTTGCCACACATTCCACATCGGGCTTTGAGACAATAGCCAAAATCATTGTACGCGCAACAAACTCGACAACTAGCGCACCGAAACATAGGTAAAAATTATATGAATACCAAGCAGTTTTACATTAACGGCGCGTGGGTTGATCCAATTGACGGTACTGATCTTGACGTTATCAACCCGTCAACAGAAGGTGTAAGCGCAACGATCTCTTTGGGCGGCCAGGCCGACACAGACGCAGCAGTTGCCGCAGCCAAAGAAGCCTTCAAATCATGGTCTTTATCCAGTAAAGAAGAACGACTGGATTTAATGAAACGCATTTTAGACGTATACAACCGTCGTTCAGACGAGATGGCTCACGCCATCAGCGATGAGATGGGCGCGCCTATCGATATGTCAAAAGCGGCACAGGCCGGCACCGGCACCTATCACATTTCGTCGTTTATCAAAACTTTAGAGTCTTTCGAATTCGATCGAGAATTACGTCCCAACACACCCAACGATAGAATCCTGTACGAGCCCATTGGCGTTTGCGGTCTGATTACTCCCTGGAATTGGCCAATGAACCAAATTGCGTTAAAGGTAATGCCCGCGATAGCAACAGGATGCACCATGGTCCTTAAGCCGTCTGAGCTCTCTCCCATATCCGGCATGCTGTTCGCAGACATTCTGCACGAAGCAGGCGTGCCCGCTGGTGTATTTAATCTGGTTAATGGCGATGGCCCCGGTGTAGGAACTCGCTTATCCGGTCACCCTGATGTTGCCATGATTTCCTTCACCGGATCATCCAGAGCGGGAATTGCAATCTCTAAAAACGCTGCGGACACACTTAAGCGGGTGTCACTGGAACTAGGTGGTAAAGGTGCCAACATTGTATTTGCAGACGCACCAGCTGATGCAGTAGCCAAGGGTGTTGCTCGTTGCTTTAACAACACCGGACAATCTTGCAACGCCCCTACTCGCATGCTGGTAGAACGATCACGCTATGAGGAAGCTGTTGAGCAAGCAAAGACTCAAGCTGAGAATACCGCTGTAAATCTTGCGTCTGAAAGTGGTGCGCACATTGGCCCATTGGTCAGCCAAATGCAATTCGACAAAGTACAAGGACTGATCAAAAAAGGTATTGAAGTGGACAAAGCACGGCTTGTCACTGGCGGACTTGGCCGACCAGACGGTATGGAAAGCGGCTATTTCGTGAAACCCACTATTTTCGCCGACTGTCACAACGACATGATTATTATGCGCGAAGAGATTTTTGGACCGGTACTTTCAATGATGCCGTTCGATACTGAAGAGGAAGCCATAGAAATCGCCAACGACACCGACTACGGGCTAACCAACTATGTCCAAACTGAAGACGGTGCAAAGGCTAATCGTGTTGCTAGACAGCTACGTTCCGGCATGGTTGATATGAACGGCCAAGCTCGTTCTTCAGCATCACCTTTTGGCGGATACAAGCAATCTGGAAACGGTCGAGAAGGCGGCAACTGGGGAATGGATGAGTTCCTCGAAGTCAAAGCGGTCGGCGGCTGGAATAGTGACGCGTAGCTCGCCTTCAACATTGCCATCAATCTAATCAACCTTTAGCTATCGGATACCTGGAATGAACCCTACGATCGATCTGCTTAAATCACACCGATCCATAAGAAAGTTTACGGACCAAGCGGTGAGCGATGAACTGCTCAGAGAGATCGTATCGGCAGGTCAAGCTGCAGCCACCTCAAGCAATGTACAAGCTGTCACCGTCATTCAAGTTAACAATCCTGATACGCGTGACAGCATGGCGGAGCTTGCTGGTGGACAAACCTGGGTAAAAGAGGCGGGTGCATTTACTGTCTGGTGTGCCGACCTACGGCGTAGTGGTGCTGCATGTGCAAGCGCGGGTGGGCAATTCGAGGAAGGCATGACAGAGCATTTCCTCATAGCAACTGTAGATGTCGGGTTGGCAGCTCAAAACGCAGTAATTGCTGCAGAATCTATGGGACTGGGCATTTGCTACATTGGCGGTCTTCGCAATAATCCGGCTAAGGTCTCTGAACTATTGGCGCTGCCGGATCAAGTCTACCCGGTGTTCGGGCTTTGCCTAGGCTACCCTGCGCAAGATCCTGATATAAAACCGCGTTTATCTGTTGATGCAGTCCTCATGCAGGATACCTACTCGGAAAACCAGTTTGACAAACATTTTGATGACTATAACGAGCGTCTAGGACACTACTATCAAACTCGAACCGGTGGAACCAAAGTCAGCCAATGGACTGACGAGATGAAAAAACTGGTTGGAAAAGAATCGCGCCCGCACATGCGCAGCTTCCTAGACGATAAAGGTTTTAAAATGCGCTAGACGTCCTCAATCTGGATGTTGCACTGACCCATCAGCCTTAACGAAGCTGAATCTGCTGTCTCAGCGGTTCCACAAATTTTTTGTGAGCATCCACCTCAGCCGGACCATTCCAAATCATGGTGGACTGATCGGAAAAGGTTAGTGTGATGGTGGAAGACTCAAAAATATCTTCGCCGACACTGACATCCACCGCAAGTAGTTCGCTTCGCGCCTTTCGTTTAAACGCGATAGAGCCATCGTCATTCTGCCAATAGCTAAATAGCGTATCGTTGGTATAGCCGTTGCCATCTAGACGATAGTCGAACGTGTCGTCACTATAAAAATACTCTATTTCCTCGCCATCCTGCAGAGACATAATATCGGCGATGTATCGACGTTGAAAATCACGAAGATCATCACCGGCTAAGAGCTTCTCCACCGGCGTAAAGTTTGACTCACTGGCGTACAACATGACAGCCCCTAGGAGAAGCGGTATCAAAAGCACGTAGTGACGTATCCGCCATCGCGAATTGTGACGATAAGCTGCAGAGTCGACACCATTCTCTTTATTGATTTTTTTAAGTATGGGGAACAGTAGCAAAATGCATATCAGAACACCGGGTACAGCAATAAACCAAGACACTTCGGTAGCAGAGCTCGCCACCGTGGCTATTAAGTAGGCTATCGCCATAAACCCCAGCCAGATAGCTGACAGGCCTTTTTTTCTTTCACCCTCTGTTTTCTCAATGACGAACTGAAACAAAGAGTAATAAAAAATCACGTTAAATAGGGCACGCAGAATCGGTATTACCTTAGCCCCTTCCGATTTTAAGTAGCGAAAATTCTTATAGAACCAATAGGCCCCATAAATCCCAATGGTACAAACCATTAATACGAAAAACTTGATTTTAGATACGGGATAAAAAACGCCTTGAGGGATGTTTTTGTTAAATACAGGCTCAAAAACCCATTCGAGAAATGCGTAAAGAAACGCGCAAATCATAACAATATAAATCCAGAGACCATACTTACGAAGTAAAGTAGTTAGCTTATCTCCCATCTCCGTATCAACGACTTGCACACCGCCTTCTTTGACATAAATGGCTGCAATATCTTTTGCACGTTCGATAGATTCAGCGAATGACTTCATCTTGTCGGCTGGCACTTCAAAAGCCAGAGACTTGTAGGCCACTTTTACAGAAATCTGGCCGTCTTTCTTACTGGACGTTATGGAACGCTCAATCTCAAAATATTCATTTTTCTCTGATTTTTTCGACGTTTTGTTTTTTAGCGTCCATGGCACATCCAGAACTATCGTTTCTACTATGTTTACAGGGTGGTCTATCTGATACGGAAACTTACGTACGTAAGCATCTTCTGGAGAATCTAGTTTTGAGTAAATATCGTCTGCATATAGCCAACGATAATTACTCCCCGAAGAACTCGGATCCCAAAACCCGCCTATCTCGTAGGATTCAACAACCGTGCTTTTATTTCCAGCTTCCTCATCGAACTGCAACGGTTCAGAGGACACCAGGCTAGGGAAATAATCGCGATAGAAATCGTCGTAGTACTCTTGCTGTCGCTTCAATCCTTCGTTAGATATCTGAACTCGTATATATTCAGCCAGCTCCCCTTCCCTGTCAGTAATGACTTTCATCGAGGCTGATCCATCGAACGAACTATGAATGGTAATTTCTTTGGCAACTTTAAGTACATCCGCCTTATCAATTTCATTCATCTCGGTGAGCGAGTCTTCTCCCTCTTTTACGATAAGCGCCTTACCGTAGTCAGACTCTGAGAATTCCCCCAACTTTCCTTGCTGTACATCACCAGTTCCATCAATCCAGTGAGATTGCCCATCATGTTTTACATGCACGATCACGTGATCGAAAGCATGCAGCCGATTTGGATCATCATCAGCCAAGAGCCACATGTCAGTATCAACTAAGGCGGGTTCCGCTTCAATTCCCAGTTCGTTCAAGATAGAAATGAGTAGTACCGTTTTATCTTTACAATCGCCGTAGCGCCTGGCCAGTGTCTCTGTGGGTAGCGAAGGTTGATGAGAGTTCTGTCCCAGCTCCACACCAAAATAACGAACCTCTTCCTGTACCCACTGCAGAGCTGCACCGATAAGCTCAGCTCTTGAGTCTTCCTTAGTGCCATGCTCTTCAGTCAATTGCTTAGCAATTGCCTTTATCTCGGGAGAGGACACTGCGACCCGCTCGTACATGGGTATTACCCACTCAATGACATCCGACCAGTTTTTAAAATCTGAGAAAACGATTCGGCCTCTTGTTTCTCTCCACGTGGGGGTTCCATCTTCGTATCGGTATAGAGGAGCATCGATGATATCTAAAACGTATTCAATTACGCCATCGCTGACCGTCTCGGTTATTTCACTTTCGGAGTGGAATCGTCTGACGTGGAACGGAGCGTTTTCATCACTTAGCAAACGTACAAAATAGCGCCCCACATAGGAACCGAATTGAGTTGATATCGTATATTCCCGGTTTTGATCGAATATAGGATTACTTCCAAAACGCGTGAATGAATACCTAACGACATCTCCGCGCCGTATATCACTCAATAGAATGCTGATAGTTTCGTCGCCGTTGTAAATTAGCGACTCAAGATCCTGCTCTTGCTGAATAATTCTTATATTCGACGACTCCAGCTTGTCGAGTACTTTTCCTTCACGCCAAACGACAACTTCGTGGAGGTGTATAGACTCAAAAACCGGATCGTAACTGATTTCAATTCTGGAGTTATCTTGCACTCCATTACTGGTCAGGAGCTCGTACTCCCGCATGTAATAGGTAGCAACATCGGCAGGGTCTATAGAATTAATTTGATAGTCTATGACCCGATATTTGACGTTCTGATTATCGCCGCCCTCTTGATAATTCTCAATGTCAAATGCGGCCACCGGACTTACCCAGTCCTGCATTGGAGCTATCTGAACATAACTCCCAAGATCTTGCGCCTGAACCTGTTTGCTGAGCAATACAACAAAAAGGACAATAAAGTACGAAGACGTACGAAACAGCAATTGCATTAGGCTAGAGTTCCTTCTTGGTCAGGGCCAACGCTCAGGCAAACGACTTCAACCAAGGAGCGAGTGATCTGTCATTGCGACTTTTCAATGACCAAGTGTAGTTTTAGCCTCCGTTTTTATCTACCTCTGCACGACTCTATTGAAGCACGAATGTAACCTATCTACCTCATGTCCCCCGTTAGAAAAAATAGGACAGTTCTACCTGCAGATTATCTTCGTCTTCGAAGCCTGAAAACGCTGTGTCATTCTCGACATCTTCAAAAATGGTCATCTGTAAGCTGCCTTTCAAACTACTACCAAAGCGTCGACTCGCCTCAAGCGTGATGAGCTGACCACCCTCGTCTAAATCAGTAATAATGCCCAACAATCCTTCCAATGATTGTTCATCATTTAACGCAAGCCTGAGTCCAATTAACACGTCGTTTTGAAACGCATCGGTAGAGTCTTCACCACGTTCGTCGTACATCCACTCTGCGACAATTCCTAAATCCGCACCAGACTCTTTGATATCGTAAAAGCTGTATTCGAATCCACTAACGAGGGAGCTGTGATCATCAATCTCATCACCCGAACTGTAAGTGAGCTCCGCTTTCAATAACCAGCTTTCCAGTGTCGCCTGAATATCAAACCCCACTTGCGTGTATTGATAGTAAAACGGTACAACCGAATTGCTGGCAGGATTAAATCGGAACAAAGGATCTCTGGCAGTTCCATGAAATAAATGCGCACCGACATCCCATTCGTCGAATACCATGCCGACACGCCCAGCAAAATCGACATGTTTTTCACGATCTGAAGACTCGAACAGAGCATTGTCTGTGTCGATCACACCAGCAGGTCTGGGCCTGCCGCTGATACCAGGGAAAGTGCGCTCTCGAAACCCCGGCAGAATATATAAATCTATATCACCCCAGTCTCTGATTAAGAGCAGGTTTGCCATCGGCTGGCCCAGCTTTGCCGATGATCCGTCGTTCTCAACCAGGTCGTTCTGATTGATAACATCAACAATATTACTGGATTCCGCGACACCCCAGAATACCTTCCCCACACCGACATTGAGTTCCCAGTCATCACCATAGTGGGAATAAATGAACTCACGCATATCGATTCGACTGCGTTCATTGTCGTTTTCATCGATACGAATAAATGGAGTGGCTGTAAACGAGCCGTTCTCGCCGACGGGCGCATAAAACTCAATTTCTGTAGAGAGGGAAAAGTTGCTGTCTTGGGTCGCCTCGTGCACAGAATCATTAGGAAACGCTTGCAACTGTAAGCTCACGTTGCCACGTGTTTCAACCTCAGCTTGAGCGCTCACCGATAACAAGGTGAGCGCCAGCAATGGAATTGTAGCGCTAAGCTTTCGCATAGTTACCGGATCCGCTTTAGTGCCTTACTGTCAAAGTCTTTGTCGGTTAGTCCTGTCTTAAATTTGTAATCGGACCATTCCAAAATTGTACTTTTGCCTGTTTGCTCGTTTTGCATATGCATACTTCCCGCACGCCAGAACTGATCCAGGTAGCGTTGATAGTCACTTATCGTCAACGTTTTCAAAGGAGAATTCTTACGGTCGAAGTACTCCACCTTAAGCGCGACAAGCTTTTCCTGATCAATCCAATTAACCAGACGGGTGTAACCAGAGTGTTTGTATGCCGGGATGGCTTCTACCTTGTACACAGCAACACCATCGACCTCATCGTCACCTATGTACTTATAAGTGTACTTATCCACTTCTTGAGAACTGATATCTTCAAACGCAAATTCACTACCCATGAATGGGCCGGATTTATTTTTTGAAGAAATTCGCTTTACTCGTTTTAACGCAGGTAAATACAACCATTGCTCATCGGCTTCAGTTGCATGAGAGTGAGTCAGGCTGGCAGTTCCTTTGACATCAGCAGGCTCGTCAAAAATGGACATACTTTTGTCGCCATCTCCCTGAACTTCTAATACACGCGATCTCATTCTGCGCGTACTCTTCTTACCCGAGCGATTGATCAGCGTCATTGTCATAGCCGATTCAGAATCAGTGAAACCATCATCCTGCGCCTGAACCATCGTTGCGATCTCAAGACCCCGTTCTTCTGGCGTTTGAGCAATAGCTACGCCAGCGAATAGAAGTCCTGCGACAACAAACGATAAGTTGCGAGTATGTTTTAAGGCTCGAACACTCATACGTATCTCCCTTATAGGATTAAATTTTTTGACAATTGGGTCAATGTGATTAGGCAGTTTGCGGTGCTGAAACCGCTGGATCTGTTTGCGTTTTTTGTTTTTTATCGCCATCGACAAGCAACAGCAACGCAGGTAGAAACAAGAAATCAACTATTAGCGCTATAGCGATGGTGATTGCGGTTAGCAATCCCATTTGCGAATTCACTTGAAAGTTAGACTGTGCAATGACCATAAAGCCTGCAACCAACACGATAGTGGTGACAGTCAGAGCAACACCCACGGTATTAAATGCATAACGGATGGCATCCTCAGCATTCATTCCCCTTTCACGTCTGGCTCTTAAGTACTTACTTAGAAAGTGAATAGTGTCATCCACAACAATTCCCAGCGTCATGGCAACCACAACAGATACTGCCAGCCCCACTTCTCCAACCAGCATTCCCCATACACCGAATGCCATTAAGGCCGGAGCAATGTTGGGTATCAAACTCACCGCACCAAACTTAACCGATCGCAAGGCAAAAACCAGGATGAGCGAGATAAGCACAAGCGCCACACCTGTTCCTGACAACATGCTGATGATGTTTCTCATGCCGATGTGAGAGAACATGATGGTCGGGCCAGAAGGTACAGTGGCGATGTTCGGCGTATTTTCCTGCATCCAGGCAATGGATTCACGCTCGATTCTGAGCATCTCCTGAGTAGACACAGTATCGAGTGTGGCCGAGATTCTCGTCGTAGATTTGTCAAAGTTAATCTGGTTATTCAAGTCCAGGCCGTAGGGCAATGACATTTCATATAACAATAGATACTGAGCTGAGAGCTCGCGATTCTCAGGTAGTGTGTAGTACGCCTGATCGTCGCCGTGCATACTTCGATTCAAACGGCGCATCGTTTCAGTAATGGCGCTAACATGCTGCACTTCCGGCAAACTGGTTAAGTAGTTTTCAAACTTCTCAACATCTGCCAGGAAGTCAGGATTACTCACTCCCCCCTCCTCTTTCGAGTCCACTGAGAAATCAACAATATATAAGCCCGAGAGCTTTTCGGTAATTTCATCTACCTCGGCCCGGAATGGAACAGACTCGTCGAAATAATGTACGAAAACATCATTGAGTTCGTTTCTGGGCGCAATAACAGCAAGAGCTACCATGATTGCTCCCATACCCCAGAACAATGGTCGTCTGAAACTGATGACGAAGTTTGCTAAGCCATCCATTGCCGTTGCTTTTTTAACATCACGTACCTTGCCTCTAGAAGGCATGACAGCAGAGAATGCCGGTAGAAACGTTACCGCAAAGACAAAGGCAAACATGACACCCATTGCGGTTATGTTTCCAAGGTCTCTGAATGGAGGGGCATCGCTGGCGTTCAGACTTAAGAAACCAACCGCTGTAGTAACGGATGTTAAAAAGATCGGGGAAAAATTAATTCTTAAGCTTTCGATAACAGCCGCTTTACGCTCCATACCTCTACGCAAGTTTTGATAGAACGTCACCAGATAATGAACGCAATCGGCCACCGCGAGGGTCAATATCAACGTCGGAGCAGATGCTGAAGGGGGCGTGAGCTTAAAACCTAACCACCCTGCAGTACCCATGGCTGCCATGATTGACATGAGCACCACCAACACCGTGGCTATCATGGCAATCGGGCTGGCGATAAGCACCAAGACACCCACAATAATGACGCCGAAAGCCAATGGGATAATGGTAGACATATCGGTAATGCTGGCCTCGGAAAAAGCCTGATTAAGCAGCACTAGTCCTGAGCTTGTAAATTTGATATCGGGATATTCTTTCTCCATATCCGCAACCATCGCTCTTACATGCGTAACCGCCTCTTGCAGAGCCACCATGGGGTCGGTTGATGTTCTTTCTGACGCCGGTAACGCTCGCTCCTCATCAGTGAGTTCCGGAGGCATCTCCATGGTGACGTTAATACCCGTCACTTGAGAGTTCGGCGCTAATAGCTTCTTAACAATAGTGGGCTGCGCCAAGGCAATTTCGCGAATTCGCCCAAGCTCGTCTGCGGACAAGGCATCAATGTCCTCGACTAAATCCGCTACGATCAAGTCATCTTCTTCAGCATCCATATGCTGATAGTTCGTTAATGAATCTACGCGAATTGAAAAAGGTATTTGCCAGGCTCTATCCGTTAAATCAGCCACGGCTGCCAGCGTCTCTGCACTGAATACGTCGCCATCTTTAGGCTCTAGCATGATTAAGACGTTGTCTGACTTGGTATACGCCTCCTGCAGTTCCTCAAACGCCAACAACTGAGGATTTTCTTTACTGAAAAACACTCTGTAGTCATTGGTAAAAGCCAAGTTCTTACCACCAGCAGCAAGAGCCATGGTTGCAATGACAGTCAGTACGATGACGAGCCAGCGATACCTGACTATCCATTCAGCGTAGCGTTCAATCATAGAGTTATCCTCGGGACAAAGTAGAACAGCAGCCCTCACGCAATTGCGCTAGAGCTTCGGTGAAGTATTCGGTTTCCAGATGCAGCAACAGTGCATCGGTTTGTTCTGGTGTACTGGCAGGTGTCCATCTCAATCCATCCAAGGTGGCCTGCAGGAGTGATGTGAGTGTTCGACCAGGATTGCTCACACCCATCTCTGCCAACGGTGTTTCGTAAGATCGAAGCAATTGACCGCCGTAACACATGGACCATACGCCATAAACAAGTTCTGCGGCGTTGAGCTCACCCACCGGTAAATCTCCGCAGTCCATTGCGTCCTGAAAAATACTGGCGCACAGAGAAATAATTTTGGCTTCCATTTGGCGGAACTCTGCAAGACTGGACTCTGCAACTTTGCTCAGAACACCGTCTACGTTGACGTACTGCAGCATGTATAAATCACGCGGTTCAACGGCAAGCCACAACTCATGCGCTATTTGAAAGGCAATTAGACGCTCACGATGGGATCCGGGATAAGTAGCTGCCTTCTCACCTATAAACAACAAGCCCTGCATACATTGAATACAAAGCTGGATCAGCATCTCCTCTTTGCAGTGGAAGTGCTGATAGATAGTTCCCTTTGAGTATTCAGCCTGCTCGGCCACTTGATCCATACTGAGCTGATGGAAGCCGTTTTCATGCAGAAGCTCCCTGCCCACCTCTAGAAAAAGGCTGTGCCGTTGAGCGATTTCGCGTTGTTTTCGCGACTGTGCTGGCATGAAAGAACCTGTGGCTGGAAAAATACAACGGGTTAAAAGATGGTTAAGGCGGGATGAACCAAGGTCTGCTCATCGCCCTTTCGAACGAACTATAAATAAACATTCGCCCAAAAACAACCATATTGTCAAAAAATGACGAGTCGTATAAAAATTGACTAACCATTCAGCTAGGCGTGAAAATTCTAGACTATGGTCTAAATTATCGATAAATTTGTGATCTAGTTCGCACTTTTATCGCAGCACATTAGCGATTTGAGGACTCTTGAAGAGCCGGCGACATGTCAGATAGACAGACACGCGAGACCGTAAAACCGGACAGGCGGTTTAAGGCGGGATTGGGAGGGAGTTAACTCATGAACCAACCGCAACGACGTGCGGTTGGTTCATTAACTGACAATACTTAGTCGAATGCTTTTTGCGAGCCTTCGCGGTATTTGTTGTGAGGCACAAAACCGGTTCGCTCAGCTTCTCTCTGCTGGGGTACCCACAACACTCGATCGGGATGCATACCTGCGCCATAGACTGCAGATACAGCAGACATACGCATTCGATTTAACAATCGAGTATCTACCTCTCCACACAGAGGATGCATTCCTCCGTTGTCCGCGACTACCTTCTCCCATGCAGCTCGTCGCGCCGACAAGGTAGCTTCATCATCTAATGCAGGACTGCTTAATTCATTCGTATTGAGATCGACGATGATTTCATCGCCATCTTCTAAGAACGCAATAGGACCGCCCAACGCAGCTTCAGGCCCGACATGACCGATAACCAGGCCAACTGAACCACCTGAGAAACGCGCATCTGTCATTAAGCCAACCACGATATCTTTCTCTCTGCACAGCGTAGTAATTCGCGATGTAGAGTCCAGCATCTCAGGCATACCCGGCGCACCACTCGGACCTTCATAACGCACAATAACCATATCGTGATTCTGAAAATCATCCGGGGCTGATTCAAGCGCATCCAGTAAGTCCTGCTCGCCATTAAAGATTCTTGCGCGGCCGACAAAGCGATTGTCTTCCAGCCCACCCTCAACGCCGGCAAGCTTCAGTACGGCACTGAATTCCGGTGACAAGTTGCCACCCAACACTCGCAGTCCACCTGTGGGCTTATAAGGTTTCTCAACAGGATAAACAACAACGCCGTCCGGCTCTGCAGTGTTGAGACGAGCAACTTGCTCAGCCAGAGTTTCACCGGTGCAGGTGAGTGTGTCGCCATAAAGCAAGCCTGCATCTAGGAGCGCTTTAACGATAACCTGAACACCGCCTTTTTCATCGATGTCTACCATTGAATACAGACCGTATGGACGAGCATCGGTTAATACCGGCACTACGTTTTGCGACAGATGATTAAATTCTTCAGGAGACATAATGTCTTTTGCAAAATTCGCAAAACCCGCTGCTCGCGCAATCTCGGGAGCATGAAGCAACACGTTGGTAGAACCACCTACAGCCATGGAGACAATGACAGCGTTGCGGATAGCATCGCGGCTAACAATGTCTCGAGGTGTATGCCCTCTTTCGATCATGCCTTGTAGGTAGGAAACCAGCTGCTCTGGAAATTCTGACAATCTGCGCGGATCGTCTGAAGGTGGCGCAACCATATGTAAAGGTTGCATACCAACCACACCAATAAAGGTTTGCATGGTGTTGTAGGTAAACATGCCACCGCAGCTTCCATACCCTGGGCAAGCTTCTTTAGCAATTCGCTTTTTGAACTCTGCATCGGTGCTGCCTGCAACCTGAAAAGCCGAGACGATATCAATCGGTTGTTCGGTGACTGAATCT
This sequence comes from Granulosicoccus sp., assembly GCA_020627685.1. Classification (GTDB taxonomy): domain Bacteria; phylum Pseudomonadota; class Gammaproteobacteria; order Granulosicoccales; family Granulosicoccaceae; genus Granulosicoccus. The sequence goes on along the minus strand of JAHDGK010000005.1, from coordinate 74,114 downwards.
CGGCCCGGGCGAATCGGGCCGTCTGACATAATGATGGCCGGTCGATTGTGTTCGAGTAAGCCAGCCAAGGTTCCCACTGGAGGCTTATCACAAGCCACTACAGCGATGGTGCCCTCAAGGCCACTGGCACTGAGATGTTCGCAGACTGTGTCGTGTGTGACCTCTCTGCCAATTAATGAGTAGCGCATTTCACGGGTGCCATTGCGCATACCATCTGATGTGGCAACCGTATACTCAGGTTGAACCAAACGCATGGGCATCTGACCTTCATCCCGACCCAGGCGCGAGCGCAAATGGTCGTGAATGGCTTCTACTTTACGTTGAACACCCAGATAGCACTGGCTGTCACCTTTCGTTCCGACAACCCCGACCGATGGCTCATGAATGAGTTCCATGTCGGCATTTAGCTCACGTGCAACGCCATAGGTTTGGGCATTACGGCCTGGGTTGTTGTCGAAAACGACGGATTTGGACTTCTTGGACATTGAGGTTCACTTAACTCTATTGCTTACCCTCAATTTTGCCAGATTGCGAGTCGCGGTAACATCGAATCACGAAATGAATTACCCGAATCCAGCCCAATCAAGCTATTTTTTTATAATCAAACGCCCAAAACAAAAAAACCTGACCGCAGTTTTATCCCGGGGCCAGGTTTCTGTTAGGCACTGTATTTGACTAGTCAGCTTGCATTTTGCGAAGGCTCACCGTCACCATTGTTGGCACCTGGCTCGCTTGAATTCACAGGGTCCACAACAGGTTTTGGTAACCATGGGTCTTCAAAGACCGGAACCTCATCACCGCTTTCAACGGCTCGAGAGGCAGCCTGATAGGTATGCTTGAGCAGGTCGTGCCGAGGCGTCATATTCCATTGAAAGTATGGGTCCGGAGTTTGCCAGTTTTCGCCATAGGTAGCTGCCACCAAAACATCTGACTGATTGGGCAGCAATACTTTTTCTCCAGCCAAGGTGCCTTCTACCAGCGGCAGAATGACATCTTTTTTGCAGACATGCGCCAGGTTGTATGAGCACAGCTCCTGAGTTGGCTCCCGGTAATAAAACAAGAAGATGTCCACCGGTGGAAGATTTGGAATGTACAAGTGAAAGTTACCCAAGTGGCTGTCCGAGGTGGCAATTTCATACCCGCGCTCACGCAATACATTCACGATGCGATAATAGTGTTGAGCCGCTTCAGCCGGGCTATCGGCATCAACAAAAATTCCAGCATCAAAATCATCGTCATAAGCGATAAAATCTCCAGATCGTACTTGCCCCAGCAGTGCACCGTAGGCAACGAAAAGATCCGAAACGCCGTCTATATCTGCAACAGCTTCCCGCGCTAATTGATACGCTTGAAAGATTTGTTCTTTCCAGTTTTCGTCTGCTGCAGGCGGCTTAAACAAATAACCCGCTTTCGCACTCACCATATAGCCGTCGTCGAGCTTGCTCGCTAAAGAGCCGTCACCACTACCTATGGGAGAAGAACCTTCCACGCTCATCGTCGTGCCGCAAGGCAAGACGACATTAAGGCTGTACTCATTGGGCAAAGAACTCACCAAACAATGCGCAGGCCGAAATATAAATTTGCTGCTAGAACCGTCGGCATTGGGAATAAGCGGAACATGTGTAATTTGCACATCATCAATCTTAAGCTCTACCAGACCTTCCGTCTGATTATTACAAACGCCATGTAACCAGCTTTTCTCATCAACCCGGAGTGTCGCTACTGCCTGTTCAGCAGGAGGTACCAACCGTAAATGACTTTTGGCGTTAGGAATTGCTACAAACCGGCCAACGTGTGGATCTTCGCTTTTGTAGCGGGCGTAACCATGACCTTCACAGGAATAAATGCATTCAAACCCTGTCTCTGCCAACGTGGCCTTGAATTCATCCGCACTTTGAAAACGTCTGAAATGAGACGTACCAAATTCCTTTGGTGTATCCGCATCTCCATCCAAGCGGAATTCGAAAAACATCATTGAATCCTTGTGCAAAACTTTTGCTAAGGAGGTCAACATCGCCCATTGATCAGAGGCTGAAATTGCGTGTTGAAAAAAACGCGAATATAGAACCACTGGCTGTGAGAAATCCACGGCGTGTTTAAGAGAGTCAACCGCATCAACTATTGAAGTCTCTACCGCAGCAAAATCATGGCGCGCCATAGCAAAGCGCTGCAGTTCATCGCAGATGACCTGATCGGCTGAGGTTACACGATGTCCCAGCTGATGAAAAAATCTTGAGTCTCGCCCGTTGCCACAACCCACTTCTATGATATTGGCGTCAGTTGTACCCAACCACGATTGAACAAAAACTGAAAATTGGGATGGAAACGTCGGAACCTTTGACGTGGAGTAAACTGATTGCCAGTATTCGATGTTAGCGAGCATAGTTCGACAATATTCCTGAATCGACACAAATCCGTGACACAAAGGAACAGGTAGCATCATGTGAGCCAGCATCGTGCTGTCACAGATGAGTAAGCTAGCCCTATTGACGAAAAAGGCCAATTGAGATTCGAACTAAGCCAGTAACCCCCTTGAAACAATGAACAAAACGCAAGTGTGGCTACAAAATTCGCCCGGTAGCATTCATGTTACATGGCCGCGTTTTGAATGGCCTTACGGCACGCTCGAACAAAGGTTATTCCTAATTTTGCGCCGGGTGATTCAGCTAATACTTAGTCTTCTACACGGTTTGCATCACAGTGAATGGCATCAATTTGTACGGAGAGTTCCTTCTGCGCTATTGCGCCCAACTCGCGCACTTTCGCTTGATAGATCTTGTTCTCCACCGCAGGAATATCAGAGTCCCTATGCTGGGCCAACTCCCAAATTAGCCGTCTGTCGGTAGCCTCGAAGGCATCGGCAATTTTTTGAGCAGGCTCTTTAGCAATGCCCAACGCTTCGAACGTGGTTCGCCCCATACGAATTGAACTATCGTAAGTCTCGCGGATGATTTCGCGGCAACCCACCTCCCAAAGTTGATACACGTGTTCCCTATCTACGGCCCGGGCGACCACAGTGACATGCGGGTGGTGCTGAATCACATGTTTAACCATATCGATTATCTGCTCTTTTCCATCAATGGCAACGACCAACACCTTAGCTTCGTCTATGCCCGCTGAATGAAGTATGTCCGGACGCGTGGCATCACCAAAGTAGGCATGCATTCCAAACTTACTAATCATATCTAGCTGCTTGGAACTAAAGTCGATAACCGTAGCCGAGTACCCTGCGGAGGTGAGCATACGATTAACCAGTCCACCCACACGCCCATGACCAGCAACGATGACGTGATTGCGCTCAGTAATCTCATCGCTTTCACGAGATTGCTCTTCTGAAAATTTCGGGGCGATGACCCGATCATAAAAAATAAACAACGCAGGGGTTAGAATCATGGACAGAGCCACGACCAAGAGAAGCTGATCAGCCAACGGTTCAGGGATGACAGAATTTGCAACCGTAAACGACAATAGAACAAAACCAAATTCACCGGCTTGAGCCAGCCCTAAAGAAAACAGCCACCGATCAGATCCTTCAACCTTGAACAGATAACTCAACGCTAAAATGACGATCGCTTTCAACGCCATGAGCCCGGCCGTTAGCGCAACGATGGTCAGTAAATTTTCTCCTAGTAAGCCAAAATTAATACTGGCCCCTACGGTCATAAAAAATAACCCGAGCAACAACCCTTTAAACGGATCGATATCGGATTCCAACTCGTGCCGATAGTCGCTATTGGCCAGGACGACTCCAGCTAGAAAAGTTCCCAGCGCCGGAGATAAGCCAACCAGAGTCATCAGCAAGGCAATACCTACCACCATCATGAGTGCGGTAGCCGTGAATAGCTCTCGCAAACGCGCCTGTGAAATAAAGCGGAACACCGGCCCGGTTAAATAGTTACCGCACAATACAACTGCCGCAACAGCACCGATGGTCACTGCAGCTCTTTGCCAGCCGGCCAAGCCATTGACTAAACTCATGCCGCTGCCATGACCATCCGACTCGGCGTGGGACGCATCTGCGGAGGACACGACAGTTGCCGCACTGTCCATGAGTTCAGGTACAGCCAGCAATGGAATCAACGCGAGCATAGGGATAACAGCGATATCCTGAAAAAGCAGAACAGAAAAGCTTGATTGCCCCCCGTCACTTTTCATCAATCCCTTTTCATTCAAGGTCTGCAAAACGATGGCAGTTGAGGACAACGAGAAAACCAAACCGATGGCCAGAGCAATTGTCCACGGCTGCCCCAACAACATCGCGACACCCGTAACAGCCAGGATAGTTAAGCCAACCTGACCGCCACCCAAACCGAGTAGTCTTGAACGCATGGCCCATAGCATCTTGGGTTCCAGCTCCAGACCGACAAGAAACAACATCATGACAACGCCGAACTCGGCAAAGTGCTGTATAGAAACGACATCGACTTCCAGAATGCCAAGCATTGGGCTAATAATGATGCCCGCGATGAGATAGCCCAGCACAGAGCCCAAGCCGAGCCGTGATGCAATTGGAACGGCAATTACGCCTGCGATAAGAAACAAGAATGTTAGGAAGAGTACGTCTGTCATGGCTTGGAGTGAATATTCGTGCAGTTGATCGACTATAACTTAAAATAGCTTGCTTCCAAGATAGCCTAGGCTTGGGCGTTTAATTTTCGCTCCCGCCACATGACCAGAAGGCCACCGGCGACGATAAGCAACACACCTGGGAACAATGAGGTGAATGGGGTTTCGTCAAAGAAAAACCAACCCAGAAAAAAAGAAAATGGAATTCCGAAATATTCGAACGGGGACAGACTACTGGGATCAGCCATTCGATAGGCGGTGATCAAGCATAAAACGGCACAACCACCCACCATCCCCATACCAACGAACCACAACCAGACATCCACTGTCTGCATGGGCACCCAGTTTCCGAAAGAGTATACGAGCCCCCCTGCGACGGTTGCCGCACCAATAGAGGCATATATGCCAATAAGGGCTGTGTGGTCTGCTTTGTCGAAAAATCGTGTTGATAAACTGGAGACCGAATAAAACAGCGCCGCGGCAATGGGCAACACAGCCAGTACCGTGAATGCATCACTTCCAGGCTGCATAACCATAACAACACCAGCGAATCCAACGAGCACGGCTCCAATACGCCAAAAGCCTACACGGTGCCCTAACATAGGAATGGAAAGCACCGTGACAAAGAACGGACCAGAGAACGCAAGCGTCGTCGCTGTAGCCAGCTGCATGTGCAACAGCGCATAGTAGAAACACATTTGGGCACAAATAAGCATGACCCCTCTGCCCAACCCAAGCTTCCATCGATGAAGCTTCCATGAACTACCCTTAGCGCGCCACTGACTGAAAAAATACAGTACCAACAGGTTGGGCAATATTCCGAATATATTTCGGAAAAGCGCTATCTGCTCAATGGGGTAGCGTTTTCCCATGTGTTTGATCATGGCGCCTTGAATATCAAACAGGAAAATTGCCAAGACAATAGTCAACACCGCTGTGATGAACGGGCTTTGATTTTTAGCAATGATATTCAAGTAGCGTGGAAGTCAATAAATGTGTTGCGAGAGCGATCGAAAACCCGTAGTTCTACTTCTGGAGCATACAGTAGCAGGCGTTAAAACACTCCCGCCCGTCGGTGCTAATATCTAGACTTCCAAATTGCCGGGCTAGCGATGAACAACATCAATGTAGCGGTCATAGGTATCGACCACCGACATATTTTCGGGCAGCTTGAGGGCATGTTGTCCGCGGGCTGTTCCTGCAAAGGTTGGTGGACTGAAGGCCAGCCTGATTTGTGCGAGGGTTTTATCAAGCGATTCCCTGATATACCCCGAGTTGAAAACCGGGAAGAATTACTTAAAGACCCCGACATACACCTGATACTCATTGCAGACGTTCCCGCCAAACGAGCTGAACGAGCCATTGAAGCAATGCAGTCTGGCAAGGATGTTATGACCGACAAACCCGGCTGCACCACGCTTGATCAACTGAACGCCATAAAAAATGTCGTTGCAGAAACCGGGCGAATCTGGTCTATCGATTTTTCAGAGCGCTTTGAAGTACCCGCCGTGACACGCGCAGCACAACTGGTCAAAGAGGGAGCCATTGGCACCGTAGTCCAAACAGTTGGACTCGGACCTCACCGCTTAAATAGGGACACCCGACCAGATTGGTTTTTCGAAGAGCATCAATACGGCGGAATACTGTGTGACATCGCATCTCACCAGATAGACCAGTTTCTATATTTCACCGGCTCAACAGATGCTGAGATTGTCAGCGCAACCGTTGGAAATTTCGCTAACCCGACAGACCCTGGACTGCAGGACTTTGGCGAAATGCTCATTAGAAGTGAACAGGGGCAAGGCTATATTAGAGTGGATTGGTACACACCAGATGCGCTGCCAAATTGGGGCGATGGCCGACTCACAATATTGGGCACGGAAGGTTATATAGAACTACGCAAATATGTTGATGTGGCAGGCCGACCAGGAACCGATCATGTCTATCTTGTGAATGGTAGCCGCTGCGAATATATCGACGCCAGCGATGACAAACTGGATTATTTCGAAAACCTAAAGGCTGACGTACTTAATCGTACTGAGCTGGCCATGCCTCAATCACACTGTTTCAAAGTTATGGAGCTAGCACTGCAAGCGCAGTTACAAGCTACCCGAGTGGGCAGTTTGAAAACGACGTCTTAAGTATTGCATGTGCAAGTAGCCTCAATCATCTCATAGGAAAATTTCAATGAATCGATTCGACAATAAAGTGGCCGTTGTTACAGGTGGTAGTGGCGGTATTGGTTCTGCGATTTGCAGGAGACTTTCCAGTGAGGGTGCACACGTCGTTATCTGTGATCTTAATGAGAGTGCATCACAAGCATTAGCTAAAGACATTGGCAATGCAAGTGTGGAAACAGTAGATATCTCAAAGAGTGAAGATGCTCGCAACATGATAGAACGCGTTGTTGAGCAACAGGGTCAACTGGATGTGCTTTGCAACAACGCGGGGATCAACAGACGCGGTGCATTAATGGAATTGAGTGAAGACGATTGGGACGCAACATTTGCCATCAACATCACGTCCATGTTCCACCTTTGTCAGGCTGCCATTCCGCATATGATTTCAGCGGGCGGTGGAGCTATCGTTAATACGGCATCGCAATGGGGCCTGCACCCCGCCCCTGCTCATATTGCGTACAACACATCCAAAGCTGCGGTTGCCGCGTTCACACAAAACCTTGCCAGAGACTATGCGCCCGATAAAATTCGCGTTAATGCAGTATGTCCCGGTGAAGTTCGAACCGACATGCTGGCCGCCGGACTTAAACGAACAGGTCGCACATTTGAGGACCTGGATAAACTTATTCCCTATGGCCGAATTGGGAAACCTGAAGAGATTGCCGCGCTTGTGGCTTTTCTAGCCAGTGATGAGGCGGCGTTTATGTGTGGCTCTCTCGTGGAAATTACCGGTGCTCAACCTGTAGCTTAGCTAGCGCTTTCCCGGCAAAGTGCTTGAGCCAGACAATGGACGCCACCGCCGCCTAAAGTGAACATGGACATATCGGGATCGTATACGTCGTAACCCAGCGCCCTCATTTTCGCATTGAGTTCTGTTGCACCTGACATGGAAAGCACTTTGCCATTACCCAGAGCCACCAGATTTACGCCCAGATTTTTTGCCTCACGATAAGGTACATCGACAAAGTCAAAACCCCAGTCGCGCAACTGCTGAACAACCCACGGTTCTAGAGCATCAAGACAAGCGACAAGCAGCTTTTCATCTAGCGGCACAACTAGGCCGTCCATGTGAACAAATTCACGGCTAATAGGGGCAGTGACAGCCTCCCAACCTTCGGCCCTGACGAACTCAGCAACCTGTTCAGAACCAGCTTTTTCTGAACGCTCACCGCAATAACCGATGAGTACTTTACCCGGTTCAACGATAACGAAATCGCCCCCTTCGAAGTGTCCGGCTGTAGCGAACTTCCAAATCGGGATGTCGTTGTCCTGATAGAACTTGATAGCCGTAACGTAATCAGCCCGGCGAACTTTTAATTGCATATGGCAAATAAGTGCTCCCCATGGCGTCATGGCAGAACTATCTCTGGCAAAGAAGTTTCTATGCAAGACTGGATCGGAATCCAGGTAATGACACCGGACTCCGTTTTCTTCATAGATTCGCACCATTTCAGCGTGTTGCGACATGGCTAGCTGCAAGTCGAACTTGGCACCGGTTTTATGAGCATTCTGAAGTGTGCGCCCAATGAGTGGGCCTGCCTCGACCCATTGAAAGTACTCAGGCACGCCTAACAACACATCTTTTAACGGAGCAAAGTCGTTGTCTATTCCCCAGTTTTTTGATGTTGCAGATGAACTCATTGTTTCAACCCCGACGACAGTGGTTTTATGTCTTGGTACCGATTTTTAGGTTAGTAAAATATTGTACTTCTGTTGTATTTTCGCATCGACAGCAGGATCGATATAAACAGGTTGATGCTCCTGCAGAATTTGCCTGACTTTTACATTAGCCCGCTGCCACATGTCTTTGGCACCGTCCTCTTCCCACACCGCCGGAGCTTGTCTATCGGTCAGAGTACTCGGCCAAAAATAATCTCGCTGCATAGCGTCTATTGTGTGTTGCCCACCCAGGAAATGCCCTGCCCCGTAAACGGCCTCCTTGATGGCATCAAACCCTAAAGTCTCTTCTGTGACTTCAACACCGCGCAGAATTCTATAGGCCTGAGACAACATTTCGTCGTCGATTAACATGGATTCAAACGAGGCACCCAGCAAGCTTGCTGTCATTCCCACAGATTCGTAAACCATATTGCAACCTGACAAGCCAACACCTAGTGACGACATCGCTTTTTCTAAGCCCATTTGCGCATCGACGGCTTTGGAGTCACTCATACTTGAGGCAGCGCCCGAAGGTAATCCCAACCAGTTAGACAGCTGCGCAGACCCCGCATTCAGTAATGTAATCTCACCACCGCTTCCGCAGAATGACCCGGTTCTTAAGTCGATAACAAAAGGCCAATTTGAAAATATCATGGGATAACCGGGTGCAAAAACATTCACCATAACCAAAGCAGCCAATGTTTCCGCTAATGTAGAGGACAGCATGCCGGCTATAGTTGCAGGTGCGGTAGCGCCCGATTGAGCCGCGATAATATTATTGAGCGGCATTCCCCTGTTGATACAAGCTAACGCCACCTCAAAGGCATCTTCACCATAGCGCAGCGGCGATATCACCGGACTAATATGCGCTTTGCAAAATGGTCGTTTACGAAACGCATCATTCCCACCCAGTGCCATATCAAACATATCCACGATGGGATCAACGGTTTCCGCAATCGTAAAACTCGTTCCGATGGGCTTGCTTGTACCTTTAATTAGGGCATAGGCGGTGTTGATGTCTAAATCTGTCAGGTCCGGCACATCAGTGGCAACGCAGCATCGAGTAAACCAACTCACGTTGGTGAGATGATCAGCAAGACGGGTGAAGTCGGCTAAATCTGCCAGTGTCGCTGCTCTATAGGTATGAGAATCCAAGTCCAAGGTTTGCACAGCAGCACCGCCCGTGCCGTAGTGAACACTACTGCCCCCTATTTCAAAATCGTGTTTAGAGTCCCGCCCATAGAAAACGAACTCACGGCAGGCACCAGCGATGATGTCTTCCACCATGCTAACCGGATAACACAAACGCCCAGCATCATTCAGATTTGCCCCGCACTCCAACGCTTTCTCTTTTAACGCATCAGGCACGTCACCCATACCGATTTCCGACAGTATGCGAAGCGCATTGGCGTATATCTGCTGCATATCAGATTCCGACAAAGGCTTGTACTGACCACCGGTAGCACCCGGCGGTGCCGGGTTAATTTCAGGCGCTAAAGCACGCTTTGCGTGCATAGCCTCGCGCGCCGTTAATTTCGACCGGCGTCTTCTTTTAGCTGCCATGACTAAGACCTGACTAGCTGGTGAGGCTCATCATATAAACACATGGGACAAACAGTGGCACTGTAGCGAGAACCCAGTAGTTCCACATCGAATGTTGTTCCCTGTTCAGAATGCTCAGGTTCAACAAATGCAAAAGCAATATTTTTTTCAACTCTGTGTCCATAGCCACCGGAGGTGACACTGCCGATGATTTTGTCTCCTACATAAACGGAGTCGCCGGCATGAGCGGATGCAATCGTGCAATCGATAGTCATGGCCACCAGTTTTTTCAAAGGCCCTTGCTCTACCAGTTTCAACAAGGCCTCTTTTCCAACGAACTCAGGCTTCTCTAAATCAACAAAACGATCAAGACCTGTCTCTATAGGGTCACGCTCATAGATAAGATCGGCTTTCCAGTGCAAATAGCCTTTTTCCATGCGCATTGATTCGGTAGCGTATAGCCCGAACTTGGATAGCTGATAGTGCTTGCCAGCTTCCTGTAACAGTTGCCACGTTAGATACAGTTGCTCGTTAGGTACGTGTAACTCATACGCTAATTCGCCGGAGAAACTGACGCTCATAGCTTTGACCATTGCATGACCTATCGCCATGTCTCTTACGCTCATCCAAGGGAACGCTTCCTTGGACCAGTCACCTCGAGGTGATAAAGATTGCAATAGCGCTCTCGACTTAGGACCAGCTACCACTAATATGGTGTGTGTTGAGGCCATTTCAGTTAGAGAGACACTTGCAGGCTTATAGTGGTTTAGCCAATCCCTATCGTGCCACTCAGCCGCGGCCGCAGACCCATACCAGAAATGTTCTTCGCCCAGCTTGGCTATTGTTGCCTCACCTAAAACATGACCATGCTCGTTCAGTAAATAGCACAGTCGAACTTTCCCAACCTTTGCAGGTAGTTTCCCGCAAATCATTTTATCCAGAAATGCCTCAGCTCCCTCGCCGCGTATTTCGTAACGATTGAAACCCGATACTTCCATAACACCAACATTGTTAATCAGCGATTCAATTTCGCTCGCCACAATGTCTTTGGTGGGAGTAAATCGAAAGCTGTGTTCATCAACAAAATCGGGTTGGTCTTCCGGTTTGAAAAACAGTGCACGTTCCCAACCGTTAACAACACCCCAAGCTGCGCCGCAGTTATCAAGCACCGGATACAGTGGCGTAGTGCGAGAGAGCCGAGCCGCAGGTCGATGTTCGTGCGGCATGTGATAATGAAATTCGTTTTGATAGTCCTCAATTGCTTTCAGACACGTGTGTTCAACGTTTGCATACTGTGTAAAACGTCTTGGATCAAGACTCCAGGCATCCCATTCACATTCTCCATGGACTATCAGCTCAGCGAGGATTTTTCCGTGGCCGCCTCCTTCACCAATTCCGGCACGAAGACCAATGATGCTATAAGCGTTTTCAACACCCGGAATGGGCCCTACCAATGGAAGCCCATCGATGGTGTAAGTTATGGGACCGTTTACAACGGTATGTATACCGGCAGTTTGTAGAGCGGGTAGACGCTCAAAGATGTGTTCCATGTTATCCAGACAACGGTCTAGATCGGATGGGCACAAGTCCTTTGTGAAATTCGGATCGATACCATCCATGCCGAATGTTTTGCAACCTTGTTCGTACACACCGACCAGCAGACCTTTCTTTTCCTGCCGACTATAGAAGTCATCTCCAGGGTCTCTGATGACGGGTACTTGAAAATCTAAAGCCTCAAGCTCCGGCATCGTATCCGTTAGAAAATACATATGCTCCATTGAGGTTACCGGGTGCACAACACCCAGCATATTGCCAACCTCATTGACACGATAGCCCGTCGCGTTGACGACTTTTTCGCACGTGATATCACCGTTCTTGGTGTGAACGATAAATTCACCGTTGGCTTTCTTGGTGATGTTCTCTACCGGGTTGAAACGATAAACCTCTGCACCTGCCTGCCGCGCTTTGCGAGCTAAGGCGAATGTAATACCGGATGGATCAATGTAGCCGTCTAGAGGATCCCACCAGGCGCCTAACATGCCCTCAGTATCCATTAAGGGGTGACGCCTACCCGCTTCAGCGGCATCGATAACTTCCATTTCCACACCCATGCCTTTGGCCAGACCCACGTGGTAGTGGTAGGTATCCATTTGCTCTTGCGTATAACCAGTGCGCATACCGCCCGTAATGTGATACGAGACTGGATGTTCAGGATCGGCGCACAGCTCTTTGTAAAGTTTGATACTGTGTTGTTTAAGCGCAATCATGGTTTGATTACCACCAAACTGCGTGACCTGCGCTGCGGCGTGCCACGTTGACCCGGACGTTAATTCATCCCGCTCAACCAGCACAACATCGGACCATCCTTCCTGAGTTAAGTGATACAAAGTGGAACACCCGGCAATACCGCCACCAATAACCACTACACGCGCATGACTTTTCATGATTTCCCTCAATAATTGTCCAACATTTATACCCTAATTTTGAGCAAAATTATGGATGAATCAAAAGCATCGCAATTGCGACACTATTCAGGACAAAGTCGCGTCAATTTCAAAATATTTGTACCCTACAAACACCCAACAGCGACCTCTGTTAGCCCTTATGAGCAAACTCACTTCTGCTGAAATAGTGGACGGCGGAAAAGGCGTTCGCCTTATCTGGAATGATGAATCCACCTCTCGCTTTCACGCAATTTGGTTACGAGACAATTCTTTAGATGAGCAAACCCGTTCTAGCAGCAACGGCCAACGTCTAATAACGCTGAGCGACATTCCCGCCGATACAACTCTGTCTGAGGCGACGCTTGCGGAAGGTGCGCTTCGCGTTCGGTTTTCTCCCGATCAGACACAATGCCATTTTCCTGCAAGCTGGCTGAAGCAACATTGCTATGATTCCCGCAAGGTACCTCCACCGGGTTGGACATCCGACGGGCTGACACTCTGGGATAGCACGCAAAGCCTGCAGGCGGTAAGTTTCGACCATGCACAAGTTCTTGCGGACAATGCGTCTCGCAGAGATTGGCTCGCAGCCGTTCAACGCTACGGTTTTGCAAAGCTCAATCAGGGTCCATGCATTGACGGCGCATTGATGGAGCTGGCCGAATGCTTTGGCTATGTTCGAGAAACCAACTACGGACGATGGTTCGAGGTCCGCACAGAAATTAACCCGAGCAATCTGGCGTACACGGGTTTGGGCTTACAGGCACATACTGATAACCCGTACCGCGACCCCGTCCCTACGCTACAGATACTTTATTGTTTGGAAAATTCTGCTCAAGGTGGGGAGAATCAGCTGGTAGATGGATTCCATGCAGCCCAAAGGCTAAGGGATCTAAACCCAACAGGCTTTGAGTTGCTCACACAACACTGCGCACGATTCGATTACAACGGGTCTGCCGATGTCCACTTACAATCCAAGCGCCCCATGATAGAACTTGCTCCTGACGGAGAACTCATCGGAATACGCTTTAACAATAGAAGCGCAGCACCCATCACCGATGTACCTTTTGAAAAAATGGAGGCCTTCTATGCTGCCTATCGTCAATTCGGAGAAATTATCAACGATCCGAACCTGGCAATAGAGTTCAAGCTTGACCCAGGTGACTCGTTCATTGTCGACAACACGCGCGTACTGCACGGCCGTGCGGGTTATGCAGCTGATCAAGGATCTCGTTGGTTGCAAGGCTGCTATGCCGATAAGGACAGTTTGCTGTCTCACCTTTCAGTGTTAAACCAGCAAAAAGCCTAGCGACTATGAACAAACACGCTGAACTAAGCTCAAATAATATCGTTGAATTTATCGCCGATATATTCCATCGGCGCGGGCACGAGGAATACTTAGGCGAACCTGTGACCATGGCAGAGCACATGTTGCAAGGAGCACATTTCGCTGCTAATCAGGGCGAAAGCGATGAAATTATTGTTGCTACCCTTCTGCACGACATCGGCCATTTTACTAGCGAGTTTGGCATGTTCTCGATGGACGACACGGAGGATCGCTGGCATGAAAACGCAGGTGCAGAAGTCCTGGAAGCATTCTTCCCATCTCTGATAAGCGACTGCGTTAGATATCATGTAGCGGCAAAGCGATATCTTTGTGCCACCAGCCCTGAATATTACGACCAACTCAGTGAAGCTTCAGTTCATTCATTGAACCTTCAAGGTGGCCCCATGAATACCACGGAGGTTGCAGCTTTCGAACAGAATCCGAACCTGGACGCCATCATTAAAGTCAGAAAATTTGATGACCGCGGAAAAATAGCAGGGTTAGAAACAGCACCCTTTACTTATTACATTCCCATGATTCAATCGATCGTGGATACACATTCGGCGGGTCAATAAAACCATGCAAAAAGCTATTCTGATTATCGTCGACGGTGTGGGCTACGACACCATGTTGTCTCAGTGCGGCTATTTGGAAGCCAGTGTTGAAGCGGGTATGGCGCATCGTTGGAAGATGCAAGCCTGCTTACCCAGCTTGTCCGGACCATTGTACGAAACACTGCATACCGGACTCACCCCGCTAGAGCACGGCATACTATCGAACGAAGCGATGAGAGCGTCGTCAGTGCCTAATATTTTCCAGCTACTTCACGAGCAGGGTCGTGTAACTGCAGCTGTCGCTCATAGTTTCTTCTTTGAACTCTATTGCGGCCGCACTTACAACATGCTGGAGGACATAGAAATCGATGACGAGAGCATGGCTATTCAACATGGTCGTTACTATTCTATGGAAGCGTATTCACGTGCCAACCCTGTACAGCCAGCAGATATAGACTTATGTGCGCAGGCCAATAACCTTGTCAGAAAATTTAGCCCGGACTATATGCTGATACACATGTGCGCCGGAGATACACTAGGACACTTATATACCTCAGACTCTGCGGAGTATCGAAAACAAGCCTGGCATACCGATAACGCGCTAGCTCGCATCATGCCCAAGTGGTTGCAGCAGGGATACCAAGTATTCGTTACGTCAGATCATGGCATGAACACCGATGGCCACCACGGAGGCAATGAAGACTTAACCCGCGACGTTGCTTTTTATTATTTTGGCCAGCAAAAGAATCTGCCTGCCGCTGATGAGGTCTTAGACCAATGCCGGGCGGCACCCTCTATTCTTCAGGCTACAGGGATGGACCCCTCAGTGTTCCCGTTACCCGGAATATTTTCTTAGCGCTAGCTATAAGAGCAATACCAGAAGTATTCGAACATCCGCGAATTGCGCAAGACCATGAGTTGTGTAAACACGTGATATACCGTATCAACCAAGCCGAAGCAGCTAAAAATTGAAGCACACACAGCCCAAGCACACACCATTATTTTAAGGAATATCTATGTCTGATCCTCATCTAAATTCAATGATGGAAAATCTTTACTGGTGGGGTATCCCGACCATGTTTAGATGTCCTAACGAGTCTGCCGAGGGTGCCGACATTTCGTTAGTCGGTGTACCTCACTCCGCTGGCAATGGCACCACAGAGCGCGACCAACACCTGGGACCAAGAGCGTTACGAAACGTATCCAGCGTTCAAAGACGGATGCACCAAGACTTCGAACTGGACCCGTGGAATGCGGCAAAAATCGTAGACGTTGGTGACGTGCCTTTTCCACGCGCCAATGACAACGAAGACTGCATCCAACAAATTACCGACTTCTACACAGCAATAGACCGTCAAGGCGCCCGCCCCGTTTCCATTGGCGGAGATCACTCAATAACCGGTGGCATCGTGCAAGCGTTAGGAAACGGCAACATCAGCGGTGGAGAGCCAGTCTGCTTTTTGCATCTAGATGCGCATACCGATGTATTCACTAAAGTTGACCACTTTTTAGGGGCAAAAAAATCCGCTGCTCACTGGGGAGCCTACCTGGCAGACGCAGGACTAGTTGACCCGAAACACTCAATGCAAATTGGACTTCGTGGTCACGCACGTACCCTTGACTGGTTAGAGCCCTCCTATGAGTACGGCTACAACGTCGTTACTATGAAGGAATATCGCAAACGCGGTGCGCTCGATGTCATCAATCAAATCAAAGATGTGTTGGCCGGCAGGCCTGTTTACATTACTTTTGATCTGGACTGCCTCGACCCAACCATAGCCCCCGGTGTATCCAATTTAGAGGCAGGTGCAAAAGGCTTTGACATTGATCAAGCTATCGAACTACTGCATGCCGTTAGAGGTATGAATATTGTTGGCGGCGATGTCGTTTGCATGATGCCGACAAAAGACAGCCCCAATCAGATAACCGCATTAACGGCCGCGGCGGTGATGTTCGAGATGATTTCAATGATGGCAGAGAATGTTGCCAATAAGGCGTAGGCGTCGCTAGCACCGCTGGTTTGCAACCCGAAAGCCCGCAAAGTGATGAACACTCTGCGGGCTTAAGAGAATTACTGCCCTTCTACTTTACGGCGATACATACCTTGCGCTATTCGGTCTATAACCATGGCGCATAACAGTATGGCTAGCCCGCCCAGTAGGCCTTGTCCTTTGGCCGCGTATTGCAACGCTTCAAGTATCAGTGCACCTAAACCTTCTGCACCGATTAGAGAGGCTATAACCACCATGCTTAAGGACATAAGGATGGTCTGGTTGACGCCCGTCATAATTGACGGGAGTGCCAACGGTAGTTCAACATTTCTCAGCAATTGCCATTTAGAACAACCAAACGCAACCGCGGCCTCTTTGGTGGACTCCGGTACACCTTTCATCCCCAGCGCGGTCAGTCGTATGACGGGGGGCATTGCGAAGATCAAGGTAGCAAGAACACCCGGTGGCTTACCGGTACCGAAAAAAGCGATGATGGGTATGAGATAGACAAACGCAGGCATCGTCTGCATAAAATCAAGGACGGGTTCGGCGATGGCGTAAGCCCTTCGCGATTTACCAAACCAAATCCCCAAGGGTATACCGATGATAATACATAGGAATGCACCCGCACCAATAAGAGCTACTGTGATCATGGACATCTCCCACAATCCCATGAATGCCAAATAAAGCAGTGATGCAGCTGTAAATATCGCAACCCTGGGACCGGCAAGACGAAAAGCCATGACGACGATGACGATCATGACAACCGGCCATGGAGTATCAATAAGTACGATTTCTAAACCATCCAGCACCGACCGTATACCTGCGGTTATGCCATCGAACACATCACTGAAGTGCAACGCCAGCCAATCGAAGCCCGCATCTCCACTCTTTGCAAACTTGGCTAGGTATTCGCGGCCTATGGGAAATTCGGTTAATGGAATCTTGTCGCCAAGAAAACCATTGGTTAATGATGCAAGTTTTCCATCAGGGTCGGAGACAGTGAATCTAAAAAGCGTTAACGGCCAAATGGCCACCAACATCAGACCACCAAACCAAAGACCAGCCCTGCTTGTCCCCGAGGAAACACTGGCAGGCTTTGCTCGCCACGTCAGATACTGTTTTTCATAAGCTATGTTGGCGTATAGCCCTTCCAGTAGTTTCACCGCTACGAGCAGAGCTACACCGGTTAAGAAAATAGAGGTCGCTTCTGCCCCTGCCGCTTGCGCCTGCTCTTGTGCGGATTGAGCAACACGCGACAAGTTGTCTGCTATTTTTTGTTTAGCCGCAGCTCCGGCTGCATCACCTGCTGCCAGTAGCTCTTTTGCCTGAGCTTCGCGTTTGGCAATATTCTCGGAGAGTTTTTCAAAGCGCGCGATTTGATCAGCACCTAATTCACCCCACAAACCCCGGCCTATTTGAACGAAGGCAAATAATTCTAATACAAGGAACGTCCAGAAAAATCCCCAAACACCTCGGAAGGCAGCCCATATCGGACCCAACGCTGCAGCAGCCATGTTCCATGTGAATGCAAAGCTTGTTGCATCCTGAATTTTAGTAAATGCCGCTGTGTAGTAAGGCGTGTTCTCTTTTGTGAATTCGCCAATTGAGGCATCTAGAGAACGCGGTCCTAGTTCTAAACCTGTATCGGTACTCATGCTTTGCCTCCCTTAATGCCTTTTAACAACGTTGCTCGGGTGACAACTCCAATATCCTGGTTGTCATCATCGGTGATAACGATGGGCTGTTCGGATGTTGTAGATACATCGATGAGAGTATCTAAATCAGTGCCATGGTGTGCTCGCGGACTTATCGATAAATCATCAGTACTACGCGGTTTAAAATCGGCGATGGGTTCCATAATCGAATGCGCAAACACCAATTTGAGTTTTGAAATGCCTTCAACAAAATCGGCAACATATTGATCCGCCGGCTGAGTCACGATTTCTTCTGGTGTACCTATCTGTACAATGCGACCGTCCTTCATGATGGCGATGCGATCTCCAATGCGAATCGCTTCGTCTAAATCATGAGTAATAAACACGGTGGTCTTATTCATCTCGGCTGAAAGTGCCATGAACTGATCTTGCAACTGACGACGAATCAGCGGATCAAGTGCGGAAAAAGGTTCGTCCATCAAGAGGACTTCCGGGTCAGAGGCTAACGCACGTGCAAGCCCTACTCGTTGTTGCATCCCCCCGGAGAGTTCACTGGGGAATCGATCTTCATAGCCGTCCAGGTTCACCCGGTTGAGACACTGTTGAGACACTTCCCAACGACGCGATTTCGGTTCGCCTCGAACCTGAAGCGGAAAACCGACGTTGTCACGAACGGTGCGGTGCGGTAACAAGGCCATGTGTTGGAAAACCATTCCAATATGACGTGCACGCAACTCGCGTAACTCGGAAGCGCCCATAGCAAGTACATCTTTTCCGAGCATATGGATAGAGCCTGCTGTGGGTTCTATCAGGCGATTAAGGTGTCGGACCATCGTAGACTTACCGGATCCAGACAGCCCCATTACACAAAAAATCTCACCACGTTTTACTTCAAATGAGCAATCGGCTATTCCGACAACGCAGGCAAACTCTTCTAACACTTCAGGCTTACCCAACCCTCGTGTTTTGATTGCATGAAGCGCTTCATCGGCACGCTCCCCAAATATTTTCCAAACGTTTTCCAATACGATAACGTTATCAGTCATAGGAGATGCACTTCCTTAAGCTGGCGTAGTGTTAAGAGTTTCAGCGACGCAGCCTCTAAATGGAGGCTGCGCGCAACGGACTTAATCTAACAGAGGGTTTTACTGTAACCAGCTATCAACAGTTTCAGCGTTGTCTTCAACCCACTTAGCAGCAAACTCAGCTGGATCTTGCTTGTCGACAACCAATGCATAAGTCATTGCAGATACAACATCAGTGTCTAGAGACACTTTAGAGAGCATCGCAGCGGCTTCTGGCTGATCAGTTTCAAGTGATGCAGCATAGTGAATGTGCAAGTACGCAGTGCTCCATGCAACACCGGCTTCTGACTTACTCAGCCACTCCGGATCGTCTGTAGGCTGGATAACATTCCAAGCTGCTGCGTCATGCGCAGGCTCTTTAAGAATTACCAGCTCATGCAGTGCAAACATGTGATGAGGTGTGTAGCAGAAGAAAGCGATGTTCTCGTCTTTAGCAACAGCTGCATCAACTTCTGCAAGTGCCAGAGTCTCATCCATTTCTTTCAATGTCATAGTGGCATCGTAGCCATATGACTTAGCGCGAATTTTTTCAACATTTGTTGATGCCCAGCCTGCTGCACCAATCCAGATTTCACCCATACCGTCGCCATCAGTATCGAAGTTCTTAGCCATTTCAGGATCGGTTAGATCGCTGAGGTTTTCAATACCGGTTCTTTCAGCTGTACCTGCAGTAACACACATAGCCTGATCGCCTGCAACGCCGTTAGGGTTCATGCGTACAGTTTGCTTTTCGACTACGTAGGTGTTGTTAAGGTTAGTTTGGTTAGGCAACCAGACTTCAGGATGCACATGCATAGAACCTGAATCCATCGCTTCAAATACAACGGGGTTTGTGCCGTTCTGTAGTTCAACTTCTAAACCCAGGTTGTTTTCCATGGCAACTTTAAGCACGTGGGCTGTTACCAAAACAGAAGGCCAGTTAGGCACACCGATGACAACATCGGCAGCTTGAGCGACCGCACCGTATGCCGACATGGCAGTAGCGCAGCTTATCGCTAGTAGTTTTTTCGAACGCATTTTATTCTCCAGTAGTACGACTTTAAAGTGTAAAAAAGAGGCTCTGATTCGAGCTCAGACTTTCTAACCTCCCCACGATCCTACTGTCTCACCGGCCAAACATCCAGCCTCAAGTGCGATTTTGAGATTTCCAACGACGCAGATGCAAAATAAAGTGACAACTCAGCAAGTAAAGACAGAAGTTTGACAACGAATGCAAACACTATGAACTTTCACGGAGCATATCGCTCCATAACGATGCCTTTTACAGTTGTGCGTGCTTTGCCTCACTTAATACACAAAGCAGTTCAAACAAAAGATTTGCACCTGCTAACGATGTATTTCCAGCAGCATCAAACGCGGGGGATACTTCGACTAAGTCCGCACCTACACAGTGCAAGCCCCGGCAACCCCTGATTAGCATCTGCGCTTCTAGACTGGTAAGCCCGCCAATTTCAGGCGTACCAGTACCCGGTGCAAAAGCGGGATCTAAACTGTCGATATCAAAACTGATATAAGTTGGCCCATCGCCAACTACTCGCCGGGCTTCTGCAATAACAGCATCGATACCGAGCCGATAGAATTCTTCCATGTAGATAACTCGCATGCCACTGTCATGACTGAATTTCCATAAGTCACGATCGTTTATTGATCCGCGAATACCTATTTGAACTGTTCGCTTTGGATCTAGCAGCCCCTCTTCTACTGCTCGACTAAACGGCGCGCCATGATGAAAGCGTGAGCCCATGTAGTCATCACCAGTATCACAGTGTGCATCGATATGAATCATGCCGACGGGCTGCTCAGCCGCGACTGCTCGTAAAATCGGCAGGCTAATAGAATGATCACCCCCCACTGCTAACGGCATAATGTTGCGGGCACAAACTCGCTCAAAGAAATCTTGAATACTCTTATGGCTACCGGTGAGTTCAAACGGCGACGGCACCCAGGCATCACCGACATCAGCTACTTTGCACAGCTCATGCGGCGCTACACCCGTGGCCTGATTAATCATACGAACCATGGTTGATAAATTGCGGACCTCTCTGGGTCCGTGCCGTGCACCGGGCCGGCTTGTTACGCCACCGTCAAATGGAACCCCGATGATTCCGATATCAACATCTTCCAGATTCTCTTTAAGCGGAGCCCGAAAAAACGTCGGAACGCCAACATACCTCGGGCGCATCATTGGGTCGTCTTGATCTGATGGAGTTGTGTTAGTCATATTTTTTCAGCTATACGATTTGCATACTGTGCAGAGCGCAATCGATTAAAGGCAAACTTTCGATGTCAGCGAATGAATCAATCTACGCGACTTCAAACAAACCGGCAGCGCCCATACCGCCGCCAACACACATTGAAACAACGACGTACTTTACACCACGTCGCTTACCTTCGATAAGCGCATGACCTACCTGCCGTGCCCCCGTCATTCCGTACGGATGTCCAATCGAAATTGCACCACCATTCACATTGTAAATATCGGGGTCAATACCTAAGTGATCTCGACAGTATAAAACCTGACAGGCAAATGCTTCATTAAGCTCCCAAAGACCAATGTCATTAATGGACAAACCATGGTTTTTTAAAAGCTTAGGTATCGCTAGGATGGGCCCTATTCCCATTTCATCTGGCGCATTGCCCGCCACAGCCATGCCGCGGTAAACGCCTAATGGGCTAAGCCCACGTTTAGAGGCCAGCTGCCCTTCCATTAAAACGCAAGCCGAAGCTCCATCTGATAGCTGACTTGCATTACCAGCCGTCACCATTCCACCCTCAATAACCGGTTTCAATCCGGCGAGTGTCTCTAATGTGGTTGAAGGACGGTTACCTTCATCTTTAGTTAGTGTGACTTCTTCTAATGATGTTTCACCGGTTTCTTTATTTTTAACAATTTTTGTTGCACTGATTGGAACGATTTCATCATCGAACGCTCCTCTGGCCTGTGCGGCTGCAGTACGAGACTGTGACATGACTGCATATTCGTCTTGTGCTTCGCGGCTGATGGAATAGCGACTTACAACGGTCTCTGCGGTTTGCAACATCGGCATATAAGCGTGTTCCTGATGCGCAAGTACGTTGGTGTCTCGTTCATCAGAAGCCCACTGCATATAGTTACTCTGAACCGCTGAAATATTTTCCTGGCCACCCGCAACAACCACATCTTGCCCGTCAATCATTATTTGCTTGGCCGCCGTAGCTATTGCCATCAATCCTGACGAGCATTGCCTGTCTATTGTTTGCGCGGACACGCTAACCGGTAATCCGGCGGCCAGACTTGATAATCGCGCGACGTTCATACCAGCGGTACCTGCCGTCAGCACTGAACCTAATACCAGATCTTCGATTTCTGTGGGATCAACACCCGCTCGACTCACTGCATGGGATATAGCATGAGCCGCCATGGTGGGAGACTTTATGTTGTTCAATGCGCCTCTGTAGGCCATACCAATAGGTGTGCGAGCGGTGGATACGATTACTGCGTCTTTCATGGCTTATCTACAGATGCGTGAGCTTGAACTCATTGTACCGGTAAGCACTTCAACTTCAATGGCTAGCTAAATTTACTTGCAATACGCACGAGCATTCTAGGCGGTCGTGTCTGGTACCATTCCCGCGAAATACCCACGAAATTCACAATGAACTGTCGGGTATACGCTAAATTTTTCAGGAACGCGCGTCATGCTCAAAAACGATCAGCTCAGCCAATGGGATCAGGACCACTTTTTCCATGCTTCAACACATCTGGGCCAGTTTGCTCGCGGAGAAATTGGTAGTCGAATTATTGCAGGTGGCGAAGGTGTATACATCCACGACCGGGATGACAAAGCATTTCTCGATGCGTTCGCGGGTTTATATTGCGTAAACGCAGGCTACGGCAGGCAGGAAATTTCAGATGCAATTGCTGAGCAGGCCAAGGAGCTAAGTTACTACCACTCCTATGTCGGGCATGGCACCGAGGCCTCAATTACGTTGTCAAAAATGATTATCGACCGGGCCCCGGACTCTATGAGCCGTGTGTACTTCGGGTTGTCCGGTTCAGATGCAAACGAGACCAATATTAAACTTGTTTGGTACTACAACAACGTATTGAATAGACCCGAAAAAAAGAAGATCATTTCCCGCTGGAGGGGTTATCACGGCTCTGGTCTAATGACCGGTTCGTTAACAGGCTTGGAACTTTTTCACAAGAAATTCGATCTGCCGCTTTCGCAAGTTATACATACGGAGGCGCCCTACTACTATCATCGCCAAGATAGAACAATGAGCGAAGAGGCATTCTCTGCTTTCTGCGCACAGCAATTGGAAGATCTCATTCAACGCGAAGGTGCAGATACCATTGCCGCATTCATTGGTGAGCCTGTGCTGGGTACGGGTGGCATTGTTCCCCCGCCCAAGGGATATTGGAAAGCGATTCAAGCAGTGCTTGAAAAGCACGACATCCTTCTTATTGCCGATGAAGTGGTCACCGGGTTTGGACGACTAGGCAGCATGTTCGGTTCTACCCACTATGACATGAAACCAGATTTAATCACTATCGCTAAAGGCCTGACATCAGCCTACGCTCCACTATCTGGATCAATAGTGTCTGAAAAAATGTGGAAGATCCTTGTTGAAGGAACAGATATTTACGGCCCGATCGGGCATGGCTGGACATACTCTGCGCACCCTATTTGCGCTGCGGCAGGCGTTGCGAATTTGCAACTCATCGACTCACTGAATTTGGTCAGTAACGCCGGACAAACCGGAAAGTACCTGAATGATACGATGCGTTCTGCTTTGAGCGACCACCCCAACGTGGGAGACATTAGAGGCGAAGGTATGTTGTGCGCAATAGAACTGGTAAAAGACAAAGAAACTCCGACCTTCTTTGATGCCAGCCAGAAAATTGCTCCGTCGGTTGTTGCCGCAATGCTCGACAAAGGCGTCATTGCCCGAGCGATGCCGCAAGGTGACATTCTGGGGTTTGCACCACCGTTCTGCCTGAGCAAGACTGAAGCAGACATCGTCGTGGACGCCACTGCTAAATCTATTAAGGAAGTTCTAGGTTAACGCTTATACAGGCGTCTAAAGAACACTTAGGCCGGTGGTAACAACACCGGCCCTTTAGATCTGAAGGTTAAGCTGATGTCGTCACCAACCGTGCGATCTGCGTCAGCATCAGATACAACGAAAATTTGACCTGCCGCTGTCTCAACTTGATACTCCATGTGACTTCCGGCATACGATGCTTTTAATACAACACCGGACAAACTGTTGGATACTCCGGAATCGTGCAAGTTTATGGCTTGCGGACGCACCGCCAAACGGGCGTCACCCTGAGTGTTTCCATTAGCATCCATATCAAGCAGCATGCCGCCAATGTCAACCTTTGCGGTAGAGCCGACTACATCCAAAACTTTCGCATCAAATAAATTCGCCTCACCAATAAAGTCTGCGACAAATTCATTGACAGGCTGGGCATACAGCTCTCGAGGTGCACCAATCTGTGCAATGACCGCATTGTTCATAACAATGATTCGATCGGACACCGCTAATGCCTCTTCTTGATCATGTGTCACATACACAACGGTTAATCCCAATTTGGTTTGAATCTCGCGGATATCTTCTCTGACCTGCCTACGCAGCTTTGCATCAAGATTAGAGAGAGGTTCGTCAAAGAGTAGAACCTGCGGCTCCAGCACCAGCGCTCTAGCTACTGCGACACGTTGCTGCTGCCCTCCTGATAGTTCACTCGGTAATCTGGCTCCATAACCTGACAAGCCCACCAAGTCGAGACCCGACTGCGCACGATCTTCAATCTCTGATTTCTTCATTTTAGAAATTCGCAGACCGTAAGAGACGTTCTCTAAAACCGTCATGTGCGGAAACAATGCGTACGATTGGAAAACCATCGACACGTCGCGATCGGTTGCAGGAACGTTCGTTACATCTGTATCACCTATTTTGATGGTTCCACTACTGGCCATCTCTAAACCAGCGATCATTCGAAGTGTTGTTGTCTTTCCGCATCCCGACGGCCCTAACAAAGTGACAAGTTCACCAGCGTCGACGTGTAGTGATACATCGTCCACTGCGGTGACACTCTTGCCGTAAATTTTACTGACATGCTGAAATTCAACCGATGCAGCTTTACTTCCGAATTGGGTTTGACTCATAGCGTTTCCGGGATTAACCGTTTGATCCAGACTGGGCAAGTCTGCGGCGAGTATTCGCACGCCCCACTAAAAGCTGCATGAGTGCAACCACTGTGAGCATGACGACTATAAGGACAGAGGAGTATGCGATTGCGATGCCGTAGTCGTTGTTTTCAACGCGTCCAATAATGTAGCTCGTGGCCATGTTGTACTCCGCACTCACCAAAAAGATAACCGCACTGATCGCTGTCATAGCCCGGACAAAACTGAATACCAGTGCTGCCAAAATAGCTGGCCGCATTAAAGGTAAGATTATTCTCGTGAACGTTCTCCAGGTATTCGCACCCAAGGTCAACGATGCTTCATCAAGGCTTTTATCTATTTGAGACATTGAAGCGATCCCTGCCCTCACACCCACAGGCATGTTGCGAAAGATAAAGCTGATAACGAGAATGGCGCCCGTACCTGTCAACTCTATGGGCGGCACATTAAACGCGAGAATATAACTCACACCGATAACCGTGCCCGGGATAGCAAAACTCAGCATGGTGCCAAACTCAAATGCCTGTTTGCCCGCGAAGTTTTGCCTGACTAACAACCAGGCCGTTAGCAATCCGACAATGGCGGTTAACGGGGCAGCCGTTGCCGCAATTTTTAGGGTCGTCCAAAAAGAGTCCCATGCAGCGCCCTTGAAGTGAAGCCCAAAATCATTAAACCCAATACCGAAGGCGGTTATATAGTGTTTGAACGTTAGGGTGTTGTTCAGCCCCCAGGTTTCAACAAAACCACCGTAAAGGATCATTCCGTAGACGGTGATCGTGAACGTCCCCCAAGTCAGGACGATGAAGTAACAAGGCATCAATATCCTTTTGGGTAACAGAACATGCATACCGCCATCACCCTTACCCGTTTTGGTCGTGTAAGACTTGTTGCCCAACCAGCGTCGTTGGGCATAAAACGCCGTTAACGTGAATATCAACAAGGCAATTGCTAGAACTGCAGCTTTTCCTTGATCGTTCTGCGCACCCACAATGGCAAAGAATATTTCGGTGGACAAAACATCGTAGTTGCCCCCTAACACTAACGGGTTACCAAAGTCCGCCATGCTTTCAATAAACCCTAATAAAAAAGCATTAGCCAGACCCGGCCTCATAAGCGGAAGGGATACGGTACGAAACGTTTGCCACTTTGAAGCTCTGAGTGTTTGCGCCGCCTCTTCCATGGAAGGACTGACACCCTCAACAACTCCTATAAGTACAAGAAAGGCAATGGGAGTGAAGGACAGCATTTGGGCAATATAGATGCCCGGCAAACCATAGACCCAACGCGTAGGCTGTAAGTCGAATAGATCAGCAACGAACTGGGTGATGCTACCCGAAAGCCCGAACAACAAGATGATGGCTAGACCAATAACAAAAGGCGGGGTGATGATGGGTAGTACAGTTAATGCACGCAACATCTTCCCGAATCTGAAACCGGAACGAGTCGCAACCAAAGCAAACGCCAACCCCAACGCCGTTGTCGAAAAACCAACAAGAATAGCGAGAAAAAGAGAATTCCAGGCAACTCCACAGCGCGTGCCACCCTGAATACAACTCAGCCCCCAAATTTTATTGTCAAAAAATTTGGATGCAAAAATACCCAGGGAGTAGACACCATCGTTGTCACGCAATGCGCTGGACAACATCTGGACAATGGGAAAGAAAATAAAGACGGTGACCATGGCGATAATCAGCCCGATCGCACCAACCACAAAAATATCGCCGTTTACCGCACCGCGACCGGCAATGCCGGTGGTCATGATGAATAAGAAGGATGCTGCGACTAGCAATGCCCCGGAGCCCATGCCGAATTGGCGATCTTCAAGTGGGCCGAATAACGCCGTTAAGGCTTCATAGTTCCAACCGCGCAAGCCAATTGAGTAGCCTTGGATAGCTAACCATGTCAGCCCCAACAGCCCTGCAAGCAACAGCACATTGGCCGAGTACCGATCGGAACGAGTGGAGAATGCTAGCGCAAAGATTGGCAGTAGTAGCCAAACAGGAATGGGGGCAAGCCAGAGCTTTTCCCCTTGCAATATAAGGAAAAGCCCCGGCGCATAGTCGGGATCGAATGGATAGCCATCAACTAACCATTCGAATCCCCAAAAACCGTCTTCTTGCACATACCAGGGTAGTAGGCAGAATCCGATTAGGCCTAGAACAAGCCACAACCACGTGCTCTTGTTCATGTATCAGCCTTATTTATAGGTATTGAACTAGTTTTTTATTATTGAGGTAGCACTGATACTTCATCGTCCCACTTTTTCAGTAGACGCTTACGCTCTGCTGACGATCCATACTTTTTAAAGTCGTAGTCAATCAGCTTAATAGACGCAAGGTCAGGCGCCATTGGCGAACTGGTTGCGCTCTTGTTTGACATCACCTGAAACGCCTTAACTTCCAGCGCACGGGTTTGTACCTCAGCAGTGAGCGCCCAATCAAAAAACTTCTTAGCATTTTCAGGATTACGGCTGTCCTTAATCAAACTCATGCCACCAATTTCATAGCCAGTGCCTTCACACGGAGCCACAACTTTAATGGGGAATCCGGATGCAGCCTGCTTCACAGCGTCGTGCATGAACACGATACCGATAGTATTTTCCCCACGTGCGGCAGCTTTGATAGGTGCTGAGCCAGACTTGGTGTACTGATTGATATTCTTGTGCAGCCCTTTCATGAACTCGAAACCTTCATCTTCACCAAACAGCTGTACGATGGTGGCTAGAGTGGTGTAAGCCGTTCCGGATGAATTCGGGTTAGCCATTTGCACGTGGCCTTTGTATTCAGGCTTGAGTAGGTCAGCCCAGCACGCAGGAACCGGTAGATCATTGGCTTTCAGAACCTCTTCGTTATAGCCATAACCCAAGGCACCCGAATAGATTCCCATGGTTTTAAAATCTGCAGAAGCAGCCTGTTTAACTGCCCAATCATTTTGCTCCGCATTTAAAGGCGATTCGTAAGCGACGGTTAAGCCTTCTTCCGCTGCTTGCAGGTGAGGATCGCCCGTACCGCCCCACCAGATATCCCCTTTCGGATTACTCGATTCGGCCTTAATTTGAGCCAGCGTTTCACCAGAACTCTTTCGGGTCATGCTCACTTTTATACCGGTCGCCTCCTCGAATCCTGTAGCCATAATCTGACACCAGTCCTCTTGAGCACTGCAGTAATAGGTTAATTTTTCGGCGGCGTGTAACGGTGAACTAACACTACCGGCAAAAACAAAGGGGGCTAAAAATAGCAGACGAGACTTCTTCATATAACTCACTCCGTGGTGTGGTGAACGGTGAATTTTACTTATAGTCTTTTCGAGAATGCCTGTATTTCAAACGCAAATCAAGCCATACCCTGACTCTTGTCAAACGTTGTACTGATCGGAGGTGACACGGCTCAAAAATATCCGGCGCCTGCATATAACGTCCAGAGGTTATCCGGGAAGTGGAAATGGCCCCGAAACAGCAAGGAAATAATAATCCTCAATGAAGGTCACTAGTTTCCTGTGCGCGCGCGAATCGGCACATCGAAATGTGGGACCAGAGAACAACCCTAAAACGGTTATCGCTCAAATTTACGAGATGTCAGGTACATGAAACGCAATATTTTTGCTGCAATCATTTTTCCTTTGGTATTGAGCGCGTGTGGCTCAGGCTCTTCTTCAAGCGTTTCGACGCCCGATACGGCAGCGGCTCTTGAGGATGAACAAACCACAACGCTGACAAAATACGATGGGGCGTATCAGACGTTTTGCGGCGTCTCTGTTTTCGCACCTATCTCAAACACCTCAGTAACTGTCACTACTATTGAAGGTAATGAGGGAAAAATTACAACCTTTAACTACACAGACAAGGGTTGTACCGTTCCAGCAGTACCTTCACAAACAGTTATGGAAGTCTCACTGGAATATCCTGGCGGCACACTGGATACCAGTCGTGGAGAAGCTGATTTTATCAACATTACTATCGACGAAATAACACTCGATGGACAGGCCCCTACTCTAGCGCAGCAGCAACAGTTAGCAGCTGTTAGTGTACTGAGCACTCGATACGACATTATCGTTTTACAAGACAGCGCTCTTTATACAGGGGAAAGCACTGAGACTATGGATGCAAAGTCTGCTGACACACGCCCTACCAACTTGAGCACACAACCGGCAATCTCTCAATAGACATTGTCAGGAGAGCGTGCGGAAGACAAGTGTCACGCACGCCCCACCTAGTTCTTTACTACTGCCCAATTGGATTTCGACATCGTGCCACAGGGCAATCCTGTGCACTATCGCCAAGCCCATACCATGACTCTGAACAGTTAAGCTGACAGTCCTTGGATCGCTTTTAGCGAATGGCTTCAGCCATTGCATAGGCGATTCACCCTCAAAACCCGGGCCGTCATCTTCAACCAGTAAACGAACTGAGCCTTTGCGGTGTTCAATACTAATATGGATATGTGTTTCCGCAAACTTTAGGGCATTGCTGAAAATATTGTTCAGCATCATTCGGATATACCGAGGCTCACCCATAACGTCTGGTGTATTCCCCACAACGTTTAAGAGAAACTGATGCTGTCCGTGCACTTGGTGAGTTTCAACGCATTCAGCTGCAAGCTCTTGCAAGGACACTTCTCCTAATGGAAGATCTGACAAGCGCTGATCTAATTTTGCGAATTCTAAAAGCACATCGACCAGCTCTTCCATCTGAGTCAGATCATCACTAATCCGCTCAAGATAGTTGACTTGTTTCGGTTCGCTTATTTGCTCAGACAAAGAGTCAATTCCAAAGCGCAGTCTGGCTAATGGAGTTTTAAGATCGTGTGAGACGGCGCTACTAAGTAGTTTATTGTCACCGACTAAATCCTGGATGCGTTGAGCCATCTTGTTAAACTCAGACTCAATATCATATAGCTGGCTTCTTTTGTGGGTATCTATGCGTTGATCTAGCTCACCCTCCCCGAAGCGACCCGCTGCTCGTGCTAATCGATGCAGGCGACGAACCAAAGGGTAAAGCCAAAGCAACAGGAGAAACGCAATAGAGGCATAAAATAAAAGTGTGAGCAATAAACGCAATTGTGTATCGGCAGCTTTCGGTATCGCGATACTGAGAATCTTCTGTGTTTCGGGCAATAAGAAGTAAAGCGTTATATTCTGTTCTGACTCAAGCGTTAGTCGCTCACCTGACTCTAAAAGCGCATTCAATGCATCTGGCAGAACTATTTCGTCTTTTTCTGACAGGACAAACTCGTAGCCGAGAGTATTCTCATTTAAGTTTGAGG
>JAHDGK010000005.1:0-43574 GCA_020627685.1 Granulosicoccus sp. | reverse complement strand
TGCGCGAATACGCGCTAATAAAATGCTGGGTTTGATAGGCTTTGTCAGGTAGTCATCAGCGCCAGTATCCAAGCCGGTTATTTCATCGGAATCGGTATCGCGAGCCGTCAGCATGACGATAGGCTTATCGTAAAAATCACGTACTTGCCGACACACTTCCAAGCCATCTAACACAGGAAGATTTAAATCAAGAACAACAGCATTGGGCATATCTGATTTAATCATGTCAACCGCAATATCGCCCTGATTCGCCACAGTGACGGCGAAATCATGCATTTCAAGATAATCGGCCATCCAACGCGCCAGTGACGCATCATCCTCGACTACCATTATGTGCTGCTGATCTTCGATTGAATCTGACATGAGCTAGAACAACCTCCACCCACTTGAACTACGACGCCCCGTTCGGTAAACCCAGGCAGTATTAATTTTTAACGTAGACACGATATTTCCAGAGCCTATGTCTAACAAAGAAAAAGACTGAAACGATTCGGAGGCATACTCATGAATATAGGAACTCTTTGCCGATCTGGAACAATACAAGGCTGTTTCTAAACCATCTTGATACAAACAGTAGGAATTAGACGAATCCGATTCCCAGGTGAATCGAATTTTCTGAAAGCACATCTGACCTCGATGCAACGCTACACATGAGGTCGGTTTAGCAACCAAAGTTAAAACACTCAATCTTTCGTCTGCTTTCGACACGCTTGCCACAAGCAATAACGCCAGTGCGCTCGATCTTAGGAAAACGGAAAACAAACTAAGCATCTCAGCGAATCAATACCTAGAAAACGTAGTGGATAGCGGTGGTTAATATGACATCATCGCCATCTATGACCAGAGGGCTATCGGTAACCGAACCCGGATAGTTACGAAACCTAAGTCTTGATGAGTACACCCAGTTTTCTTTCAACGGCAAGCTTGCACCAAGCTCTACCTCGGATATCCATGCATGCTGAGTTGTAAATTCAGGAAACCTTTCAGATTGCTCTTCCGACGTAATTCCATATAGATAGTTATTAAATTGGCTGGAGTTGTAGCGCACTCCTGCCACAGCTTGAATATTCCAGTTTCCCAGCTGCCAGTTACGGCCCACCCTTGCACTGCCTAATAAGCCATTGTCATCATACCAATCGGATACAAGTCTAAACTGGATCAGCGTATCGCCAAAGTATCCTGATAGTCGCCCACCAGCCGCGACGTAAAAGCTATCGCGTTCAATAATGGCTCGATTCCTTTCCGACTCAGTCGTCGGAGGGGGCGGTTCGTCACTTTCCAAAGTCAGATTGCCGGCGACGTTGGCCAAGAGTGCATCAAACCTCCAGCGATCGTTCTCCCACAAAACAACTCCCATATTCAAGCCATCAAACCCACTCTCACTGGCTTCAAAAAAAAGTCTGTCGTATCGATATCCGGCGCTCAATGACAGGCGGATAGCAAGATTCAAGTCGCCATCCTCGGAAGGGTCCAGGCTTCGTTGGATTCTCTCTTCAATGGCCGCAGCAATTCCGATTTCTAAAAATCCACCGCGTGTGTTCGACGTTGTTGGCTCAGTAGAGCGAACATCGCTTGAAATATCGCCTGCCCAAAGAGGGGCTGAAAGTATCCACAGATACAGGAGTAATGCCCTCCCGATCCAGGAATAGTTAGTTTTCATTAGTTTGGTCCGCACTAAACAGCACTCAGCCTACGATAAATAGCTGCCGACAGTTTATCTGTAACGGTGAGTAACAATCTCGCTTCTGCTCACATTAATAGCGCTAGTCGAACGCGTTCAGGTGACAACACTTTGTTACCAATAGTGGTTGGGAAGCTGGCTAGATTCTGTGAACAAGGCAGACGCCCGGCTACTGAAGATCACTAATGCATCACCATTTAAGGCTCGCCGCACTCATTTTCACCTTTGCCATCATCACGGGTTGTTCCTCCAATGACCCCGTAGAGGTTGATGAGCATCAACTCGTTTGGCGAAAATGCAGCAACAACTCAGAGACGGGATGCGCAGAACTGAAGGTCCCCGGCTCTTACGACAACAATCATCCCTTGTAAAACCTAGACGAAACGCGCCCAGGTGAATACGGCGTTATCGCGATATCAAGAGGCTTTCAATGGGAGGTAGATTTCCGTAATGAGATCGTCTTCATCAACCTCATCCGGATCGTTTAAATACCGTTCGAATGGAGGAAGCGACTTATTTATCTTCAGTTTTTGCTCTCTCGCTTCAGCCATGATTAACGACCAAGCATTGCCCAAATGTTTATAAGGACCGGCGTGAATAACTTTCAATGCGCGGCACTCAGGTCGAAGCGCGGAAACCAGAGGTGACTCCACCGGTGTTGGATCAAACGTCGGCAATGCTGCGGTGTAATCGCAGTGTCCCGTTTTAATGTCCATTGAGTTGTACAAAACAAATGGCAAACCACTTATGGAGTACTGGCGTGCCGCGGAAGTATCAGTCAAGGTTTTGAAACTCTCCTCCATTGACGGTCCTAATTCGCGAATAAAGCCAGCGCCTTTTGCACCCACATAGTACAGAGCCTCCACATCAACGATGCCATCGATTTTGGTTGATGAATGAGTTGAACCGGTCTCCAGATAATCTTTGAGCAATGCAAGACCACGGTGATAATCAGATGTAATCATCCCGACCATGGTGGCTTTCATCCAGAACATAAAAAATGGAAGGCTGCTCTTCATATGCCAGGTCAGCCGGGTTGTCGATGCGTCGACGGCTTCCAGATCAAATGCGACTTCGGCTTCCGACTTATAGGGTTTAAGGAACTGCAGATCACAATCAATCCGTTCCAAGGACGAGTGAAGCAAGGTCATACCGCCAGCTCCAGTCTTACGACCGACCCAATCGTATCCGTGCCCCGTTTGCCCTACCTCACCACGATATTCCAGTCTGGCATCAGGCTCCAGGTATAACCACGGAGACCATATCGGCCACGTGTTGAAATCGACGAGAACCTCATGGACTCGCTCACGGGATGCCGCTATTTCGATTGATGCCTCAACATTCACTTTAGGCATGGGTGCCTCCTTTTTCGTCCTTCTGACACAAACCTTTTACCCTGATTAGCTTATTCAAAAATCCACTTTTTTGAAACCGCGCACGATTTAGAGGTAACCAGACACCAAATACCCCTCTCCCCTCTATTATCCCTCACATAAACGGCAGTCAGCGCCGATACCTAAGTGTGGAAAGCGTACCCAATTATTACGAGCTATTGCATGTCCAGCCGGACGCTCCGGAGCCTGTTATCAAAGCAAGCTATCGGGCCATGATGCAAAAAATGCGGCTCCACCCTGACTTAGGTGGCGACGTGTCCACTGCAAAATTGCTCAACGAAGCCGTCAGCACGTTGTGCAACCCAGAGACCCGTGCGGCGTACGATCAAGAGCTGTTCATAGAAAACACATCAGCACCCGGCGGAAAACCAGACTGGAATCGTCAGTCCAACTCGGCCGATGCGACGCATCGTGAACCCTCTGATACGCCCGATGAGCCAAAATCCGATTCGGCCAAAAAACATCGAAAGGCTCCCCCGTCCGGAACATCTCGCGAAAATTTCACCTTCTCGAACCTGCCGAAAAGGGATCAATGCCCCTTCTGTCAGGCTAGCTACCCAACCTTGCGCGCAACCGGCATTGGTTACCCCACGGATGAACGATGCGCTCAGTGTAAGGCAGCCGCGACACCGATAGAGCAAATCGATACGCACTCAGCCGACGATGTTAGAAAAATTTATCGTCACGATCACCAAACCAGCGCCAGTCTCTGGACTGAATGGCCGGTTCAATCTCCCGTCGAAGCCACCATGACAGACATGTCGATCGTTGGATGTGCGGTTGACTGCGTCAAACCCATGACAGCTGGCAGTATCGTCGTTCTGGACACTCGGCTGTTGAATGGCATTTGCATCGTCCGGTATTGCAAGCAAAACACCCAAGCCGGGACATTTGCCATCGGCATGGAATTCCTAACCTTGGATATCACTTCAGGCTCAGGCGCTGTATTCAGCGCCACCGCATAACACTGGCGCTTAGAGCGGTACCCAGCCGAGCTGGCGGCTTGATGTATTGCCCAAAGAGCCGTGCTTGTCACCAGACAGATTTACCATTCCCCACAGGCCGAAGCGGTTGCAAACGCAGGCATCGATAACCTGGAGCGTGGCGTTCACGGCGGTATCGCGCAGCTGCTCACCACTTGGTGTGCGATATACCACACCGTCCCAATTGGCAACGAGCTTCGTCATAGCATTCATAACCAGAAACGAATAAGGCTTGTAGCTCATTCCCTCATCATGAGCCAGCCACTCTAATGACTCAGGTACGCTGGTAGTTCTTCCTGGAGCTTTGTCATCCGAAGCATCGTTTAACTCATCTAAATACACGCGTTCGTTCGGGTCGACCTGATAATGAATGGAGTCATCATTTGAATGCCTGAATTCATACACAGCGGCACGATACTCACGCTCGCCGTCAAAACCGGAAAGCTGTCCGACGGCACGACGCGGCTTTACGTGGTGAGCATCGAGCTGGACGGGGGTGAACGGTAACGTGCTGGAAAGTTGTATTTTCATGTTTTTGTCAGCGGGCCTTCATGAGTGAGTCTTTATTTAACGTCATCTCAGGCCGCAAATTTTTATTAGAAACCGGTTGAATTCTGATCAATTATGTTTGGGCACATCTACTTGCCGATCGGTGGAACCAATCGTGACGATCAGTCACGAAATTGAGTGTCATAATTTACCGCTACGGCGTCGTTCTGGCACCGCCCGCACTCACCGACTGGTCGTCAGCTGTACCGTCTGAAGGTTGGCCAGACCCATTAAACTATAGACCACTAATTTTGAGTTTCACGACGCCGGGCCGAATAACTGCCATCGAACTGGCGCAGTACTTGCCAAACCACCCTCTATGCGCATCGATTAAGCATTGCGCGCCCGCTGTTTTCCCGAACACAGACCTCTACTAATGAACGAAACAGTCTCACTATCAGTGGAAATGGCCATCGTGCTATTCCTGCTCGCAGTGACTGTCTATATGTTCGCCTTTTCCAAGGTGCGGGTTGACGTCGTTGCCATGATTGTCATGGTCACACTCGGGCTGGTTTCCAGCGTACCTGGAATTGACCCCATCCTGAGTCTGAACGAGCTTTTCTCGGGGTTTTCCAGTAACGCTGTCATTGCCATCATTGGTGTAATGATCATTGGGCGTGGCCTCGACAAAACCGGCCTGATGGGTCGCCTTGCGCAACTCATATTACGCATCGGTGGAAAGAGTGAAGCGCGTGTAAGTCCGGTCATGTCGGCCATCGCGGCCTTGGCCTCAAGCTTTATGCAGAACATCGGTGTAGCTGCGTTGTTCCTGCCGGTTGTCAGCCGGGTTTCGGCCCGCACAGGAATTCCTATGAGCAGACTGCTCATGCCGGTCGGGTTCTGCATCATTCTGGGCGGTACGGCTACCATGATAGGGTCAAGCCCGCTGATTCTGCTTAACGATCTGATCGTCTCTTCAAACGCTCAATTGCCCGAGAGTTTGCACATGGAGAGCTTCGGCCTCTTCGCGGTGTTGCCTATCGGGGCAGCTTTGAGTTTTTCCGGCCTACTTTATTTTATGGTCGTCGGGAGGTTCATGCTTCCCAAGCACGACCCTGACTCCAATCGAACGTCCCGAACAGACGATTACTTCCAGAGCCTTTACGGTATCAGTGGTGAGCTGCTGGAAGCTCAAATCACCGTTGAGAGCCCAATGGTCGGTATGAGTATTCATCAGATTGAAGAAACCTACCCCAACATGCCTTTCATTCTGGCGCTGTATAGCGGTGACGTCGTCAAGATTCCACCCGACCGGGAAGAGACTGTCTGGGTAAACACGCGGCTGGGCCTACTAGGCAATCAAGATGAAGTAGAAGCATTCTGTGAGCAGTACCACTGGAAACTACGCGGTGAACCGGACCGCTTTTCAAAAGTACTTAATCCGCAATACAGCGGCATCGGCGAAATCGTTATTCCGCCCGCTTCGTCATTGGTGGGCAAAGCAATTGGAGATATCAAACCAAGACGAAACTTCGGCACTAATATCATGCAGATTTACCGTGCCGATCAGGTGATAAAAACCGGGTTTCGCGATACGGTGCTGCACTCGGGTGACACGCTTGTAGTTCACTCAAGCTGGAAAGACCTCAACAAACTCAAAGCCAACCGTGACGTTGTTGTCGCCACTGATGTGAAGTATGAAGATTTAAGGGATGACAAATTAAAACCCGCCTTATTCTTTTTCTTTTTGTCCCTTGTGCTCTTTATGCTGACAGACACACTGTCCATCTCTCTTCTCGCCGGTGCATTAGGCATGATTCTGACCGGTGTTCTCACGATCGACGAGGCTTATAACTCTGTCAGCCTGCAAACGGTATTTCTACTGGCATGCCTGATCCCTCTGGGCATCGCTGTTGACCAATCAGGATCGGCACTGTGGATAGCCGGACACCTGCTGGCGCTTATTGGCGATGTCCCCATTTGGGTCATGCAAACGGTTATTGCAGGCTTAGCCACATTTTTCACGTTGGTTATGTCCAACATTGGTGCAACTGTCTTATTAGTTCCATTAGCGGTGAATATCGCAGTCTCTATTGGTGCAGACCCCGCCATGTTTGCATTGACGGTTGCCATCTCAACGTCCAATGCCTTCCTAATTCCGACAAATCAGGTCAATGCACTGATTATGGGCCCTGGCGGATACAGCGTGGCCGACTTCATGCGAGTCGGTGGCGTGATGACAATTTTATACCTAGTCGTCACTTTGCTGGTTATGAATTTCTTCATGTAGCGTGAAGTTGTTAGCTGGCCCAGCCACCAAGCCACCCCGCGCAGACAGGCGATATTTTGAAGATTGTGACCCAGCGCCTTGAGGCGATATGGTAGGGTCTGCAAAACTGATGATTAGCACACGGGGCTGTTTCGCAATGCAATCAGCGGGATATACTGGGCGACTAGGCGTCTAACAGCCAACTCCCATTCTCGTGGAAAACCCTGTGTCCGCCTCGATCATCTTGTCGTTAAAAAACTACTGCAGTGATACGTTATGAGCTCAGCAAGCAACGCAAATTCATCGTCTGGTATTCGAGGCGCAGCGGTTCGTTTTGAACACGTGCAAAAAAGCTACGACGGCGAAGTTTTAGTTGTCAAAGACCTCAACCTAAACATTGCACCGGGCGAGTTCGTCACCATGCTCGGGCCTTCGGGTTCCGGCAAGACAACCTGCCTCATGATGCTCGCAGGCTTCGAACCTGCCACGCACGGGGAAATATTTTTAAACGATAAGCCTATTAATAATGTACCGCCCAGAAAGCGCGGTATCGGCATGGTGTTCCAAAACTACGCCCTCTTCCCGCACATGAGTGTGGCGGAAAATCTGGCGTTTCCTCTTGAAATTCGCAAGATGGGCAAGAGTGAACGAGACGCCAAAGTTAAACGCGCCTTGGACATGGTTGAGTTAGGCGCCTTCGGCAATCGCCGTCCCGCGCAACTATCCGGCGGTCAGCAGCAACGTGTTGCTGTAGCCCGTGCGCTGGTATTCGATCCCGACTTAGTATTGATGGACGAACCACTAGGTGCACTCGATAAGCAGCTGCGTGAGCAAATGCAGTATGAAATCAAACACATTCATGAAAGCCTTGGGGTCAGTGTCGTCTATGTCACACACGATCAGACCGAAGCACTCACCATGTCCGATCGGGTAGCGGTATTCCAGGATGGTGTCATTCAGCAGCTTTCCTCACCCGATGCCTTGTACGAAAGCCCGCAAAATTCATTCGTTGCGCAGTTCATTGGCGAAAACAACAAACTGTCTGGGGTAGTGACCGATATCAACAACGACATTTGCTCCATGACGCTGGATGATGGCACTAAAGTCCAATCGCAAGCAGTCAATATCGGCGACGTCGGCTCTCGCTCTACGCTGTCTTTACGCCCTGAGCGAATCGAACTTGAGCCCACCGAGCAACGAGACAATATGGTCCCAGGCGTGGTCAAAGAGGTTCTTTACCTGGGTGACCATTTACGAATCGTTATGGCAGTGGCTGGAAACGACGAGTTCATCGTCAAGGTACCCAATGGAGGCCGCTCCACTATTCCGGTTGAAGGCAATACCTACAACCTCGGCTGGAGCGCTGAAGACGCTAAAGCACTCGACCCGGTCAACTAGCAAATTAATTTTGCGTTAGTTTACAACTTGACCACAAACGACACGTTCCTGTCGTAAACCGCCCGTTGCTCATTAAATGGGCGAACAAGTGTGAAATGAGCCGCCTAAATCCCTGTATTAGTGCGGTTTAGGCACTGGACTCATGCCGAGCTTATGTTACGCTTTACGCGGACCAACAGAGGAGATCCTTAATGAAATTTACTGCCGGACTGGCTAGTGCATTTGCACTTAGCGCAGTTGCTATGGTTGCGACAGCAGCCGATGAACTACCCGCCTGTGAAGATTGCGCGGACCAGATGACCATCGTCTCTTGGGGCGGTGCTTACTCAAACTCTCAGCTTCAGGCGTATCACAACCCCTACAGCGAAATGACTGGCGTTGAAATTGTCAACGACGAGTCTTCAGCTGAAGCGGTTGCTAAGTTGCGTGCAATGAACGAAGCCAACAACGTCACTTGGGACGTCGTTGATGTTGTTGCTGCTGATGCCATGCGTCTTTGTGACGAAGGCTTAGCCATGGAAATCGATGCTGACACTCAGCTAGCTGCTGCTCCAGATGGCACGCCAGCGTCAGAAGATTTCGGCGACCTACTCGTTTCTGATTGCTTCATCCCACAAATCGTTTACTCAACAACACTGGGCTATCGCACAGACGTAGCTGAGTGGAATGGTGCTGTACCTTCTGACGTATGTGCAGTTTTCGATACAGAAACTTTCCCTGGCAAGCGTTCTTTAGAAAAGCGTCCTATCAACAATGTTGAATGGGCTCTGCTTTGTGACGGTGTTGCAAAGGAAGACGTATACGACGTACTAAGCACTGACGAAGGTGTTGCTCAGGCTCTAGCCAAACTCGACACTATCCGTGACGACGTTATCTGGTGGTCAGCAGGTGCTGAAACTCCTCAGCTGCTAGCCGATTCTGAAGCTCTGTTGGGTTCTACCTACAACGGCCGTTTCTTCTCACTCATCGAAGAGCAGAAGCAACCAGTCGCTATGTTGTGGGACGCACAGGTATTCGATCTTGACGGTTGGATCATCCCTACTGGTCTTGACGAAGCTCGTACAGCTCGCGCACTGCACTACGTAAAATTTGCTACAGACACTCAGCGCCTAGCTGACCAGTCTAAGTACATCTCTTACGGTCCTGCTCGTGCATCTTCAGCGCCTTTGGTTGGTAAGCACGCGGAGCTCGGTATCGATATGGCTCCACACATGCCTACCGATCCTAACAACGCTAAGAACACCTTCTTGTACAACTACGAGTGGTGGGCTGACAACCGTGACGATCTTGACGCGAAATTCCAAACTTGGCTTTCTCAGTAAGTTTTCGCAATAAGTCACTTTGATATCGACGCGGTATTAGCGATATTGAAGCAGTAATACCCGCCGGAGCACTATTTGTGCTCCGGTTTGCGTTAAAGGCTGGTAATCTTCTGGTCTGATATTAATTTCTTGATTGTCCACGTTTTGGTTTCAGAGGCAGCTCGCTACCTTTGCAACTTGATTGTTCGGCATGTCATCCGGAGCACTAAGTGACCGCATCCACTGCACTAGATTCAAATACCTCCGAGCTTGCCCAAGGCGCACCGTTAACCACAAAAGACGGGCAGCCTCTCAAACGTAGTTTGGGTAGAGCGCTAAGGCGCGAAAAAATCAGGGCCCTTTTCCTCATCCTGCCGTTGTTGGCATTCGTCCTTATTACGTTCATTTTCCCGATTGGCGATATGCTGTTTCGCTCTGTCGAGAACTCTATTGTGGAAAAGACGCTGCCAGGTACGGTAGTCGCGTTGCAAGATTGGGATTCTGAGTCGGATGAAGTTCCTGGTGAACGCGTTTTTAGCGCACTGGCCGATGACATGATGCTAGCGCAAGAACTAAAGATTCATACGCGAATTGGTACTCGTATCAATTACGACCAACCAGGCATATCCAGCGTATTTCGTAAATCCGGCCGAAGAATAAAGAGACTGGACAGCGACGCCTCCAAGGATGCGTTTATTGCTCTCAATGCAGCTTGGGGCACCCCTGACGCATGGACGACCCTCACAAGCTCTGCGCAATGGCCTGAAAGTTTTCCACAAACAGCCATCGCATTTGATAATTGGAAAGCGTGGCTGGCATCAGAGGAAGGCGACGATATAGACCCTTCCACTCA
The DNA here is from genome assembly GCA_020627685.1 of Granulosicoccus sp. Classification (GTDB taxonomy): domain Bacteria; phylum Pseudomonadota; class Gammaproteobacteria; order Granulosicoccales; family Granulosicoccaceae; genus Granulosicoccus. The sequence continues at coordinate 33,206 of JAHDGK010000005.1, read as the reverse complement.
AGTGCCTTATGGTTTTACTTACGCCAATTTGTTTCATGATCTTTCAAGCATGGAAAACGGCGCGCTTAATAATCTAGCTAAAAGCTCTGATTCAGCGATTGCGAGTTTGTTCGCAGGCGTACCTGATGCGATCGATAACTTTCCAACGGATGACTTTAAAGGCCAATTCGCCGACATTGAAAAAGGTTGGGTGAACATTCAGAACTGGCAAGCCATCAAACGCCTGTCCCCGGCCTTTACTGACAGCTACTTTTTAGCAGCTGTTGATTCCGAAAGAACCGAAGCCGGTGTACAACAAAAACCAGCGAACGAACGATTCTACGTCACACTGTTTGTACGCACCATTGTTCTAAGTATCGTCATTACCCTAGCTTGTATTTTATTGGGCTACCCCATTGCCTATTTATTGGCAACACTTTCAGTACGTTCATCCAATTTAATTCTTATTCTGGTTTTGCTTCCTTTCTGGACATCGCTACTCGTGCGAACCAGCTCTTGGAAGGTACTGTTACAACAGCAAGGGGTCATCAACGATCTACTGGTCTGGATAGGCTTAGTCGCTGATGATGGCCGGCTAGTGATGATCAACAACATGACAGGCACCATCATTGCGATGACTCACATACTCTTGCCGTTTATGATTTTGCCGCTTTACTCGGTCATGAAGACAATCTCTCCGAGCTACATGAGAGCCGCCAAATCCATGGGCGCTAGCGATACTCTCGCCTTCTGGAGAATTTACTTTCCAAACACTATTGCCGGTATTGGAGCGGGTTCCATTTTGGTCTTTATCCTCGCTATCGGTTACTACATTACGCCAGCATTGGTCGGTGGCACCAAAGGCGTATTCATATCTAATCAGATTGCCTACCACATCAGTTCGTCATTGAACTGGGGATTAGCCGCAGCTCTTGGCACCATATTGCTCGTCTTAGTATTGGCGCTGTACTGGACCTACGATCGCATTGTCGGCATCGACAACGTCAAGCTGGGATAACAATCTAATGCAACTCACTATAATCGCGAACGCTCAACGTCTTCTAATGATTATTCAGGATGGTTTGTCATGAGTGCACTACCTCCCTATGCAACTACAGGTCAGCGGATTTGGTTCTATACCTTCCGGTATGTCATTTGTGCAGGCATATTGTTTTTTCTCATAGCTCCCATTCTCATCATCATCCCTCTGTCATTTAATGCACAGGATTTCTTTACGTTTACACCTGAGATGCTGTCGCTGAGTCCAGATGGTTACTCTCTTAAACACTACAATGATTTCTTTACAAACTCTGATTGGCAGAAGGCGTTAAAGAACTCATTTATCATTGCGCCTGCGGCGACACTTATTGCAACGTCATTGGGCACTTTGGCAGCCATTGGCTTATCTCAAAGCCACGTGCCTTTTCGCCGAACCATCATGGCTATTCTTATTTCGCCCATGATCGTTCCATTGATCATTTCCGCTGCCGGCATGTTCTTTTTTTACAGCCGAATTGGTCTTCAAGGTGAGTACTTAGGAATCATTCTGGCGCATGCTGCCTTAGGTACGCCGTTTGTCATTATTACAGTGACAGCCACACTGGTTGGTTTCGATCGCTCTTTAACGCGAGCAGCCGCCAGCCTTGGTGCAGACCCGGTTACTACGTTTTTCAAGGTCCAAATGCCTTTGATTATCCCCGGTGTTGTTTCCGGTGCTCTTTTCGCTTTTATTACCTCCTTCGATGAAGTCGTCGTGGTGCTGTTCATGGGTTCAGCCCGACAGAAGACTCTGCCTTGGCAAATGTTTACCGGCCTGCGCGAACAGATTTCACCCACCATACTGGCGGTTGCAACGATCATGGTCGCCATCTCTATTATTCTGCTGACTGTCTTGGAACTGCTTCGAAGACGTTCAGAACGACTACGCGGACTCTCGCCCAGCTAGCACCCCTGCCAGAGGACTTCCATGAACTTTTCTTTAGAAGAATATGCGAGTCGCTTAGCCAATACTCGCCATTCGATGCAGGAGAAAGGTATAGACCTTCTCCTCGTATCAGACCCGTCGAATATGGCGTGGTTAACCGGATACGATGGCTGGTCCTTTTATACACACCAATGCGTCATCGTCAGTAGCGATGGCGAGCCCGTTTGGTGGGGACGTGGTATGGATGCGCTCGGCGCACTGCGTACTGTGATCATGGCCGATGAGAACGTTGTCGGGTATGAGGACAGTTACGTACAGAATCCAGACAAACACCCGATGGAAACCCTGGCCGCACTGATAAAGCAGCGTGGGTGGCGTGCGTCCCACGTCGGCGTGGAAATGGATAACTACTACTATTCAGCCGCTGCACATGCGAGCCTAAGTTCTCATTTATCGGATAGCCAATTTGTCGATGCGACCGGCCTCGTTAACTGGCAGCGTGCTGTTAAGAGTCCCGCCGAGATTAGCTACATGCGTAAAGCTGCCAGCATAGTCGAACATATGCACCGCACCATTCTTGAACGCGCAGAGCCGGGCCTCAGAAAAAATGAATTGGTCGCGGCCATTTATTCAGCAGGTATCGAAGGGGTCGGAGATGCCTGGGGCGACTACCCGGCAATCGTACCTTTAACACCTTCCGGCATGGATGCGACGGCGCCACATCTCACCTGGGATGACAGCCCAATGAAGTCCGGTGAATGCACGTTTTTTGAAATAGCCGGAGTTCACAAGCGATACCACTGCCCTCAATCGCGCACATTATTTTTAGGTGAACCACCCGATAAATATAAGCGAGCAGAGGCTGCCGTATTAGAGGCCGTTGAGGCAGGGCTTGCACAAGCCAAGCCTGGAAATCGTTGTGCGGATATTGCCAACGCGTTTAACTCCACACTCAACAAGCTAGGTTTTGAAAAGGACAGCCGCTGTGGCTACTCTATCGGGCTCTCTTATCCGCCCGATTGGGGCGAGAGAACTATGTCATTCCGCGGCAATGATCAAACCGTCTTGCAGGCAGGTATGACGTTTCACTTTATGCCGGCACTGTGGCTAGATGACGGTGGCTTAGAAGTGACCGAACCCATCTTAATTACTGAGACAGGTGTTGAGTGTTTGTGTAATACACCTAGGAAATTGGCTGTCAAGTAGACGTTCACTTTAGGTGCTTTACTTGGGCCGCCTTTAACGAACCGGGTTATCAGCCGTGTTGCTGATATCCCAGAAGTCTCTTGCCGCCAACTGTTCAACAGTTGCGTGCAACAAAATGTCCGCGACAAAACGACCTACCTGTATCGGCTGCACTAGCTTTCCTGCAGCATCCAGGGCTTTGAATATCGCAGATGTGGGTGAGTCCGTTGCAGAATCCAGTACGGCTTCTACCAGCGGTGTTCTCACCCCACCAGGAAATACACGAACTATTTCAGCGGGTGCGAGTTCGACCTTAGCGGCCTTGGCAGCCATTTGAGCGGCTGCTTTTACGATAGAGTAGCCGCACCAACCGACTCTGAGATCACTTGCCGAATAGGAATCGATATAGACAATACGCGCTTGCTCAAGCTGATTTGAAAATCGATTATTCAATGCCATGGGGGCTGCAACATGTACAGCCATATCGTGCACTAAGTTCTCTGGGCTCACCGATGCGTAGTCCCCTACGGGAATAGATGAGCCAGCGGAATGAACGATGCCTTTTAGAGGCTGACCGGATGCCGCACGATAAATGCGCTCGATACCATCCTGATGACTCACATCAGCTTGAACACCGATAAGGTTATGGCTATGGATGTGTTCTAGGGCTGTAAAGGCATCCTCACGTCTGGCGACAGCCAGCACCACTTCTCCGCGTGCGAGTAACTCCAGTGCAATAGCCTGCCCAATTCCCGAGGAGGCCCCTGTAACTATATACATAGCGTTGTTTTCCTAAGCTGCGATAGCAACCCTGCGAATACCCGTAAGCGTGTATGCGTATCTCATCAGCAACAATAATAACGCGATACCACTGACACTCCCTCCTCTGGATACCGAAGAACTTGTCGAAGGTCCATCTGCCAGTAGCCCAGAATCGGGGCTCGCCACTTGAATCCATTCAAGCATTTTATTCATCGAATCTGCCGTCAGTGCGGCGCTCTCTGGAGACCCTGATAAGCACAGTTCTTCAGCGATACATAAATCCAATGCATGTTCACCTTCGGTGATCAAATGAAGCTCACTTCCATCGCGCCCACAGCTAACGATGTGTCTCAGCTCACTACTCGACTCAACTAGATTTGACGCCGGACCACTCTCCGGATTTCCCGCTAAAGCATTGCACAGCCGTACTGATTGACTGACAGGCAACACAGTATCTTTAGCGCCGTGCAGAATAAACAATGGTGGAGCTAATCCTTCACGATTAACCACACGCGGAGATAATGAGTTGCGTTGTATCAGCGGCGACTGCACATCCAGAGTGTCCAGAGTTTGGCCAACCACCGTCTCTAGAATGTCCTGGCCCGTCTCTGTCTCAATTTCACCCTCGATGATTAGGCGGGCAAACTCTGCAAAGTCTGAAGGTGCATAAAACAAAACAGCGCTGGCAACTTCCGCGGGGCGCTCTACCGCTAGTACCGCAGCTAGATGACCGCCCGCTGATTGCCCGAATAAAACAGGCTTATCGCTAACCCCATAATTCGAGCCGTTCTCTTGTACCCAGCTAAGCGCTTCATGAGCATCGTCCAATACTTGATCTAAGGTTGCGTTGTTGCACGCTTCATTACCTTCCGCCGTACCAATTAGGCGATAAAAAGGCGCAAATACAACGAAGCCCTCATTAACAAACTGGGCAGCGAGTGCCTCAATGCCAAGTGCACCGGAAGAACGTCGCTGCCAGCTACCGCCGTGAAACGCTATGAGCGCTTTCTGTGGCGAGCTAGACGAAGTCCCCTGAGAAGTCGGTTGCGCCGAGTGGATGCGCATTTCTAACTGACACTCACCCATATCGGTAGTGACGGTTCGATAGTTTATTCGCTGCGTAAAAGGCTGAAGCTTACCCGCCAACGACAAAGCGCCGATATCAAAGCGTGTTCCGGGTGACAAGGTCCATTGATTCAGTTGTTCAGGAAATGAAGCAGCATTACCTAATCGCTCAGCGTCCAACACCTGTGTACAGTAGTCTACGGTATCCGTTGCGAAATAATCGATAGCGCTGAGACACTGGGCATCGGAATAAATAGTAGTGAAAGCACCCGCTACCTGCTGATTCGGAATTTGTATTAACTGACACCCTGCGTTGTTCAGCTCAAACACAGGTGTATGCAACATAGACGTTTGCAGAACACTTGCAGCCTGACACTGAACGGCATCACTGGTTACACGACTGATGCCTGCCGTATCTCCGAGCAGAAGTGCCGCTAAGAGTTCAATCCTATGGGTACGCATGTAGCCCAGAGAAAGAGAGAAATCCCCTTCAGGCGTGAGCAAATTATAGAGAGCCGTAATTTGTTCATCAGTGGGTGTGGGCAGTTCTAGCACAACTGCACCCTGCGTTAAATTTTCTTCAAGCGATTCAATAAGAGCGCTTTCCAAGTCATCAATACTTTGCACGACTCGCGAATCGGCAAACGCATCATCAATTTCATCTTCCAGGAAGTCTTCTAAGAGGCTTTTAAGTAATGAATCATCAACATCAACATTGATGTTCTGCTTTTCTAATTGACCGTCGAGAGAAACACTGGGACGAAGCGTCAGCGTTTGCGCCTCTGTGTTGATAGTCGGGTTCATACTCAGTGTCAGTTGCAAATGTAGTCTTGCATTACCACTGGCAGAAAAATCGAAGTTATCGTTGGCTAACTCCTGACAGCTTCCTAAACGAAAGCCTATTATTTGCTTAGCTCGCCCCACTACAGAAATTCGGGTATCCAGCTCAATAGTTAGTTGAATCGGTTGATATAAGTTTTCAAGGCTCAGTGTTAGCCCCGATCCTGACTCCAGCACAATCGTTGTATCCAGAGAACGGATTTCCGTACGAGTACAGCCAGAATCGACATCAAGATCGGTTTGGATATCACGGTAAAGGATCTCACCGTTTCCAAGAGTCAGGTTGGCGTCATCTAATGATTGTTGGATACGCCTAAGTGCAAGTGTCGCTAGCGCATCCGGTCGGGACTCCATATCGTAAATAGCATTATCAAGTTCGGCTATCGAGACACTGATTACCTCTGCTTTGGCTGAATTGAAGAACGCGAAAAACAGGGCCGTTATTAGGAAGCTACTGTGCCTTAGCCAACGAAACTCGAACACAGTTTTTACAGTATTAATCATAAACGCCAGTTTACGGACTTCACGGCCACAGGTAATTTACAAAGAGGCAAATGGATACCTATTCATCATTTTCCACAATTAGGCGGGAGTTTCCGGCACCCTTTTTAAGTTACAGAATGCAACCGGCACGAATAGGCGTCATTGATGTCACATTTACGACAAAGTAAAAAATGTGCAAGTTCATTACTCACTATTGCACTTTTGCCTTCCCACAGCGTACTCTCGTACCGCTAACCATTTCATAAAAGCTATCAATTATGTGGAAGCTTACTAGCCTGGGTGTTGTCGTAGCTCTTGCGGCTTTTCTTTGGTTTAAGATAAATGGCGCCCCGCAGGACATTAGCACCTCGCAGCCTGCACCTTCACAGGGCAATACCGAAAATTCAGTTGCGCAGCGTGCGCAGGCGGGCAATCAGTCTGATACCCCACGCAGCGGTAGACCTACAGAAGGAAACGGACGTCCATCGCAGGGATCATCCGAGGGTGGACAAGGCCGCCAGAACGCGCAAGGCGGAAGACCCAATCAGGCTTCAGAGGGTGGAAGACCGAATCAAGCGGGCGGAGGCGGAAGACCCAACCAAGCAGGTGAAGGTGGTGGACGACCGGCTCAAGCGGGCAATAGTGGCCGTCAAGCCCAAGGCAGCGGAAGACGCGGTGGAGGCAGGCCGCCCCCGTTGGTCGTTACACGCCCCGCCACGATGGCATTAATTAACGACCGGTTAAAGGCAGTCGGTAGCGGAACCGCAATGGCCTCAGTCAGCGTTGTACCGTTATCCAGCGGTATGCTGACAGAGGTACTGGTTGACTCAGGGCAACGCGTGAAAAGTGGCGATGTACTGGCAAAAATTGATAACGAATCTGAACTCATTGCCAGAGACCGCGCTGCTCGCACGGTTGCAGATGCCGCAAACGATGCTAACCGTATAGCCAAGCTGGTTCGATCCAATACGGCTACCAGTGTGGAACTGGACAGAGCCAGAGCAACACTGGCTGATGCAGAACTGGCATTGCGTGAAGCAGAATTGAAACTATCAAGACGTACGATAACTGCACCTATTTCAGGGATCGTCGGCATCGTCCCCGTCGATAAAGGTAATTACGTCACGACGCAAACCGAACTCTCAACCATCGATGACCGCTCCACGATCATCGTAGAATTCTGGGTTCCGGAAAGCTTTGCCAATCAAGTTTCCATAAAGCAGCCTGTCGAAGCAGTCGCACTGGCGAATCCGAGTAAAACTTACGATGGCTTTATTAGTGGTATTGGCAGCCGTATAGAAACAGATAGCCGAACGCTGCCGGTGCAGGCTACGTTAAACAATGACTCTGACTCACTACGACCCGGCATGTCATTTGAACTTCAACTGCGCTTTGCCGGCCAGGAATACCCAGCCGTTAATCCTTTGTCGATTCAATGGGACTCCAACGGGTCGTACATTTGGAAAATAGTGGAAGACAAAGCGTCGCGTGTGCCTGTGACAATCATTCAGCGAAACCCTGAGTCTGTGCTCGTCGATGCAGAACTGGAACCTGGAGATGCAATCGTTATTGAAGGCTTACTCTCTTTAAGGCCCGGTGCCACGGTTCGCACTCAAGGCGGTAGAAGACCATGAGTGACTCTCAGGCAAATCCGCTGAACGATAAAATCGCACAATCTGCGGGTGAAGGAATCACCGCTATATTCGTACGCCGCCCTGTTCTGGCATTAGTACTGAGCTTACTCATTATTGTTGCAGGCATAGCAGCTATCACGGGTATAGAGATACGCGAACTTCCTGCAGTAGACAGCCCGATTATCACCGTCACAACAACCTACAGTGGCGCATCACCTGAAACCATTGACAGAGAAGTCACAGCCATTATTGAATCGGCTGCCGGACGAGTCCCGGGCGTAAAATCTATATCTTCCTCATCGTCTTTTGGACGAAGCCGCGTCACCGTCGATTTTCGCGAATCAGTCAATTTAGATTTCGCAGCCTCAGACATGCGAGATGCAATCGCCAGAGTATCAAGAGACTTGCCCGATGATGTTGATGATCCGCGAATCGTAAAGGCCGATAGCGATGCGCAGCCAGTTTTACGATTAGCGATTACATCTGCAACCCTAAGCGCAGAAGAAATGACGCTCATCGTCGAAAACCAGGTGCTCGATAATTTCACCGCTATTAACGGTGTTGCCGACGTGCAGGTATACGGTGATCGGGAGCAAGTGTTTCGAATCGATGTCGACCAGACAAAACTTGCCAGCCGCGGCTTAAGCGTTGCTGACCTAACCCGCGCGCTATCCAATGCAGCGTTTGATACGCCGGCAGGTTCTTTATCGAGCGACACTCAAAATTTATCTGTCAGAGCCAGTGCCACTGTGGCATCTGCCAGTGAGTTTCAAGAACTATTAATCAATGAGCGAACACGCATCGGTGATGTCGCATCAGTCACCTTAGGCGCTGATACGGGTGCCACAGCGCTTCGAGCCAACGGTCGCACGGGTATTGGTCTTGGCATTTTGAAACAAGCAGGCTCCAACACGCTCGACATTTCCAAGGCCGTGCACGAAGCCGCTGATGAATTGCGACCTACCCTACCGCCTGGGATGGATATTCAAGTCACCAGTGATGATGCGGTATTTATTAATGGGTCAATAAAGGAAGTCCTATTTTCACTGGGCTTGGCTATCACTATCGTTATTTCCATTATCTTTATTTTTCTATTGAACTGGCGAGCCACACTGATACCAGCCATCACTATGCCGGTTGCGTTGATTGGTACGGTTGCAGGAGTATGGCTGGCAGGTTTTTCCATCAACATACTGACGTTACTGGCATTGCTGCTAGCCACAGGCATGGTCGTTGATGATGCCATTGTGGTTTTAGAAAACATTGTCAACCGACGCAATGCGGGGATGGGTTCCAGAGCAGCTGCGGTCATTGGTACTCGTCAAGTATTCTTCGCCGTCATTACCACAACTGCCGTACTAGCTGCGGTCTTTATTCCGCTATCTTTTCTTCCCGGCAAAGCGGGCGGCCTGTTTAGAGAGTTTGGATTTGTCCTAGCCATTGCTGTCACTATCTCCTCCATAGTGGCTTTGTCGCTCTGCCCTATGCTTGCCTCAAAGATACTGTCAAATTCATCCAGTGTTGTTGCAGCCCATGAAGCCAAAGGCATTGCCGGCGTTGTTAGACGGTTTGGGCATCGATGTGCAGCACTTTACAAACGGCTGCTTCGTGTTTGTTTAAACGTTCCAATAGTAATTGTTATCTTCGCGCTTGCCATAGGAGGCTTAGCCTGGAAAACGTTATCGGCAGTTCCAGAAGAGCTTCTACCCAGAGAAGACCGCTCAGTAGCACTACTGAGAGTGTCGGCACCTCAAGGGGTAAGTCTGGATTACACCACCTCGCAACTACAGAAAATTGAAGAGCTGGTTCAACCGTTCATGGACAACGGCGAAGCGAAAAATGTTTTCTCTATCTCTGGTCGTGGGGGAAGTACCAATGGCGGATTCATGGTACTCACACTAAAGCCCTGGGATGAACGGGAAAGAAGCCAAGGAGAAATTGTCGGCGAATTGAATCGTGGACTTTCCAGCATACCGGGCGTACGCGCGTTTGCTATACAACCGAATAGCTTGGGCATTCGCGGTGCGGGCAACGGTCTGAGAGTGGCCATTGCCGGTAACAGCTATGAGGAATTGGCGAAACGCGGCGATCAACTCGTTGAAGCCTTGGAGCAGGATTCCCGCTTTGGCCGGGTTAACCTCAGCTACGAGACCAGTCAGGCTCAACTCAGTATCAATATCAACCGCGAACGCGCAGCAGACCTCGGTATCGAAATCGATGGACTGGCCGCCGCTATGCAATCAGTTCTTGATGGAAGAACACTGGGCGATGTATTCATTGACGATCGGGCAGTTGCGGTAAAACTTGTTTCAACCACGCAGCCCATCAACGACCCAACCGACCTGGCCAATCTGTTCTTGAAAACACAAGATGGCAGGATAGTCCCGATGTCATCCATAGCTACTTTGAATGAGACATCCATAGCGCCGTCACTTCCTCGCGAAGAGCGTTTTCGCGCAGTCACAGTGACCGCCAGCCTGTCCGATGAAATGTCACTCAGAGAAGGCATGAACGAAATGGAACGGCTAGCGGCTCCATTGCTTGATGCCGATATGCGTTTAATTCCGTTAGCTGAAGCGGCAACCTTAAATGAAACATCCAGCGGGCTTGCACTGACATTTGGCTTTGCCGTCATCATTGTGTTTTTAGTATTAGCCGCGCAATTTGAAAGCTTCTTAAGCAGCCTGATTATTATGTTTACTGTCCCCTTCGGATTGGCAAGTGCCGTATTCGCATTATATTTTTCAGGTACAAGCCTAAATATCTACAGTCAAATAGGATTGGTGTTGCTTGTGGGTATCATGGCAAAGAACGGCATACTGATCGTTGAGTTTGCTAATCAGCTACGCGACGAAGGTATGAGCGTAAAAGAGGCAGCACTGGAAGCAGCGACAAGACGAGTACGACCGGTAACCATGACCATGTTTTCTACGGTTCTGGGTGGTGTGCCGTTAGTGTTCGCATCAGGTGCCGGCGCTGAAGCACGAATCGCGCTCGGATGGGTCATTGTTGGAGGGTTGGGCATCGCAACGTTCTTTACGTTGTTTCTAACGCCGGTAGCCTATCGTTTACTCGCTGGGTTTTCAGCACCAAAAGCGATCAGCGACAAACGACTTAACGACGAATTACAACAAGCCACCGCACAGTAAGGACACGCCCGCACACTATGGATTCTGTTTCTCAGATGGTACTGGGAGCATCGGTCGCTCATGTGACGCTAGGATCGCGCTTGGGCCGCTCTGCTTTGCTCGTTGGAGCTGCATTAGGCACGCTCCCCGATCTTGATGTACTCATTCCCTACGACGGTGCTATCGAGAATTTCACCTATCACCGAGGTTTTAGCCACTCACTATTTGTATTGACGCTTGTCAGCTTTCCTATAGCCTGGCTTTTTCAGCAAGTCATGCGATCTAAACAGGTACCGTTGTTTAATTGGTGGCTAGGTTGTTGGCTTGTGCTCATCACCCACCCGCTGTTAGATGGATTTACTATCTACGGCACACAACTACTGTGGCCACTGACGGTACCTCCCACAGCGTGGGGGTCGGTTTTTATTATAGATCCGTTGTACACCCTGCCCCTTATTGTGGGTGTTGCAATGGCCTATCGGCGAGACTACGTTCGAGCAAAACCGTATGTCATTGGAGGGTTAGCATTAAGCACCGCCTACCTGCTTTGGACTCTCGTTTCGCAGAATACCGCCCGGCAGCGCGTTGAGTCTCTGGTAAGTGCTGAGGGTTTGAAGCCCGAGCGCGTCGTGTTGGCGCCGTTTCCGTTTTCATTGTTGTGGCGTGTGGTCATTGTGACTGACACTCAATATAAGGAAGGGTTTACCTCACTGCTCGACGAAGACACCTCTTTGGTTCTTGATAGCTATAGCAATGGCAAACAAGAGTGCAATACTTGGCTCAGCCATTGGCCTATTGACAGACTGGACTGGTTTACCGAAGGGGCATTCGCCCTAAGCGTCCAAGATAATCAGCTAATAGCCTCAGACCTACGCATGGGAATTGAAGACGATTATGTCTTCGAGTTTGAAATCGCGGAATGGAGCGATGGCGACTGGCAAGCCATAAAGACTCGCCAGCGCGCTATTAATATCGATGGCCCCAGGATGAGCTTACTTTTCCACCGTATGTACGATCAACAAGTTGATCTTTCTCCGGTCTCAACCGTCGCCCGGCAGGTACCTTTAAATTGCCAACCACCGCTCTCTTAATGCTTAAGCCGCAAATCGTGCCTTGCGGCGAAAACCTAAGAGTGACATCAGCAGCAATAATGACCATCCGCTAGCAGCACCACCACCAGAGGCACTGTTCGCAGCTGCAGTCCCGGCCTCTTGCGCTTCAATAATGATAGTGCTGTTCACAGCCTCACCACTTAAGTTTGCAGCGTCCGCTGAGATACTGATCGAGTACATGCCAGCCGCTGACGGCGTGATCCCTAGACTTAATTCCGCGTTTCCATCCAACGCGATGAGAGGGAGACTACATTCAAGCTCATTGACACCCGTACAGGTATCCGGCTGTGTAGTGACTGAGAGCCCGGCAGGAATACTGACACTTAAGACCACGTTTTGAGCATCCGCGGGTCCTGCGTTGGCGACAGTAGCAGTGACGGTTGTTTCCATCTCCGCTTCCCACGTTAGTGTCTGATCGTTCCACGATAGTGACAACTGCGCCAATGTATCTGAATCATCGACAACAACACTCAAGTCGGCAGAATCGTTACCTTGCATGCCATCGACGCTGTCAGTACTCACCGCTATAGGGATAGCTAACTCGCCTGCCTGCAGAGGCTCGAGCGTAAACTCGAATTCTTTTTCTCCTTCCGGGCCCGATGGAGATACGTAACCAATGGCACACACGATGTCTGTCCCGCTCACCTCACAACCTTCAGAGACTTCCGATGCGTTCCACACAGTGCCAATATTCGCATCAAGCGTTAAGGCAACATTTGTTGCAGCGTCGTAGCCGTCATCGTTACGAACGACAACTGACACAACCACCGAACCATCAATACCAATGTCAGAAGCGCTCACCGAAGACGTCACTTCCATATCCACAACTTCATCTGCATTTTCCAAGCTGCCGTTAACACACGTGATATCGTCGGCGCCGCTTGGGCTACAAATGCGTGTGTTGTCGGTTAAATCTTTGATCAACATGATCTTGTCAGCTTCAAAGCCATCTTCTCTGGCGCTGATCATAAACCGATGCTCGCCGGGCTCTTCAACAGTTACCCAAATCGTCTTCTTAGCACCGCAAGGACCGACACCGCCTGCGTCACGCTGGCGGCCTGACCACTGCCAACCTTGCCCAGCCGTACAAAATTGCATGCGTGCGCCGCTTTGAGGCCAGGTGTCGTTGAGTCCAACGTGAATACCATTGTCCTCGGTACCGGTGGAATACGCTCTTATATGAACGTAGTAGCGACCAGCCTCAGGAAACGTCATTGGGTAGACAGCTTGAGGTCCAGTTCCCGGAGTATCCCAATACGCTGTTGGCGGACCGAATTCATCATCGTGCGTCACACGCATATCCGGGAGTAGTTCAATGTATGCACCTCCCGCAGCACCGTCGGAATGATTGCCATCCGGGTCGTTCTCTTGCGTGCCGGTCTCAGAATTCGTCAGCACCCACCGCTCACCGCGTGTCTCATCGTCCTCAGCTTCGACAACCAATGCTATGTAGTCATCAGTGATCCGTGTATCGGCGATAACGCTCGATATCAGCGCCACTTGAACTAGTACAACCCATGCAACTAGAGACTTAAACCTCGACACCAGCAGGATCATTAACTGCTACTCCACAGTAAATTAGAAAGAAAATACCTCTGTATCCCACCGTTATCGGCAGAAATTCTAATTCGGGGAGTCGACCGGTTCTAGTTTCGCAAACAGTAATACCTTGATCTTTAGAGCTATATACGACGATTGAATCGCATAACATGGAATCTCTAGTAACAGGGGTTAATCGCCTGCAGAGAACCTGCTGCAGAGCTATCTCGCATAACGCGTGGTGAGTAACACGGCAAAAATAAGCCGTATCCTGAAACGCAAGCCCGATCTGGCCACACCAGAGTTCATCAGATAAGCCAGACTTTTTAAGCGCGGTTGACTGAAATCAAGATAATCCACAAACAGATTCATGCTGTGCATTTGCTCTTCTGACAATGCCGGGTAGTCATCCGCGTTGGCTAACACTTCTTTCAATACCAGCATCCGACTATCTTCTTTAAACGGTAGCTTAAAATCCCGAGCCAGAAGCATTCGCCAATTGATATTCCCTATGCTGGTAAACAAACCACGGCTCATAGACTCAGCCGTGTTACTTGCATTGTTTTCATGAAGGCGGTAATTCACCAAGGGTTTATTAAGCATCACCCGATGACCAAACAACTCAGCCATTAGCGCTATCCAATAGTCATGCACATGCAGGCTCTCAGGAAATGGAAGGCATAATTCTGCCAGTGCCCTATTCATTAACACCGTATTTCCCATTACACCGTTCTCGCCCAGAATGGTGTTTAAGCATCGGCGGGACGTAATACGGTACTTGCGATAGGCCAAGAACGATGGATGCGACTGCTCCCCGTTCTTATCGATGAGTTTTAAATCGGAATGAACCAGCAGTGGTATATCACAGCCATGAATACTTTCTAAATCTGACATGGCCTGCATACCGGCAGCAATTCTCTGCTCATCCCAGATATCGTCCTGATCAGACAATGCAACGTATCTTGCGTGCGACTCGACGGCTCGTTTCAGCCCCTGTTCGAAATTTCGGACAAAACCGGTGTTATCAGGATTGACGTGTAACGTGTCAATTCCAGATCTCATCTTGTCGGACACTTTCGCAACGGTGTCATCGCTCGACACATCATCAGAAACATGAATTGAGACCTCATGTGACTGAGCCAATAACGACTCTATCTGCGACTCAATATACTGCGACCCGTTGTACGTGCACACAACGATAGCCACCGCAGGAGACTGAGACAAAGCTGTGTGGGTAATTGGCATTTAACGGTTTCAGCAATTAGAAGGCCAGTGCGGTGAGTCGAAAAACGTGGCCCACTCCTTGCACCGAGTAACCCCAACAAGGCAATCCCAACCGTGTGTTGAACCTCACGATCAGGCCATCGGTCGAGAGTCGCACGTTTTACAAACACGAAGGAATTCTAGCGGGTAATTATGCGCACTCAACGGCTAAATACTGCTCTCAGTACGATTGCTGGAAAATCTGTGCCTTCCAAGCGCGAAAGACTACGCGGCTGGGTTAAACAAATTGCCGGAGAATCAAAAGCTTCCACATCGAACACCGATAAAATACTTGCCGCTTTTCCACAACAAAATGCCAGGCAAACCCCGGCGGACCACGCCAACAGCATCCGATATTTCGCAAACCCTGGCCCGGGCTTCGAGGAACGATGTACACCCGCGACGCCACCCACATCGACCTCCGCCAAGACAGTCGCTTTCTACCTGCCGCAATTCTATGCATTCGAGCAGAACGATGCGTGGTGGGGAGACGGCTTTACAGAATGGCGGAACGTATCGCGAGGAACTCCCCGGTATCAAGGACACTATCAACCTCGAATTCCTAGAGATCTGGGCTTCTACAACTTAACCAACGCTGAAACGATAAAGGCTCAGTCTGCTTTGGCCCGTGCTGCGGGCATCAATGCATTCTGTTTTTACTACTACTGGTTTAACGGGCAACGGCTCATGGACAAGCCGTTGGACTTGTTTGCAGATACAGAGATTGACCAGGAGTTCTGCATCATGTGGGCGAATGAAAACTGGACCCGACGGTGGGACGGTCGGGAGAATGATGTTCTCATCGCGCAAGACTATGATGTAGACGACGAGGATGATTTCCTAAAGGATACGGCCAAGTACATGGCTCATCCTCGCTATATGACGGTTGACGGTAGGCCTTTGTTTATTCTCTACCGGGCGTCACTCATACCCGATACGAAAAACACGCTTGTGCGGTGGCGAAAGAAGTGGACCGCGATACTGGGCATTGAGCCATTGATATTTATGGTTCAAAGTTACAACGACAGAGACCCGGTAAGCTATGGTTGCGACGGAGCCTTGGAATTCCCTCCGCACAAAGTATCCAAGGACATTAAGCGGCGCAACAAAGAACATGAGATTTTCGATCCGAACTTTAACGGACAGATTCGCGCTTACAAAGATGTCGTTGCGAAATCCTTAACGGAGGCAGCACCGAACTACCCTCTCATCAAAACCGTTTCACCATCATGGGACAATGATGCTAGACGTGAAGGTAGCGGTGTCACCTTTCAAGGTTCAACGCCTGCAGCTTATGGTCAATGGCTCTCTGGCGCTATTGACTTCGCTAGAGAAAACCCCGTGGGTTCTGAACCGCTCGTCTTTATAAACGCATGGAATGAGTGGGCAGAAGCGGCGTACCTGGAACCCGATGTCCATTATGGGCATGCCTACCTGAATACAACCTATAGAGTCCTGACCGATCCGGCTAATGCGTACAACAATTCAGCGAACACTGAACTTTTGCTAGTGGGCCACGACGCCCATGCAAACGGTGCGCAAATGCTTCTGTTGGCGTTAGCAACGCATTTCGTCAACGACTTAGGAATGCGAGTCAGCATACTGCTCAAGTCCGGAGGCGCTCTGCTGGAAGACTATCGCTATATCGCTCCGACAACACTACTGGACGACATCGCGCCAGATCGCTTGACTCACTGGTGCTCTAGTACAGGTGCGAATCGTGCCATTTTCAATACCAGTGTTACGGGCGACATCATGTGGGCGGCTAAGGATGCGGGTATACAGTGTTTGTCGCTAGTCCACGAACTACCAGAACTGATCAACGAGTATGGTCTGCGTCCACACATCAGTGCGATTGCAAAACAGGCCGACCACATTGTGTTTCCTTCCACTCATGTTAAAACCGGTTTTCAATCGTTTCAGGCAACGACTCGTCGTAACACGTCACTGTACCCTCAAGGTTTGTATAAAAGCATTGTCATGAATGCATCAGACCGTCAGGCCGTGAGAGAACAACTCGGTTTGGAAACGACAGACTCACTGATTCTTAATGTCGGTTATGCAGACCGGCGTAAAGGTTTTGATACCTTTGTGGAGAGTGCTCTTCGCAATCATAAGAAAAATCCGCATTTACACTATTGCTGGGTCGGTAAACGTTCTAAAGAGATGAGCCGATGGTTGAAGACGCACGTGGGGCGAAAGCTTAAAAACAGATTACATCTTATAGATTTCACCCCGAACATCTCACAATGGTACGCAGCATCAGACTGCCTATATTTAAGCTCCAGAGAAGACCCCTTCCCTAGCGTGGCTCTTGAGGCCATGAGCTTGGGCATTCCTGTCGTTGTCCATCAAGGGGCTACGGGATATAACGATGAATTGCTTGGCTTCATGGAAATCGCTGAGCTGCAAAACGCCGAAGAGATAGACACAGCGATTATGCGTGCGTTGCAAACCGATTCGGCCGATAAACGCATCCAAAGATCGTTGTTCATCGAACAGCACTATCAAATTAAGGAATACGCAAAACGTCTGCTTGGGTGTCTAGAGTCTTGTTCACAGCCATCCGCTATAAAAAATGCAGAAGACTTTATTGTGGGTGACTCCCGAATACAAGCTGACATTTGCTTATGAGTCTGTACACTAAACCGTTCTGCAAAGAACAGTTTGGACAAGATGGCTCAGCGCACAATATTAATAACCGGTTGTTCCTCAGGTATAGGGCTGGATGCCGCTCGCACACTTTCAAAACGAAGCTGGCGCGTGCTTGCAACTTGCCGTCGCGAAGAAGACTGTGAACAACTGCGTTCCGAGGGCTTGGAGTCATTTGTACTCGATTACAACTGCCCTGATAGCGTAAAGAACGGTGCAAATGAAGCACTGCATCTTTCCGACGGCAAAATCGATGCGTTGTTTAACAATGGCGCTTATGCCATACCGGGCCTTGTAGAAGACTTATCCCGGGAAGCCCTGCAGGCTATATTCAACACAAATCTTTTCGGCCAATTTGAACTAATAAACTGCTTGCTACCCGCAATGCGAGCGCGTGGGCAAGGTCGTATCGTTAATTGCTCCTCCGTGCTGGGGTTTGCAGCACAACCTTTCCGGGGTGCGTACAACGCCACGAAATTCGCCATGGAAGGTTTAAGCGATACGATGCGCTTGGAATTAGCCGACTCACCTATCGACATAATACTCATCGAACCTGGCCCAATCGGAACGATGATAAGAGAGAAGGCCATTCCCCCGTTTGAACAATGGATAAACTGGGAAGCATCTGCACAACGACAAAAATATGAAACCGGCTTGATACCTCGTTTATATAAGCCGACCGAAAAGAAAGACCGCTTTGAACTACCACCCAGTGCGGTAACGGACAAACTCATTCACGCCATTGAAAGCTCTCGCCCCAAACCGCGCTATTACGTGACAACACCTACACACGTGGCCGGCGTTCTTAAACGTGTTCTCAGTACACGCTGGATGGACAAAGTACTGTCCATGTAATTGATTACACCTGTTAGCCAGCTACGATCTGAAAACGACCTTGCGCCCCTAGGTGGCTTTCTCTAGCTGCCTTTCTCTAAACCAGATAAAGAGACCACTGGAAACAATAATGAGTGTTCCTAGCACGGTGGTGTAGTCCGGTGGCTGCTTAAAAATAATCCAGCTTAACAAGGCGATGTATATCGCCTGAGAATATACCGTAGGCGCTAATACAGACGCTTGAGCATATTGATGTGCCCGGGTAAGGAATGAATGCCCCAACATACCCAGGCTACCGATAAGACACAGTAAAAACCACGTCTGCCAGCTGTCCGGCCATTGCCATACATAATAGGCAAATGGGCTTAACAGCACAGTGGCCACACCGGATACATAAAACTGAACCGTTGAGTTTTCATCGACGCCTGCAATGACACGACTCATGACGAAATAGCCACTGGCACACAACATAGCACCAATGGCTAGAAACACATGCGGATCGAAACGCTGACTCCAGGGTTCAACGATAATAAGTACACCAAGGAATCCAACCAGTACTGCCAACAAACGCTTCAGCCCGACTTTCTCACCGAGTACTGGAATGCTGAGTAAGCAGACAGTCAGCGGCGCGACAAAAAATATCGCAATAGTGATTGTTAACGGTAAATACTGTAAGGCCGTGAAATTTAGCGCTGTCGACGTTAAAAGAAACAGTGCCCGGACAGTTTGCAATCGAGGACGATTAGACTTCGCGATATTGACACCCTGAGTGGGTGCATACACCACCACGGTACACACAAAATGGACGAAGTAACGAAGCCACACCACTTGCAGAACCGGTACAGCGGCACCCACCAACCATTTGGCCGTAGTATCCATCACCGCAAAGCACAAAAAGGCCAGCAGCATCAGCAAGTATCCGAATGTGAGTGACGACACGAATTGCAGTTAATGTATTAGATGCCTATAGGCGTCGGGGTAGAAAGCTTGTGGACACGGCCGATGAAAAATGCATGAACGCGAGAATGAAAAAGAATACATGAAATGGGAACAAAACAAGTACGGCACTCACCAATAAAGGCGTTAACAACTCAGATGCTTCTCTCCAGGTTGAAAAAACGGCGGTCATGGCGATGCGTTCCCGGGGTTTTACGCTCCGCATAAACGGGATATTGCCTAATACATCCAGTAGTACGCCTCCTAGAGCACCGGTAATCCAGAATACGATGGCCCAGGGCGTTGGCTCGCCTAAGAAACCCAGCCCCATTAGACTAAGCCCGGTAAGGATCAAACCCACATAGATGACTGTACGAGTTCCGAACCGTTGTGAGGCCTTTGCAATGCTGGGGCTAAAGAACAATAGCCCTGAGACACCGGATAGTAAAACACCCGCTGACCATACCGGCAAGCCAGACTCAATTAAATAAATGGGTCCGTAAACAAAGAGCGTGACCCAGAAGCAGGATCGGCTAAGCGTGATGCCATAAGCAATTCTTAGGCGCTTCTGCCCTGAATATCGTTTTATGGCTAGCCACGGATTCTTCGCTTTTGATTGAGCTTGAGCGAGTACTTTGTTATCGCCAAGGCGTAACTTCCAAAAGTAGCCCAGCATCATTGCTGCGGCGATGATCGACAAGAGGAATGGCAAATCCCTCAAGTCGTTTTCTACTAGCCAAGATCCGGCAAACGGACCAATAAGCCAAGCCGCACCCGTGTACTGCATGCGCCTGGATTCATTCAGTGTCAGCTCTTTTTTTCCAATGTAGTCCATGATGTACAGGGACATACAGACGGTGTAGATCGATGCAGCCGCCGAGCGTAGGCCAATACCCAATGGAAGCAACCATGTGGTGCGGGCAAACAAAAAAGCGGCTGCCAACATCAAACTAAAAGCCCCCAGTGTCACCAGCCATCGGCGCTGTATTAAACGTTCCAGCGTGCCCAAATTTAAAGTTATACATAAGGTGAGTATGCCGGCAGCTAGATAGGCCAAGGCTACGTTCTCTTTGCTCCCTAAGGTTTCTAAAGCCACCAGGGGTACGATACTGACCAGCACGGAACGCGAGAACCCCTCTATTGCTGACATCCGTGCCAGATTGACACTGGTGTTTCCCGAAATCTGGTTCAGCGCAACGGGGCGACGATGGAACATAGTTAATGATCCTTGGAAAACACAGCTTTTGAAGGATGGAGAGAAACGCTAAAGAGGCTTTGTTTAAGAATGAATCCCCCTAAGCTCATATAGCAGGCTCTTTAGTGTGCATTTGAAACAGTGTTCAGAATGCGGCGCACCGCGTCATAATTTGACAAGTTTAGTCATGTACTTGCCAGAAAAGACCGAGTGTTAGAAACTGTAACGATTCTTCATCTTCGCGGTATTCATATGTTTTCGAAAAAGACCGTCAAATTTTTAAAGGATCTGGAAAAAAATAATAATCGCGATTGGTTCAATGCCAATAAGCATCGTTACGAAGATGATGTGAGAAGCCCGGCGTTGGAGTTTATTGAAGCCATGGGCCCGGCTTTGCACAAGGTGTCGCCCTACTTCGATGCTAAAGCTAAAAAAGTTGGCGGCTCGTTAATGCGGGTATATCGGGATACCCGATTTGGGAATGACAAAACGCCATACAAAACCAATATCGGAATTCATTTCAGACACGTACGCGCAAAAGATGTTCATGCACCCGGATTCTATGTACACATAGAACCGAAGGACGTTTTCTTTGGAGCCGGAATATGGCGCCCGGAAAGCAGCTCACTAAAAGCCATCAGAACACTAATAGACGAACATCCGAAAGAATGGTTGAGCATCAAAAGGAAACTGACTGCGCGCAGTGATTTCGAACTTCAAGGCGATTCGTTAAAACGAGCGCCCAAAGGATTCCCAATAGATCACCCTCTCATAGAAGAATTAAAACGTAAGGACTTCATTGCGGTTCACCCGCTATCGGTATCGACAATCTCTGAAGCCGACTTTCCAAAGCAAATCGCAAAACTCATGAAAGCATCCGCGCCACTCATGCAGTTTCTTTGTACAGCCGACGACCTTTCCTTCTGAGTTTGCAGTAGCCTGCCGTCATGAGCCTACACCCAAGACTAGAAGCCGACACCCTCACTATTTGTGAAACTAACTTTGCCTATGTGCGCTTAATGAACGACAGTCGCTGGCCTTGGGTAATTCTGATTCCAAAACAAAGCGATGTGGAAGAACTCCACGACCTGACACACACACAGCGTGAAGGTTTTATGGCAGATGTGAATCAGGTCAGCCGGGTTGTGCACGTGACCACTCAGTGCCAGAGCGTCAACGTGGCCATGCTCGGCAACGTCGTCTCGCAACTCCACTGCCATGTCGTGGCCAGAAACCCGGGAGACCCAAATTGGCCCGCACCCGTCTGGGGTTTTGAATCAACTGTCAGCTATGACAACAATCTGACTTCTGTACAAAATTTGATCAGCGCCATCCAAAAATCGTTTTCTTGACGCACGTCACAGAAAATCTGATATCAGTGTCTATCTTCTATTGAACGAATACGGTGAAAGCGGTGTTTTTACCCGATCACGGCCAACACCATCACACTGAGCTGGCAGTCACTACCCTTAAACCTTAGTAAACTGTAAGCTTGCAGCTACCCGATTTGCTTTAACCCGACACATGAGCGCACCGAAAATTGACGTCCAGCTAGCCACCCGGTTACTCGACGTAATTGCTGAGGACATCCTCCCGCTGACTGAAAAGTCGGTTGGTTTGGGCAATAAAATATTTGGCGCTGCGCTGCTTCGAAAATCTGATTTCAGCACCTATCTGGCTGAAACCAACAACGAAATAGAAAGCCCGCTGCATCATGGCGAAATGCACTTGTTAAAGCGCTATTTTGAGCAGGATGCCGCTACGCGCTTGCCACCCTCTGAGTTGTTGTTTTTAACCACACATGAGCCATGTAGCTTGTGTTTGTCAGCAATCACCTGGAGCGGTTTTGATAATTTCTATTATTTCTTCAGCCATGAGGATTCCAGGGATGAGTTTGAAATCCCCCATGATCTGAAAATACTGAAGGAAGTGTTCGATGTAGACCCCGGGCAGTACCGGCGCACTAACGCGTTTTGGGATTCTCACGGTATTCAGGGTTGGTTTCAGGATTGTAAACATTCACTGCAGAGCCACACTCAAGAGGAGCTGCATGCGAAAATTCAGGCAATAAAAAGCCGCTACGTACTTGCATCCGATCATTACCAGTCCGGCAAAGCCAACAATCAAATTCCGCTAAATTGACCCAATATCGTGTATTCACCAACCTCTCACATACGCTCAGAATGTCCCGCAGCCAGTCGCTGTGTGGTAATCGCTGAGCTGTGCGGGCGAATCAGGGTACGAGCGTCATGTTGAAATTGAAGCCATCCATGCGCCAATTGTTGCTAATAGCAGGCTTAGGGTTACTGCCCGGCTTGGCAACGGCGAATGAGCCCAGTATTACCGTTGCAGATGCTCCGCTCGATGCTGCGTTTTATGCAGACGGTTCTTGCCTACTGACTGTCGATGCTCTGGTTCAATCCGGAAAAACGATTATCGACGCCAATGTCGATGGTGCCGGCTCTCGCATGCTTATTCATTGCGATACGGACGGTGGTCGACGATTGACATTGCTGGCACGGGGCGACGCGCTGAATGTCGCTCAGCGGGTACCACTACTCACTCGTGAGCAAATACAGGAAGGCGAATTCGGAATGATTGCGTGGCTGACGCGCAGCGGTGTGAATTATGTCGATGACAATGCCCCTAGACGCTATGTCATCGCGGGTAATGTTCTACTGCGTAAATCGCCTCCGGTCGACGTTGCAGGCTACGCATTACACACTGAAAGACAATCCTTTGCCCAACTGACGGGTCTTCTCGAGCCCATCATGAAGCCGGACAGTCTAATACGTGTTGTGCCTTACCCGTCAGACTCTGACTCAGACAACGCAAACCCGTCCAAGTCCTCGTCTACTACCCTTCCAGCAGCGAAAAAGGGTAGTAAGCCTGCCATACGCTAGTACGGTTTATCGCTGTTCATCAGTTTCGAACAGCACCACCACCATGAAGTAGTCCGTTGATTCGTGCACGAGTTTCCGGTGTCTTCGCTAATCGGATAAAGGCGTCCCGCTCTCGCTTGTACAGATCTTGTTCGGTGGCATCTTGTTCCACTCCATCATCGCTGCACATGATCGAGGCAATTTGCATGGCGACTGTTTTGTCATGCGGGAAGAAATCTCCCTTTGCCACACCCTCATCCATAAACGCTGCCATACGTTCAAGAATATCGCCGCCGGCAAGCTTAAATTCAGGCTCACTCTTAGGCGAGTAATTTTCAGCCAATGCTGAAAGCTCCTGAACGGAACGCGTGTACAAACGATCTCGATTCATGACTTCAACGTCATGGCCCGGCTTGAAATACTGCATGCGCTCAGCTGTTTTAGGAGACGAGGCCGTAGCACCATAACCGAGCTTCATCCAAGCATTCCAAGCGGCAGTGCTCCAATCGCCGGTTGCTTCATAGTAGCGAAGGTAGGTTTCTTTAACACCACCACCTGCAGGTACAACACCGACAGCGCTTTCAACCAGTCCAACAACAGAATTGCTATGCATGACCAGCCGGTCACAGTGCAACAGCACTTCAAAACCACCGCCTAAAGATAAACCTGAAGGTGCGCCAACGACGGGAACGTTCGCGTACTTCAGGGCAGCAACCGCTTCTTGAAATCGAGCTAGGAACTGATCAATGCCATCCCAGTCTTGTGCATCGATAAGCGCTAAAAATGCATTGAGATCGACACCGGCTGAATAGTGTTGGGAATCGTTGTGAACCAGAATTCCCTTACCAGGATCTTGCGCAGCTTTGAGAACCATCTGCATAGATTCATCTGTTAGGGCATTCGCTTTTGAATGGAATTCAATTAATCGAAGATCATCTTCTATGGCGAATACGCTGGCAGCGCGGTTACTGTAAAGAGGCTTTAAGGTTTGACGCGTTAAGTGAAAGCGTACAACGCCCTCTGGCAGATTGACCGGCTGGTAACTACCATCCGCATGTTGCACTTGCAGTTCGGTTCCAGAGACGGAATAAAAGAGCTGATTACGCTTTAATGCTTCTGGCACATCGGCACCCGTCGACGCTAATAGCGTTGCCACAGTGTCGGCTCCCAATGCATCTATCATTTCGAAGGGGCCACGAAGCCAATTAAATCCCAGCTTCATCGCATCGTCGATGTCTTGTGCAGAGTCGGTAACCTCGCCCAGTAAGCTCGCAGCATATCCAAGCACCCGCCCCAATACATTTTGGCAAAAACGGGCTTCTAGATCGTCACCTTTAATAAGTTCAGTCAACGGTTCTTGCTGGTCTGCTGTCCGTTGTGCTGCAATAAGCGCTCTTTCAGGCAGAGCTTCATTCGCGTCTGTGTACTCTCCACTTTGAAGCTGACGGGCCAGACGTTTTCCCTCTTTACCTTCCAGGTAAAAACCACCCTTGCCTTTGTTACCGGTATAGCCAGCTTCAACCATGCCGTTGATCATGTCGCTTTCAGCACCCACAGCGTGGAACGCATCGCCGGCAGGTAGGATACTGCGCAGGGATCTCACAACATCTGACATTAAATCGATACCGATGAGATCGTACAAACCGAACACACCTGTTTTAGGAATGCCCATAGGTCGCCCCATTAATGCATCGGCCACTTCAATAGGCAGATTCAGTTTCAAGGCTTCATCGATACCCACTTGCAACGCAAACACGCCTACCCTGTTTCCAAGAAAGCCCGGGGTATCGTTGCAGCTCACCACGCCTTTACCGAGTTCACGATCGTTAAAATCTGCCAGGCGTGTCATGACATCTGCGCGTGTGTCTTGACCGCGCACGAGTTCCAACAATCGCATGTAGCGAACAGGATTAAAGTAATGAGTGATTGCAAAACGTTGGCGGAAACTCTCTGGCATCGTTTCAACCAACAAGCTGATTGGAATGGTTGAGGTATTTGACGTCACAATGCAATCATCAGGAATGACGTCGTTTAATCGCTGGTATAAATCACGTTTGATATCCAAGCGCTCAACGATGGCTTCAACAATCCAATCGGCATCGGCGAGCTTTTCAAAATCGTCTTCGATGTTGCCGACGGTTATGAGTTCTGCACCGCTTTTGTGCATTAGAGCCGGAGGATCGGAACGCAGCAGACGCTGAACCGCGGCTTCCGTCACCTCATTAGGTGAGTTTTTTCCAGGTAGGTCGAGTAGCAGAACCGGGTGACCGGCGTTGGCAATTTGCCCGGCGATGCCTGCGCCCATAGTGCCAGAGCCGATAACAGCGATACGCTTGAACATGTTGCAACTACCTACTTGGAGTAAAAGGTGATTATACCTGTGCTTTGAGGCCCAGCTGCTCAAAGTCAAATGGTACTGACGTAATAGCAGCTGTTACGGTTCTGCCATCAGCCAATAGCACTTCACAGGAGGCCTCTGAGGCCAAGGGTTCCTCGAGCACAGCGGTGGCAATTTGCACTTTGTATCGCGGCGACCAGCACTGCGAGCCAAGGCAATGCCCCAAATCGTTTTGCTGAGGAATGGCCTCAACCAGCTCTGTCCCGAAAGGTTGCTCCGCCAGCGGCATGGGCGCATCTGATTTAGGCAGCACCAATCCGACTAGACGGCGAGAAAGGCCTTTGGCTGCCTCCGCGCGTAAAGCATCGTGGGACAAAGAATCGACATCCTTATCCAAAGAAATGAAAGCACCTAGTCCCGACTCCAAAACAGAATGCCGGCTATCCATATCATTACCGTAGGAAAGCAAACCACTTTCCAGCCGTTCAATAAGATTAGGACAACCCGGTCGGACATTTAAATCGTCACCCTTTTCAAAAAGTTCGTCGTACAAGGCCTGGCCTTTTTCAACATTGTCTACGTAAACTTCAAAGCCGCCCTGTTTACTCCAACCGGAGCGCGCAACGATAAAAGAATGCCCTTTGTACGCAAGCCTCTTGTAACGAAAGAAGCGGATATCTTTTACTGCGTCACCGAAAACTCGCGCCATTAGAGTTTCAGCATCCGGGCCTTGAATAGCCAATGGCCATACATCGGGTTCGTCAACAATGACATTCAGACCAGCGCCCCGCGCCAATCCTTTCGCCCACAAAATCACATCGGAGTCAGCTACCGACAACCACCAGTGATCCTCGGCGATTTTTATACCCACTGGGTCATTAATGAGTTTGCCGTTTTCATCAGCAAGAGGTAAGTAGACGCAACGGTCATCGGCAACCCCCTCAATAGAACGAGGTGTCATCCACTGCACCAGTTTGCCGGCATCGGGGCCTTTGATACTCACCTGACGTTCTACGCCAACATCCCATACCTGTACCGATTCACATAAATGCCAGTAGTCATATTCGAGAGACTCGAATTCGGTTGCCAGCAACATGTGGTTGTAAACGGTAAACGCCTTAGCGCCCTGAGCCATGGCTCGCGAGGTAAAAGGAGATTTTCTTAAACGCCTGGAAATGGCTATGCGGGGGGCATTCGACATGATCGTGCACGGTCAAAAATTAAATGTGCGCGATGGTAGCTTAAAGACTTAGGAGCTAACTGTTCTGAAAACGTCAGCCTGTCGCTTTTTCGATGTTTACATCTAATTGTGGGAAAGGAATCTCAATTCCAGCGTCATCGAATCGCATTTTTATCTGCTCGTGCAGGTCGAAGTGCAGTGGCCAGTAATCTGCAGAAGCCACCCACGGGCGAACAGCAATATTGATTGAAGAATCTGCCAGAGCCAGCACGCCAATCTGAACCGGCTTATGTGATTCAAGCACTCGCTCGTCTGACTCCACTATTTCACGGAGCAAAGTCTTAACCTCAGCCAGGTTGCTTGAATAGCCCACGCTCACGACAAGATCTAAACGACGAGAGGAAGACGTTGAATAGTTGACGATGGGGCCACCCATAATGATTGAGTTGGGAACCGTGATGGTTCGACGATCCGGCGTGATGAGTGTTGTACTGAACACCGTGATTCTGTCCACACTACCTGAGACGCCACCCGCCTCAATGTAATCCCCTACTTTGCAAGGTCGAAAGGACACTAACAACACACCCGAGGCGAAATTCGAGAGTGACCCTTGAAGCGCCAGACCAATAGCAAGACCGGCCGCACCGATTACCGCTATAAACTGTGCCGTCGGAATTCCCAGTTGTGCGAGTGCCGCAATGCTGACAAGCAGCAAGAGCAGCATGTAGAGAATGTTGGAAACAAATCCGCCTACCGTGGGATCGATAGAACGCCTCGCCATAAGCGTCGCGGTAAAATTGACCAGACGCCTTGCAATCCATTTTCCAACAAAGAAAATGGCAATAGCAGCAACAAATTTCAATCCGTACTCAATAGCCAGCGTTGGCCAATTTTCAACATAGTCCAGCCAGTTCACAGGCACACTCCAAACAGTACGGTGGTTAGTCTACAACCGTACTCATTGCCACAAACGTAGATGTGTGGGCAACATACGGCAAGGCCGATAGTTTCTCCCCTAATACTAGTCGAAATGAATTTATATCTGCTGTTCTCACTTTCACCAGATAATCGAACGGTCCGGCAATCAAATGCATTTGTTCAATTTCCGGAATTTCTCTTGCGGCCTCACTAAACGCCTCTAAAGCACTGAGTTTGGTATCGGTAAGTTTCATCTCGACAAAGGCCACATGGCCCAGACCCAGTTTCTCGCTATCGACGATGGCGCGATAACCGAGAATATAGCCATCTGATTCGAGTCGTTTGACGCGGGCGGCACAAGGGGTTTTCGTTAGCCCTACTCGAGAGGCTAACTCCGTTAGCGTGATTCGTCCTTCAGTCTTCAGAATCGATATGATTGAACGGTCAAACTGATCGAGCATGCGGCCACTCCTGAGTTACAACCCTCCCAGCATACCTGTCTGAGGGTAAACTGTTGGGCAAACTAGCCATAACTGGACTAATGGATGAAGAATCCAGTTCCAATAAGCCAAAAATGCTTGCTGGTCATCGGTGCTGTTCACGTCGATGACATTGCAAGACCGGATACCGCACTCGTACCCAGGGCTTCCAACCCTGTCACCTGGACGCGTTATATCGGAGGGGTCGCAGCAAATGCAGCCTGTTCTGCAGCGCGAAGCTTGAACAAATCCAAGCAACTTTCCGTCGAATTTCTGGCAGCAGTAGGTGACGATGCCACTGCCCAGCAACTTATACAGTCGTTGGGCGCATTGAATGTACACACTCGATTCAAACAATTCGACAACACGAGCACTGGGCGATACAGCGCCGTAATGAATCACGACGGTGAACTATACATTGGATTATCCGATGTATCACTTGCCGAGAGATTGACCGAATCAATGGTAAATGAATTGACCGATTGGAATGGGGTCGAAGCTGTAGTATTAGATGCGAACCTTTCACAGACGTGTTTAAAAGCTCTAGTAAAAAAAGCCACCGAACATAAAATACCGGTAGCGGCCATGAGCGTCTCCCCTGTTAAAACACAACGCCTCGTAGCATTGGCTGGGGAAATAGATTTGCTAATCTGCAACCGACGCGAAGCGGTTGCCATGCTGGAAATCGAACCCGTCTCAGCGGATCTGGATATCCTGGCCGAGGGTCTTCTCGAGCTTGGATTTAATCAATTAGTCTTGACCGATGGTCACGAACCCATTCTGATTAAACAAGGGACTAAAGCGACACGCGTTAGTGTCCAGCACGTTGACTGTACGCATCATGTCAATGGCGCCGGAGACGCGTTAGCGGGTGCCACATTCGCAGCCTGGGCCAGTGGCTTGAGTCTTGTAGATGCAGTAGCACAAGTTGGCGTGGCAGCGTCCGCCGATATTGTTACCGGCCGCTATACGCCCCCGCTCATAGACAATCCGAACGGTATCAATCATGTGTAGAATCACCTGCCCGAGCCATGGATAAACATCAATGAAAAACCCGGCTATACATATCAGCGAAGAAGTGCAGCAGGCTCTATATGAGGGGCGTGGTGTTGTGGCCCTTGAGAGCACCATCATTACGCATGGTATGCCCTACCCGCAAAACCGCGATACTGCTGTGCAAGTTGAAGAAGCCGTGCGTGAATCGGGAGCTGTCCCTGCAACTATCGCCATCCTTAACGGTGAAATCACAGTAGGCTTAACAGAGTCGCAGCTTGAAACGCTGGCAACAACAGACGATGCGATGAAACTATCTCGCGCTGACTTGGCCATGGCTGTGTCTCGCGGTGCAATGGGATCAACTACAGTCGCTGCGACAATGATTGCTGCTGATCTAGCAGGTATCAAAGTTTTTGCCACCGGTGGGATTGGTGGGGTTCATCAAGGCGCCGAACTCAGTTTCGATGTCTCCGCAGATTTAACAGAGCTGTCGCGAACAAAAGTCACTGTCATATGCGCAGGCGCAAAAGCCATTCTTGATATACCGAAAACTCTGGAAGTATTAGAAACGCTAGGCGTTCCTGTGCTCACGTATCAGCAGGATGACATACCCGCTTTTTGGTCACGCGAGAGCGGTCTGGCTTCACCATTAAGAGTCGACACTATCAACCAAATTGTTGATTTCATGCGAGCCAGAGATGCCTTGAATATAGACGGCGGAGTCTTGATCGCCAATCCGGTGCCCTCTGAGAGTGAAATTCCTAGACCCGAGATGTCGAAGCTTATCGATCAAGCCGTCAGGGAATCACAAGAACAAGGTATTCACGGTAAAGCCGTAACGCCCTGGTTGTTAGGGCGCATTGTAGAACTCAGCAATGGCAAGAGCCTCAAAACCAATCAGGCGTTGATCAAGAACAACGCCCGTTTAGCAGGTGAGCTTGCTTGCGCACTAAGCTAGTGCACTATTAAAGCGCTTAAGAGCCGAGCCGCTGTCTAAAGCCTCTTTCACTAAATTGGCAGCAGACGTTAAAGAGTTTGCTTTACCCCTTGCGTGAAGAATGACGGCCCCCGAATACACTAGGGAATCGCGGGTGTAGCCGTCTTCACCTGACAGTGCAGCAAGACCTAACGCGGCTGCATGCGATGACAACTCGAAAGCAAACGGGTTTTCAGGTGCTTTCACAGAGCGCACATCATTGTTTTGCAAAGCATCAGGTAATGGCGTCGCTCGTTCACTACGCGCTATATTCACCGTGGTAGGTTCAATGTCTATTTGAGTCAGATTCTCACCGTCTTCACTGGTGAAAAACCTTGCGGCTTGCGTTAGCGATGGCACAACCCCACCCTCAACGCCTCTTACCATAAGAGAACTGTCGAAACCGCCCGCCTTTGCCAATGCTGCATAGACAGGCGGATACGGCTTATGAACGAAACCTGTCACAAGGTGATTGCCCTTTACGGGGTGCAGCGCGTTCACAGCGACTTCTATCGTTGTTAAACATGGACGCTTAACAATTCGAGTGCGAAGGTCCAGCAGCGCCGCCAAGCTGGGAGCCAAAACATCTTGAGAGACATAGCACCAACCGATATCATCGTTTTCAAGTCGTGTCGCAACGTCCGCAGTGCCGCTGGGTAGGCGATACCCAGTAGCAGTTAGCACACGCTCATGGGTTGCACCAAACTTCGGCCCTACTGATGCCATACCATGCGTGACCACTCGCTCTCCACAAGCCGCTAGTACGGGTGGCAAAAACGGTGCAGCTGGAGTGCCTCTCAGGTACCCGTCGTACGGGTCTACAATCGTCAGCAAATGATCAACGTTGACTGGCTGGGGCGTAAGGCTTGAATTTATTGCATCAAGAATACCGGCTAGTTCATCATCGGTTTCTCGCTTCATACGCAAAGCGATGAGAAAAATTCCTGCCTGTACGTCGTCAGCTTTTCCATCCAGGATAATCTGCATGGCACGTGCGGCATCACCGCGGCTTAAGTCCTTACTTAGTGTGGGACCCGTTGCAATGCGCTGAAGCACATCGCGCATAAATTCTTCGTCTGTCATAAGCTATCAGTGTCAGGGCAAAAGTTTGCTCTCGGTTCATTCACTATAGTAACGGAACCTAGATGATTTCCGAACAAAAGCAGTCACACAGAAAACGCAGTCACGGTTTTCCAGCTTTTCTCGACCTTTACGGGAAATCAGTCATTTTGGTGGGCGGCGGTGCGAAAGCGGCCGGTAAATACCGTCGCCTTGCAGCCTGTGGCGCCAAAGTCACCATCATTGCAGAACAGCTGTCCGATGAGCTACACCAGCGTACCGAAGGAGAACAAGTCGTTCACGAAAATCGCAAGCACCGGGAAGACGACTTCCAAGTTGGCTCCTTAGTTATTGTGGCCACCGAAAGCTCCGCAGACAACACGGCTATTGCTCAAACAGCTCACGAGGCAGGAGTCTGGGTTAACGTCGCCAATCAGCCGGAGCTTAGCAATTTCCTAATACCCTCACTTGTGGATCGTTCTCCACTGCTGGTTGCTATTTCCAGTGGTGGTGTATCACCGGTTTTAGCCCGTCTTCTGACGTCACGAATCGATGCTTTCCTACCGCATACCTATTCTGACTTAGGGCGACTGGCAGAGAACTATCGAGACAAAATAAAACAACACGTCGGCGATTGGCGTCAACGCCGACGCTTTTGGGAGCGTTTGCTCAATGGCCGCATTGGAGAATTGATACTGCAAGGTCGATTCAAGTCAGCGGAGCAAGCTATGGATGCTGCATTGACTGAACACAGCGAAAACCCGCACAGTGGTGAAGTCTATTTGGTGGGCGCAGGTCCTGGTGACCCTGACCTCTTAAGTTTCCGCGCTCTGCGATTAATGCAGCAATGCGACGTTGTACTTTTTGATCGCCTTGTTTCAGAACCCATTATGCAGCTCGTTAATTCCGAAGCCGAGCGAGTCTATGTTGGCAAACGAAGAAACGATCATGCGGTACCTCAAGAGTCTATTAATGCCCTACTCGTAAAACACGCAAAACAGGGCAAACGGGTCCTTCGACTTAAAGGCGGAGACCCCTTCATTTTCGGTCGAGGCGGAGAAGAAATTGAAACCTTAGCAGAGGAAGGCGTTTCTTTTCAGGTGGTACCAGGCGTTACCGCTGCAGCTGGTTGCGCAAGCTATGCCGGTATCCCGCTCACTCATCGTGATCATGCTCAGGCTTGTATTTTTGTAACGGGACATTTAAAAGATGGCACCGTAAATCTTGATTGGCCGGCCTTGGCAAGACCGCATCAGACAGTTGTCATCTATATGGGTTTAGTAGGGCTTCCCGTTATCTGCGAGCAGCTCATAAAACACGGCCTGCCGTCAGATCACCCAATTGCTTTAGTCGCAGAAGGCACACGACAAAGCCAACAAGTATTAACTGGCACTCTAGAAACACTGCCGGAGACTATTAAGTCTCAGGCTATTAAACCGCCGACGTTAATCATTGTGGGGAATGTTGTCTCACTACGCGAGAAGCTCGCTTGGTTTGAAACTAGAGAATAGTTGCATTAATGACTGATATACCTAGCCTCAGTACTACAGGTATTGCTAAACACACTTATGCAAACACATAAAATCATTCAGTTCGATACATTAGAAAACGGCATTCCAAAACGCTTTGATGTAGAGGGACAAGGCATCCTACTTTGTCGGGTCGATGATTCAGTACACGTTGTACAGGATATGTGTACACATGAAGACGTATCACTATCATTGGGCGTCTTGTGTGAACATCGACTACGATGCCCACTGCATGGAAGTGAATTTGATATACGCACAGGCCAGGTCTTGGACGAACCTGCAGATGAAAATCTAAAAACCTACCCTTCGCGCGTTGAA
>JAHDGK010000041.1 GCA_020627685.1 Granulosicoccus sp. | reverse complement strand
TACTCCGCATCAGACCAACAGAGCAGCCATCGCGATAATTTCAAATGCAGATTAAGACTATCTCTTGTAATGAAACTCTGGAAATTAGGCAGAGAGTTTTGTGGCCTGAAAAAACTGTGCAAGAGTGTTTGGTTGATGGGGATGAGCATGCTTGTCATTTCGGCGTGTTCATAAACGTTGGTTTGGTGGGGGTGGCATCCACTTTCGATACTAACGGGGTTGTTAGGTTAAGAAAGTTTGCTGTAGATACCAAGTATCAAGGTAAGGGGTTGGGTTCTGCATTGTTTAATCATGCCTTAGAACATTCGAGACACGATGGCGCGAGAGTAT
The DNA here is from genome assembly GCA_020627685.1 of Granulosicoccus sp. Taxonomy (GTDB): domain Bacteria; phylum Pseudomonadota; class Gammaproteobacteria; order Granulosicoccales; family Granulosicoccaceae; genus Granulosicoccus. The sequence continues at coordinate 42,123 of JAHDGK010000041.1, read as the reverse complement.
TCTGGTGTGATGCTAGGGAGACTGCGGTGGATTTTTACAAGAAGTATGGAATGAGGGTTGAGGGCGAGCAATTTTATAAATCTGAAATACCCTATAGAAGAATGAGTATTGAGCTCATCAGTACAAACGGCGTTTAACACGGTAGTCCAGTGGGCAAAAGCAATACTGCTAATGCGGCCTCTGCGTACTTTTCTCAAATAACTGCATCATTAGAAAATTCCACACATCCGGACAATTCTGATATTTTTCTGATAGAAATTGATATAGCTTCTAATAAACTATGTGATAACGGTTGAGTTGTTTCCCGGCTGCGTCAACCCGCACCCTTGTTTGATATTTTGTGAAACTACATCGCTAGCGCCGGGGAGCAAGACGTTTTGTTTTCACCGCAACACTGGATTAGACTTTTTAAATATGAGTAACTCCGTGCTGAGCCTTGTAGGATTCCTGATCTTAGGGATAGGATTATTACTTATGTTGTTCGGATCCTCGATTCCATTGGCATTTAAAGATTGGTCTAAACGAAAAAGAGTCGCTTTCCGAATACTCATCGCCTGTGTGCTTTTATTAGGCATGGCTATTGTCAAATATTCTAGAAACCTCTAATCAACGGCCACCTTCTTATCCAGCAGCGTTCCTGCTATCAGCACTAACGTTGAAAAAAGAGCCACCATTGAAGCGAGCTGAATAACCGTTTGGAAGTTATACAGCTGCGCAATAAGCCCCACGGCTGGTCCAGCTAAGACGCCACTAATGATCAGTGTATTCCAATACAGCGCGGTAGCACCTGCAGAACGCCCGCGTGCGAGAGATTGTATGTAGCTAATGCCTAGGCTGGCATAGAGGCCGTAATACAAACCCTCCATGGCGGCGCCTAATAGCATTTGTGGGTACGTTTGTACAAAGGCGATAAATTGAATCGTCACTACGGCCAAGATTGAAGTGGCGAGCAGTGATCTTTTTAACCCGAATTTAACAATGAGAAAGGGGGTGGTGAAAATAGCAAACACTTCAATCAGCGTTTTCATCGTAAATGCGGTTCCGGGCGCATATCCTGGTAGCCCAACCTCTTGAACATAAAACAAAGGCAAAGCAGTAAACGTTAATGAGTGGGCGGAAGATAGACAGAAGATGAAAAGAACAGCGAGCCAAAGCGCGTGTGGGGGGATTGCATCTTTTGGGGATATTTCGGACTCGGCAGAGTTCAAAGCTTGATGCTTGGGTGTTGCTTTCCACCAAAGCAATATCCACACGATGGACAAGACTGCGCCCAAGTAAAACACAGTGGTTCCACCATATGAGTCTGCGACAAAAAACGATAACGCAGGCCCGGCCATCCAAGCGGTGGATGTCGTTGCCCGCATATAGGCGTTGACTCGGGTTGTGTCGAGCTGCTGCTTTTCCGCTAAGCGGACACCCAAGCTGAACATGGTTGAAATGGCACTCGTACTAATTCCGAATCCGATAATTCCGACGGTCAGTACGGTGGACAGATAGGGGAATAGGGCAAGCGCCAGACAACCCATCAGGTACCCGCCGACGGCTACACCTATCAAGGTAAAAGCGCTATCGCCATTATCGATTCTGCGAGCAAAATACTTGTTAGACAGCGTCGCTAGAATTGCTACTCCACCGGCGTAAACACTAATAGTCCAAGGCTCGTGCCCCAACTCATTAACGATAAAAAACCCCATATAGGGGACGATCATTGAGCTGCAAAACGTACCGGTGAACAATAAAAGTAGGAAGGGAAGAATTGGTGGAATATTGCTTTGGCGCATAGGGTCACGTTAACACTGTTAGGAGTCTGTGCTACGGATATCCAATTTGCCTCAATTAGAGGCATGACCTTTACGATGATACAGCTCGTCAGTATTCGTTTGCCGGCGGGCACCCGAGAGGTTACCGGACCTCGAGGATGGTATTTCACAAGTCTAAATTGAGAAAATGGTAACGTTAAGAAGGCAAATCTACTAAACTTTTAGCTGGTCTTCCGTCGGTAAAAACCGTCTCAAGACGTTCTCACCCAGATAGCGCAAAATTTGAAACGTTCAGGCCAAATGCTGTGCAGTCCAGAATAGATTAGTGATACGGAAAATTTAGATGCTAAATGTTAAGCGCTTGGGCATAGAGGATGCCAATGCGATTATTTCTGCTGCACGGCTTAAGGCGGAAGAAATAGGAGTTCCGATGTGTATTGCCGTAACAGATGAAAGTGGCAACCTCATTGCTTTTGAGCGAATGAATGGCGGTAAGATAACCAGTATCGACTTGGCCATAGACAAAAGCTACACCGCAGCGGGCGTGAGAAAAGGTACCGATGTATTGGGTGAAGTCAGTCATCCAGGCAATCCAGCTTACGGCCTCTCATCCACCTTGGGTGGGAGAATGGTGGTTGTAGCCGGTGGGCTTCCGGTAATCGTCGATGGAGAGGTTGTCGGTGCTATTGGCGTCAGTTCCGGCTCGCCTGCTCAGGATTTAGAAGTCGCTGAAGCTGGAATCAAAGACTTTTCGTGAATCGACCAACACAACAATATTCTTAGGATATACGTAAATGACTAAACCGGTAATAGGCTTCATCGGTCTTGGCCTGATGGGCGGCAACATGGCTGAATGCTTACAGAGCAATGGCTTTACGCTTAATGTAATGGGGCGCAATAAGGAGGCGGTCGCAGCGACCACCGCAAGAGGTGCGACTGAATTTGCGACCGGTAAAGAGCTTGCAGAAGCCAGTGATGTCATCATGCTTTGCGTGACGACCTCCGACGTTGTTGAAAGTTTGATTTATGGCGACGACGGCATATTAGCTGGTATCAAAGAGGGTGCTGTCGTGATCGACTATGGCACTTCGATACCTGATTCGACACGTAAAATTGGTGCTGATTTGGCTGCCAAGGGTGCTGGAATGCTGGATGCTCCTCTGGGGCGGACTCCCGCACATGCAAAAGACGGCCTGCTCAACATAATGGCTGCAGGTGACAAAGATACCTTTGAGAAAATGAAGCCAATCCTTGATGTCCAAGGTGAGAACGTATTTTACCTAGGGGCACTTGGGGCAGGGCATGTCACCAAGTTGGTGAATAACTTCATGGGCATGACAACGGTGTGTGCAATGAGCCAGGCATTTGCAGTTGCAGATCGTGCGGGCATAGACACACAGCAACTTTTTGACATTATGTCGGCGGGTCCATCCAACTCTCCGTTTATGCAGTTCTGCAAGAAGTATGCGGTCGACGGTGTCAGTGATTTAGGTTTTTCTATCGCCAATGCCAATAAAGACATCAGCTATTTTGTGAAAATGGTTGAAGAGATGGGAACGCGCGCTCAAATCGCAGAAGGCACCGCGGCCAATCTTCAAGCTGCGCTAGATATGGGAATGGGAGATGGCAACGTCCCGGAAATATTCGATTACTTTAAGCAGTTGGAGAAATAGCTGCTTGCAAAAATATATCGTGCTTAAGTCGAGTAAGAACTGAACGATGCAGGTGATTCATGAAATCGGTAAGCAAAGATACGGCTGAGCACTATGTATGGGGTGATGGATGCGACGGATGGCATCTATTGGCTAATGATGAATTAAGTGTCATTGAGGAATCGGTGCCAGCGGGATGCAGTGAAACAAGGCACTTTCATGAATATGCGCAGCAATTTTTTTACGTTCTATCTGGCTGCGTGGTAATTGAAGTAAATGGCGAAGAACAGGGGCTTGACCCTGGTATGGGCATTCACATTCCGCCCGGTGTTGCGCATCAACTGATTAATCGGAGCGAAGAGACTGCCCGGTTTCTGGTAATTTCCAATCCTAAAAGTCACGGTGACAGAGTTGATGCATGAGAATTCCTTCTGTCATAAAAAATGCCAAACCCAGCGGTAACTTAAGCGTCCGTATTAGGCGTCGCTAAATATTCCTGAGCAAGCTGACACGTAATAGATGCAAATTTTCCCTGCAGTTCTTGAACGATAGGCACTTCCGCGTGTCCTCCCATCCATGCTAGTAGTGCTAAGCGTCTAAGCATAATGAGCGTGTCTAGTTCTTGTATCTCTAGCTCACTAGGTACTCGCCATTTACGATACCCCTCTAACCAGGAAGACTTTAATTGGGGTAGTTGCGGGTGATCTTCTATAAAGCTCACTGCCGTGGCAAAATCGTATAAGTACCATCCAAAACCACAATCGTCAAAATCAATTAGGCGAGTGGCATTGTCTTGTATTAACAAGTTCGCACGACGCATATCCGCGTGAATCAAACCGTAAACGGATCTGTCCATACCCAAGTTATTGAGCCGTTGCTTCACGGTATTACAGAGCATCTGTAGCGTGGCAAATTTTGTTTTATCAACACCAGGGCCGTCTTGCCAATGCCCCCAGAGTGGGTTATCCCCCAGTAATGTATTGGTATTCCATGCGGGCCTTTCGAAATCAGCCGGGGGGCTCCATGTCATGGAGTGGTTATGGGTGCGAGCGGCCAGTTCTCCCAAGTTATAAAACTGTTCTAAGACGTCATCACTATCGCTTGGCTCACGGCCTTCAATAAAAGCGAACATGACCAAATAAAGCGCACTGCCGTCCACTGGGTCAACCACTGATTGAATAGTTTTTCCATTACGACCGGGGATGGCATCGGGTGTTCTAAGAACACCATCGGCCTGCAGTGCGTTCACCCAGGAAAGCTCGCTTTTAATGGCCCTAATGTTGTTGTTCTGACGATGTACGCGTAGAACATACCGTGAACCATCATCGGTATCGACGCAGTACATGATATTTTCAGATACGTTGAGCAACTGTGCGGTTGCATTGTTGAACCACAACGGCAGTGCGTTTTCCACGACAGGTTGGTACAACTCTATTTCTCTATTCATGCCATTTGCTTTCCCACCCAATGGCTACTGCGGCAGTGAATAAACTGAGAGCATCATCCTGGCTCGTAGGCAGCTGTTCCCAATACTGGCACCAGTGAGAGGGTTTTGAGGAGACCCCAACGGCTACATTGGCGGCTTGATCTCTGAGAGCCTCAGTGGCAATACTGTTTGAAAGTGTTCCGTATTGAATTCGGTCTAACACTGCAGCGTATGCGTAACTGGCGGCGACTACCCTGGGCTCTTTCAATACCGAATGTGCATTGTTTTCAAGTAATGAATAGGCATTCTCGGTCAAGTTCTCCTTTAGCGCCGAAAATAGATTTTCTTCAGACAAACCGAAACGTCCCATGGCCTGTAAGACTGATTGCGTGTTTGATCGTTCAAGCCCGTTCTGCCAGCGTAGGGCCTCAAAAGTAGCATCGCGTACGCTAGTGCCGAGTAGTTCGCCAAGCTTTAAATGTCCGCTGGCACTTACTAGCGGCTTAACGTCGTCTCGCTGAGCGCAAGCAATGGCAAATTGGTCGGTCCCGGTGCCGGTCGCAATATGAGAGGAGACTTTGCTGGGTACGGCAAGCTCAGTTAACACGCTTGATTTTGCCTCACTAATAACTGCGGCAGCTTTGCTCAGTGCTCCAGGTAGTAAGGGGGTATTGATCAGCACCATAATGTTTATGGTTCCGGCTTGCGCTACGCGTTCATTTCCGTTATCGCCCGCATGCCAATCTGCCTGGTCACCGGCTCTCAGAGCATTGCTTTGCACGCCGGCCGTCACAAATGTGTGTACCTCTACATTGCGAAATTTATGATTGCAACAGGCAATGTGATTCATATTCGCAGCAGTGCTTAGCAACGCCATAGATGCCGCTGGAAGATCCAACTGTTGTGCAACAGAGGTGTGATATTCCTGAGGTGATTGGCTTAGTACCTTATCTGCTTGCTGGTGATCGGCATTCGACTCCATGCTTTGATGATTCACCAGATAGTTAATGGTATTGGACATGCCGCCATTCCACTCTGAAGTGGACAGTACCTGATGTTTTTCACGAAGCGAGACCACAAAGTGCCGCCCGTTTCTGTGAGCGATGAAATAAGGTGTTTCGGCGAGCACGGTTGCTAGCATGGTGTTATTGAATTTGTTGGTTCAGGCCTATTGGAAAATAAATTCTCGATACTGCTCAGGTACTATTGGGCTCTCGACGATTCGCAAACCTAAGTTCTATTAGATCCATATGTTGGACTCGCACATACTCGCCAAATGATACTTTACCCGTATGCCCTTTGTTGAATTAATGCTACTAGCCTTGCTGATAGAAATAGCGGTGGGCTGGCCGGACAGATTGTTTGCGACTATCAAGCATCCCGTCGTGTGGATAGGTTGTTTAATCACATATTTAGAGAAGCGGTTCAATACTGCCAGTGATTCAGCATCCCGACGATATGTTTATGGAGTTGCGACTTCATTTGTCGTTATTAGTAGTAGTGTCATAGCTGCAATTGTCATTAGCTTATTCTTGCCGAACACCCTGTTAGGTTGGGGGCTGGAAGCTTTGATAGCTTCCAGTCTGTTGGCATCTCGTAGTCTGTATGTGCATGTCCATGCGGTCGCTAAACCTTTGCAAGACGAAAACCTTCCGGCCGCACGTGAGTCCCTTTCTCACATTGTGGGGCGTGATACTGAAGCGTTAGACCAATCCATGATTGCCGGTGCTGCTATTGAAAGCTTGGCGGAGAATGCATCAGACGGCGTATATGCACCTTTATTCTGGGGAGTGCTGTTGGGTCTGCCCGGAATAGCAGCTTACAAGGCCATTAATACGCTGGACTCGATGATCGGGCATCGCTCAACCCGCTACATTGACTATGGCCGTTTTGCTGCAAAGTTGGACGATGCCGTTAACTTACTACCCGCGAGGATCACAGCACTACTCATTGCGGTAGTGGGCGGAAGCTTATCGGCATTCGGAGCTATTGCCAGTGATGCCAGACGTCACCGTTCGCCCAATGCAGGTTGGCCGGAGGGTGCTATGGCTAACGCATTGAACATACGACTTTCCGGGCCTCGACTTTATAACAATGAAATGAGCGACGAGCCATGGCTTAATTCAGGTGGGAACGAGCCTCAGCCTTCTGACGTTCGCAAAGCGCTTCGCATTTTTGCAAATTCGGTGGGCTTAACGATCTTGATCTTGGCATTGGGTGCCTTTTTTGCTTGAGTAACCTCTTGAGAGAGTGCATTGACGGTAGAGGGTTTCTCTGCATGTTTCGCCATTGCACAAATCGCTTTTCTATCCACTATAGTTTACTTATCGACTCAGCGAAGTTACCCGAAAGTAGAATTTAAACGTCTCGATATTGTGGTGCGCGTAGAGTCTGCTCTTCATAGAACGGAAGAATCAATGACATGTACTTCAGTTTAGCCGTCGTACTACTGGGTTTGCTCTGTTTGTGGGCCATATCCAAAAAACGTAAAGAGGATACTATCCGCCAATGCGCCTATGGCAACGCCAAGGCCTTGGAATTATTAAAGAGCGACAAAGACTACAAGCTATTAAAAAAGCGCATGGCAGAAGCAAAGACGTTTGAAGAGCGTTATTTGTATACAGTGAGTATTTCGCGTCTTTTTCCCATGGAAGTACTTGAGCGTTGGGTTAATGACGAACCGCACTCTGCAGATGCTCTGTTGTGCCACGGAGCTAGACTGGTCCAATGGTCCTGGAATGCCCGTGGTGACAGTCAAGGTGCGCAGGTTGGCACTGCGAAATGGAAGATCTTTTTTGAAAGATTGGACAAAACGCGTGGTGTTCTGCTTAAGAGTGCAGGGCTTATGCCCACGGACCCGACGCCTTGGGCCTATCTAATCATGGTATCCACGTGGAACTCAGACGACTTTGACACTCGTGAATTCAATTTCGGTCAGGCTATTGAAAGAGATCCGCACAATTGGGCTGCGCACATGCACATGATTATTGCCTTGTCAGAGAAGTGGGGCGGTAACAACGAAGAGATGTTGTCGTTCGCTGAAAAAGTATCGCAGAACGCCCCGGAAGGAAGCGACCTGCCGGCTATTCTTATCAAGGCGTACCTGGAGTACTGGAAGTATCTTGAGGCTCTTGATGAGAAATCTGACGACGCTAAAAGTTTTCTCGATGATGCAGACATTCAAGCTAAGGCCCAAGACGCTTACTCACGTTCACTGGGCTCAACTGCTCACGAAGATACTGCGGTCAGTATATTTGCTCGTTACAACACAAGTGCCTGGTTCTGGATTCAGAAAGATAAAGCGAGACTGAAGCAAGACCTCGACAAACTAGGGGCCAATATTGAAGACATTCATTGGCGCTGGGCAGGTCCTGAAGGCAACTTAAGTGAGGCAAGAAAATTTGTGAGTTAGTCCTGCACTCGATGAATTTAAAAGGTAATCGTCAGGACTTATAGATAAGAATTTGCCAATTGATGATTGCCTTTTTAATGACAGATATATTCTGAGCTGGATCATCCCCTTCAAATTCAAGCCCGTAGAAATTTCCGTTATAGAAAGCTGACTTGGCGATATCCTCAGCAAGTTCTATAAGTTGTGTGCCAATGACTTGCTCGTGAGGGGGGTACAGGGGCGAGCCAAATGTAGTAACGGAATATTGAATATTGTTGACGGTATAAGTGTGCACGGTGTGCGTCTTTTTGATTAAGCAGACCTCAGCTTATAATTTATTTTTTCCTACGGTTGTGAATATCACCAAAGAGAGCGGTAATAATACCTAAGAGAATTGGCCTTTCCATTTAAAAAGATGTTTAGAGAACTTTAATAGCATCTTGATTCTATGCGAAATTCGTCATTTAGCGATAACACCGAACAACACGCCTCAAGCCACCTTTTTCGCACACACAACGCAAACGATAACTAAGGCGCAGGTTGCAAACATCAGCACGCTTACACTTTCGTTTAATAGTAAAGCAGCTAACATCAAGCCGAAAAATGGCTGTAACAACTGAAGTTGACCAACGGTTGCAATTCCGCCTTGTGCCAAGCCGCGATACCAGAAGACAAACCCTATCAGCATGCTAAAAAGAGAAACGTAAGTAAGGCCAATCCAGGCAGGGGTAGATATATTGGAGAAATTGCTTGGTAGTAGGACGAAGGCTACTATCGCCATTAAGGGTAGTGATATAGCCAGTGCCCAACAGATCACTTGCCAACCACCTAGTTTTCTTGACAACTTTGCGCCCTCAGCGTAGCCCATACCGCAGACAATGATCGCAATGATCATGTACAGATCGCCACGCAAGTCTCCGACACCACTGTTCAGTAGAGCGAAGCCTGCGACAAGCGCGCTACCTAAACAGGAAAACACCCAGAAAGCTGCTTTGGGTTTTTCACCAGCACGCATCACTCCGAACAGTGCTGTCATAAGTGGTAACAATGCGATAAATACGATGGAGTGGGCGGCTGTAATGTGTTGAAGTGCAAGAGCGGTGAATAAGGGAAAGCCGACCACGACACCAAACGCTGTAATAAGTAGGGACGTTGCATCTTCCCTTTGCGGCCGTTTTTGAGACAGTATTAAAAGCACTGCAACGGCAACAAAGCCTGCAATCGCTGCTCTGGCCACGGTGAGGAACAGTGGATCAAAATCCATCACGGCGACGCGCGTAGCGGGAAGTGACCCGCTAAAGATAAGCATGCCGATGAAGCCGTTAATCCAGCCGCTGGTACTTGCGTTCATAACTGACTCAAATCGAAACTAGTTACCCAGCTTAAGTTCTCCGTAGCGTTTTGAATAGATACAGTGGGTAGGCATGTTGGGGTACACAGATTATTTACGCACGAAATCTAAACCGGAAAAGGAGAACACAGGTTTCTCATTGTGGATATCAAACACCACGGTTTCTCCAATGCCGCGGCCTGTGCCTAAAAATATAAACGCGTCATCGTCTAGAGGACGAATTGGATTTTTAGCAATTCGGTCGTTAGGTTCAATAATTTCCACATAGTAGAAGTTTTTATGGCGCTTAAGGTGAATCGCCTTAATATTAAACTCATCGACTTCCAGTGGGTTCAACAATGTGTATTCGCCTAAACGGTTGTCCCAGGCAGTATCTGCAGCATAGGGTTCAATAAAATCGCCTAGCAAGAAAGGCTGCCCCTCATTAGTTCCAATTAGACGTTCTATACCGTCTATTCGTGAGCGAGTGACTCTCAATGATTTTAGATCATCGGGTTGAAGCGTAATGCCACCGACAATGACTTTAATGAGAAACCAGTTGTCTTGCTCGCGGCGTAGTGACACTTTCATATCCAATGCGCTCGCTTTGAAACGCTCGCCGTCTGGTTTAATTTCAATGAGATTGAACGGACCTGCGTATTCTCCGGAGAGATCATCACTGGTCTTCAGCTGATCAACTACATTGAAGGGTTGGTCTTCAACAATTGGCAATCCTCTAGTTTGATACAGAAGACTCATCGCTTCTCTTGCGATCTTTCCAAGAGCGTCAGAGTTGTCAGCGCTATTGCTGAGTAGCACAACACTTAAACCTGCCTCTGGTGCACTCACAAGCTTTGCGGTGTGAGCGACAGTTCGACCATCGTGGCCGATAACGTTGTAGCGTCCGCCCAGTTTCCTGTTTGATAGAAACCAGCCAAGGCCAACCCGTAGGTTCAGATCGATAAGGTTGTCTTCATTTTGCACCGCAAACGTTTGCTTAAGGGAGGCATCGCTTAATATTTTTAAATCTTTATATTGGCCATTTGCGTGAACCGCTATCAGAAATTGACTGAGATCATCGACTGTGGTGTTGAGCCCGCCCGCAGGTGTATCGCGTAAAGGCAGTTCCTCAACTTCTCGTTTTCCTATGTAACCTTTTGTCTGGTTACTACTTGGTAGTTTCCCCGAAAAGTCGGATTGCTGCATGTTCAGCGGTTCCAGAAGTGCGTTCTGTAAGTGGGCACTATAGGGGCGCCCAGTCACTCGTTGGACTGCCAGTCCGCTTAAAGAGATGCCAGTGTTTGAATAGTTAAAGTGCTTGTTGGCCGGTTGAACCACATACGATGATTCCCAGTTTTTTATTAAGCTGTCTAGCGTGGGCGGTTGTTCAGACCACATGCCGCCTGCGATATCACTAGGCATACCGGACTGATGCGAGAGCAATGAGCGCAGCGTTATGTCATCGATAGAACCGAAGCGGCTGTTTATGCTGAAGTCATCAACGTATTGAGTAATAGGCGCATCTAAGTTCAACTTTCCCTGCTCAACTAATTGCATGATGGCAATGGCATTAAACAGTTTTGAGACTGAGCCTGCGCGGTACACCGTGCTGGAGGTGGCTGGAAGCTTTGCTTTCACATCGGCATAGCCAAATCCTGCGCTCCACACTTTCTGATCGCCGTCGACCAGAGCAATACTGACACCAGTCAGCTTGCCTTTTTTCATCTGCTGATTGATAAGTGCCGAGAGATAATTTGTGATGGGCGTGTAATCGCCTGCAAACTTGGCGGGTAGTTCCGGTGGTTTTAATGAAGTACAACCCGATATCACCAACACTTGTAGCAGGCATAGAAACCGCCAATGGCGTGCTCGTGTATTCATTAGAGGCATATCCTAGAGTCTTTTGACCTTGAATTATCTGGAGGTTCTTACACTTTACGTCAAATTTATGGACCGTTTTGTTTCAGTATGTTGGCAAGATCGTTTATGGCACCTGCCTGATGAGGATGTGCGCAGATCACCGCCAATTCCAACGCGGTTGCACCGCCGTTAACATTGGTTTTGCTTATATGAATGTGTATTTAAATTGTGCCGGGTAACAGTCCCATAAATGCGGATGCTGCTCGGGATAAGGTGCGCCCTTTTAACCTAACGGAACCCAGCTGTCGCTGCATAGAAAGTTCCTTAATAGGTACAGCGCACATGCCATCGTCAATCATACTAACGGGTAAAGCACTCCAACCTAGTCCAACCGATACCATCATTTTTATGGTTTCCAGGTAGTTAGTTTCCAGGCTGGTTTCTACATTGACTTTATAGGGCAAGAGAGCGTCGAGAAGTATGGTTCGAGTCACCGTCCCTTGGGCGGGAAGTACGGCTTTATATTGTTCCAGGTGCTTGGGTTTGAACGAGGGTTGTTGCTTAAGTGTTTCCGTCATGGGGTGATCTGCTGCACAGACAATACTCAATGGGTCTGCCCATACTAGTTGTGTGATGAGGTTGCCTTCTAAATCATCGGGAAGTGTGACGACAGCTAATTCAATATGCCCGTTGGCTACCTCGGCGCAGGCCAGCTCTGAATCCATGAAAAGTAGATCCAACTCAACCTGCGGGTGCGCCTGAGTGAAAGCTTTGAGTACCGGCGGTAGTCGGTGAATGCCAACATGGTGGCTGGTGGCTAGTCGCAAGCGACCACCCACTTCAGCTGATAATGATTGCACTTCTTCGCGGCTGATATCGATGTCGGTCAATATTCGTCGAGCGCTGACCAAGAATTTCTCGCCGGCCTCAGTGAGTTGAATATTTCGGCCCAAACGGTCGAACAAAGGGGTTTTCAAGTCCTCTTCCAGCGCTGCAATGCGTTTGCTAATAGCGGGTTGCGTCATAAACAGCGTTTCTGCTGCCCGAGAAAATGAACCGGATTCGGCAACAGCAACAAAGGCTTTTAAGGTGGGGAAATCCATGTTGATATTCCAACATGGAATGATAACTATAATCAATATGAATTTGAGTTATTTGATTTCGGTCGTTACCATAGCTAGCTGTGAGAAAAACCTGATAGAGGCACCGAAGCAATGGCTGGAAAAACCTTATACGACAAAGTCTGGGACGCACATGTCGTCAATCAGCAGGAAGATGGCACTGTACTGCTGTACATAGACAGACACTTAGTCCACGAAGTGACATCTCCACAGGCGTTTGAAGGGCTGCAACTGGCCGGACGTAAGCCTTGGCGCACAGCCTCTATGTTGGCAGTGGCGGATCACAACGTTCCAACAACCGATCGTGCGAATGGTATTGAAGATCCCGTATCCCGGTTACAGGTGGAAACACTTGATGCTAACTGTGAAACCTTTGGTGTTACAGAATTTAAAATGAACGATCTGCGTCAGGGCATCGTTCATGTTATAGGCCCTGAGCAGGGCGCAACGTTGCCAGGCATGACGGTGGTCTGTGGTGATTCGCATACCTCTACACACGGTGCATTCGGCGCGTTGGCTTTTGGAATTGGCACGTCAGAGGTTGAGCATGTAATGGCCACGCAAACGTTGTTGCAAAAGAAGTCACGCAACATGCTGGTAAGCGTTGATGGAGAAGTAGGCCCAGGTGTTACTGCTAAAGATATTGTCCTAGCGATCATTGGCAAAATTGGAACGGCAGGGGGTAATGGTTGCACTATTGAGTTTGGTGGTGACGCTATTAAAGCCCTGAGCATGGAAGGCCGAATGAGCGTCTGCAACATGTCTATAGAAGCCGGTGCACGTGCCGGTATGATTGCGGTTGACGAGACAACCATTGAGTATCTAAAAGGTCGGCCGTTTGCACCCAAGGGTGACACTTGGGAGAAGGCAAAAGCTGCTTGGTTAGAACTTAAGTCTGATGATGATGCTCAGTTCGATGAGGTCGTCCGGATTGATGCTTCGAGTATTGAACCTCAGGTGTCTTGGGGTACGTCACCTGAAATGGTGGCATCGGTTAATGCACAGGTTCCTAACCCTGCTGACGACGAATACGCCAACAAGCGTGAAGGCTATGAGCGTGCGCTGGAATACATGGACTTACAAGCTGAAACACCTTTAACGGATATCAAGTTAGACCGGGTGTTTATTGGTTCTTGTACAAACTCGCGCATTGAAGATCTTCGTGCAGCTGCGGCCGTCATCAAAGAACGCAAAGTAGCTGACTCTATCAAGCAAGCGTTGGTCGTGCCCGGTTCCGGATTAGTAAAGGAGCAAGCTGAAAAAGAAGGTTTAGATAAAGTCTTCATAGAAGCCGGCTTTGAATGGCGTGAACCCGGATGCTCGATGTGTTTGGCAATGAATGCTGATCGTCTCGAATCCGGAGAGCGATGCGCATCCACATCGAACCGTAATTTTGAAGGTAGGCAGGGGCAGGGTGGTCGTACACACCTGGTTAGTCCTGCCATGGCCGCAGCGGCTGCGATCGCTGGTCACTTCGTTGATGTTCGTCATTTCTAAGGAGCGCTAAAGAACATGAAACCATTTACTCAAATGAATGGCTTGGCTGTCCCGTTAATGCGAGCCAATGTTGATACCGATGCCATCATTCCAAAGCAGTTTTTAAAATCAATTAAGCGTTCGGGTTTTGGTGTAAACCTGTTTGATGAATGGCGCTATCTGGATGCAGGCTTTCCGGGACAAGATTCATCTACTCGTCAACCTAACCCTGACTTTGTTTTAAATGCAGACCGGTACAAAGGTGCCGAAGTGCTGATAGCCGGTGAGAATTTCGGTTGTGGGTCATCTCGTGAACACGCGGTTTGGGCGCTGGACGATTACGGTTTTCGCTCAGTAATAGCTCCAGGCTTTGCCGATATTTTTCATAACAACTCTTTTAAGAGCGGTTTGTTACCCATCGTATTAGACAAAGAAATTGTTGAATCTTTAGCGGCTGAATGCGAAGCATCAGAAGGCTATCAACTGGATATCGATCTTAACGCTCAAACGGTGACAACACCGTCTGGACAGGTCTATCCGTTTGAAGTCGATAGCTTTAGAAAAAACTGTCTTTTAAATGGTTTTGACGATATCGAGTTGACTCTACAGCAACGCTTTCGCATAGAAGAATACGAGGATGCACGTCGTAAAAATGCACCCTGGTTGTTCGATGTCCCGTCATGAAGCTGGTCATTGGTAACAAAAACTATTCTTCATGGTCTTTGCGCCCGTGGATCCTAATGCACCACGCGCAAATAGATTTTGAAGAAATCAATATCCCCTTATTCACGGACGAAGGGGCAGCGTTAATCGATGAGTGGTGCCCGGCAAAGCGAGTCCCCGTTTTACACGATGGGCCACTTGTGCTGTGGGATTCGCTGGCTATTTGTGAATACATTGCCGATAAGGTTACTGATCGATCTTTATGGCCTGAACGTTCCGATGACCGGGCACGTGCAAGAGCCATGAGTGCTGAAATGCATTCAAGCTTTGCCGCACTTCGGGAAGCGATGCCTATGAATTGTCGTCGCATAGTTAAAGGATTCACACCAGCTCTGGATGTGCAAATTGATATCAATCGAATTGTTCAATTGTTTGAAGACGCGCTGCAGCAAAGCGACGGCCCTTGGTTGTTTGGTAGCTACACAGTGGCAGATGCCATGTACGCACCGATTGCGACCCGGTTTAACACTTACCAGATAAAACTGCCGGCTTTGTCTCAGCGATATGTCGATCGAACACTGAATGATGCACCCATGCAAGATTGGTTTGCAGCGTCGAAAGCAGAAGACGCTGTTATTGAAAAAGCCGAAGTTCCAGATTCAATTACTACCTAATTTAAGGATTAACTCCCATGTCTGAAGCACGAAAGATCGTCATCTTGCCCGGTGACGGCATTGGTCCGGAAATCATTGCAGAAGGTGAAAAAGTTCTGCAGCTGGTCAACGACAAACACAACTTGGGTTTATCGACTCAAACCTGCATTTTCGGTGGAGCCGCTTATGATGAGCATGGCACACCGCTACCTGAGTCAACGCTCAATGCTTGTCGTGAAGCAGACGCCATTCTATTGGGTGCGATTGGCGGGCCTAAATATGACACAGCACCGCGCGACCTCCGTCCTGAGAGAGGATTGCTAGGATTGCGCGCTGAGTTGAAGTTATTCGCAAACTTACGTCCTGCGTTGTTATATCCGGAGTTGGCAGATGCTTCTTCTCTGAAGCACGAGCTAGTGGCGGGTTTGGACCTTATGATTTTGCGAGAGCTGACGGGCGGTATCTATTTTGGTCAGCCGCGAGGTATAGAGGAGAGAGGCGGTGAGCGTGTTGGATTCAACACCATGGTCTACAGCGAATCTGAGATTCGTCAGATAGCGGTGCGAGCCTTTGAAATTGCTCGTCAGCGTGGATCGCGATTGTGCTCGGTCGACAAAGCCAATGTTTTAGAAGTGTCGGAACTTTGGCGTGAGATCGTCATTGATGTTCATAAGGATTATCAAGATGTCGAACTAAGCCATATGTATGTCGATAACGCGGCTATGCAATTGGTTCGGGCGCCAAAACAGTTTGACGTGATGGTCACCAGCAATATCTTCGGAGACATTCTGTCTGATGCTGCCGCCATGCTGACCGGGTCTATTGGCATGCTGCCTTCAGCGTCGCTGGATGATGCGGGTAAAGGCATGTACGAACCTATTCATGGTTCCGCGCCGGATATTGCGGGTCAGGGTATAGCCAACCCGTTGGCAACGATCTTATCGGTTGCAATGATGCTCCGGTACACACTCAATGAGCCAGAGGCTGCTAGTTCCATCGAAGACGCAGTCGCCTCGGTTATTACCCAAGGATATCGATGCCCGGATATTGCTACAGGCGACTCCGGCGAAAAGCAAGTCACAACCGTTCAAATGGGTGAGGCAGTAGTAGCCGCCCTTCAATCAGGTGCAAGTTCATGAGTAAAACATACGACGTAGCAGTAGTAGGCGCCACCGGTGCGGTTGGCGAGACCATGCTTTCAATCTTAGCGGAGCGAAATTTCCCTGTAGGTAACGTCTACCCGTTAGCCAGCTCCCGTTCTGCTGGAAAAAGGGTTGCTTTTGGGGACAAACAGTTAGTCGTTCAGGACTTGGATACGTTCGATTTCTCGCAAGTTCAAATCGGAATATTCTCACCCGGTGCCTCAGTGTCAAAAATCTACGCTCCAAAAGCTGCGGCAGCAGGCTGCGTGGTCATCGACAACACGTCCCAGTTTCGTTACGACGATGACAAGCCGTTGATCATTCCGGAGGTTAACTCACATGCAATAGCAGGTTACAAAGACACGAATATTATTGCGAATCCCAATTGTTCTACTATTCAGATGTTAGTGGCTTTGAAACCGTTGCATGATGCGTTTGGTATTACCCGTATAAATGTGTGCACGTACCAGGCTGTGTCGGGCACAGGTAAAGAAGCTATCGAAGAATTAGGCGGTCAGACGGCCAAGTTACTTAACGGGTTGCCCGCAGAGCCTTCGGTGTATCCAAAACAAATAGCGTTTAACGTGTTGCCGCATATCGATGATTTTCAGGAAAACGGTTACACGAAAGAAGAAATGAAAATGGTCTGGGAGACGCATAAAATCATGGAAGATAGTTCCATTGCGGTAAACCCGACTTGTGTTCGGGTGCCAGTGTTCTATGGTCACTCTGAGGCTGTGCATATTGAGACAAGAGAGCCAATATCAGCTGTTCAGGCACGAGAAATGCTGAGTACAGCACCAGGAGTGGTAGTTATGGACGAGCGAAAGGATGGGGGATACCCCACCGCAGTAACAGAATCAGCAGGTACGGATGCTGTTTTTGTAGGGCGGATTCGCGAAGACATCAGTGTTAAGAATGGACTCAACCTTTGGGTTGTATCCGATAACGTTCGTAAGGGCGCTGCATTAAATAGTGTCCAGATAGCTGAATGTCTCGTTCAAGATTACTTATAGACGCTGTTCTATTGCTGGATATTTGCGATAATTGTCCGATAGATAGCGTTGTGACAGTTAACTACGTTTGGCTTGCATAGACGAATCCTCGTCAATGGATTGCAAGCCATTCAAATGAGCGGGACTCAATACGTGCGAAAACTAGCAACGGCTGCAGCAGTAAGTCTAGCCCTGGCATCAGGCGGGGCTTTCGGACTTGGTCTGGGTGATATCGAAATGCGCTCTGCGCTGAATCAGCCCATGGAAGCCGAGATACGATTAACGGCGGTTCAACCCGGTGAGCTTAACGGCATGACCGTTCAGCTAGCATCGCCGGACGCATTCGCCCGAGCGGGTATCGATCGCGCACCAGTGCTCACTGAGCTTTCTTTCAGGGTCGACTCTTCTGGTTCGGTCCCTGTCATTCGCATATCCAGCCGTACGCCGGTTGTCGAGCCGTTTCTGAATTTCCTGCTGGAGGTTGATTGGCCTCAAGGCAGAATGATCCGCGAATACACGGTTCTTCTTGATCCACCGGTATTCATGACCCCGTCGGCGACTAGCCGAAATTCAGCCTCTGACCAACCCGCATTGGTGCAGCAGGGCGATGAAGCACTGGTTATCCCAACGCCTATCCAGCGCGATGATGAATTAGTCGAACTGGAAGTGTTAAACCCACCAGCATTGGACAATGCTGATGGTGAATTGGTAAGTCTGGATTCACTAGCGGATGTTGCAGGTGAGTTGGTTAGCCTTGAGTCGCTAGGTGGTCAACAGATTGACGATTTTGATGGCGAGATTGTTTCGCTTACCGACTTGGCCGCACCCAATACCGATGCTATCCAACAGCGAGATACATTCTCATCCGGCACTGTCGAAAACTTCGAAGGTTTTGAAATTGAAGTACTAGGCGACACCAACGAGGTGAGCAACAGCAACCCCGGGTATCTCGGTGGTTCAGATGGCTCGACCGTTGTGTCACTAGGCGACTCGGTATCGGTCAAGCGCGGCGACACCTTGTATGAAATCGCGCAATCAAATGCGGTGGGCGGCGCGTCTATCCAACAAATGATGTTGGCTTTGTTGAAAGCCAACGACTCTGCGTTTATCAATGGCAACATCAACCTTGTTAGAGCCGGCGCGGAACTTCGCATACCAACGGCCAGTGAGGCCAATGCAATTTCTCAGGCTCAGGCTGTTGCCTCGGTCAATGAGCAAAATCAACTTTGGCGTGACTATCGCGATTCGCTTCGTGGCAGCTCACCCACTCGTTTGGCCACAGGTACAGACAGCACCTTTGGCCTCTCTACAGAATCAACTTTCGGTACAGAAGAGCCAGTTGCCAGCGTAGAGCTCTTCGGTGAAGAAGATGCTTCGGCATTATCTCCAGAGGCACGAGAAATTCTTGAAAACTCACGCAGTGCATCTGAAGCCCGTGATGAGCTGACGCTTCTTGCAGACAATGCAACATCGAGCTCCGGCGCAAGTGCAACGTCAGCAGAGACGTCTGATTCTGAAGCCGGTCGTTTAGGTGAAGTAAACCGAAAACTGCAATTGGCTCGTGAGGAATTATCTTCAACCCGTTTGCAAACAGGTGACCTTGAAGAGCAAGTTGCCGAGCTTGACAGCACAACTGAGAATTTAGACGCTCTGGTAACGCTTCGCCAAACGGGTGTGGCACAACTTGAAGCACAGCTAGCCGATGCTAAAAACAGCGGCGCTGATGTTGACGACGTGGTGCAAGGCGTGCTCAACGGAATTGATGAGATTGCAGAAGGCACGGTAGACGCCGGCGCAAATGCAGTTGACGCGGCGGGTAACTTGATCGACTCAGGTGCTGATGCTGCCTCAGGCGCCGTAGATTCCACAGCAGAATTCGTAGACTCCGGCGCTAACGCATTAACGGATGCAGGTGTAGAGCTCGGCGATGTCGAACTGTTTGAGGAAGAGCCTGTTGTTGATGGCGGTCAATCAAATGAAGCTGCACAACCTTTTCAAACCACACCACCGGCTGAGCCAACGGTTTGGTATCAAGACCTACTAGCGCAACCGCAAAAACTAGCTATCGCTGGTGTCGGTCTGCTGGCAGCACTGGGTGTTGCGGGTACATTATTGTGGAGACGTCGTCGTAACGATGATGACGTGGAAGAAGTCGGATTTGGTGAAGACGTTGATTTCATCGATGAAGATGAAGCCGCTGAATTGCAAGGCGACATCACAAGGCACGGTTTCGACGATGTCGACGAGTTTGATGACTTCGGTGAAGTGGGTAGCGGTACAGTTGCAGCCGCTGCTGCGGCTACTGCTGGCGCAGGCGCGGTTGCAGCCTCAAGCTTTGATGATTTTGACGAAGAAGTTTCTACGCAAAACTTTGATGCTAGCGCAGCTTTCGATGCTGACGGTGAAGCTGATCTGACCAATCTGGACTTTGGTGCAGAGTCTGATGACAGCGAGGAAGCGCTGGATAAAGATGACACGATTTCAGAGGCAGACGTCTACCTGGCTTATGGTTTACACGGTCAAGCCGAAGAACTGCTGAACAAAGCGATTGAAAAAAATCCGAACCAGCAGGAGTATGCTGAGAAACTTCTACAGACTTACCACGCACAAGGCAATGGTGATGGCTTCGTAGATGCTGCCAAGAACTTCCATGCACGATTCGGTGGTGAAATGAATCCTGAGTGGGCTGGCATCGCTGCAATGGGTGCTGAGCTTAAGCCGGACGAGCCACTCTTTGAATCTGCGGGTAGTGAAGTTGCATCCATGGGTTCTGACTTCACAACAGATGCGGGCAAGCTGACTGAAGACGATTTCTTACCGGCCAGCGATCTAGACGAATCAATGGGCGCGGTTAATCGCTCCATTGACGCGAGCAACCTAGAAGACGATCTACCTGAGTTGGATGTTGCTGCAGAAGATAA
The DNA here is from genome assembly GCA_020627685.1 of Granulosicoccus sp. Classification (GTDB taxonomy): domain Bacteria; phylum Pseudomonadota; class Gammaproteobacteria; order Granulosicoccales; family Granulosicoccaceae; genus Granulosicoccus. The sequence continues at coordinate 21,733 of JAHDGK010000041.1, read as the reverse complement.
TGGTGGTTTTGATTTAGGTGCTCCGGCTGCGGCCGTGGGTGCTGCTGCAACAGCGGCGGTCGCAACAGGCGCTGCAGCATTTACATCTGCGAAAGATTCAGTCTCTGATGCAGTATCAGATTCACTCGACTTCGATGTCGATGAAACTGAATTAATGGATCAAAGCCTTGATCCGGCGTTTGCTTTCGATGAAGCTGATCTTGAGGCCACAGGTGATTTCTCACAAATCGCTGATGAGTTGGCGGAGGAAGCCGGAGACGGTATCGACTTCGCTAGCTTTGACGACACTCTGGCGGTAGACACCTCAGGTGGTTTGCTCGATGACACAGTTGCTGACGAAGATGGTTTAGGTGCTGCACTGACGATGGACGAGCTGGACGACGTCATCGGAACAGCCGATGATCTGACCTTAGATCTTGATCAGCTTTCAGGTGATCTTGAGTTGGACTCTGCGGAGCTTATGAACTCAGATCTGAGTGATATTGATCTTCCTGATTTGTCCATGGGCAACGAGCTAGATGCTGATGACCTGACTGCACAGTCAGCAAGCAACGATGAGGATGCGATGGAAACCATGTTGGATCTGGCGAAAGCTTATATCGATATGGGTGACAAGGACTCAGCCAGCAGTGCATTGGATGAGATTGTTAAGAGTGGTAATCCGGCCCAGGTGACTGAAGCGGAAACCTTGTTGCGCAAAATTTCCTGATTAGCTAATTCCATAAATGGCATTAAAACGAATAGCCCTGGCCGTCGAATATGATGGTCAGGGCTTTTGCGGTTGGCAACGTCAACCCCATTGCCATTCGGTTCAGGCTGAGGTTGAAGCAGCGCTGGGCCAAATCTCACAGCAAGAGGTCACGGTTTACTGTGCTGGCCGCACAGACACGGGTGTACATGCGTCTGCACAGATCGTCCATTTCGATACCGAGCTGGAGAGGCCACTGAGGGCATGGACCTTTGGGGCTAATTCTCATTTGGATAAGCGAGTAGCTATCCATTGGGCAGCTGAGGTTCCTCTGGATTTTCACGCGCGGTTCAGTGCGTTGGATCGTAGCTATCGGTACACCATTCTTAATCGCGCAACCCGACCCGGCTATCAAGCAGGGACCATGGGCTGGGAGCGTATCCCGCTCGATGCTGATCGTATGAATCGCGCCGCGCAGGCTTTGTTGGGTGAGCATGATTTCAGTAGTTTTCGATCGGCGGAATGCCAGGCAAATCACGCTGTCCGAACTATGAAGCGCATTGAAGTTAGACGAGAGCTTGATCGCGTGGTGGTCGAGGTCACGGCCAACGGTTTTCTGCACAACATGGTGAGAATTTTAACGGGGTGCTTGCTGGCCATCGGTCGGGGCGATCGCGATGAAAACTGGATGGCGACCTTATTGTCAGCTCGCGACCGTACTCAAGCCGGAATGACGATAGCCCCGCACGGTTTGTGTTTTCTTCAGCCCACCTATCCGGACGAATTCGGTGTGCCAGACTTTGAAAAAAATAAGTCTAATCCGTGGCATCCGTGAAACCATTGATGGCTTCGAGGTAAGTCATCTGGTAAGGTTCAACGTGAGATGGCGCGACGAACCCGAGTCAAAATTTGCGGTATCACACGCCTGCAAGACGCCCAAAAGGCGCAAGCTTTGGGCGCGGATTCGCTCGGCTTCGTATTTGTGCCGGCAAGCAAGCGATTTATAACTCCGGAAGCGGCTCAGCTCATCGTTAATCAGCTGTCGCCTTTCGTGACTCCAGTAGGGCTGTTTCTCAACGCTGACAAGGCGGAAGTCAATCACGCGCTTGCCTTGATGCCCGGGTTGCTTCCTCAGTTTCATGGGCAGGAAACCGCCGAATATTGTGACCAGTTCGAGCGTCCGTATTTGAAAGCGATCGGAGTGGGCGGCGGAATGCCAAGTGAGGCGGAATTAGCCGCTTTTCAGCGCTGTGTCGGTTTTTTGTTTGATAGCAATGCTCCTGGAGAGTTGGGTGGAACCGGTCATACCTTCGACTGGACAAAATTAGTGGGAAATATGGAACGTCCACTGATATTAGCGGGCGGTATCAACGTACATAATGTAGAGCGTGCGATAAATCAGGTTGCACCTCACGCGGTTGATGTCAGCTCCGGTGTGGAGTTGAGCAAAGGAATCAAAGATGCTGAAGCCATGACAAATTTCATGGCAGCGGTGTCAAAGGCGGACGAATCGGTTTGATTCGCAAACCTTCATTCGTCAGCTTTCGAAATATTACGTTTTAAGGAAATGTTTTTATGAATACAGCGGTTGAGTCGGTCGAGGGGAACCTCTCGCAGCAATACCCCGATAGCCGAGGGCACTTTGGAATCTACGGCGGAAGTTTCATTGCTGAAACCTTGATGGATCCGGTTAGTGAGCTTCAGGAAGCCTACGCCCGGTATCGTCTAGACAACGAATTCATTGCAGAGTTTGAGTGGGAGCTGAAAAACTTTGTAGGCCGTCCAAACCCGCTGTATCACGCACGCCGTATGTCAGAGGAACTGGGTGGCGCACAGATCTGGCTCAAACGTGAGGATTTAAATCACACGGGAGCGCACAAAATAAACAACACGGTGGGCCAAGCACTGCTGGCCCGCCGCATGGGCAAGAAACGCATCATTGCTGAGACTGGAGCAGGGCAGCACGGAGTCGCTACAGCGACAGTCTGCGCTCGTTGGGGCATGGAATGCATTGTTTACATGGGTGAAGAAGACATCGTGCGACAAGCTCCTAATGTGTTTCGAATGAAGCTATTGGGTGCCAAGGTTGTACCTGTTACATCCGGTTCTCGCACATTAAAAGATGCTTTGAACGAGGCTATGCGTGACTGGGTGGGTAATGTCGACGATACGTTCTACATCATCGGTACAGCCGCAGGTCCGCATCCTTATCCTGCTATGGTGCGTGATTTCAACAGCGTTATAGGCAAGGAGATTAAAGAGCAGTCTCTAGAGCACACCGGGCGCCTGCCGGATGCAGTCATTGCCTGTGTCGGTGGTGGTTCAAATGCTATTGGCGCCTTTCATCCTTTTCTGGATGACAAAGAAGTTGAACTGATCGGCGTGGAAGCTGGTGGAGATGGTTTGGAGACCGGCCGTCATGCGGCACCGTTAAGTGCTGGCAAGCCGGGTGTATTGCATGGCAATCGCACTTACCTCATGGAAGACGAGGCGGGTCAGATAATAGAAACGCACAGTGTGTCCGCGGGGCTGGATTATCCGGGTGTCGGTCCTGAGCATTCCTGGCTTAAAGACATTGGCCGGGCAAAGTATGTCGCTGCAACCGATGCCGAAGCTTTGGATGCAACGCACAAGTTATGTCGAATCGAGGGTATCATTCCGGCGTTGGAATCAGCTCACGCATTGGCGTACGCAATGAATATTGCGCCAAGCTTGGGAACTGATAAAAATATCGTCGTCAATCTCTCCGGTCGAGGTGACAAGGACATCAATACACTGGCCGACATTGAAGGAATTACTCTGTGAGTCAAAGCCGTATCGCAGCTAGTTTTGCCAAGGATTCGAACCGCAAGCTACTGGTGCCCTACATCACTGCGGGTGATCCTAATCTGGACACCACGTTGGATCTCATGCACACCTTGGTGAAAGCCGGTGCAGATGTCATTGAATTGGGAATCCCGTTTTCAGATCCAATGGCAGACGGCCCCGTTATTCAGGCAGCTTGTGAACGGGCGCTGAAGAACAACGTGACACTGGTGCAAGTCATCGAGACGGTAAAACGATTCAGAGAGACCAACAACGAAACAGCTGTTGTTTTGATGGGCTATATGAACCCGGTTGAAATTCTCGGTTATAAAAAGTTTGCGGGGCTGGCAAGCGAAGCTGGTGTCGATGGTGTATTAACCGTTGATCTGCCGCCTGAAGAGGCTGATGAATTAGTGGCTGAGCTGGACGCGGTTGGGCTGGATAGCATCTTCCTGCTTTCCCCGACAACGCCAGACTCTCGCGTCAAGCACGTGTGCGAGAAGGCCAGCGGGTATATCTACTATGTGTCACTTAAGGGTGTCACTGGTGCAGCTAACTTAGACACCGCAGAAGTTGCCAGTAAAGTTGAGCACATCAAATCGTTTGCAAACATTCCTGTAGCAGTGGGCTTCGGTATCCGCGATGCTGAATCCGCTGCGGCTATTTCAGTCACGGCTGACGCTATTGTCGTCGGAAGTGTTTTAGTATCACTCGTAGCCGATCACGGGGATAACCCGGATCAACTGCATCAATCTATGTTTGACACGGTCAACGCAATGCGATTGGCAATGGATGAAACCGGAGCTGCCTAAATGAGTGATGAGGACAAACCTAAAGAGCCGGAAAAGAAAACGATAGTCCCTTCCATTCCCGGTCTTAGCTGGTTCGAAAAGCTGATACCCGCACGCATCGGTACGCGTAACGAAGAAAAAGGGACAGTACCTGAAGGCTTATGGGTTAAGTGTGATAACTGCTCGGATGTGCTGTATCACGCTGAGCTGGACCGCGCGCAGGATGTTTGTATCAAGTGTGGCCATCACATGCTGATTGGCGCCCGAAAGCGAATCGAGCGGCTACTCGACGTCGGTGAAAACGAAGAAATCGGTGCCTCCGTCGAACCCATCGACATTCTAAAATTTAAAGACTCCAAGCGTTATAAAGATCGCCTAAGCCAGGCCACTAAAGATTCCGGCGAAAAAGATGCCTTGGTCGTTATGCAAGGTAAGCTAAAAGGCATGCCGGTCGTAGTCGCCGTATTTGATTTTAACTTCATGGCAGGCTCCATGGGCTCCGTGGTTGGCGAGCGTTTTAGCCGTGGTTGTGAGCGCAGTCTGGAGCAGGGAATCCCCTTTATCTGTTTCAGTGCCAGTGGTGGCGCGCGTATGCAAGAAGCCTTGTTTTCGCTGTTGCAGATGGGTAAGACCAGCTCTTTACTCCGACGATTAGCCGATCGCGGTTTACCGTACATTTCAGTGCTTACAGACCCGACGATGGGTGGCGTTTCTGCATCGTTGGCCATGTTGGGCGACATTATCATTGCCGAGCCAGGTGCAAGGATTGGTTTTGCCGGCCCTCGTGTTATCGAGCAAACGGTGCGGGAGAAACTTCCCGAAGGCTTTCAGAGTAGTGAATTTCTCCTGGAGCATGGAGCAATTGATCTAATCTGTGACCGTCGCGACATGCGTGACACCCTTGCGCGCCTGCTTGCCAAGCTGGGTGATAAGCCGGTAATAAAATTTGACGATGTGCGAGTTGCAGCGTCAGCTGAGTCATGAGTCTTGAGCCAGATTCGTCCCCCGAATCCAACTGATTCACTCAGCCAGTGGTTGGCTTGGCTTGAAACAATCCATCCTGTGTCCATTGATATGGGATTGGATAGAGTGGGCCAGGTGGCCGATAGGCTCAACATGCGGCCCGTCGATAAACCCTTAGTGTTGGTTGGCGGCACGAATGGCAAAGGTTCGACCGTGGCAATGTTGTCGGCCATTTATACGGCTGCCGGTTATCGGGTTGGCAGCTACACCTCCCCACACATTATCGATTTCCGAGAACGCATCCGTATTAATGGAGAAATGGCCCCGGCTGCTGACATTGTGCAAGCATTGGCACATGTTGAGGCTGGTCGACACCCTCAAACACTCACGTATTTTGAGTACACCACGCTCGCAGCAATGCAGGTGTTTGTGCAACACCAATGTGATGTTTTTGTGCTTGAGGTCGGATTGGGTGGACGCTTGGACGCAACGAACTTGTGGGACGCGGATTGTTCTGTGGTAACCAGTATTGCGCTGGATCACGAAGAGTACCTGGGCTCGGATGTGTCTGTGATCGCGACCGAAAAGGCTGCCATCGGCCGCAAGGCTAAACCACTGGTAGTGGGTGATCCTGCACCGCCTGATTCACTCTTTGAATACGCCAATAATCACGATATTCCCGTTGACCATGTGGGCGCAGTAGACTCAGAAAAGCTGCCTCAATCTGCGTTAAAAGGATCGCACCAGAAACGCAATTCAGGGTGCGCAGTGGCTGTGGTTGGTCATCTGCAGCATAGATTGCCTGTGGATGAGCAAACTATAGAGCAGGCACTTTCAACAGTCACCATTCCAGGGCGATTCGAAAAAGTACAGCTGGACGGTGTATCTGCACTGTTTGATGTCGCGCATAACCCGGCGGGAGCTGCCGCGCTGGCCGCAGCCTTTGAGGATGAATTCGGCGATAAGCGCGCGCAGGTCCTGTTTGCCTGTATGGCCGACAAAGATCTGAGAGGAATTCTCGATGCATTAGCGCCTGTGGCGGCTCATTGGCACTGTGTGCCACTGGATATACCCCGCGCCATGAAGGCTGAGGATCTATCCCAGCAGATAAATACTGCCGCGGAAGGCCGTGCGAGCGCCTATACCAGCGTGGAAGATGCCTGTTCTGCCGCAATTTATGCCGCGAAGGAAAAAGGTCAACCTTTGTTAATTGCTGGCTCATTTTTCACTATTGCTGACGTGCGCCCTATACTCGAAGCTCCGGGCTCAAACTAAGCGGCACCCATTACGAGCATGGACTCCTTTGAGGATGACAATGAGAGCAATTTTCGCCAGCGGCTTTGGGGCGCTGCGGTTTTTGTTGCCATCATGGTTATTGTGCTGCCACTCCTTCTCGACGGGGCGGGTAGCGAGAGTCAATTTAGACGGGTAGAGAAACTCCGTCAGGAGCCCCCGAATATTGTCGATGAAGACGGTATCAGCCGTATCCAATCGATTCCTCAGGCAGTGAGCGATGCTCCTGCTCCCGTGGCACCGCAAACCAAAGCCATAGACGCTCAGCCTTCAAACTACCAGCAGGCATCGGAGAGCGTTAGAGAGACACTTAGACAGAACCGTTCTGCTGCTCCGTTAACCGCCTGGGTTGTTCAGGCCGGTAGTTTTAACGATCAGGAAAACGCCATAGCTGTCCGTAATTCGTTACGACGCTCAGGCTTTGCATCGTTCGTCAGAGATCGCGAAGCCGTGACCGATCCTTTCAGAGTCCTTGTCGGGCCTATGATTTCTGAAAAGAGTGCTGATGATGCGCGAAAAAAAGTGGAGTCTTTACTAGGCAGAAGTGCACTCGTGATGAGTTACCCCTGAACTGAAGCCCCCGAAGCCGAGTGCATTTGTTAATATTCGCGCTTACAACGCAGGCGGTGCTCAGACGTGTCCGAAGTCGACCTAGTCATTCTGGCTGTCATTGTTTTATCAGCAATCATCAGTTTCATGCGCGGATTCTTTCGAGAAGCCATGAGTCTGGGTACGTGGGTGGCCGCCATTGCCATCACATTGTTTTTTACCAGCCGCTTTTCGGTCCTGCTCCCCATCGACACTGTTCAAAGCCCACAGGCGCGAGCCACGATTAGTGCGCTGAGTTTGTTTTGCGGTACGTTGTTAATGGGAGGGCTCATCAACTGGGTATTCGAGCGCATCATGTCCCGCTCCATTGTCGGCAAACTCGACAGAGCAGTTGGCGTCGGATTCGGTGTTCTGCGCGGTATCATCATTGTCAGCCTTCTGGTGCTTGCTGCAAACCTGGTCCCTGAACTTAAGCAGGAAATCTGGTGGCGCGATTCTGGTGCGCTGCCTTCGTTTCAAAAAATCGCTAAGTCCATGCATGCAAAATTGCCAGATGGCCTTGCACAACATTTTGACTTCACACCGATAGGGTACTGACCACGCATGTGCGGCATCATTGGAATTGTAGGCAAGGAAAGCGTCAGTACTCGCCTTTACGATGGATTAACATTGCTTCAGCATCGTGGACAGGATGCTGCGGGTATCGCGACCTGCCACGAAGGGCGTCTGGTGCTCAGACGTGGGGCAGGTCTGGTCAGAGATGTATTTCGAACCAGTGATATTCAGCGCTTGGAAGGGCGCATGGGCATAGCGCATGTGCGATACCCAACGGCTGGAACATCAGGGCAGGCCGAGGCGCAGCCGTTTTACGTGAATTCGCCCTATGGCATTGTAATGGGGCACAACGGCAACTTAACCAACGCTGATGTCCTGCAGCGTGAGTTGTTCGAGTCCGATCTTCGACACATCAATACTCGCTCTGACAGTGAAGTGCTTCTTAATGTGTTCGCCCATGAGTTGCAAGATCTCAAGCCCAGCACGCATTTAACCGCAAACATGATCTTCGCAACAGTCGCTGCTGTGCATCGTCGATGTCGTGGCGCCTATGCGGTTATCGGTATGGTCGTAGGCCGGGGCGTTTTTGCTTTCCGCGATCCTTTGGGCATACGTCCGGCCGTTATCGGTGTGCGTGAAAAAGCATCTGGTAAAGAATACTGCGTCGCATCTGAGAGTGTGGCACTGCAAGGCCTGGACTTTGATCTGCTACGAGATATCGAACCTGGCGAGGCGGTCTACATTGATATGGATGGCAATCTGCATACCGAACAATGTGCGCAAAACCCGGTACTGTCGCCTTGTATTTTTGAATACGTTTATCTGGCGCGTCCCGATAGCATCATAGACAACATCTCTGTGTATAAGTCCAGGCTTCGTATGGGCGAAACACTGGCACGTAAAATTTTAAGAGAGCGTCCCGATCACGATATAGATGTTGTTATACCTATCCCCGATACCAGTCGAACATCTGCCTTAGAAGTAGCTACTAATCTCGGCGTTAAGTACCGTGAGGCGTTTATTAAAAATCGTTATATTGGTCGGACCTTCATTATGCCCGGTCAACAGATGCGTAAAAAATCTGTTCGCCAGAAACTCAGTCCAATTGAGTTAGAGTTCAGCGGAAAGACGGTACTGCTTGTTGATGACTCTATCGTGCGTGGCACAACCTCAGGACAAATCGTTGAGATGGCAAGAGATGCCGGCGCTAAGAAAGTTTATATGGCATCAGCAGCACCACCAGTCCGTTACCCCAATGTGTACGGTATTGATATGCCCGCTGCCGATGAGCTCATTGCGCACAACAGAACCACCGAAGATATTCAAGAAACTATCGGTGCCGACTGGTTGGTCTATCAGGATATAGAAGATCTGATTGAGGCCGTACAGTATGCAAAGAATCCAATAGACAACTTTGAGTCCAGTTGTTTTACGGGTGACTACGTCACCGGAGATGTTGACGGCGCGTATTTAAATACGCTTCGACAGCAACGCTCTGATAACGCCAAACGATTAGAAGCGGGTGGTGATGACTTGCTGGTTCTCTAAATAGAACCTGCCTACCGATACATAGGCCAGCTCTTGGCGCTGGTCTATGCTGATGGTAAAAGCGCAATCACTGTGCGTTGTGCTGATGTAACAGATTGCGCCATACAAGGCGTTCCTTCATACACGTATTAATGAACGTGTAGATTGTCTATACCTATCCTGCCTTGATATCAAACAAGCTAGCTGAAACGAATAGCTAAGTTTCTTCCGTGTATTTCTATGTCGCAGCCTTTGATACGGCTGATACAAATTGATACCAAGGGTTCGTTGTGTGTGCTGCGAAGTACTCTTTAATAGATCTTCGTAACAGGGGGTTTTTTACCGAAATGGAAAACTGCCCGCCTAATAATTTTAGGTTTCCAAAAACAGTGCTCTTTTCCTCTCAGTAACTTATTAAGAATGTAACCAGTCTTACCAGAAGCCACGGTTACGGAGAGGTGCGCTTAAAAATACACAAAGGATATGAAAACGTTAAGCATCAGTGCGTTGTTATGTGTTGCTATTTTTTCGTCAATTGCAAAAGCAGACGATACGGAGATTTTTTTCTCTCAAAGTGCAGGAGCTGCGAGTACACAAGCCAATCTTATTCTTATCCTTGATAATTCCGGTTCCATGCTAAGAGACGGGGTGAGCGGGAATACATCAAAACTTGAAGACTTGAAAACAGCAATGCATCGGATACTGGATGTAGCTGCTAACGTCAATATTGGCATCGTGAATTTTATGAGCACGTCGGAGAATCATAGATCACGGCTTGTCTATCCTGTCACATCCATTAACGAGCCTGGTGCAAGAGACGAAATGAAGCGTGTAGTCGACAGCATGGAGGGAGAAACCTATACGCCCATCGTGGGAGCGCTTTACGAATCCATGATGGTGTTTCGTGGGGGGCAAATAGAAGAAACCACCGCGACATACACCAGCCCAATGGTATCCGAGTGTCAGGCTAACAAAATAGTATTACTTTCTGATGGTCAGCCATTTAAGAATGAAGCTGTGTCTAAAACGGAGAGTCTTATTGGGGCTAGCTGCGCACCTACAGGGACTTCCGATTCTGAAATAGGACGCAAGTGCGGATATGAGTTGGCAGAATGGATTTATCAAACCGACCATCAACCCTCTTGGACAGAACCTTCAAACGTCTCTATTTCAACCATTGGATTTAATATCAACAGTTCGTTCTTGAATGACGTTGCTAGTCTGGGAGGAGGAAACTACTACGAGGCAGACTCAAGCGATGAACTCATTGAGGTGTTTACCGATATTCTTACCAACGTTATCGACACGAGCTCTACTTTTGAGGCGCCGGCAATATCGATAAACCAGTTCAACCGCATGAGCCATAGCAACGATCTCTATTTCGCTATGTTCAAGCCGGAAAATTCGTCTGGGTGGTCTGGAAACCTAAAGCGTTATCAAACTATTTTTGATGGCAATAATATGATCGTGAGTGATGTCAATGGCGATAATGCTATTGATAGTAGTACCGGTCTTTTCCTCGACTCATCAACGAGTTTTTGGAGTAATGGTAACGATGGAGGTGATGTCCGTTTAGGTGGCGCGGCGAGTCGTTTAGAAAGCGATAACCGTAATGTGCTTACGCACATTGCGGGAAGCACTGGCACAATTGATCGCGGTGGGGAGATTATCTCCGATAGATTTGTTTCATCAAATACTTCCTTAGCGGGCTACTTTCCAGGCATGACTGAAAGTGAGCGCGAGTCGCTTATCGACTGGGCGAGAGGCAAAGATGTAAATGATGAAATAGTCGGCTCTGACGAACGCAATCACATGGGTGATATTCTCCATTCTTCCCCCGTTATCGTAAATTACGCAAGTGACTCACTTATTTTTGTGGGTACGAATGACGGCTTCCTTCATGGGATAATTAAAAGTACAGGCCAAGAACTTTTTTCTTTCATTCCGGAGGAGCTAATAGCTAACCTGAGTGACATCTATAACAAGACGGAATCGTTAGATCGTCCTTATGGATTAGACGGGGATATCGCTCTCATGCATGATGACGATAACGGTAACTCATTGGTCGATACCACTGAAAAAGCTTATCTACTTTTTGGTATGCGTCGTGGTGGAAGAAACTACTACGCCATAGATATAGCTAACCCGAACAATCCAAAGCTGTTATGGAAAATCGAAGGTGGTAGCGGTGAATTTTCGCGATTAGGCCAATCCTGGTCGAAGCCCATTCCCACAAAAATATTTTATAAAGGTAACGAAAAGAGTGTATTGATCTTTGGAGGTGGTTACGATCCCATAAACCACGACCCCTCAGATATAGATGAGACGACAACTTCCAGGTCATCTGACAGGTATGGGAATACGGTTTTTATCGTCGATGCCGATACCGGAGATCTCATCTGGAGTGCTTATGATGATGTACGCGGCATAGCTCCGGATATGAAATACAGCATTCCCTCCGATCTCCGGGTGATTGATATCAACGGTGATTCATATGCCGATAGAATTTATGTCGGTGATATGGGAGGGCAGCTATGGCGATTTGATATAAATTCATACCATCAAAATGATGGAAGCCAGCTTGTCGATGGAGGTATGGTTGCAGACTTGTCAACCGGTACCAATCATATTCGTTTTTACAATGAACCCGATGCTGCGTTTGTATCTTATGGAGGGGAGCGCTTTATGTCTCTCAGTATTGGTTCAGGCTGGCGTGCACACCCGTTGGACATGGATGTACAAGATAGTTTTTTCATGATCCGTGATAACAGTCCTTTGTCTAAGCCTGAGGGGTATGGAAAATTATCAGGCAATGTTTGGGATCCGATAAAGGTTAGCGACCTCAGTGACGTCACTCGATCCGTCAGCGAAGATGATGAGGTAGATTTAGAAGGATGGATGCTAAAACTCACCACTGATGGAGAAAAAAACTTAAGCCGTGCAACGACTATTAACAATCAAGTCATATTCACCACGTATGCGCCGAGTCAAGTGACTGACCCTTGCCAACCAGTCTTAGGGCAAGGCTATGTTTATGCGTTGGATGTTGCAACCGGTGATCCGGCCCTTGCACTTAGTGGTTCAAGTTCGGGGTCTGGAAGTGTAGAAGATAGGAAAAAAGTCCTGAAAACGCAGGTTATACCGCCTGCAGCTTCCGCATTGTTGATTGATACGGGAAACGGAATTCAGGGGAGCATCATGGTGGGTGCTGAAAATGTTCTTTCCGATTTACCCTTTTCGGAATTGACGAAGCGTACCTACTGGCAGGATAGGCGTAGAGGTAATAGAACGATTAATCAGTAAAGAAACTATTCGCCAATTCGTAAGCCGGCTCTTTGGAATTCGTCTATGTTGATGCCAAATGCGCCGTCACTATGGGTTGTTTTGATTTGATAGATCGCACCTTCACGATCGGTCTCTAGTCTGGACAGATCAACAACCCGCTGCGCCGCAGGTTCCCCGAGTGAGTCGAGAATCATAATGACTCGGGGACGAAGTTTATCAGCTGTATTCGCAAGAACTATCCCCACTTCTTTGTTGACCATTTCAACAATACTGCCCGGTGGGAAAATGCCGATAGCTTCGATGAAAAGGACGATAAGGTCCTCATCAAACTGATTTCCACGTTTGCTGTAAATTTCTTGCAATGCATGCGACGGTGACTGCGCCTCTCGATAAACTTGAGCCGTTGTCATGTTGTCGTAGGCTTCTGCAATCGACACGATTTTCGAGTACAGAGGAATGGAATCTGACGTCAGGTTATTTGGAAAGCCTTTCCCGTCTGGTCGTTCATGATGGCAATGAGCAACATCAGCAGCCCCCGACATCACGTTCTTTGTAGAGAGTAAAATGTCCCGGCCGTAAATGGTGTGCCGCTTCATTTCCTCGTGCTCAGCAACGTTTAGCGGGCCATCTTTTTCAAGGATCGATGTGGGAAGTCGCGTTTTCCCAACGTCATGAAGCATGCCGCAAGCCCCAATGTCTTCCATTTCCCGGGTGCTCATGCCTGAAGCCTTTGCCATGATAATGCTCAAAGCAGAGACGTTCATTGAATGTTGTGCAGTGCCTACGTCTTTATTCTTCATACGCGTCAGCCACAGTGAAGCATCTTGATTGCGCAAGATACTTTCAACACAACCACTAACGGCTTGCCTGACAACCGTACCGTTTAGCTCAGCGCCTAAGCGCATTTCTTCAAACAATGAACTAACAGCCTGAGTCGCTAAACTGTGTACTTGACTGGTCGTATTGAGTTCTTCCTGAACACTGACCTTGGGGGTGTTTCCTGTGAGTCCGTTATCTCTTATACGGCTCTTCTTTTTCGCCGCCTTCAGACTGTCTTCGTCATAGTCTACATAGACGAATGAGCACTCTTCCTGCATTTCTCTGATATCAGAAGATGATTCGATCGCAACTTGCTGAAACATGAAGCGAGATTCTTCCCACGGCTTATCCAGTTCGGTAACTATCATGCCAACGCGCAGATCGCGTGTGCTTACTTTAACGTGGATCTTACGAACCTTAGTCTTTCCACTCTTTATCTTGGCCGCGCGTGCGCTTTCTGCGCTAGCAGTCTTTTGATCAGTCTTAAAGAGTTTGTTGAAAAGCATACTGAAATGTCACTTATCGACGTTGGGCTAAGGTGTCGATTGACGCCAAGCCATTGTTGTAGAAGCGGCATTTCAGGACAAGACTTTAGTAAGTAACCCCCGTTACTTCATGATGCATTGGGACCTTGTCTGAGTTCTGTTGCGATAAGCCATTCGCCTGCCTCAGAGCGCTTCCAGTACAGCGCAAAGGGGTGCTCTTTATGTGTTCCGTAGCGACCCCGCATAACGAGAAACGGAGCGTTCTCGACGCCATCGTGGCTGTCCAGGCTTGGGTTCAGAATGATGCTGATATCGCTCGGGCTAACATTTTGAATATATTGTTTGTATTTTTCGGTGTAAGGCGCGCGGATTATGTTTCGAGATTTATCGTAAAGGTTAGCCATTTCACGGGGTTGCTTACTCAATAGGGCGTTTTGGTAATTTGTGAACAGCGTCTGGTATTCGTGTTTTAGTGAATTGCGTTTCTTTTCCGAGGTGTAGGACAAGTTGTTGGTTAACACCACAAGTGATTCTGAAGGTTCAATTTGCTGCATAAGCGATAGCAAATGATCGTTGGACATCGTTACGCAGCCCTCGCTGGAACGGGGGGCTCGGCTTCGTTGTGCGTGGGGCACACCGTGTATCCAAATGCCATAGCCGGTTCGCCCAAGGTAGCGATCAAGAGCGTTCGGGTAGTTAAGCGTAAGCGCGCCGGAACCATAGAGATCGGGGAGGGTGGAGTCGTGGCGTTTACCGGTAATGGTGTAAACACCGAGAGGTGTTTTGTTGTCGCCTTCGACCTCTTTGCCGAACCCTGCTTTGCCGCTTCCTATGTAGTGTTGCCTAATAACCGTTGGCGACTCATCAGTACCCACAATATGGTTGATGGTGGAGTTATTTAAATCTACGACCAGCAGGCTGTCTAAATCAGTACCCATCTGAATAACTGAACTGGGTAATGTTGATACTGCGCCTGAGTCAATCTGATTCATTGCCGTGCGCTGTGTTCGCGTAGCTTTAAGCCGAGACTGTGCTTCCAGAAGCAGATCAATCAAGCGTTGGTTCATCGGTGCAAGGTTTGATGCGCGAACATCCTGAAACGCGGCAGTTGCCTCTAACTCGGCAGACAACAAATGCCCAAGTGCAAACTTCGGAAATTGCTTGGAAAGCTGTCTAGCGAGGACTCGAGCTTCGGATAAATTGCCGTATGCGAGTGAGTCCAGCGTTGCAGCAATCTGATTGTCCATGGCAACGGAGGAATCACGCGATTGATGTGGTGCGGCGTGCGTAAGCAGGCTGGCACATGACAACAGCGCGGCTAATGTTAAACGCCAATTTCTGCAAGGTGAATGTTTGTCGGTCAAAGCGGTGTTTCCTGGTAAATCTTCCAGCGGGTTGCTACCAACCGCATTAAGAGGAGTGTTCGTTTTTGCTGCGGATCGCTAATGACAACTACCGCATCGTTTTCAGTGAAAGCAATTTCACGTTGCATATCCTCCCAATCGACACCGTTAAACCGATCGGTTGCATATCCGATGGCTGCATCGGGAAAATCCTGGACATAGAAATCGTCTAACCCTGCGGATGATTGCAGGGCTTGCCACCAGGCGTACATTTCGTATTCCACGGTGCTAATCGTTCGAAGCCGGGCTCTGTGATCATCGGAGATAGCTGGAACAGCGTTTTGGTCTGTCGACAGCTGAAACGATAGAACAGGCGGCCTGACGGGGATCGGAGTATTTAGCGCCTGAGCGTAGGCTTGTGCTGCCCGATGTTCATAAATCTGCTGCAAATGACGATGAGTCATGGCCGCTCTGGTATCTATGTGAAGCGAGCGGTTCAGGTGGTCAATGGCATCAGACCATCTTGAGGCTTTGGCTGCGAGTACGCCGCGGTTATGCGCTATATGAGGTAGATCTGGGCAGCGTGACTCGAGTGCCGCAAATCGTTGGTCTAAGTATTTGTTTTCGTCTGCGTCACTGCTGGCTAATGCAACTGTGGCATCGAGTTGTAGCAAACAGTCGTTTACGGGTAGTTCAGCGAGTTTTTGTGACGCAATTGAACGAGTGTTTTGAGTGGGTTGCTCAGCGTGTGCCTGTACGCTTACGAGGCACAAGCAAGCACTGCTCAGCATCGCGGCCGCTGAGAATTGTTGAAGCTTGCCCGTTTGAATTGAAGGCAGAGCTGGTAATCGTGACAAAGCCTGCAAAAGCTGATCATTCATTGACGCTTCGGATGCAGTAGTATAGCTAGGCACCTACTCACACTCATTGGTTTGGCGTTACGCAGAACCACATAGGCATTTCCAAATTGAGCGCTAAAAAGACAAACTCAAATAACGGTAACTCCGAAGCACTTTGGAGTGATGACACCATGGCGATTCGCACAGGATTCGAACGATCTCAGTTCGGTGAACACGGTGAGCCAATCATGAGTACGTCCAGCTACGTGTTTGAAAGTGCTGCTGAGGCTGCCGCCCGATTCAGCGGTGAGAGTGAAGGCCCCATCTATTCACGCTTCACCAACCCGACAGTTCAAATTTTCGAAAAGCGCTTGGCGGCACTTGAAGGTGGTGAGGCTTGTATCGGAACGTCCTCAGGCATGGCTGCTACCGCAACGCTATTGTTGGGTACTTTGCGTCAAGGTGATGAAATTGTTGCCACCCGCAATATGTTTGGGAGCACTGTGAATCTCTTTAAAAATTACCTGCCGCGTTACGGTATCACTGTGCATTGGGCTGACGGTTTAGACGTTGCGAGCTGGGAGCCATTGGTCAACAGCAAAACAAAGATGTTGTACCTCGAGACGCCAACCAATCCTTTGACTGAGCTGGGCGACATACGCGCATTCGCTGATCTTGCGCACAGCGCAGGCGCGCAATTGGTTGTTGACAACTGTTTTTGCACACCCGCGTTGCAGAAACCTTTGTCTTTGGGCGCTGACGTCGTTATTCATTCGGCAACGAAGTACCTTGACGGCCAAGGAAGATGTGTCGGTGGCGCTGTCGTCGGAAGTGCTGAACTCATTGATGCATTGACTGGCTTTATGAGAAGCGCCGGGCCATGCATGAGCCCCTTTAATGCGTGGGTATTTATCAAAGGGCTGGAAACGCTGAGTTTACGGATGAATCAGCATTCGTCTAATGCTCAGAAACTCGCCAATTGGCTGGATCAGCATAGCGCTGTCCGTCATGTCTACTATCCGGGATTAGACTCTCACCCTGGCGCCGAGTTGGCTCGCCGACAGCAGAAATTGCCCGGAGGGATCTTATCGCTGGAAATCGAAGGAGATCGCGAGGCCGCCTGGCGTGTTATCGATGCGGTCCAGCTGTGTTCCATCACTGGCAATCTGGGCGATGCGCGTACGACCATCACCCATCCAGCCACAACGACCCACGGTCGAATGAGTGCTGAGGATCGTCAGCTGGCTGGAATCGGCGAGGGTTTAATAAGGCTTGCCGTTGGTCTGGAAGACGTAGCAGATATTCAGCGCGACCTCGATCAAGCCTTGGCCAAGGTTTAACAAAGATTCGCAGCAGGCGGAGCAATCCATTGACTGATTCGATGAACAATCCCGGCGTACTCTTAAAGGAACTCTTTCAGGCTGGCGTGGACGCTGTGGGTGGGTTTCAAGCCACGACAAGAGCATTGCACGGCTATGAGTTGGGCAATTCTGTGTATCTGGTCGCTGTGGGAAAGGCTTCAGATTCCATGGCGCTGGGGGCTCTAGAGGTACTCGGAGACAAGTTAGTTTCGGGCCTGGTCGTCACTAAACATGACCATCTGAGTGAAGAACTCAAAGGGCATTCGAAGTTGTCTTGTCTTGAATCCGGCCATCCGGTCCCCGATGAACCGTCATTGCTGGCAGGGCAAAAGTTGGTCGAATTTGTGTCGACAATACCTGAAGAGGCCGAGCTTGTATTCTTGGTATCCGGCGGTACGTCGGCATTGGTAGAACATCTGAATGATGGACTCACGCTCGACGATCTGAAACGGGAAACTGATAAGTTGCTCTCCAGTGGCGCTGATATCGGCACCATGAATAAGCATCGTCGAACGCTGTCGAAAATTAAAGGTGGCAAGCTCTCTTCTTACATTAACTGCAAGGTTCATCAGTTTCTTATCAGTGACGTGCCTGGAGACGAACTGGCAGACATAGGCTCAGGTTTGCTTATTCCAGACGAGGCAACGGGTATGCCGTCAACGTTGCCGGTTTGGAGCAGAATTACCACCAGAATTATTGCCTCCTCAGCTATTGCTCAGGCAGCTGTGGAGCAAGCTGCCAAATCTAAAGGGTTGTTGGTAATCCAGGAAAAAGGCGATCTGCACGGAGAGATGCCACTCGTGGTGGACAGACTATCGAGGACCATCCTGGATGAAAATGCCCAGGCAGGTGTCTACATTTGGGGAGGAGAGCCCACAGTCGTATTGCCTGAGCAACCGGGTAGAGGGGGGCGCAACCAACACCTAGCTTTGGCATTATCTAAATCCATTGCTGCCCACGGTCGGGGTGCTGTTTTGGTGTGCGGTACTGATGGCACTGACGGGCCAACTAAGGATGCCGGTGGTTTGGTTACCGAGTCAACAGTATCAATAGCGGCAAGCAAAAACCTTAATATCGATGACTATCTGGAACGGGCTGATGCCGGCAGTTGTCTGGAGCAACTAGATGCATTAGTGACCACCGGACCAACGGGTACGAACGTGATGGATCTAGCTATTGTGATTCTTCAATAGCTCAGATCGACTCAACCTTATCGTTCGATGACCGCGTCGTCGCGCAGTTTTTGCAAGTGCGCAGCGAGCGCTTTTCTTGCCAGTAGATCGTTAAGTCCCGGCTTCACTGTCTCAAATGCAGGAAGGGCTGCGTTTCTCTTGTCGAGTAGTTTGATGACGTGCAAGCCGAATTCGGTTTGAACGGTATAAGGCGTGTGCTCGCCCACGTCCAGTGGAGCGATCGCTTCAATAAATTCCGGAGGTAAAGATGCTGCTTGCATCCAGCCCAAATCACCTCCCGATTGGCCAGTTGGGTCAGTCGAGTAGAGATTTGCCATGGCGCTAAAATCTTTTCCGTCTGCCAGATCGGCCAGTAGGTCGTCAGCTGTTTCCTGATTCCCCACCAGAATATGGGCTGGGCGATATTCTGCGGTGTCCACATTGGCGGATTGAAGGTCATATTCGGCGCGCAGCTCCTCGTCCGTGAATGTCAGTTCAGAGCTGATTTTGGCAAGGTAGGCATTAGCCATCGTTTGCGTGTATTGCAATTGAATGGCCGCGGCTACCTCAGGAAGTTGTTCAAGTCCGATCTTTTCAGCGGCTTGTGTCAGTACTTCCATATTGATCAGTTCGTTCAGGATCGCCTCAGGGTCTCCGGCTTCGCCCGTCTCAGTTAATTGGCTTGCGACATTATCAACAGCCATTGTGCTAATTGGGTTGCCATTGACGATGGCTATCACGCCGTCTTCCAGTGCTGCCGCCGGTAACGCGATGAAATGGCTGCTGGCGAGTAGCGCTGAGGCTAATAAAACGGGTCTTAGAGGTGACATAGTGTTTTTCCGTATAAACTGGATAACGGGCCGGTAAGCCAATGTTTTACGTAGTTTATGCAAGCATTGCACCGCAACGCCGTACAATCAACGCCACGTTCAGATACCCGTTTACCCAATGAGCCAGTTCTTCGAAATTCACCCGGATAACCCGCAGAAGCGTCTTATCGGCCAGGCCGTTTCCATCATTCAAGAAGGTGGGGTAATCGTGTATCCAACGGACTCGTGCTATGCCCTGGGTTGCCACGTGGGTAACAAGCAGGCGATGGAGCGAATTGCCAGAATTCGCCGAACAGATGCAAAGCATGATTTCACATTGGTCTGCCGCGATTTAACGGACATTTCAACCTATGCCCGGGTCGATAATTCTACCTATCGAACCTTGAAAGCCCTGACGCCGGCGCCCTATACGTTTATTTTGAAGGCGACCAGCGAAGTCCCGAGACGCCTGCTCAATCCGAAACGTAAAACGATTGGTATTCGGATACCGGATAACGCTATTTGTCAGGCCTTGCTAAGTGAGCTGGGTGAGCCGCTTATGAGCTGTACCCTCATCATGCCCGATAAAGAATTACCGGAAACAGATCCTGAAGACATCCGGGATATTCTGGAGAAGCATGTAGATCTCATCATTGATGGCGGCAATTGCGGGTTCGAGCCGACAACGGTGCTTGTTATGGGTGATAACGGCGAAATTGAAGTGCGGCGCGAAGGTCGCGGAGATCTCAGTTTTTTAGAGTAGGGCATCGGCTCTGGTCGCGGTATAATCATCGTAACCAGGAGCCTCTTCATGCAAGCTGATCCACCGCCTAATGAGGCGGATCCAACAACTGTAGATGTCAACGAGGATCCTATCGCCGTTGTCCGTGGCGAGCCGTTTACTCAACTTCCGCTGGATTTATACATCCCGCCCGATGCTCTGGAAGTTTTTCTGGATGCATTCGAAGGTCCACTGGATCTTTTGCTGTACCTTATTAAGCGTCAAAATTTAGACATTCTGAATATTCCTATTGCCGATATCACTGCGCAATACATGAAATATATCGGTCTTATGGAAACCATGCGTTTCGAGCTGGCTTCCGAGTACCTGGTTATGGCGGCGATGTTGGCCGAAATTAAATCCAGAATGCTCCTGCCTCGGGTAGAGGAGCTCGGTGATGACGAAGATGATCCTCGCGCAGAATTGATACGTCGCCTTCAGGAATACGAGCGAATCAAAAAGAGTGCTGTCGCGCTTGATGATCTGCCACGTTTAGAGCGAGAGAATCAAGTGCTGAAGGTCGTTGCACCGACCATCGAACGAGAAGTGCCTTTACCGGACATCACCATGAAAGAACTCATGCTGGCACTTAGAGATGTGGCAGAGCGAGCGCATTTAAGTGGGCATCACAATATCACTCGCGAAACCTTGTCAGTACGAGCGAGAATGTCGCATGTGTTGTCTGCGTTGAATATTGGCGAGTTTTGCGAATTTTCTACGCTGTTTAATCCTGAAGAAGGCCGTTTAGGTGTAGTGGTGACTTTTCTGGCGATTCTGGAATTGTGCAAGGAAGCCACTATCGACATTGTGCAAGCAGAACCCTTTGCCCCGATTTATTTAAAACCTCGAAGTGCGTCGGTCGACTCAGTCGACGACTCCTCCGAGCATATTGAACTTCCCGAGTAATTTAGATGGATTCTCAACAAACGAGAAATATCCTGGAAGCGTGCCTGCTCGTTGCAGGTAAGGCCATGAATATAGGCCAGCTTGAGGGACTATTCGAAAGCGATATCGATAAGCCTGATCGAAACGAGATCAAAACGGCGCTTAGCGAGTTACAGGCCGAGTACGAAGGTCGAGGTATCGAATTGGTCGAAGTTGCGTCAGGGTGGCGCCTGCAATCACGTTCATCAATGGAGCATTGGGTTGCTCGTTTATTTCAGGAAAAATCACCACGTTATTCACGCGCTCTGTTAGAGACTCTTGTTCTTATTGCTTACCGTCAGCCTATCACCCGAGGTGAAATAGAAGAGGTGCGAGGGGTTGCAGTAAGTTCTAACATTATTAAGACCCTGCAAGAGCGAGATTGGGTCAAGGAAATTGGTTACAAGGATGTGCCCGGTAAGCCAGCGCTATGGGGCACCACGCGGCAATTCCTCGACTATTTTAATCTGAAGCGTCTGGATGAACTTCCCACGCTGGCAGAAGCACAGGATCTAGATCAAATAGATGCTGCACTTGCCGCTGAAGCTGCACTCGTTGATGGTATTGCAGAAACCATCGCAGCAAACGATGCTGAAGGAGCTGAAGGAGCTGAAGGAGCTGAAGGAGCTGAAGGAGCTGAAGGAGCTGAAGGAGCTGAAGGAGCTGAAGGAGCTGAAGGAGCTGAAGGAGCTGAAGGAGCTGAAGGAGCTGAAGGAGCTGAAGGAGCTGAAGGAGCTGAAGGAG
>JAHDGK010000004.1:121666-166963 GCA_020627685.1 Granulosicoccus sp. | reverse complement strand
AACATGGATGACATCGATGCCTTTGTCATTGTTTCGCCGAACTTTACCCACCACGCAATCATCACCGAACTGCTGCCTAGCGGTAAGGCTATCCTGGCTGAAAAGCCAGTTTGTACAAAACTTGAACACTGTGATGATTTGCTGCAGCGTCTGGAAGGCTACGCTGCACCATTTTGGGTAGCGATGGAATATCGCTACATGCCACCGACCGCGCGTTTCATCGAGCGTTTGAATAGCGGCGAGCTTGGCAACATGCGCATGCTCACGATTAAAGAGCATCGCTATCCGTTCTTAGAAAAAGTTGGTGACTGGAATCGATTCAGTGAGAACACGGGCGGAACGCTGGTTGAAAAATGTTGCCATCACTTCGATTTAATGCGTCTGCTCACTGGCTCAGAACCTGTTCGTATCTTTGCCAGCGGCGGCATGGACGTTAATCATCTGAATGAATCCTACGATGGCAAAACTCCGGATATTCTTGATAACGCCTTGGTTATTGTCGATTTTGAAAATGGTGTTAGAGCCTCTTTAGAACTGTGCATGTTTGCAGAAGCAGCAGAGCCTCAAGAACAGCTAACTGCGTTGGGTGATAAGGGAAAACTCGATGCTTATATTCCCGGCCCGGACCGATTCTGGCCAGGAGCCGGGGAGCGTCATGCGAAGGTGGTGTTTAGCCCACGCGATCAAAGTTCACCCGATGTCGACGTCGTTGAAGTTGACCCGGCACTGGCTGCAGCCGGAGATCATCACGGCTCCACGTTTTATCAACATATCCAATTCGGGCAGGCTGTATTGACGGGTAGTGCTGTTGAAGTGTCTGCAACCGACGGCGTGAAGGCTGTCCGAATGGGCGCCGCGGCGCAGGAATCCATACGTACCGGTCAAGTTGTGGATATGAATACCTTTTTATCGAACACGTCGCTGTAGACGCTGGAAAAAACTTTTATGACTATACCTACGCTGGATGTTGGCACTGACGGGCAGATGCCGGTTATCGGATTAGGGCTTTGGAAAATTGATAAGCCTGTGGTCGCCGATGCGGTGGTGGAAGCTATCCGCGCCGGCTACCGGCATCTTGATAGTGCCTGCGATTACGGCAACGAGAAAGAAGTCGGCGAAGGCATTAAACGCGCTATCGAAGAAGGTCTGTGCACTCGCGAAGATCTCTGGATTACCTCGAAGCTCTGGAATACCTATCATCACCCCGATCACGTCGTCATGGCGATGGATCAAACGCTGCACGATTTAGGTGTCGACTATCTGGATTTGTACCTGGTGCATTTTCCCATCGCTTTAGAATTTGTCCCTTTTGAAACCCGGTACCCGCCCGAGTGGTTCTATGATCCGTCCGAAGACATGCCGGTCATGAAACCCGCTAGGGTACCTTTGTCCGACACTTGGAAAGCCATGGAAACGTTGGTCGACAGTGGCTTAACCCGGCACATTGGTGTGTGCAACTATGGCGTGAGCCTGATGCGTGACTTGCTGAACTACGCCCGCATTCCTCCGGCTGTTTTGCAAGTGGAATCGCACCCGTATCTGACTCAGGAAAAGCTTATGCGTTTTTGTGCTGAGGAAGATATTGCGGTAACGGCTTTCTCGCCACTGGGTGCGTTGTCCTACCTGGAGCTGGATATGGCACAGGCGAATGAGTCGGTTCTGGTACAGCCCGCTGTCGCAG
Source organism: Granulosicoccus sp. (assembly GCA_020627685.1). GTDB lineage: Bacteria > Pseudomonadota > Gammaproteobacteria > Granulosicoccales > Granulosicoccaceae > Granulosicoccus. The sequence continues at coordinate 165,282 of JAHDGK010000004.1, read as the reverse complement.
GTATTGCTGCCAGATTAGGTAAGACTCCGGCTCAAGTGGTCCTACGTTGGGGAGTACAAAGAGGTAACGCGATAATCCCTAAAACAACGAAGCCTGAACGATTGGTCGAAAATGCGTCCTTGTTCGATTTTGAGCTAAGCGCTGATGATATGGCTGCGATCAATGCGTTGAATAAAAATCAACGCTTTAATGATCCGGGGGTTTTCACCGAGCTGGCTTTTAATACTTTTTTCCCGATTTACGAGTAATTCTGCGTTCTGATGTGGGCCGGCTTGCGTTCGTCACGCAGCGCTAGTCCGCATCTGTTACGCTCAACATTCAATTCCCATCCACGGAGTAGAGAACTGTGAAACTAAACGGATTCCCCTTAAAGTCAGCCTTAGCTGCCTCTTATGTGGTCGCTGCAATGACCTCGTTTGGTGCGGTATCAGCCCACGCTGACAGCACTGTGACTATATTGCACACCAACGATTTTCATTCACGCGTTGAGCCCATCAGCAAGTACGATAGTCCTTGTTCGGCGGAAGATAACGCGGAAGGCAAGTGCTTTGGCGGTTATGCGCGTTTGGTAACGGCAGTGGCAGAAGCGCGTTCGCGTAACCCTGATGCTCTGTTGTTTGATGGCGGAGACCAGTTCCAGGGGTCTTTGTTCTACACCTACTACAAAGGTAAGGTAGCTGCAGAAATCATGAATACCATGCAGTACGATGGCATGACGGTAGGCAACCATGAATTTGATGATGGCCCCGAAGTACTGCGTGAATTCATAGAGAACGTAAACTTTCCTGTTGTTATGTCCAATGCAGATGTCAGCAAAGAGCCTGCATTAGCTAACAAGATCATGAAGTCCACCGTTGTAAAAAAAGGTGGGCATACTTTCGGCATCATCGGACTAACACCAGAAGACACCGGTGAGCTTGCAAGCCCGGGCAAGAACGTATCGTTCTCGGATCCAGTTGCTGCTGTTCAAGGTGAGGTCGACGAACTCACTGCGCAAGGTATCAATAAAATTATCGTACTCTCACACTCGGGCTATGCGGTTGATAAGCGAGTTGCGGGCATGACAACCGGTGTTGATGTCATCATTGGCGGTCACACCAATACGTTCTTATCGAACATCAGTGACCGTGCTGTAGGTCCATACCCAACCATGGTTGGAGATACCGCTATTGTTCAAGCTTATGCTTACGGTAAATACATCGGTGAGCTATCAGTAACATTTAACGATGCCGGTGAAGTTGTTTCTGCATCGGGTGAGCCCATCACTATCGATGGAGAAGTCAGCGAACAAGAAGACATCGTTGCACGCGTAGCTGAGTTGGCTAAGCCTCTCGATGAAATCCGCAACAAAGTGGTTGCTTCATCCGCTGCCGTCATCGAAGGTAATCGCGCGGTTTGCCGTATCCAGGAATGTGAAATGGGTAATCTGGTTGCCGATGCCATGTTGGATCGTGTGAAAGATCAAGGTGTCACTATCGCTATTATGAATTCTGGTGGCCTGCGTTCTTCCATCGATGCCGGTGATGTCACGATGGGAGAAGTCCTCACGGTACTGCCTTTCCAGAATACGCTTTCTACATTCGATATCAGTGGTGCGGATGTAATCGCGGCACTTGAGAACGGCGTAAGTCAGGTTGAAGAAGTAAAAGGTCGTTTTCCTCAAGTAGCTGGTTTGAAATTCAAATGGGATCCGTCAGTTGCGCCTAATGAAGGCCGTGTTACTGAAGTCATGGTCGATATGGGCGGTGAATATAAAGCCATCGATCCTGCGGCGACTTACAGCGTTGTTTCAAACAACTATGTGCGTGGAGGCGGTGACGGTTACAAGATGTTTGCAACCAACGCCCAGAATGCATACGACTTCGGTCCTAACATGGAAGACGTATTAGCAGAGTACTTAGCTGCTAACGCACCGTATGCACCTAAGGTTGAAGGTCGTATTTCTCAGTAGTTGTTTTTTAAAAGTGTCCAACGTTTATGTCCGGTAAGTTTCATCATTTTTTATTCGGCATAAGCGTTGGAATACTCACCTCAGTGAGTTCGGGAGCCGGCGCATCGCAGCCGGCTCCTTCGGTTTTGTCGATCAACTTGTGCGCAGACCAGATGGTCATGTTGCTTGCAGAACCTGCACAAATTAAAGCGTTGTCGATGTTAAGCCACGACAAAGCCGGTTCTTTTTATCACGAGCAGGCCAAAGACTATCCGCTGGCCGACGCACGGGCCGAGGACATCCTCCCTCGCAAACCGGATATGGTGCTTACCGGTCCTTATACGCCCAGACACACACTCGCATTGCTCGCGGAACTGGAACTGGACGTCAAGTCTCTAGAGATAGCCAATTCAGTAGAAGCAATGCTAGAGAACATCCGATTGGTGGGTGAGTTTTTGCAGCAACAAGAAAGGGCTGCATCGGTGATTAACTCGCTTCAGAGCAATTTAGCGAACATCGAAATCCGTAGGCTTGAACTCGATGAAGCGATGCTCAAAGCAGGTAAGAGTCGCCCAAAAGCTGCGGTTTACGATGCTAACGGCTACACCGTGGGTGCATCCTCTATGCGTGGTTCCATTATGTCTCTCGCGGGTTGGCACAATGTGGCTACTGATAAGGGGATAGAAGCCTATGGAGTCATGAGTCTTGAAGACTTAATTCATCTGTCACCCGATGCACTGATCGAATCGCCCTACAGTGAGGGCACCTATTCCCGTGGACAAGCTTTAACAGAACATCCTGCTATACGGCAATCAGGCCTTGATCCATTGATTCTGTCCTTGCCGAGTAATCAGACTATTTGTGCAGGCCCATGGTCTGTCGGCTTGGTTGAGCAGTTGCTCGATGCTAGGCAGTCTCTTGAATAAATTTTGGGAGTGTCATCGTGGCTAAGAAAATCAATGTTGCACCCGCAGCCAGAGTCATGAAAAGCGCGTTGAAGCCCCAGGTACTGTGTATCCACGCAATGAGCGGAACAGCAGTTGCACTGACAGAAAACCCGATAACGTAGCGAAGCGCATAAGCACGGCTGCGCCATTCGCTCCGCGCTATCCTTCCGACAAGTACATCGTTAATGGGTATTTGGCCAAACACTGCCAGCATGAACGCGATGGCAACCAGCAGAGCTGCAAGACCGGTTAGCTGAATCATGGCTGTAAAAAATATTGCTTGTAGCAACGCAACGCCTGCAAAGACGATCTTTACCGAATGGTTGTCGACCAGATAGCCCACGACCAGTTGAGCAAACGCTGCTACCGAAAAAACTATAAACGCGTACCAACCGATTAAGGTCGCGGTATTTGCGATGTCTGGAAGGCGTTCTTCAAACACTTTAGGCAGCGCAAAGGTGGTGCTTTGAAAAATAAGGCCGCCTAATGCAGTCGTAAAAAATATAACCGCAAACACCCGAATTAATAGATTGCCTGCATGAGCACTAGGGGCGTTTTGCACGTTAGTGTTTTCCTTCTTAGCAACCGTTGTCTCCGTTGCCGCCTGGCTTTTTATAAAAAACCAATAAAGAACGCCGATGCCGATAGATAAAACACCGGGCAGGGCGAATGCTGTTCGCCAACCTGCGGAGTCTATAAAGTAGCCGGTGAGTAAGGCTGCAGAGGCTACTCCCATATTGCCGAAAACGCCGTTAACGGCCAACGGCATACCGGTTTTCGTTCTACCTTGAACAACCATGGCTAATCCAACGGGATGATAGATGGCCGCGAAAACGCCGATGAGTGTCAGGGTTAGTGCTATTTCTACGGGGCTGTTTGCCTGGCTGGCAAGTAGGGAGCTTAAGCCAATACCGACAAAGAAGATCAACATCATGCCTTCGCGGGACCACTTATCAGCCAGCCAACCTGCGGGGATTGCGCACAGGCCAAACGCGATAAAGCCCGGTGTGGCGTAGGGGATGAGTTCTGCATAACTTAACCCCCACTCGTTGCTAAGCCTTAGGGCAGCAACCGTTGCAAATATCAGCATGAAAAAGTGGTCCAGAAAATGGCCCACGTTAAGAAATAAAAAATTAAGCTGACTGCGTTGCATATCGTCTTGAGAGCACCGTAACTAGTTGAGTTTTCGTAAGGTCGACAATCGTTGGACTATACCCGCCCAGCTGAGACTTTAGGGTGCCAAGAAACTGGCATTGGCACTTAGAGTACCCGAAACCGCGATTCGCTTGCTCTTCGGTATTTAATATGAGATAACCAAGGGCGTACTTTTCGTTACTGGCAACCACTCAGGATTGACTTATGAAACGACTACTCGTACTCGCAGGTGCTTTGAGCCTGTTTTCAGCATCCGCTGTTGCTGAAGGCTGCAACTACGGCAATCACGCGGCCGCAAAGACTGACAAACTTCCTCTGATGGCTATGGTCGGAGAGACGGAAGCAGAATTTCTGGCAAGGCTGCAAAAGCAAAAAGAACAGGCCGCTGCGGCGAAAGAGCTTTTACAGCTGCCTGTCACTTATAACTAAACAAATTATTCAGTCTTTCGTTTGAAAGGCTGTCTACGCGTATCTGCCAGCTACGAATTTTTCGTAGCTGGAGCTACCTTGCGCATTCCAGCGAGCAGTAGCGCTAGCATCCAATAACTCATACCGCCACCGGATTTTTTGACAGTACCCGTATCGCTTTCATCGGGCGTCTCAGTCGTGGCTTCATTGTTATTCGCCTCCCAGTCAGCACAGAATTGAGCAGCACCACTTATCGATAAAACCGGTAGTGGCTGCTCGCCGCTTGTGCTGCGTAGGCTTAAGTTGCCGCTACCGCTTGTAATGGATGCGATAAGCGTCGTTTGGCTTTGCGTTAACAAAGATGCGGTGAGATTGGTTTCATAACGTGCATTGGCATCCCAACCACCTTGAGCCGTAGCCACACGAACGGTTGGATCTGGTGCGGTTGAAGCGTTGTTATCCACCCATGCGCTGTTTGAACCCAGATAGATATCCAGCGTACCGTTACTGATGTCAACGCCTGTGGAGTACTGCAATTTAGCTGACGTGAATGCCGGTACTTGCGTTAAGTCGAATGAGAGCAAAACATTGCTGGTATCTGCGTCCAGCAGTAATGTATCGCGATTATAGATTGGCGATTGGCCGCTGATGTTCAGTGTCGCCGCATCTGATGCAACAAGCGTCAATGTGTTTGCCGCACAAAATGAGGCGTTGTTTTCAGAAGCGCTTGATCCAATCGCCGCGACATTATTGCGTTCGTCTAATTCGTTTTCGGTTTCAGGTTCCGGCTCCGGTTCGGTTGGCGGTTCCGTTGTCGTTGGATTGGGTGAAACAATGGGGTTAGGATCTTCTGTTGACCCATCAAGCCTTACATAAGACGACAACGCTAATGTTCCGTTCAAGCCTGGGTCGAAGTTAACGTCATCGTATCGATACAAGGCGATTCTATCGATAGCGTGACCGTAAGAGCGCCCGGAAATTTCCAGTGTGTGATCACCTTGTGAGAAATACTGTCTAACCGGGTTGGCAACATGATCTACCGTGCGGGCACTCCAAGACCAGATGCCGAATTCACCCATATACACTTTCGTCCAACCGCTCAAGGGCTCTTCGCCGGCCACATCATTGCCTGTGCTGAATCGTACCCAGGTGTCATTAGACTCAGTATTGCTTTCACCTTTGGCAATTCTGCTGCGCCATCTTAGTTCGTAGTTACCGGCTGTTTCTACTCGAAAGTGATAGGTAATGATGCCATTGCCTGCGTTGTTTTCAGAGAAGTAGTCTGGGCCTGTCCATTCAAGGTAGCCGCTGCCGGTGTAATCATTCAACGCTGTATTGACATCCCAGCTACCGACGGTGCTTGCATCTTCAGCTTCAAAATGAACATAACCGCCTTGCTCAAGATACACCTGATTGGTATCGGCGACGGCATGCGAGAGCGTTATTAGTGATACCGGGAGAATGGCGAATGCGCGACAGGCATTCATTACGCGGCGGCTTCTCTTAAACACGTGACTATTTAGGATGCTCATTGGCTGAGAGTCTTTAAGGCTTTATTGATAACGTAGTTATCGACCATCTATTGCATGTACAAAAGCATTCACGCCCCGGTATGTGAACCTGCGGCCTTTAATTGAGACTAGGGCAGCCCTTTGTTGAATGTTTACAGTTGGGTGACAATTGAGCGTGTGAAATCAGCAATTTCGTGTGTTCGAATTCACGCTTACTCAGGGGGCGATGTGACGGAATTAACAATCGATGTAACATACTAGGGCATTCGCCACATAACGTAGTGTTAGCTATGGGCTGATTTGAAACCGTGCCGTTAGAGTTTTTACAGGTTGACATCAGAATCAACCGTATTGATAAAAACCATAATAAGAGGCGCGGTACATGATCAAGCGCACGGCAGTAATTTGGTCAGCAACATGGATGTTGCTGACATTGATTTTTTCAGGCCCCGCTATTGGCGTACAGAGCTATGATGCTCAAACGTTAATGCAGCTTAGTGGCTTTGATGATCAGTTAGAAGTTTTGCCAAAGGCTGTTAACGATAGCTTCAAGCAGCTAATGATTGAAGATGGTGTTGTAGAGCCTTTCGAACAACAAGATATTCCTCAGCTGCAACATGCAGTCGCATCTGTATTCCAGACGCAAAGCTTGCGAAATACCGTGCTTAATGAAATGCGCGATGCCATGTCTACCAATGAAATTCGTTTGCTGGTGGAGTTCTATTCCAGTGACCGTGGTAGATCGCTTCGCGAAGCCGAATTAAACAATGGCATCCTTGAGCATTCCGGCCGTTTTCAACAATGGTATGCCGATACCGGTTTTTACGGTCTTGATGATGATCGGCAGTTGGCGGTTAAAGCTCTAGAAAGCGCAATGCAGGCGACTGAAGGCGCGGTCGATGCCATGATCGGTATGCAAGTGGCCATGCAAGTGAGTTTAAGTCCTGCCTTACCCGCAGAACAACGCTTGAGCCCGCAGGAGCTTTTATCAGCAGCGCAAGGTCAGCGTACTGAGCTAACGCATGCGTATCGTAAAAGTTCTTTGGCCACTATTGCCTTTGTATTTAAAGATCAACCTATTGAGGCCATTGAAGCCTACACCGATGTGTTGCAGACTGCTGCAGGTCAGAACTTTGTAAGCGCACTTAATACCGGATTAACAAAAGGTTTATTTAACGCTGCAGAGCAGTTGGGCGTCTCTATTCAGGAGATCCTGGTCGGTAGAGTGGGTCAGGGCGCTTAACCACAACCCTTCTATGCGTGTTTATCGTGCACTCTCTACTGAGCGCACGAACCAACGGGAGAATCTTACTTCGTAGTCCGTGGCGGTAACCCAGTATGCTGCGATAGTATTTGGCCCTTACGTACCTTTCCCACTCTTGCAGCACCGCGTCCACGTCTGCGCTCGGCAGGCGTACTGTTTTTACTGCGGGCACTTTGATAACCCTTATCGGTTTTGGGTTGATACGTTGGTATCAAATGCTGCTTGCCGTTACCAATGAGATCAGCACGGCCCATCGATTTCAACGCCTCGCGTAGCATCGGCCAATTGTCGGGGTCGTGGTAGCGTAAAAATGCTTTGTGCAGTCTGCGTTGTGCACTACTTTTCGCAATAGGTACATCACCGCCGTTTCGGCGAACCCGGCTTAACGGATTTTTACCGGTGTAGTACATAGCCGTGGCCGTGGCCATTGGTGACGGGTAGAAGTTCTGTACTTGGTCTGCCCGGAATCCGTAACGCTTCAGCCATAGAGCTAGATTCATCATGTCTTTGTCGGTAGTGCCCGGATGTGCCGCAATGAAATACGGTATTAAAAATTGTTGCTTACCGGCTTTCTTGGTGAATTTTTCGAACATGGCTTTAAATTCATCATAAGCCCCGATGCCCGGTTTCATCATTTTATCCAACGGACCACGTTCGGTGTGTTCGGGGGCAATTTTCAGATAACCGCCAACATGATGAGTCACCAGTTCTTCGACATACTCGGGTGATTTAACGGCTAAGTCATACCGTAAGCCAGAGGCGATAAGCACCTTCTTAATACCCGGTAGTTCCCGTGCACGTTTGTAAAGACCAATTAATGAAGAATGGTCTGTATTTAAATTCGAACAGATATCCGGATAAACACAAGAGGGTAATCGGCAGTTGGATTCTATTTCTCGTGACTTACACGCAATGCGATACATATTGGCGGTAGGCCCACCAAGATCTGAGATAACGCCGGTAAAGCCCGGGACATCATCGCGTATCGTTTCAATTTCTTTGATGATTGAATCTTCAGAACGGTTCTGAATGACTCTGCCTTCATGCTCGGTAATAGAACAAAACGTACAGCCACCGAAACATCCACGCATGATATTCACAGAGAAGCGAATCATCTCATAGGCTGGGATACGCGCATTGCCGTAGGAGGGGTGCGGGACCCTGGCATACGGGTGATCGAAGACGTAGTCCATTTCTTCGGTGGTTAGCGGGATGGGCGGCGGGTTAAGCCATAACTTCTGGCCACCTTGGTTTTGTACTAAGGCGCGTGCATTGCCAGGGTTTGTTTCCAGATGTAAAACCCGGTTGGCATGTGCGTAAAGCACCTTATCGTTCTGGACCATATCGAACGAGGGCAATCGCAAAACGGTTTTATCGCGTTTTTGCTGGCGTATCGCCTGTCGCTCCTCACGACTCATAAACGTTAGAACTTGCGTAGACGCATCGGTAGAAGCTGCAGCGGCTGCAGCATCGTCCTGGCACGGGGATGCCTCGCCTTGTCCGTCTTCGGGCACGATGTAGGGGTTTACCGGTTCTTCAATTCTTCCGGGTTTATCCACTTTGCTCGAATCAATGACGATCCAGTCGCTGGGTAATTCGTCAAGCATCATGGCAGTGCCACGAATATCGTTGATCTCTTTAATGTCATGACCGGCAGCAATACGGTGTGCAAGTTCGACGATAGCTCGTTCGCCGTTGCCGTAAACAAGCAGGTCGGCTTTGGCGTCGGCCAGAATGGATCGTCTGACTTTGTCCTGCCAATAGTCGTAATGTGCGATGCGTCTTAAGGAGGCCTCAATGCCGCCAATGATAATCGGGACATCTTTGTAGGCTTCCCGGCATCGTTGCGAGTACACGATAGAACTGCGGTCGGGTCGTTTGCCACCGACATCATCCGGTGAGTAGGCATCGTCTGATCGCGTTTTTCTATCCGCTGTGTAGCGGTTGATCATGGAATCCATGTTGCCGGCGGTGACCCCGAAAAACAGGTTGGGCTGACCTAGAGCCTCAAAGGCTTTGGTGTCCTTCCAATCGGGTTGGGCGATGATGCCGACGCGGAATCCCTGAGCCTCCAGTAAGCGGCCCACAATAGCCATACCAAAACTAGGGTGATCGACGTAAGCATCGCCGGTAACGACTATAATGTCGCAACTGTCCCAGCCCAGTTCATCCATTTCCGCCCGACTCATAGGCAGAAAAGGAGCGCGACCGTAGCATTCCGCCCAATAGGGTGGATAGTCGAAAAGCGCGCGGTGCTTTGCTGGAGTAGGCCGTGCAGACATGAAATGGATCTCAGACTAATCGTCTATGGTAACTGTTTAGCGGAAAAATTGGCCGTGTGATCGGTTCAGGACGTGCGCCGTACAACATTCCATTGTGCAGTTTATACGCTCGTTTTAACGTTTTTAATGAGAATGCCAGCTTCACTATGAAACGCTTATTAAGCATTGTTTTGCCCGTGGTTGTCATTGTAGCGGCTCTGGCGTCTGCAAGAGTCATTAAAGCGAATAAACCAGAGCCTTTTTCACGCCCGCCGGAAACATCGGCCTTACTGGTAGAGGTGGCTGAGTTGCAACCATCGCAATACCCGGTAGTGATACGAAGTCAGGGCACGGTTCAGCCCACTGTCACGAATACATTAGTGCCAGAGGTGGCGGGCGCGGTAACCGCGGTGGGTTACGCTTTTGTCGTTGGCGGCCAGTTCGCCAAAGGTGATGTTCTGGTGGAAATTGATCGTCGAGATTACGAAATAGCGCTTACTCAGGCTCAGGCCAATCTGGCGCAGGCCGATGCCCAGTTGGAGGAGCAGGAAGCGCTGGCGGAAAGAGCACGTGCGGAATGGAAGTCTTTGGGTCGTCGCGGGACTCCATCGGCGTTAACGTTGAGAGAACCGCAGCTGGCTGCCTCAAAAGCCAATAGAGATGCGGCCGAGGCCCAGGTGCTGCGCGCAGATCTGGATTTGCAACGTACACAGCTTATCGCACCTTATAACGGCATTGTCTCGGCACGTTCCGTCGATCCTGGCCAATTTGTAGCGCGAGGTAATCCTATTGGGCAAATTCACGCGCTTGAGACGGTCGATGTTCGCTTACCCTTAAGCAGTCGACAGCTGACCTATCTGGATACGGCAGGCGGAGCAGAAGTTGAATTGAGCGCAACGGTTGGTGGTCAAGCACAACGTTGGATCGGGAAATTAGAACGTGTAGAAGGTGTTGATGCCGCTACCCAGCAACTGAATATCATTGTGCAGGTTGCGGATCCGTATAACGTTAGCGTACAAGACAGCAAGCAGCAGCCGCTTCGGGTAGGGCAATATGTCAACGCCCGTATTGCCGGTGAGACCTTACAAGACGTTTTCGTTATCCCGCGTGCGGCGCTGCGTGAAGAGCGTGAAGTGCTCGTTATGGATGAGCAGAACCTTATTGAACGTCGAGCGGTTACGGTGGCCTGGTCAGATGATGAGCAAGCTGCCATCAGTGACGGGCTGTCGCCGGGCGACATGCTTGTCATCACACCGCTAAGCACGGTAGCTGATGGAACACCGGTTAATGTGCTGGGTGAACAATCCGATGATGGCAAGCAACGTCAGAGGCTGAACTAATGCACGGCCTTATTGCCTGGTTTGCCAGAAATTCTGTGGCGGCAAACCTCTTGATGGTATTCATCATCATGTGGGGCCTGTCCACGCTCACCACAAAAATTCCATTGGAAGTTTTTCCCAGTTTTGAGCTGGACAGTGTGAACGTGAGCATTCCGTTTCGTGGCGCATCGCCAGGAGAAGTCGAGGAAGGGGTCACCATTAAGGTTGAGGAAGCCATTCAGGATATCGAAGGCATTAAAACCATGACCTCGACCGCCAATGAAGGCGTTGGAAACGTCTTCGTTCAGGTATCCAGTGGTTATGATCCTCAGAAAATTCTCGATGATATAAAACAACGTGTGGATGGCATTACCACGTTCTCATCCGAAGTTGGAACTCCGCGTATCACCATACCTACCGCAAATCGCGAAGTTATCAGCGTGGTGGTTGCAGGTGCTATGCCTGAAAAAGAATTGCGTATTGTTGCATCGCGTGTGCGTGACGATCTTGAAGCATTGCCCAATGTCTCGAGTGTTTCAGTCTCCGGTGCACGATCTTATGAAATTGGAATTGAAATATCACAACGGGCGTTGGAAGGATATGGTTTGACCCTTGCCAGTGTGGCGCAGGCAATTGAAGCCAGCTCATTAGATTTAGCGGCCGGGGCTATCACGACAGGTAGTGGAGAAGTTTTACTGCGTACGCGTGGTCAGGCATACACGGCAGAAGACTTTGGCGACATCATTGTTCGATCTGGTGCGGACGGAACCCGTGTGACCTTAGCGGACATTGCCAATATCAACGATGGCTTCGAAGAAGCGCGCATCGATCAGCAATTTAACGGACAAACGAGTATCGAGATTGATGTATACCGGACCGGATTGCAAAGTGCCATTACGGTGGCGGATGAAGTTAAGGAATACCTTGAAACGGCACAATCAACCATGCCGTACGGAGTCACCCTTGGCTATTGGCGAGATTGGTCGCGTACTGTCAGAGCGAGACTGGACACACTAACCAATAGCGCAATGCAGGGTGGAATTTTGGTGGTGCTGCTGCTCTCGCTCTTCCTGCGTTTTTGGGTTGCCGTTTGGGTGTTTGTGGGTGTACCGGTGTCTATTCTTGGCGGTATCGCCCTCATGCCATTTTTTGGCGTTTCGCTGAATCTACTGAGCTTGTTCGCCTTTATTTTAGTGCTCGGTATTGTTGTCGATGATGCCATCGTGACCGGGGAAAATATTTTCTCTCATATGCGCCGTAAAAAGGATCCGGTACAGGCTGCCATTGAGGGGACGCAGGAAGTGGCCATGCCGGTAACCTTCGGCGTGCTTACCACCATGGCAGCATTTGCTCCACTTCTGATGATTGAAGGTGCTAGAGGCCAGCTTTTTGCGCAGATTCCGCTCATTGTTATTCCGGTGCTGCTCTTCTCAATAGTTGAGTCAAAGTTCGTTCTACCTTCGCACATGAGTCATTTAAATTTTCACTCGGAGAAAAAACCGAATGTGTTTGCCCGTGGGCAACATGCAATAGCGGATGCCTTCGAACGGTTTGTTGAAAATGTATACCAACCCATGTTGGCTGCAGCGCTTCGCAATCGATATCTGGTGCTGTCTTTGTTCGTAGGCGGCGCAATCATCATCTTTAGTTTGGTATCAGCCGGGCACATACGGTTTATCTTCTTTCCGCGTGTGCAAAGTGAGACAGCCAGAGTCACGCTCGAAATGCCAGCGGGTACGCCGTTCGAGGTGACCCAAAAACATATCGATACTATTAGTGGTGTTGTACAACAGCTACAAGCGAAGCATTTAGATCCGGTGACTAACGAAAGTGTTATCGAATCTATTTTGGCTACGGCCGGTAGTGCCGGTGGTGGTAGCAAGGCCAGTCATCTGGGGCGGGTGATGTTTGAGATAACCCCGCCGGAGGAACGTACGCTGCAAATCAGCAGTCGCGAGTTGGTGTCAGAGTGGCGACGACAGGTGGGTAATATTCCGGGGGCCGTGAAGCTTAGTTATCGAGCTGAAATCGGGCGCGGCGGAAGTCCTATCGATGTTGAGATATCCGGTTTTGAATTTGATCAAATGACAGAGGTTGCCGGCGCGATCAAACAGCAGTTAAGCACCTATCCGGGTGTTAGTGAAATCACAGATACGTTTGAAGGCGGCAAAGAGGAGATTCAACTGAGTTTGATGCCTGCTGGGCGCCAGCTTGGATTAACTCTGGCAGATATAGCCAATCAAGTGCGTACCGCCTACTTGGGTACTGAGGTTCAAAGCATTCAACGCAACCGCGATGAAGTGAAAGTGATTGTGCGGTATCCGAAAGAAGAAAGAGCATCACTGGTTCAATTGGAGAGACTTAGTATTCGTATTCCCGGCGGTGAGACCGTTCCTCTATCCAGTGTTGCGGTTTTGGATATCGGGCGAGGGTATTCGCAGATACGTCGTGTCGATCGAAAACGTACGGTGAATGTTCAGGCTGAGGTGGATAAATCGACAGCGAATGTAGAAGGAATCAAAGAGGCACTCAGTAGCCTCGCCTCAGAACTCGAACTGCAATACCCTGATATTCGTGTCTCTCTGGAAGGTGAAGCCAAAGAGCAGCGCGAATCCTTTGCCAGTTTGCGCGTGGGTTTGCTGTTCGTGTTGTTATTGATTTACACCTTGTTGGCAATACCGTTTAAAAGTTATGTCCAGCCGTTGCTGGTTATGGTTGTTATACCGTTTGGAGTTGTCGGAGGTGTGTTAGGGCACATGGTCATGGGGATGTCCCTAAGCCTCATGAGTTATATGGGTATGCTGGCTCTGTGCGGTGTCGTGGTCAACGATTCTTTAGTGTTGGTAGACTGGGTTAATCGTCAAAGGAAACAAGGCGTACCGCTCATCGACGCTGTAAGAAACTCAGGAGTGGCGCGCTTCCGCGCAGTTATCCTGACATCGCTGACAACCTTTTTCGGATTGCTGCCACTGATCTTTGAAACCAGTACTCAGGCACAGTTCTTAATTCCAATGGCTGTATCCTTGGGGTACGGTATTCTGTTTGCAACGGCCGTTACCTTAGTACTTATCCCAGTGAACTACCTCGTATTAGAGGATATACGTAGTGTGTTCAGGCGGCTTCGTTCCTGGCTTATCCAACGCGGAGAAACGCGTCATGTCTAAGTTGCCATCAGCAACGCCGCGTTCACAAGAAGAACAGCAACGCCTCATAGATGCGATCACCACGTTGTTTGAACATAAAATCTCATTCAATGAGTTTCTTGGTTTCAAAATTGAACGTTTAGAACCGCAACCGGTACTCATTAAATTTGATATGCGCCCGGAGATGGTGGGGCATTTTCTTTATGGACGCTTGCACGGCGGTGTTATTTCATCGGTACTGGATGTGGCTGGTGGATTGGCCGTTATGATGGAGATAGCGCAGTCTCATGCCAGTGAGAGCAGTTACGAGGTTATGCAAAGGTTCTCCCACCTGGCAACTATAGATTTACGGGTTGACTATCTGCGGCAAGGTATTGGAAAACATTTCATCGCAGAGTCCACTGTCATCAAGCTAGGCAAACGCGTTGCGGTTTGTCGCATGAATCTAAACAATGACGAAGGTACGCTTATCGCAACGGGCAACGCCACTTACATGGTCAGTTAGTGTTTTCCAGAACGCGGTAAACAGTGCGCTAAGGGTTAGCGAATTCGGGAAAACACCAATGTCGCCATACTTTGTGGCGTGATATCTCTTTGGGTTTTCCCTGTGTGTTGGTTCTGTGCTTCACGATATAAAACTCAAAGGTCGCTAGCTGAGAATGGATGGCGATAGGCGGTTCATTCCAGGTTTTGCACAGATGATTGCCGTACGCTTTGCGCACAGCATTATTCTTATGTGAATTGACCCGATCAACATACTTACGCCATCGGTAGTTTTCGTACAAGGTTGTAAAGCGAGTGGGGGCGACCCAATCTTCCTCAGGGGATGTCAACGGGTATAAATTAACGCTACTGCCATCACGTAGTTTTCCCGGCACCTGCAAATAAATGGAGATGGTTAACGGGTAGGGCGCAAACATATCCCAGCGTTGATCCAGTCGAGCCGTTTTTGCTACAGCCAAAACATGATCTGGTACTGCCTGCTTCACCTGTGGCAGCGTATACACGTTGTAGCTCGTGACAACATAAAACATAAACGCGGCGATGGCGGAGCCGAGTAGCGTAGGCCGGACAGAAACGCTGCGATACCCAAACCAGCGGCTGGAAAACGTGCCCATAGCACCCCGGTTAATGGCTACCCAGCCATATACTCGATTTCCAAGAGCAAGTAATGGCGGAAAAGCCATGATCCATGACAAAACCTTAAACGGCCATCGAACCGAAAACAGGAACACCATCGCGTGCCAGTGAATATAGGTTTTGTTCTCAGCGTCTGTCACTACCCAGGAGTTGTTTGCTTCCATAATGGGGTAGATGTCCGGGTGCTGCTGTGCGGGCAAAATTTTTACTTCGCTAGTGAGTAAAAAAAGCCGCAGCAGGAGGCACATTTTTAAGCAAAATCCGCAGTCCTCGTCGTAATAAAGACGAATAGCATCGATTCGCTGTTTTCTTTTTTTGGCTTTTTCGCTATAGGAAAGTGCACGCCAGGTGGCTGCCGGTAACAACAAACTTAGGGCCATAAAATCAATCAGCGGGAACAAGCCAATGTGAAGCATGGCAAGAAAGGCTGCATGCAATGATGCCAGCAACAGTAGTCCTGTAAATCGTAACCAAGGCCAGAAAAACGGGCATAACACGAGTAGCGGCGCGACATACTCAACAACAATAACGTAGCGAGTAGCAAACTTTAAAAATTCAGGGAACTGGCTAATCCATTGACCTATTGGGGTTGCAAATTGTTGCAAACTCACGGCGTAGTAGGCCGCGTCAAAGCGGACCATCCAGGCGTCGCCTGTTTTCATAATGGCCGTAAAAATATACAAGTACAGCACTTGGAAAACGATGGCGATGGTCGCAACTGAAAAATACGGTTGCGCAGAATTGTCAGGGTGTGCGTTCGGGTTTGTTTGATACTCGGGTGTTAATGCCGCATCTACAGAGTACCTGGCACCTAGTGGTAAAAACAGGCTCCAGAAACACATGATAACGAGCAGTTGATCGCCGCCTTGAAGTATCAAGCCATTTCTATTTAAAAGAGAGGCTAGTAAAACAAAGGAGACAAACGCAGCTAGCTTACTTCGATATCCGAATATCAGCGCAATAGCTGCAATAGCGGCAAACGTAAACAGGATGATTTGCCACCAAAGTTCGCCTCCGGCGCTATGCAGTGACCAGTACCACTTGCTGTTGAGATCCAGTAAATATTTTCTCGCCAGCACACCATCATCGGTATAGAACAGGTTCATATCGAAGCTGCGCAGGAACAGATCGAACAGGATCAAGCTGCCTAGCAACATACGAAATAGTGCGATAGATCTAAGATCTAGACCGAACACACGCACGGCCAATGACTTCATCAGATGGAACTGTTCTCTGAGGTGTGGAGATATTCAGGCATGGTTACAGCGCGGATACCAGGTTGAAATTTACCCAAACCGCAGCAGCGCTATCGTCGAGATCGATCAGAACGCGGCTGTGAATATAGTCTGCATCGAGAATGATGCCGTGTGATCCGGCGTGCTCGCCAGCTCTGACACCAACCCGAAGCCCGGCAGCCAGAGTCTGATTACGCGATCGTTTGCCCTGTTGTTGGCGAGCCTCTGTGGCTGCGAGCATTGAACGAAGCGCCAGTCGTCGTTGCTCCTGCTCGCTTGCGCCCATATCCGTGAATACTGGTGTTAAATCTACCGGCGGGTTGCTATGGTTTGACGAGCCTGTCGATGGGGATGCCATATCGTTGGCACCACCATGCTCAGCACTCGCGTCTGAGTTGTTTGCGGGCGAATCAGGATTGTCGGTAGGTATGTTCATTTACCGACCGATGGTATCACTACTCCTGTTGCTGTTCACTGGCCAGGAACTGCCAGGTTTCCACGATCGTGTCTGGATTCAGCGATAGGCTTGAGATTCCTTGTTCCATCAGCCAACGAGCCAGGTCAGGGTGATCGGACGGTCCCTGACCGCAAATGCCGACATACTTGTTCTGTTTGCGGGCAGCGGCAATGGCCATCCCTAGCATCTTTTTCACAGCCGGGTCCCGCTCATCAAATAAATGCGCCACAAGGCCGGAGTCTCTGTCTAGCCCCAGGGTCAACTGGGTTAAATCATTAGAGCCGATAGAAAAACCATCAAATTTTTCTAAAAATTCGTCTGCCAGAATCGCGTTACTGGGTACTTCACACATCATGACAATGCGTAAATCATGCTGGCCGCGTTTCAAACCGTGTTGTTCCATTAGCGCCAGCACCTGATCAGCTTCATCAAGGGTACGGACAAACGGCACCATTAATTCTACATTGCTAAGGCCCATGACTTCCCGGACGTGCTTTAGTGCACGGCACTCCATTTCGAAACAATCCTCGAAAGAGGAAGACAGATAACGGGAGGCTCCGCGAAAACCGATCATAGGGTTTTCTTCGTTGGGCTCGAATAAATCCCCACCGATCATGTTTGCGTACTCGTTTGACTTAAAGTCAGACAGCCGAACGATAACCGGATGCGGTGCAAACGCTGCTGCCAATGTTGATACACCCTCTACGATCTTCGCGACATAAAAACTTTGCGGATCGGAATAGCCTGCCATCCGTTCTTTAATCTGCGCCTGCACGTCTGGCGGCATGGAATCATGGTTAAGCAGAGCCTTGGGATGAATACCAATAGTGTTGCTGATAATGAATTCGAGGCGGGCTAGTCCAATACCATTGTGCGGTAACTGGCTGAAGCCGAATGCACGCTCTGGATTGCCGACATTCATTGTCAACTTAAAGGGGAGTTCGGGGAGCCCGTCAAGCTGAGTTTCTGCAATGTCAAACGCGATGTTGCCTTCGTAGATGTAGCCGGTATCACCTTCTGCACAACTGACTGTCACGTGGCTGCCATCTGTTAATGCTGTGGTTGCATCGTTACAACCGACAACGGCCGGTACACCCAATTCGCGTGCAATGATAGCCGCATGACAGGTACGACCTCCACGATTGGTCACGATGGCAGCTGCGCGTTTCATGACCGGCTCCCAATCCGGGTCGGTCATATCGGTGACAAGAACATCACCTTGCTGAACACTGCCGATCTCATCGAGGCTTTTTACGATACGAACAACTCCAGCGCCAATTCGTTGGCCAATGCTTCGACCGCTGGCGAGCACAGGCGCTTTGTGCGCATCCAGTTGATATCGCGTGATAACATTTTTACTGGCTCGCGACTCTACGGTCTCAGGACGTGCTTGGAGTATGTAGAGCTCGCCGTCATTGCCGTCTTTGCCCCATTCAATATCCATTGGGCGACCGTAATGTTTTTCAATGGTCACAGCCATTCGAGCAAGGTGTTGCACGTCGGCATCGTTCAGAGAAAAACGCAACTGATCAGCTTCATCGACGTCGATAGTGTCTACAGCGGTTGTCTCGCCGTACACCATTTTGATTTTCTTAGCTCCGCGGCTACGTTTTAAAATAGCGGGCTTACCGGATTCCAGAGTTGGCTTATGCACGTAAAACTCATCAGGATTCACTGAACCCTGCACAACGCATTCACCGAGTCCCCAAGACGATGTTATGAATACAGCATCAGAGAAGCCGGATTCGGTATCGATTGAAAACATGACGCCGCTGGCGCCGATATCACTTCGTACCATGCGTTGGATACCGGCAGAGAGCGCAACATCGGCGTGTGCGAAGCCCTGATGAACCCGGTAAGAAATTGCACGATCATTATAGAGAGAGGCGAACACTTCTTTGATTCGTAGGAGCACATCGTCCAGAGTTCTGACGTTCAGAAACGTCTCCTGTTGCCCGGCGAATGAGGCTTCGGGTAAATCTTCGGCCGTTGCAGAGGATCTGACCGCCACGGAAACCTCTCCACCGGCTCCGTCACTGATGATGTTCCAGGCCTCAGAGACTGCTTCAACTAGGCCTGTAGGTAACGGTGTTTCTTCGACCCACTGACGTATCATGGAGCCTGTGCTTGCCAGGGCATCCATATCGTCAGTGTCAAGAGAGTCCAAGGCTTCATTGATGCGTTTATCGAGGCCACTAACCTGTAAGTGCTCTCTAAATGCGTCGGCTGTGGTTGCGAAACCGTCCGGGACCGCGATGCCTGCGTTGGATAGATTGGCGATCATCTCGCCTAATGACGCGTTTTTTCCACCTACAACCGGAACGTCGTCCATTCCAAGTTCTTTGAACCACTGGATGTACTGGGTCACGTGCTCTCCTTAGAGTCTGAGTCTTCTTTATATGCGCAACCGTTTAGCGGCCTGAAGTATGCTTGCTTGAACAGTTAGTCTATACACACTAGCCACGGTGTAACGGTTAGCTTTCGGGGCTTGATAGGCTGAAGCACCGACACACTAATTTGCTTATCAAAGATATTAGCTTATGTCGACAACGTTAAATCAGCGAAGTGCGTTTATTGTCTCAGATCGAACGGGTCTGACTGCTGAGGCAATGGCACATAGTCTGTTAAGTCAGTTTCCAAGTGTGGATTTCAAAACAGAAACCTTCACCTTCGTTGACACTGAAATCAAAGCGGCAGAAATTGTTGACAGATGTCTCGAGATTCGAGCCTCTACGGGTTCTGCGCCATTGGTATTCTTAACCATGGTCAATGACGATCTTCGAGCGCTTTTCACAGCCGCTGATATCGGTGTATTTGATCTTTTTGACTCGTTTATCGGTCCCATGGAAGCTCGTTTGGGCGTTGAGTCATCTCATACCATTGGCAAGTCACATGGTGTGCAGGATGAAACGGCTTACACGTCGCGGATAGCAGCCGTACATTTTGCTTTGCAGACAGATGATGGTCTGGATATCGATCATTACCGCAAAGCAGATTTGATTATTGTCGGGGTGTCTCGTTGCGGTAAAACACCGGCTTCCTTGTATTTATCTCTGCACTATGGATTGTATGTGTCCAACTATCCACTAACTGACAAAGAGTTGGAACGCAAAGAGCTGCCCGCCGCGCTACAGGAACATAAAGACAAGTTATTCGGGCTGACTATTGATCCGTATAGGCTGTTGCAAATTCGTCAGCAACGTTATCAGGGATCAAGCTACAGTAATGCGGATACCTGCCAGCGGGAAATTGCTCAGGCTGAAAATTTGTTTCGTAAAACAGCCGTGCCTTTTTTGAACACAACGCGAATGTCGGTAGAAGAGATCGGTGCCATGATTGTCAATCGCACCAAGAGGGGTAAAAGGCAGTAAACACGTAGTGAAGCCCTACGAATACGTAAGGCTTCACCCGTAGTACTTAAAAATTACTTAGGTTGATCTACGTAGCGTAGGTACGGCTTAACTTTACGGTAGCCTTCCGGATATTTCTTGTCGGCTTCTTCATCACTGACCGCAGGCACGATGATGACTTCGTTGCCATCCGTCCAGTTAGCAGGTGTGGCTACCTGATGGGCTGCGGTTAGTTGCATGGAATCGATAACCCGTAAAATTTCGTCGAAATTTCTGCCGGTAGTCATCGGATAGGTCATGATCAGTTTGATGCGCTTGTCCGGCCCGATGATATAAACCGATCGTACTGTTGCATTGGTGGCTGCCGTGCGTCCCTCACTGGTGCCGCTGATGTCTGTTGGAAACATATCGTAGGCTTTGGCAACGGATAAATCCGTGTCGCCAATCATTGGGAAATTCACTTTAGCACCCTGCGTTTCATGGATGTCGTTTGCCCACTCTGCATGGTTCTCAACAGGGTCAATACTTAGACCAACCACCTTGCAGTTTCGCTTTTCGAATTCAGGCATCAGGTGTGCGACCGTGCCTAATTCTGTGGTGCAAACCGGAGTGAAGTCTTTCGGGTGCGAGAACAATACAGCCCATCCGTCGCCGATCCACTCGTGGAAATTGATTGAACCCTGAGTAGTTTGGGCCGTGAAATCAGGCGCTTCATCATTGATTCGTAAAGACATTGGGTTACTTCTCCGTTGCAGATGTTACTTGATTGTACATCGCGGCCCAGAGTTCGCGTTGTGTATTCCGGGAAAAGTACCGAAGTGGGGTCAATAAGACCTGTTAGCCAGCGTTAAGAATTGCGTTTGAGCGGCCGCTTCTGGAACTGAGTGATTACATTATCCGGAGTAGGGTTCTTGCCGTTCTTGGCTACAAAATTAGTTCGATTAAGGAGCATCGCGGGTCTTGCTCTGACGTGTGCGGCGATGAGCGTTCTCTCGCAGTCAGGCATTGATGAATCTGAAACTGCGAATCCTGCTGGTCTAGCCGAAGGGGTCACCCTGAGTGAGGGAGATGTTTTTCGTCGATCTATGAATCTGCAAGGGCGCGGAATAGGTTCTAACAGTGATCGAAACCTATGGGTAGACGGGGTTGTACCGTATCGCCTTGATCCGACATTACCTCAACATTCTGTGGATGCCATTAATTCGGCTATTGCCCACTGGAACAAAGTAGCCGGCATTACATTTAAAAGCATTGATGAAGTCGCTGGTGCACAACGCTCGATTGAAGATTCGGTGCTGTTTAAGAACAATGCCGGTTGCGCATCATGGGTAGGCCGGCAGGGTGGCGAGCAACATGTGTGGGTTGGAACAAACTGCACAACCGGTAGTGTCATGCATGAAATTGGACACGTGTTGGGTTTAGAGCATGAACACACTCGCCCTGATCGTGATCAACATATTACGATTCATTGGGATAACATCAGCGCCGACAAGACACACAATTTTGATATTGCCACGACTGCTTCCAGCACGCTGGGTGAGTATGACTATGGCTCCATCATGCACTACGGGCGATATAATTTTTCGTTTGCAGGTCAACCGACGATTACACCGATTTTTGGTTCCGCGAATTCTATTGGTCAGCGAACTGCACCCAGTGCAGGTGATTTAGCGGCAGTGTCTGAACTTTACGCGGCGGATCTATCGGTTGTTGCTCATTTGTACTCAACGGAGACTGGCAACGAAGCCGCAATACATGTCGCTAACAACGATCAGCAAGGAGCACACGATGTTGAAGTGCGGGTATCCATAGATCCATCTTTAGTTAGCGGCTATAGCAATAACGGTTGGTCTTGTATTACTGACAGTTTTAATGCGTTGATTTGCTCGCTAGACAGATTATCTGGCAGCAGTTCCAGTGTGCTGACGCTGGGTGTAGAACCTAATGCTGCGTTGACGTCTTACCAGGCTGTTGTTCGCGCAAAAACGCCCGATATGAATAGTGCGAATAACTCGAACGTATCAAGCAATGATTTTGTGCCCACTCAGGTTGAGCCATCTATAGCAGCAGCGCTACCACAGGATGATGAAACGACACCTGCATTCGCCGGTTCTATTTCCTTGTATGCGTGGGCGTTTGCACTTCTTCTTGTATGGACGCAACGACGCGTTCGTATTGGCTAAACGTCGATTACGCGGTTCACGGACTTTCTCAGTGCGCTGGGTGCGAAGCCATATTTCTGGTTGAATGTTCGGCTAAAGTGCGCGCTACTGACAAACCCGCAGGCATCACTGACCTCACTGATACTCTGATCAGTTTGCTGTAAAAGTTCATAGGCGCTTTGCAGTCTAAGCTGCATGTAGTGACGCGCCGGGCTCGTGTTTAAATAGCGTCTGAAAATTCTCTCCATAGCCCGAGTCGACATATTCATGTGCTGGGCTATCACGTGCTTATCTACCGGTTCGTCCAGATTGCTTCGCATGAGTTGCAAAGCATTGCGTAAGTTAACCGGGAAGCGGCTCTCATCGTCGCGTTGAATAGCTGTCTCAACGTTTTCCGCAGAACCGGCATCGGCACGTAAAATATTGCGTATCGCTTGGACGGTCTCTATGGTGTCGTGTCGTTGAATGAGCAGAAGCATTAAATCAAACGCACTGTTGGGGCCTGCAGCGGAGGCTCTAACACGGTCTATGACTACCGAATCTTGCCTGACAAACATGTCCGGAAACTGTTCTATGGCCAGTGATTGATTATCCGGGTGCAGGGCACAGGCATAGCCTTCCATCAATCCGGCCCAGGCGACGCTAAAAATTCCGTTCCACAAACCACCGAGCATTATCTGTTGTTCGTGTGCGAGTCGAAGCAACTCGCTGGTTGCCGGGTGTTCTTCCAAATCGCAGCGGTAGCCACCACACACGATGAGCATATCTGCGCTCTTTAACACTGCGTCGGTGACGTGGGGTTCAGCCTGTGGAATGTCGGTTAGTGAAAGTCCGGGAATGGCCTCATCACTACTGATGGGAATACCCAAATCGCTGATCACTTTTTCATTGTCGATCGAAACGGTTCTGAATTTAAATCGTTTTTCACCAATCACTAAGTTAGCCGTGGTGAGCGCATCTGCGGCCGCAGTGAAGGCCAGCAAACTAAAATGTGGTTGCAGCAGAAAGACTACCGTCAGCGAGGTAGAATCAGGGGTCGAATGTGGGTCTACTTTTTCGTTCATGCCCGTGCATGCTATGCGATTTTGTCGCATAATGCTATATATGACGCCCAAGAGCAAAAAATGTGCGTAAAGAGTCAGTTCTTGAGCACGTTTGGCGTACACAATATTGTCTAGCCTCACCGAACCGAGTGTCGAGTAAACGCAATGAATCGTTTTTCCGGATTTGGCCTGATAAAACAGGCGTTTAAGCATCAGGAACACTGGCAGCGCATGTGGCGCAATCCCACGCCGAAAAAGCACTACGATGTCATCATCGTCGGTGGCGGCGGTCACGGCTTGGCTACGGCGTACTACCTGGCAAAACTGCACGACAAGATTAATGTCGCAGTTATCGAGAAAGGCTGGATTGGCGGCGGAAACACGGGTCGTAACACCACCATTGTCAGATCCAATTATTTATGGGACGAAGCAGCGCACCTGTATGAGCACGCCATGAAGCTCTGGGAAGGGCTATCCCAGGATCTCAACTACAACGTCATGTTCTCGCAACGCGGTGTTATGAACCTTGGACATAACCTGCAAGACATGCGTGATATTCAGCGCCGTGTTAACGCGAATCGTTTGAACGGTATTGACGGAGAAGTACTCGACGCGAAGCAGTGTCAGGAAATCGTGCCCATCATGGATTGCTCCGGTTCAACGCGATATCCCATCATGGGAGCATCCTGGCAACCCAGAGCGGGCGTGGCACGCCATGATGCAGTTGCGTGGGGCTATGCCCGAGGTGCTGACAGTTACGGCGTCGATATCATTCAACAAACAGAAGTGACTGACATTGTTGTTGAAGACGGCGCTGCGGTGGGCGTTATGACCGCGCAACACGGAATGATAAAAGCCGATCGTATTGGTTGTGTTGCTGCCGGTAATTCAGGGGTGCTTGCAGGCTACGCAGGCTTCGAGCTACCGATAGAGTCACACCCGCTACAAGCGTATGTTTCTGAGCCTATAAAACCCATTTTGGATACGGTTGTTATGTCCAATGCGGTTCACGGATACATGTCTCAATCTGACAAAGGCGATCTTGTAATAGGTGCCGGAATTGATGGCTATGTTGGCTACGGGCAGCGAGGCTCGTTCCCGGTCATAGAACATACGATGCAGGCCATCATTGAGTTGTTTCCGGTTGTCTCACGTGTGCACATGAACCGTCAGTGGGGCGGTATCGTTGACACCACCCCAGATGCCTGCCCGATTATTTCAAAAACACCCGTGGAAAATCTATTTTTTAATTGTGGTTGGGGTACGGGCGGATTTAAAGCGACGCCGGGTTCAGGCCATGTGTTTGCGGACATGTTGGCTACTGGAGAACCCAATACCTTGAGTCAGGCGTTTAACTATTGGCGTTTTCAGGATGGTTCTTTGATTGATGAGCACGGCGCCGCCGGTGTCGCGCATTGATTTGCGAATCTCTTATCCACCTATTTTTGTACGATAACTAGACAGACTTTGCCATGTTCCTAATTCATTGCCCTTACTGTGGTGAGCACCGCGAAGAAGAAGAGTTTCATGCGACCGGCCAGGCGCATTTACCCAGACCTCTCGATCCGGATTCCATGACCGACGAAGAATGGGGACATTGGTTGTATTACCGAAAAAATACGCGAGGAGTCCATCGTGAGATGTGGGTACACGCTGCGGGCTGTCGCAAGTTTTTTAACGTTGCGCGTAATACGCAAACGTATGAAATTTACGCCACCTATAAAAGCGGTGAGACCTTGGACCTTCCTGAGAATCCAACGGTCACTGAGACTGGATCCATTCTGAATATGGCGCACGGAGCCTCTGACATCACTAAGGAGCAAAGCTCATGATGTCTACCCATCAGCTGAAACTTCAGCAACGCAATCGCTTGGCATCCGGTGGAAGAATTAATCGTCGCAAGCCTTTAATTTTTAACTTTGACGGCCGAAGGCTGATGGGGTACGAGGGCGATACGTTGGCCTCGGCTCTGTTGGCGAATGGTATTGATGTTGTTGGTCGAAGCTTTAAGTACGGCCGGCCACGTGGCATCATGACCGCAGGTGTTGAGGAGCCGAATGCCGTGTTGCAAATCGGCAGCACTGAAAGCACGCAAATTCCCAATGTAAAAGCGACTGAGCAATCGCTATATCACGGCTTGGTCAGTAGCCCTGTTAATGGTTGGCCAAGTGCTGACCATGATGTCATGGGATTGTTTGGCAAGCTTGGCGGCGCACTAATGAGCCCGGGTTTCTACTACAAAACCTTCATGTGGCCAAAGTCACAGTGGGAGAACTACGAAAAATTTATTCGTCGTGCCGCTGGACTGGGTAAGGCCCCTACTAAGCCCGACGTCGATCGTTATGACCATATGCATCATCACGCAGATGTCATGGTAGTGGGTGCTGGCCCTTCAGGTTTAATGGCGGCTTTGCAAGCTTCTCGTCAGGGTGCGAGGGTGTTGCTGGCCGATGAGCGGTCTGAGTTTGGTGGATCCTTACTGCATAGCCTTGAGCGTATTGATGGCATGGAGCCTATGGACTGGGTTGAATCCGTTGTTAATGAGTTGTCTGACAACCCGAAGGTAACGATGCTGACGCGAGCGACCGTGAACGGTTATCACGATCATAATTTTTTAACTATTAGTGAGCGTCGCACTGATCATCTTGGTGACACGTCACCAGATGGAACGGCACGCCACAGATTCCATAAGGTGCGTGCCGGTAGTGTTGTGCTTGCCACCGGGGCTCATGAGAGACCCCTGGTATTTGCGAATAACGATTTACCGGGTTGCATGATCGCTTCAAGCTTAAGTCACTATATTCACCGCTTTGCAGTCGTTCCAGGTAATTCGCTGGTTTTGATGACTAACAATGACAGCGCTTATCAAAGTGCTATTGATTGGTTGGATGCGGGTCGTAAAGTTGTCGCTATTGTCGATACACGTAAATCACCGGAAGGACGAGTGGTAGATCTTGCCCTGGAGCGTGGGATACGTGTGCTTACCGGTTCTGTCATTATTGAAGCCAAAGGGCGTAAGCGCGTGTCCGGTGCTGTTGTTGCCCCTATCAATGCCCAAGGTACCTTCGTGACAGGAGATACTCGATGGCTTCCGTGCGACACCATTGCTAGTAGCGGTGGGTGGAGTCCAGTTGTGCATCTGTCATGTCACACAGGTAGTCGCCCGGTTTGGTCTGAAGACGTTTTAGGGTTTGTACCTGGACCCACGACAGAGCAGCGATACACCGCAGGTTCTATCTCGGGTAAGGCTACTGTCAATGAGTGTCTGGCAGATGGAGCCTCCCAAGGACGTGTTGCGGCGGCCGCAGCAGGACATCAGTCCAATGACGATATCAATCTGCCGGTTGCGGCATCGGGCAATGATGTTGTCGGTGACACCATGCCTATCTATTTGGTACCTCATACAAAACCTGTCAGCCGTGCGCCCAAACAATTTGTTGATATGCAAAATGACGTCACCGCTGCTGGCATTGAGATGACAACCCGCGAAGGCTTCGAGTCGATTGAGCATGTAAAGCGCTACACCGCATTGGGTTTTGGAACCGATCAAGGCAAGACCGGCAATATCAACGGTATGGCGATTGTTGCTAAAAGTTTGAACAAAACGATTGAGGAGACC
Organism: Granulosicoccus sp.; assembly: GCA_020627685.1. Lineage (GTDB taxonomy): Bacteria > Pseudomonadota > Gammaproteobacteria > Granulosicoccales > Granulosicoccaceae > Granulosicoccus. Next base: position 138,338 of record JAHDGK010000004.1, on the reverse strand, counting down.
GGTACTACCGTTTTCAGACCCAACTACACACCTGTGAGTTTCGGGGTTGTTGCCGGTGCTCATACCGACGCACTGTTTGATCCTCAGCGTTTTACACCTATGCATACTTGGCACTTGGAAAACGGCGCACAGTTTGAAAACGTGGGTCAATGGAAGCGACCGCTCTTCTACACGACAACCGGCGAGACCATGGAAGAGGCGATAGCGCGAGAGCAGCTAGCGACGAGAAATAACGTCGGTATTCTGGATGCATCAACGCTGGGCAAAATTGATATTCAAGGTAAAGATGCGCGGGAATTTTTAGGACGTGTTTACACCAATGCCTGGGCGAAGTTAGCCCCTGGTCGATGCCGCTACGGATTGATGTGCGGCGAAGACGGCATGGTCATGGACGACGGCGTGACGTCATGCCTCGATGAGAATCATTTTCTGATGACGACAACCTCGGGCGGTGCTGCCAGAGTCCTGTCGTGGTTAGAGATTTACCATCAGACTGAATGGCCTGAGATGGAAGTGTATTTCAACAGTGTGACTGATCAATGGGCGACGATGTCTATTGCAGGCCCTGACAGCCGCAAGCTGTTGGCAAGCTTAACGGAGATCGATCTATCCGCTGAGGCCTTCGGTTTTATGGACTGGCGTGCTGCGAATGTCGCAGGTGTTCCAGCCAGGATTTTTAGAATCTCATTCACCGGTGATTTATCTTACGAAATAAACGTTCCAGCACAATACGGTTTGCATGTTTGGAAAGCACTGTTCAAAGCGGGTGCTGAATACAACCTGACTCCATACGGCACTGAGACTATGCACGTGCTACGTGCGGAGAAAGGGTTCATTATTGTCGGGCAAGACACAGACGGATCTGTGACACCGGAAGACTTGAATCACGGTTGGGCGGTTGCCAACAATAAGCCGTTTAGTTTTATCGGCAAACGCGGCATGAATAGAGCAGATTGCTTGCGATCCGATCGTAAACAGCTGGTCGGACTATTAACAACTGATCCGTCAGTTAATTTACCCGAAGGTGCTCAGGCCGTACGCGACCCCGAACAGGAAATACCCATGACAATGGTAGGGCACGTGACGTCCAGTTATCACAGTGCGTTTTTAGGGCGACGTATCGCCATGGGCGTCATCAAAGATGGCTTGCAACGTATGGGCGAGAAAGTCTATTTCCCATTGGTAGACGGAACAACCGTTGAGGCTACGATTTGTTCCACGGTTTTTCTGGATGCTGATTCCACGAGGCAGAAATCATGAGCAACTCCAACAACACGGTGATCATGAATTTAGTAGCTAATGCCACTGCAACCAATGCTTGCAACGCGGCGCACACACCCATGGAGCACATGCGTGATGCTGTTAATGCTCAAGCGAAAAAGGGTGCTGGTTCTAGCGTAGCCTTAACGGAGCAGGCATTATGTGGATTGGTTGTCTTACGAGCTAATGACGCTAAAGATGCCTTGTCGAAGGTGTTAAATAAAGCTGCAAATATACATTTACCCGATAGATTGCAAAGCGCAGAAAATGGCGATTATTGTGCGCGCTGGATGACTCCGGACGAATGGCTTTTGTCGTGCCCCATTAATCAGGCATTTGAGCTGGAAACGTCGCTTCGCTCGGAGGTGGACGGACACATCGCCGTGGTCAATGTCTCTGGTGGTTTTAGTGTCTTTAAGCTATCCGGTGCGGATGCGCGCAACGTACTCAGGAAAAGTAGTGTTTATGACGTTAATCCCGAGAATTTTCCAGAAGGCAAAGTGGTCAATACGCTTCTCGCAAAATCTCAGGTGACACTACGGGCACTAGCTGACGATGCCTTTGAAATTATCGTGCGTCGCAGTTTTGCTGACTATGTGTGGTTGTGGTTACAACGCGCAGGAAGTGAGTACGACATCCAGTTGTCTTTGCTGGATAGCTAGCCATGACCCTACCGCTTGACGGACTCACTGTCGTCAGTATCGAGCAAGCGGTTGCCGCACCTTTATGCACTGCAAGGCTTGCAGACGCTGGTGCACGGGTTATAAAAATAGAGCGTGCGGGGGGCGATTTCGGCCGTACCTACGATGTAGCGGCGAAAGGTGACAGCAGTTATTTTGCCTGGATAAATCATGGCAAAGAGTCTGTCGTCCTGGACTTCAAGTCAGAAGGAGACGGGGCTTTATTGGAACGCATGATTGCACAGGCTGATGTGCTTGTTCAAAATCTTGCACCTGGCGCATTAAGTCGTTCAGGTTTTGATTTACAGCGTTTACGCGACGATTACCCAGCGCTTATAACTTGCAGTATTTCAGGTTACGGTGACATCGAATCACTCGAAGAGATGAAAGCATACGACTTACTGGTTCAGGCAGAGTCCGGCTTAATCAGTATCTCGGGTGGTCCTGGTGAAATGGGGCGAATTGGCGTGTCACTGTGTGATATCGGTGCAGGCGTTACAGCCTACACCGGAATATTAGAAGCATTGATTCGTCGGGGTAAAACTCATCAAGGTGGGCACGTTGATGTCTCTTTGTTTGGCGTGGCTGCCGAATGGATGAGCGTTCCATTTTTGCATGCCGCCAATGGGCAATCGCCGAAACGGGCAGGGCTGAAACATCCTTCAATAGCACCCTACGGTGCCTTTAAAGATGCAGAATCGATCTTAACGCTGATATCCATACAAAACGAACGCGAATGGGAACGTCTATGTACTCAGGTGTTGAATGCGCCTGAGCTTTTGGATGATGATCGGTATTCGAGTAACGACCAACGCGTCATTCATCGGGATACACTCGATGCGCACATAGAGTCTATAACAAGCACGCTTAGTACCGATCAGTTTAGAGCTGCGTTGATGCAGGCATCTATAGCGTTTGGTGGTTTGAATTCGGTAACGGACCTATTGAATCATGCGGCACTACAACAACGTGCTGTCTCTAATTCAATGAACCATGAGGTGATTATGCCGGCTCATCCAGTCAAGCACGCAGGTTACGACACCAAAACAACGATACCCAGTGTGCCGGCTTTAAATGAGCACGGGCAATCCTTGCGAGAAGAGTTCGGTCTGGAAAAGTAACTGCGCGTAGTCGATGCTTACGCTGCGCGACTGCTCGAGTTCTGCTGGCAGTACTCGTTGATAGAGGCAACCTGCTTAGGTAGTTGCTCTGAAGACACCGGCTTGGAATAGTAGTAGCCCTGGATATAGTCACATCCTAGTTCGGCAATCATATCCGCTTGCCCATCGGTTTCAACACCCTCTGCGACGGTTTCGAGGCCGAATGATTGCGCCAGCGTAACAATGGTACGAGCCACGGATTTACTGGTGATGTCATCTAAACCGGAGACAAATGCTCGATCTATTTTTAGCGTATCGACAGGTAGATCTTGCAAATAACTGAGAGAAGAGTAACCGGTTCCAAAATCATCAATAGCTACTTTGATATTCATTGCCTGCAGACGGTGACAGGTGTCGATAACCAGTTGCACATCAGTTACTAAAACACTTTCAGTGATTTCCAGTTCAAGAAAGGCTGGATTGAGCTCATGCTTTTTGCACGTCTCTTCTACGTATTTTATGAAGTCAGGTCGCATGAATTGCATTGCGCTAACGTTCACGGCGATTTGCATATTCGCAAGTCCCGATTTGTGCCAGCTGGCCATTTGTCGGCAAGCTTCGTCGAGTACCCAGTCTCCAATTTCTTGAATCTGACCAGATTCTTCCGCAATGGAAATGAACACGTCAGGTGGAATAAAGCCTTTTTCGGGATGCTGCCAGCGAATTAACGCTTCTAATCCTTCCACCGCTTGCGCTTTGATCCCCACCTGAGGTTGATAGGCTAACTCGAACTGATTTTCTGCGATGGCGGTTTTTAGATCGTCTTTAATCTCCAATCTTTTCTTGTATTCAGAGGCTATCTCCTCATCGTACTCATAGATGCGGCCGCGCCCTTGAGACTTAGCAAAATACATAGCAAAGTCCGCGTTTCTTTTTAATTCAAGAGCAGACTTTGCATCTTCAGGGTAGAAACTAATGCCGATGCTGGCGCCGATGCTGATGCTGAAACCCTCGACATTGAAGTCATCATCAAATGCTTCAACCAGCATTTTAGCGATATAAAATACGGTATCCCGTTCTGCATACTCGTGTATGAGCACCGAAAACTCATCTCCACCATGCCGCGATACGATGCCGCGTTTAGCGATGCTATTCGTCATCCGTTTAGCGACACGCCTAAGCAGCTTATCGCCGATTTCGTGGCCTAGTGTGTCGTTGACGTGTTTGAATCCGTCTAGATCAATGAATAGCACAGCGACTGGCTGTCCTTGTGATGATTCTATTTGTTCATCCAACAAGCTATCGAAATAGATTCGATTGGGTAGTCCTGTCAGGTCATCATGAGTAGCCAGATGGCGTATCTTTCTTAGGATACCGATAACCCCAGCACCGATTAATAAACAAATCAGAACGACTGCGGTATCTATCAGCAGGTTTCGTATTGCGCGCTCTTCAACTTTCATAGCGACACTCCGAATTTCATCGCTATTCAAGGAATCCAGTTGATCGAGTAGTTGTGTGGTGCGCTTTTCTACTGATAACCAATGGCCCAGAGTCATTGGACTTCTTTGTCGCGGATCTTCTGCAGAGAGAATAATATTTAGCAGGTCTACAAAATCGCCGAAGTATGTTTCTTCTATTTCGGTGATTGCATTCGAGAGCTCGGGTATCGAACCACGTTTGGTTCGGTATTGCTGAAGTGTTCTCCAGGTTGCGAGAGTCTCAATGTGTAATGACTCAATTTTCTTTTGTTCTGCTTGGCTTAAACGCATTCCAGATGCAAGCACACCGCTGATAAGCGATGCTTCACGGGCAATTGCCTCACCGAAATGCCAGTTGGCTATTCTTAATTCCTGAAGATGATCAATGTCCAGGGCATTGTGTCGTGGTACAAAGTGCGTACCCCATCTCAGGAGTTGTGTTGATTCAATTAGAGCTGAATATTGCGAGAATATTTCATTCTGAAATGATGAATCCCGGTCTATAAGCATCACAGATGACTGCGCTAGGATTTTTTCCTCTTTACTAAGGAGATCTAAATAGGTAGCTACAACGTCTCTAAATACCTCTCGGATCTCTGAGTCGATAAACGTAAAACGATCTCTTAGCGAATCATCGGTCAGGGACTGACTCGTATTTCTGCGAATTTTTTCAAACTGAGTTTGTGTGGTTGCAATGTCATCTTTCAACTTGATGAGTTCGTCTTCGCGCGCAGCGTACCTGCCGCTAAGTAGCACATGGACGAATGATCGTTGGCTGGACAGGTTTCTTGCAGTTTCAAACAGTAAATCTTCTGTTTCGATACTTTCCAGCAGTTGCGATGAATCTAGCCGTTCGACGTAGGCTGTGTACCAGAAGCTGACACTCAGCCACAGTATAAGTCCAATAGCCGTGAAGCTAGTGATCAGTAGACTACTGCGAATAGAAGTAAGAAAGCCCAAGTAGAAAACCCTAAATTAACAACCCGTACATCAAAGGATTCAACTGCCGATGCATGCCATATATTTCAATCGGCCGTTGGGGCTCTTAATTTACCTTCTGAGGCGTCAAGAGCGTTATATAAACTATACTAAAGTACAGTCTATATAACGCTCAATGTAGTTTTTACAGAGGGGTTTGTATTTCGGGTGATCGCTGTAAGCCAGAGGCTTTGGTAGAAGCTGTGCGTAGCGTGATGCTTAGGAGGAACCCTCAATACGCACCATCAAGTCTTTGGCGTCAATTTGATCACCGGCTTTGACGAGCATCTCTTCAATCACGCCGTCAACTTCTGCGTAGATAGCCGTCTCCATTTTCATGGCTTCAATGGAAAGCAGTACATCGCCCGTTTGAACGCTTTGGCCCAGACTGACATTAACAGTTGATACAACACCTGGCATTGGTGCGCCAACATGTCCCGGTAAGTCTGGATCCGCTTTGGCACGCGTTGCAGCACCTGTGGCTCCATGCAGACGATCTGGAACAGCAATGGAACGAGGTTGGCCGTTAAGCTCAAAGAAGACGCGCACCATGCCTTGGTCGTTTACATCGCCAAACGCTAAGCATCGGACGACCAGTGTTTTACCTTTTTCTATTTCGATAAAAATTTCATCGCCCACATTCAAACCATAGAAGTAGACCGGAGTTGGTAGCGTGCTGGTTGGGCCGTAAGTGTCTTGTGCCGCAATAAAGTCTGTAAAGACTTTCGGGTACATGTTGTACGACGCCAGTTGATTCTCGCTAATCTCGCGGTCTAGGTCTTCACTGAGTGATGAACGCAGTGCGTCAAGATTCGCTGGAGCAAGTGTGGCGCCGGCACGTTCCGCCAAGGGAGCTTCGCCCTTGAGCACTTTGTTTTGAATCGTGCTTGGAAAACCACCGGGAACCTGGCTGAGTTCGCCTCTCATCATTGATACAACTGAATCAGGGAAGGCGATATCTTTATCGGGGTTTTCAACATCACTGATGGTGAGATCCTGACTGATCATCATGAGCGCAAGATCACCCACTACTTTGGATGACGGAGTCACTTTAACAATGTCGCCGAATAAATCATTCACATCACTATAGGCGCGAGCAACTTCATGCCAGCGAGAATCCAAGCCCATTGATCGTGCTTGTTCCTTTAAGTTAGTAAATTGTCCACCTGGCATTTCGTGCATATAGACTTCAGATGCCGGTCCTTTGAGATCGCTTTCAAATGCGGCGTACTGATGTCTAACACTTTCCCAGTAAAAGGAGATTTTTTCGATAGCTTCTCTGTCTAGGTTCGGGTCTCGGTCGCTGCCCTTAAGTGCTGCGACGATGGAACCCAAGCAGGGTTGCGATGTGTTGCCCGATAAAGCGTCCATAGCTGCATCGACGGCATCGACACCGGCTTCAACAGCCGCTAACACGGTTGCTGCCGAAATGCCTGACGTATCGTGTGTGTGGAAATGCAGTGGCAGGGAGACTTCTTCGCGCATAGCCTTAAACAACTGCGTAGCAGCCGCTGGCTTCATCAAGCCGCCCATATCTTTGATGCAAAGAATATGTGCGCCTGCTTTTTCCAACTCTTTGGCTAAATCGAGGTAATACTTCAGCTGGTATTTAGGACGGGCGGCGTCCAACATATCGCCGGTGTAGCAAATGGTCGCTTCACACAGCTTGTTTTCTTCGAGTACGGCGTCCATGCAAACGCGCATATTCTCGATCCAGTTAAAGCAATCGAATACCCGGAAAAGATCGATACCGGTGGCCGCAGCGCGTTTTACGAAGTGTTGAACAACATTGTCTGGGTAGTTTGTATACCCGACACCGTTGGCTCCTCGAATGAGCATTTGCAGCAGAATATTCGGCGCACGTTCGCGTATCTGTTCTAAGCGTTCCCAAGGGTCTTCAGTTAAGAAGCGCATGCTGACATCGAACGTTGCGCCGCCCCAGCATTCTAAAGACAGTAATTCTGGTAGTCCGCGAGCGTAGGCATCGGCGACGCCAACAATGTCGTGTGTTCGCATGCGAGTTGCCAGCAAAGACTGATGCGAATCACGCATAGTGGTATCAGTGAGCATCACCTGTGGTGATTCCCGTAACCATTGTGAAAACTTCTCAGGGCCGTCTCTGTCAAGCCGATCTTTGGTACCCGGTTGTATCGGCTTGCCAATCCACGGGGACTGAGGTGCCAGTGCATCTTCGCGAGGCTTTGCTCTGTCGCGAGCATCAGGGTGCCCGTTGACAGAAACATCAGCAATGTAATGCAATAATTTTGTTGCCCGGTCTTTTCGTTTGACTTGCTCGAACAACTCTGGAGTCGTGTCGATAAAACGCGTGGTATAGGAGTTGTCGAGAAACTCCGGATGTCCGATAACGTTTTCGAGGAACGTTAAGTTCGTGGCAACACCACGAATTCGGAATTCACGCAGAGCACGGTCCATCCGTTTAATGACTTCATCGGAGGTCGGTGCCCAAGCCGTGACTTTCTCCAGCAGCGGATCATAAAAACGATTGATGACTGCACCAGAGTAGGCGGTTCCACCATCGAGTCGGATTCCAAAGCCCGATGCACCCCTATAGGCTGTGATTCGGCCATAGTCGGGTACGAAGTTTTGTTCAGGATCTTCGGTTGTGATGCGGCATTGCATGGCATGACCATTCAGCGCGATATCTTTTTGAGCCGGAACGCCTGATTCAGGTGTTCCGATGACGGCACCCTCAACCAGATGAATCTGCGCTTTGATGATATCGATGCCAGTGACTTCCTCTGTCACCGTATGCTCAACTTGCACGCGAGGGTTGACCTCAATGAAGTAGAACGCACCTGTGTCCATGTCCATCAGGAATTCCACGGTTCCTGCACCTAGGTAGGACGTTGCGTTAGCAATCTTTAAGGCATAGCCACTTAATTCTGCTCGTTGCTCATTGTTTAAATACGGGGCAGGTGCGCGTTCAACCACCTTTTGATTGCGACGTTGTACCGTGCAATCTCGTTCAAAAAGGTGAACTGCGTTTCCGTGCTTGTCACCGAGAATTTGCGCTTCAACGTGTCGCGCACGCTCTACCAGTTTTTCCAGATAAATTTCGTCTTTCCCGAAAGCGGCTCTTGCTTCGCGACGGGCTTCGTTGGCCTCTTTGGCCAGATCGTCTTCACTGCGAATGGTACGCATGCCGCGTCCACCGCCGCCCCAGGACGCCTTGAGCATTATGGGGTATCCGATTTCTGCAGCCATGGATTTGATGGTGTCGAGATCGTCCGGCAGTGGTTCGGTTGCAGGTACCACTGGCACGCCAGCCTCGACAGCAAGATTCCTGGCCGCTACTTTGTTGCCCAGGCGTCGCATGGTGTCTGCCCGTGGACCGATAAACGTAATGCCGGCTGCATCGCACGCATCGACAAATTCCGGACTCTCTGAGAGCAGGCCATAGCCGGGGTGGATAGCATCGGCACCGGAGAGCTTTGCGACTCGCAGGACTTCCTCGATAGACAAATAGGACTCAATGGGCCCCATGGCTTTGTCTAGATGAGCGCCTGATCCAACTTGATACGCTTCATCAGCCTTGAATCGATGCAGGGCTAGCTTGTCTTCTTCGGCCCAGATAGCCACCGTTTTGATACCGAGCTCGTTAGCAGCACGGAAAATTCTTATGGCGATTTCAGAACGGTTTGCGACGAGAATCTTTTGGATCGGCAAAACGTGAGTCTCCTGATGGTGGTCGGATAGCGAGTATTCTACCGAGATATACTTGTTAAGTCAGAGGCTTGCGCCTAGTGAAACAAATGCTAACTATTGCTTTTACCCAAACCTGAGTCGATAGCAAAGCGGATAAGGGCGGGTGTCGAGCGAAGATTCAGCTTTTGTTTGATGTTTCGCCGATGGGTTTCCACCGTTCGGGCGCTGATGCCCAATGAATTAGCGCATTCTTTGTTCGATGCACCTTTAGCGAGCATGTCCAGAACTACCTGTTCTCTATCTGTCAGTGAGTCCACAGGGTCTTCGGTTTTCTGCGCAAGAGATTCGGCTATAGCCGGGCTATAGTAAATACCACCGAAATAGACGGCTTTTATGGCGTTAAACATTTCTTCGGCAGAAGCACTCTTCAGGACATAGCCGCGAGCGCCCGCATCAATGACGCTTGAGACGTATTCGCGGTCATCGTGCATGCTTAACACTAAAATGAGAATGTCCGGGTACAAGTCGAGAATGGCTTCAGTGGTCTGAATGCCGTTGAGATTGGGCATGTTGATATCCATTAAAACCACGTCCGGCTTTAATTCTTCCAGCAGTGTTAATGCCTCGGTACCATCACAGGCCTCACCAATGACCGACACTTCTGATGATCGGTTTATGCGTGCCTTGAGCCCGTCGCGCACCAAGGGGTGATCGTCAACGATGAGAGTTTTTATGATGCTCATGATTGAATACTTTTAGCCTGATTTTCGATACTAATTGTGCTCTGAGGAATCGCTGCTGTGACGTTAGTGCCGGTCGGGGAGGACATGACTTCGAAGGTACCTTTGTAATATCCCATACGCTCTGACATATTGCGAAGTCCGAGTCCGGAATCACCTTTGTCGGTGGTGCTGGTATTAAATCCGCGTCCGTTGTCATTGATGCTGAGTCTAAACCAGCCTTTTTTGAACTCGAATTGAATGGATACTTTCGTGGCCATCGCGTGTTTCTCGATATTGGTTAATGCCTCCTGAACAATTCGGTAAAGGGCCGTCTTTGCATCCGTTGGTAGCAGGTTTCGGAAGGGCATTTTTTCCAGGTGTACGCTGATGCCTGTGCGCTGTTCAAACTGCTCGGAGAGACCTTGGACTGCTGCCATAAGTCCTAGGTCATCGAGCACGCTGGGATGCAAATCGTGAGAAATTCGACGTATTTCAGCGATGGTGTCATCTATATGATTTTCGCAATTCTTTATCAACTGATGGCTGTTCGATGGCGATTCCGAAATTCGGCTGTAGGCTTCTTCTAACGAGTATTTAATCGCCACCAGTCTTTGACTAATACCATCATGCAGTTCGCGTGATACCCGGCGCCGCTCGTCATCTTGTGAATTGATGACTCGTTTATTGAGTTGCTGAAGCTTACTGTCGGTTTGTCGACGTTCATTGAGTTGGAACAACTGCCCGAACCCGAAAACGGCTGCCACCGCTGCGGCTGAAATTAAAATAATGATGAAAGAGGTAGCCCGAATCTGTTTGTCGAAAACTGTATTGATCTCGTTAACCTGCTTTTCGATGTCGTCCATGTATAGGCCGGTTCCGAACATCCAGTCCCAATCGCTGAGCATTTCAGAATATCCGAGCTTTTTCTCTATCTCGCCGGAAGAGGGCTGTTCCCACAAATATTCCGTGTAGCCACCACCGTTTTGGGCTTTAGCGATGAGCTCCTGAATGATTTGTTTCCCTTCGCTGTCGGTTAACGACAACCAGTTTTTCCCAATACGGTAGGGTTGCTTCGGGTGTACTAAGTTAGTGCCGTCTTCGGCATAGGCGTAAAAGTACCCATCACTGGAATACGCTAGGTTGGTTAGAATTTCCTTTGCTTGCGTATGCTTTTGGGTCGTTGTTAATTGCGGATTTTCATAGATATGGGCAATAGAGGAACGAGCCAGCTGAATATAATTTTTAAGCTCAGCTTCACGTATGGCTTTAAGCGTTTGGTGAAAAACAACAGACTGTTGTTCAAATAAACTACGTGTCTGGTGTTGCACTAAAAAACCAATTAACAGCAGACACACCAGTGTTGGCACAAGTGTCAACAAAAGTATTTTGTGTCTGACTGTCATGGTCTTTTTACTACCATAAACTGACTGCTTCGCTGCTTAATCCATAAAAGCCGGGAAACACGATGATTGATGTCAATACCATTAGTTGAATGATGATGAACGGTATGACCCCTTTGTAAATATGGGTTGTTTTGAACCCGTCGGGCGCAACTCCCTTGAGATAAAACAGGGCAAAGCCAAACGGTGGCGTTAGAAAAGACGTTTGTAAGTTCATAGCCACCAGAATTGCGAACCAAACCAGGTTGATGCTTAGCTCGTCCAAAACAGTATAAATAAGTGGCAATACGATGTAGGAAATTTCTATGTAGTCCAGAAAGAAGCCCAGAATCGTTATGAGCACCATGGTAAAGATTAGAAAGCCCCATTTCTCTCCGGGAATGCTGAGTAGCAAGTGTTCGATTTCTTCCTCGCCACCAGTGTAAGAGAAGCCCATGGAAAAAACTGAGGCGCCCAGCAAAACCGTGAAAACCATTGCGGTGATTTTCACAGATTCGTTAGCGCTGTCCCAAAGCATTGAGAGGTTGAATTTGCGGTAGATAATGGCTAATACAACAGCCCCCACACAGCCCAAAGCCGAGGACTCTGTCGGTGTGGCAATTCCGTAGAAGATCGATCCGAGTACCACTAATACGAGCGCAATTGGCGGGATTATCGCTTTTAGCGCAATAAGAATGCGCATTGTTGGGCTTTTACCGTCGTCTAGATCGGTAACCAGAGGGGTGGCATCGGGATTAATCCTTGCGTACAGCAAAATGTAGGCGATATAGCAAAGCACCAACACGAGCCCTGGGAATAGTGCGGCCTGAAACAAATCTCCTACCGGAACGTTTAATACATCCCCGAGAACAATCAACACGATGGACGGAGGTATGAGCTGACCGAGCGTACCTGCGGCACAGATAGATCCGGACGCGAGCTTCGGATCGTAGCCGTATTTGAGCATGACCGGCAGAGAAATCAGGCCCATTGCCACGACACTGGCGCCGACGACACCGGTCGAGGCTGCCAGTAGTGCTCCGACAAGGACAGTCGATACAGCCAGTCCACCGCGGATTGAGCCGAACAATCCGCCCATTGATTCTAAGAGTTGTTCTGCTAAACCGGTACGTTGGAGTATTAGACCCATGAATACGAACAAAGGGATAGCCATTAAAACGGTGCCATCACCGTTATCTCCCATCAACGAATAAACGCGGTAGGGCAGTTGCGCCAACGTGGACGGGTCTGCAAATGTAATGACGAAGAACAGACCAACGCCTGCGAAAGTAAATGCGACTGGATAGCCAAACAGCAGTAGCGCAAGGGCGAGTAAAAAGATCGCGACACCGATCATGCGTCTGCTCCCGTGTCAGTTAATTCTGAATTCTGTTTAAGTGCCTTGAGTCGTTTGAAGTTGGCAATGAGCACTGACAAACCACTTAACAATGTAAGCGTGAAGGCGAGCGGGATAACGCTCTTGATGACGAATCGATTGTTTAGCCCCCCTGGATCCTGACTACGCTCACCGATACCGGTTGTAAAAAACTGTTCAACAAGGCCGCTCAGAGTGTCTGCATGAGGGCCGAAGCTATAGGACTCGTTAGCAAATATATACCCGTAGTACATCATGATGCCTGCGAACGGCAACAGTAGAACCAGTGTTCCAACAATATCAATGATCGCTTTCGTCTTAGCCGCTCTGGATTCATAGATCAGGTCAACGCGGACATGTGAGCTGGTTCTTACCGCATAGGAAATTCCTAGCAAAAAGATGCTGGCATACAAATGCCATGACAGTTCTTCAAGTGCTATAGATGAGGCATTAAATGCGTAGCGGTTGATAACGTTAAAGGCAATAATTCCTACCAATACAATCAGAAGGAACGACGCCACTTTTCCCGTTAAATCTAGAATGGCATTGATGGTAGATTCGATGATGTTAAGCATGAGCGTATAAAACTAATAGGGAATGAAAACATTCATGAGCCAAAGGCGGCGTTAAGCATTATTCTCAACGCCGCCTGAGTTTGTCCTCCGTCAGCCAGAGGCTACTTCCCGATGTTGTTTAAATAGGCTTGATCACCAATCGCAGTCCAGGCTCTGGCGTTCTCTAAATAGCTGGCTTGTGATTCAATGATTCGTTTCGCTATGTCGCTTCTTTCCTTTTCAGCATCTAACAGAGCTGTATTGGAGGCTCGAAGCGCATCGATAACATCTTCAGGAAAATCCCGTACGTTGATGTTCGGGTATTCGCTAGTGATGGTTGCCCAGTTAATGCTGCTCTCGTGTTGTGATTGAACCGTCATGTTGAAGCCGGTTAGCTTGGCTGCATTGAGTAGTACAGAACGTGCCCAGGCCGGCAGTGAGTCCATCTTCTTTTTATTAAAAAAGTACATGAGTTCCGTGCTTGGCTCATGCCAGCCGGTGTAGTAGTAAGGCGCAATTTTATGAAAACCCATGCGCAGATCTAAAGAAGGTCCTACCCACTCAAGGGCGTCGATGGTGCCGCGTTCTAACGCTTGGTAAAGTTCTCCAGCCGGGATGTTGGTGGGTACTGCACCGACGCCGGACATAACCTTGCCACCAAAGCCTGGAATACGCATTTTCAAGCCTTGTAGGTCGTCAACACTGTTGATCTCTTTGGAGAACCAACCGCCCATCTGCATCGTGGTGTTGCCACCCGTCATAACTTCGATTCCATGCTTCGCATAGACTTCGTTGGCGAGTTCTAAACCGCCGCCTTCATGAAACCACGCATACTGTTCAAGAGCGGTCATGCCAAATGGCATCGTGGTAAAGAACAAAGTATCCGGGTCCTTTCCGCCGTAGTAGTACGAAGCAGATTGACCGATATCGTACTGACCGGATTTTACGAAATCAAAGATACCGAACGCAGCCTTATGCTTGTTTCTGCTATCAACTTTTATCGCAATTCGGCCGTCTGAAAGTTCTTCGACCATCTGTGCATATTCATCCACCGATGTACCGAAAATAGGAAACCCTTTAGGCCATGAGTGAGCCAGCTTCAGGTTGATTTCTGCAGCGTTTACGATTGATGTGCAGCTGAGTGCCAGCACGCACAGCGCCGATTTTAAGTGTTTTTTCACGAACTACCTCCAAGTGTTTATCGTCGAGCAAGGCCACCAGATAGTGGGCACGACGATTAAACAGCATGGAACTCAGTTGGCCTATTCGCAGTAATAGGTACTGTAGTTGGCACATTACGTAGCAAGCACTACGTGAAAATACGCAGATGAGTAGTGCTAGTCTTGATGTTATTCAGCTGCTCTTTTTGTGTCGAAACGAAATTTGATGATGACATTAAATCCAACGAAGTCGTCGTTATCCTGACTCTGCATACCAATGTCATACTCACGCCGGTCAACGGCAAACTCTCCGCGGGCAACGATTACTTCGTCTTCCTCAGCGAGTGTCATCGGAAAAGTGATGCTTTGCGTGGTGGCTTTAAGTGTCAGATCACCCGTGACGCTTACTTCTCCGTCGGATACAAATTCTATAGCGGTTGATTGAAACATGGCCTCTGGATAGCTTTCGACATCAAACCAGTCAGCATCGGGCAAGGAGCCTGCAACTTGATCGTTATCACTCACCACAGAAGCGGTTTGTACTCGAGCAACAATACTACTGCCCGGTAAATTAGATTTTTCAATTTCGGCTGTAACGGAGGTTTCTGTGAAAATACCCAGCGTCTCTTCGCCAGTGACGTCAGCGATGAAGCTGACTTCGCTATCTCCTGCAACTAGTTTATGTCCATCGTGCATTACCCATGGCAGCACTATTGAGCTCGCCGCAACCAGTGTGATCAACAAGGCAAGTTTTCCCCAGAAACGCTTGGACGAGAGTTCTGGGAGCATGCGCCTCAGTACGGTGTCTTTATCGATAAAGTGGTGTTTTAGCGCAGCGCCGATGTGAGCCAGTAGCAACAGTATGAGCGCCGTGCTGGCCCATTCATGGTATTCATGGAATGCCGCTGATAGTGACTCTTTATCGTCAACTCCATGCAGAGGAAGATGTGGCCAGTCTACGAGGCCAAACAGTATGGTGTCGATATTCAGTGGTGAGGCAGACACCATAATCCACCCGGATACAGGCAGGGCAAACATGAGGCCATAAAGCAGCCAATGTGTGGTGTTTGCTATTTTTTGTTGCCACGCCGGGATAGTGTCGAGTTCCGGTGGTGGCTTGTGGGTGATACGCCAGAAGATGCGCAACACCGACAACACTAAAACTGAGATCCCAAAGCTTTTATGCCATTGGGTGAGTTCAAATCTAAGCGGGTCGTTCTCCTCCAGCTGTGTCATGAATTTGCCGACAGCTAAAAGCCCAATGATAAGAAAAGCAATTATCCAATGAAAGAAAACCGCAGTATCTCCATAACGGAGACCGGGAGAACGACCCATAAAACAACCTACTCAGTGAGGAGAATTATTGGTTCTTAAACATTTCCGCACTGATGTTCAGGGCCACTTCGTCGCTGATAAAAGGTGCGTTTTTGCCTAAGCCGAACGCAGAGCGTAGCAGGTTTCCAGTGCCGTCTACACCAACAACCGGTTTGCCGTTCATTGGGTGATTCATGGCGCCATTGATAGTGATGGTCATGGTCAGAGGTTGAGTGACGTCTTTGACTGTGACATCGCCGTTAACCGCATAGGTACCGTCTTCGTTCGCTTCAATGCTATTGGATTGAAAAGTAATTTTCGGGTACTCGGCTGTGTTCAGCCATTTGCCACCAGTAAGATGGTCTTTCCAAATTGCCGAGCCAGTAATGACACTGTCGGTATCGATCGATACAGAGACTGTGGATTTAGTGGGATCCTCAACGTCCAGATTCATATCGATGGTGAAGTCGTCAAAACTGAGGGTAGGGTTGGACAGGCCCAGATGGTTATATTGGAAATTGATGTATGCGTGAGTGTCGTCAACGCTGTAGGCACCAGAAGGTACTTTTGACAGATCTGCCGCCGTAGCTGAGGTAAATGCTGAGGCCAGGGTGATGACAGCGCCTAAGGCAACGCCCGAAGTTAGAGTCTTAATCGTGGTCATATTGATCTTTTCGTTTTGGTGGATGAAAGGGGGTTAAGGAGAACCATAACAAAAGATTAGATAGTGCTCGACGTCCATAAGTTCAACAGAGTATAATTACGGTGCACGATCAGCTAGGCCCCGCGCGCCCGTAGCTCAGTTGGATAGAGTACTTGGCTTCGAACCAAGTGGTCGGAGGTTCGAATCCTTCCGGGCGCGCCAATAGCTTCAAATTACCAACCTAGCGGTCCAGTCAGAAAAACCCCTACACTCAGATTCGAACCGAAAGAGGTTCGACGATTTGCGCCAGCAAATCGCGACAAGCAGCTGTGCTGCGCAGCCCGAAGGGGCTGATCGGCC
>JAHDGK010000004.1:0-121566 GCA_020627685.1 Granulosicoccus sp. | reverse complement strand
TGGGTACTTTCAGCAGGTAGCGCTTCGGCAATATCTGCCGCCGCTGCAAATGCCACGATAGGCACCTTTTGCTCCCGACCCTTTACCGAAATGAGTTCTCTAGACCCCGCATTCAAAGTTATACCTGAGGTAGACACAGTCGCCTCCGACACCACCAGCTGGGATCGCAGGTCCTTGCAAGCGGATTCCAACCGGCTTGCGGTATTCACGGTGTCGCCCAACGCTGTAATTCGTTGCGCGGCTCCCGATGCGCCTTTTACACCGATCCGCCCCAGAATGGCAGGGCCGGTGTGAATTCC
Organism: Granulosicoccus sp.; assembly: GCA_020627685.1. Taxonomy (GTDB): domain Bacteria; phylum Pseudomonadota; class Gammaproteobacteria; order Granulosicoccales; family Granulosicoccaceae; genus Granulosicoccus. The sequence continues at coordinate 121,267 of JAHDGK010000004.1, read as the reverse complement.
AATTCCGATGTTGAGCGGGCCGTCCAGATCCGAAGACAACGAAACATTCAGGGCATTTAGTACTTCGTTCATGGCGACAGCGGCAGCTAGTGCGTCACGAGCACCTTCCTCTACCGTCTTTTCCATACCGAAGAGCGCCATGATCCCATCACCTAAAAATTTATCGACGTAGCCACCGGCGTCGGATATCGCGTCGGACATCTGTCCTAAGTACTGATTGAGAACGAATACGACGTCATACGGCAATTTGTTTTCAGACAATGCGGTAAATCCGCGTATATCAGCGAACATGATGGTGACGGTCTGATCAACACCCCATAAGTATTTATCGGCGGCTGTATCATCACTGGGTGAAGTTTGTTGCGCTGGCAATAGCGTGGCTACACTGAGTGCTTTGTTAGGGGTTAATTGACAAGCCAATCGGACATGAGTGCCAGCCCCAACGCGTTGAAGCACTCGTAGCTCTTGCTCGCTGGGTTCGGCTAAGGTGTCTATGCCTTCGAGTATGCGCACACGGCATGTGGAACATCGGGCCCGCCCACCGCAGACGGAGGCGTGAGGAATGCCATGTATACGGCTGATGTCGAGTAGCGTCGGTCCGATTTGATTAACCACAGTTTGACCGTTCGAATAGGTGATCTTCACGGTTGGCCCGAATCGATCATAAAAGGTGCGCGCAATCCTATATGCTATGGCGGCGATAATAATGACAACGATGGCATAAACCGCATTATCGCTGATACTGCTCAGCCACTGTTTCTGCTCAATTGAGAGTTCATACTCCGTTTGTCCCGCGGCTATCATGCGGCGGCTGGCTACCGCAAATCCTGATAGAGATAAAACAGGCAGTAAAACCGCTAAGGTGTACAAAAACCAACTGATGTTTGGATACCAGCTTTTGGAGCGAAGCCAGAAATGAATACCAATGCAGCCGTGGATCCATACAATTAACAGCATAAAGCTCTGTTTCAGCGCACCATCGGGCCAAAGGGCTGTTAGCACTTGAGCATAGTCATCGTTTATTGAGAAAGCTTCGACAGCTGTCCGTGTAAATACAATATGTGGAATTAGTAGAATGGGGATGACCAATCCGAAGGAGAGCTGTACTGCTTCCCACAGGCTCATTCTCCATGAACGACGTTTAATGAATTTATAAAAAGCCAAGACCACGTGTGACAGCAACGCTGCTAACAAAATCACAGAACCTATGCTGTTGCGCCATACTAATGTTCGAAAGTCCCTGACTGCTTCCATGGCCTCTAAGGAGATCAGTCCCACGGCGTGATTGGCAAGGTGACCACTGACAAACACGAATAGCACTAAACCGCTGTACAGGCGAATATTTTTATGCCAGGGACCTATACCGAGGCTTTTCGAGTCTGTGGACGAATCAGCTGCCATAGTGATGGTTTTAAAAGGGTTAGAGCTTTGCTACATCGCATGCTATGTGTAACTGTATGCCAAATAGTTCGATTTTTTGTAACAATTTTCACTTCAGGTGTAACGAATTGGCGTATCCACGGTAGAAGCCCTGTGAGATGAATAAACAAACGTCCAATTCGCCTTCAAACACTGATGCAAAATTGCAAGAGTTTGAAGCCCGTGTAGAGAAGCTGAAAGGGCCGTTGTTTGCCTATCTGGGACGTTTAGGTTTTGACCTGCGAACGGCAGAGGATCTGGCCCAGGACACATTCCTAAAGGCATGGCGAGCAAACGCACAGTTTGATGAACGCAAAGCACAATACTCAACATGGTTGTTCAGGATTGCGCGTAATGTTGCGTTTGATGCGATGCGACAACGTCAAAAGGTTGTGGAAACCGCCCACACCGATCAAGTTATGGATGCACCCGATACGTCTGCCGTATCAGACGCTATTCACATGGAACAACTTCAACAGCGGTTGAATGTGGCTCTAGCCCGTTTGAGTGCTGAAGATCAGGAAACCATTGCACTCAGTGGCATCGAACAGCTGACGAATGAGGAAGCTGCTGCCATTGTGGGTTGTTCCACGGCGACTTACCGAACGCGATTATCCCGGGCAAGAGCAAGACTTAAGAATCAGTGGGAGTTATTAACATGAGCAATAACGACGACGAATTAGACGCACTGTTAAAGCTTAAAGAATTGGATGTACCGGCTGAGTTTACAAAGACGGTAATGACATCCATTCAGCAAGAGGTTGCGATTGAGCAAAAGCCTGATCATTCATTGTCTGATGTCTTGCAATGGCTAGCATTGGCTTTAGGCGGTGTATATGGACTGGCTCAATCGTTATATTTTCTTTTTGGTATCTGGTTCGTCACCGCTACCGGTTAAACCCGTGGTGACGGTGAAGTATTCGTGCGTTGTTTGCACGTCCAATAAAAATTTTTAAGGAGAGTGATATGTCTAGGCGAATTCCTTGGCTTGCAGCCCTAATGTCGCTAGTTTTGCCAGGCTTCGGACAGCTTTACAACGGACAGGTTAATCGAGCAATCTGGGTATTTTTAACCTTTGCAGGTTTTCTGTTGCCCGGTGCCATACTCGCTGTATATTTACCGACTAGCCTAATGCTACCGGTGTTTCTGATAGGCCATGCTGTTGGCTTGATCACCTGGATTTTCGCTATTGTGGACGCATACGTTCAGGCGAGAAAACGCAACGAATATACGCCGAAGGTCTGGCAATCCACGGGGGTCTATGCGCTGATATTGGTGATGTTTTGCTTTGTCGTTCTGCCGCTGGTTATTAACTACGTTAGACAACATCAGGTTCAGTCTTTCTTCATACCGACAAACAGTATGAATCCGACTTTGCAAAAAGGTGATTTTATATTCACGGACATGAGATACAACTGCCCTAATTGTTCTAACAGTGTGCAAAGGGGAGACGTCGTTATATTCGTTTACCCGAACGATAGGACAAAGTATTTTGTTAAACGCATCATCGGACTTCCGGGTGATACCGTTGACATCAAGAATGGGCACGTATCGGTCAATTCAGAGCGTCTCTTGGTAAAGCCTTATCAAGATGCTACCGTCGAGCAAAACGCTGATAAACGTTGGAACATCACAGATACAGCCATAAAGGGCGAAAACCTAACGGTGGAAGTCGGGCACGGTGAAGTTTTTGTCTTAGGGGACAACCGGGGTTTTAGTAACGACTCCCGAAAATTTGGTACCGTGCCGCTTGTCGATGTCGTTGGTAAGGTACGACAAATATGGTATTCGAAAAACGATGAGGGGAGTCAGTGGTCGCGTGTCGGAACCGTTCTTCAATAGCGTTAATATACTGACTAATGTTGTATCGATTGCAGTTGTGTCGCTTCGCTACCCGATTGCGTGGTGTACAAGAGCACCAGTCCATCGTTGCTGATGGACTGGATATCTAATTCAGATTCCTTAATGTAGCCAGTTTTAGTATTCACGATATAGTGATTCCCGTCACCGGAAGGCGTAATGGCATTATTAAGTTGCAAGTCTTCGTCTGACCAAATTACTGCTACTGATCCATCACCACTGAGTCCTTTCGGTACAGTATTCGCCGAGCCAGCTAATTTAACTAACGATTTGTCGGTCATTGAATACAGACCGGTCCGGCTGGAATCGGCATAGCTGACTAAGGCTGTATCGGCATCGTTGGAAATACTGTGTACATAGGCACCGCCCAGGCTGATTGTCTCGTCAAACGCTAAGGTCTCTTGTACAGACTCTAGAAGATCAATTCGATGAAGGCTGGGTGAAGTCCCGGGTATATTGAGTTGATAAAATAGGTAAGTTCCATCAGGTGATATTGCATCGGCCTGTACCGTGGCGGTTGCACCTGCGGGTGCGGAATCTCTATGAGTTGCCAGTTTTGTCAGACTGCGTGATGACGAGTCGAAGCGATACAAATGAGAACTTTGCGTTTTACTTCCGGCTGTTAAGTCATCTGCATAGGAGGAAAAGACAACGTTAGTGCCATTACCGTCAATGACTGGCGCAAAAGAGTTGGCGTTTGCTGCACGGTTTCTGTTTAGTGCACTTCCAGATATTAAATTGACGGCTGCGGTTTGGGTATTTGCCATAAATACCTGCGTTGCACTGCCTGATGTCAGAACGGAGCGGTCGAGGTTACTTGCCGCTGATACAAAAACCACGAGTGAACCATCGTCGCTAATTTGCGGGTTTGATGCGTGGCGGTTGGCAGGTTCTCCAGATACCGATTGTGAAATGAGCGTAATTTGGTCGTCTTCTTTGTCATGCAAAAATACCTGGTCGAAGCCTCGCAGGGTTTTATTGACGAGATTGTCCGAATGAGATAAGAACACGGTGTATCTGCCATCAGCGCTTTGATCCACAGACCGTATTGATGCCGTTGTTGTCGAGATGCCTGTTTCCGCCTGCGAACTACCGGTCCCTGAAATTTCAAACAAGGCGCCATATTTTGATTGTTTAGCGGCGGTAACCTGAACCATTAGATCAGCGCTACGCGGGCTCTCATTGTTGTTGAGAAATGCACTCACGGCTAAGTAATATGTTTCGCCGACTTCCACATCGGTAATCTCGATAGCAGGCTGTGTGGATGTGTAGCTCGTTACTCCACTAGCACCCGGTTGAGGCGCCGGTGACTGAGATACATAAATGTTGTAGCCTTCAACCGATGCAACGGCATCCCAGGAAAGACGTATGCCGGCGCTTGCATCCAGTAGACTGACATTATCTGGTGCGTTGATAAACGTTTGCGCTAACTCACTTAAGCCTGCAATAGGCTCATCGTCTTGATTGGCGGACGACGTGCTTGTAGGCGTGGTAGTCGTCTCGTTTGAAGAAGGCTGCGTATCGGCTGTAGTATTCGTTGTACTAGAGCTATTGCTCGTACCACTGGAATCAACACTGATGTTGGTCGCTGAAAAATTCAGTGGTGAGCCCTGTATTTCAATACCGGTTGCACTTCTTACAAACACTTGCCGGTTAGTGATTGCGCTGGTTGTGCATACGGCTTCCAGTGTGTTGGCCAGGTTGCTGGTTGAATTGGCTGTCAGCAATTGAGAAACCTGACAGGCGTTAGAATCATTGTCGAGATTCACCTGCAAGCTGTCTGGTAAGTTTGATCCTTGAATCAACAGTACGATATCGGCTCCGCGTATCGTGATGGTTGAGGAGACTGAATTAACAATAGGCGTTAGCGTATTTGTACCACCTACATCGGTATCGCTACTGACTCGAGCATTGTTGTCAGTAGTCAAATCTGACGTATCGGAAGAGTCCTCAGTAGTATCGTTCGTCGTATCGGTTTGCGCATTTGGATCAAGAAGATCTTTTATGTCTCCACTGATTAGAGAGCCACTTGAGCTGTCGCAGGCGCTAGCGAGCAGAGTGGTAGCGAGTAGTGATGAGACGACGAGTAATCGATTGCGATGCATGCGTTTACGACTAATGAATTGAAGCGTTTGGCCTCCGACTTTCAACTATCGGACCAATCCTTATAGGCGCTAGGGAGCAGATTGCAACCGCGTATGAGATATAGTGCGTGCCGCTTGGATGCAGGCGGCCGGTACGGTTAGATAAGCGCTATTCGCTTATCGCTTTCGCTTCAGCGCATTCGCAATAAATGCTTTTTCGCTGGGCCCTATTTTCGGCAATTCATCAGTCAACTTGTTCAGCAATACCAACTGCTGTTCTGAGAGATTCGCAAATCTTAGGACCATGCCAGGAAGCGGCTGCGTGTCTGTGAAATACAAAAAGCGGGCGTGAACTTGACCCAGGGAAATCTCACTACCACCACGAGGATGAAGCTTGAAATTTTTGATTACGCCGGTTTCGCCGGGTAAGAACAGCTGAGTGACCGTCTCTTCAGTGAACTGCTGGGAGATATAGAATGCCCCGCCGCGCGTGTTGAAGATTAGATAACCTTTTCTATGAATCTTGAGCTGATTAAACGGATCGATTTTCGGCAACTGCATACTGCAGGCGCACACGACCCGGTCGCCACTGATAGCGCGCTTATCCAGCTGTTTCGGCGCCTCGAACTTGGGCGTAGGCAATTTCTGCCCAGGCAGTCGCTCTTCACGCTCAGGTTCAGAACGCCCGAAAAGGCCGAAAATTCCTGATTTTTTAGTGGCTCGTTTACTCACAAATGTTATCTACATCACCATTGTGCTTGGAGATTCAGTCGACCTCTTGAGGTAATCGGCTGTAGATGTGGGGAGTTTAGAGTGGAGTAACTGAATACTTTGATGGCTGTTTAAAGGGAAGGGGCTGTTTCTCGTTATTTGTGTGAACAAATGCTCTACACGCGTCAGCTCCTTGTTGGCGGGTTACGTGTAGAAAATGGGACTAGTTTCGCATCAGAGCGCTGATATAGCGGGTGTAACGGCTGTCCGGATTTGGTTAAGCCGAAGCAATACACAGGGATATCGGCCCAAACACCGGCTAATCGCTGTGCCTGATTAGCGTAGGTTCCATGAGCGCCCCACGCAGCGACGATTAGGTTAGCTGAGGCACAATGACGCCTCAGTACACGCCTGTTATTTGAACCTTCAGGATCCTCAGCTTTTTTCAGTAGAGCCGGATGAGGGGTTTTAAAGGCAAACAAATTTACCATTGTCATCCGGGAATAACCCCAGCGTTGGGTGAAGTCCATACATCGTCTTATCGTCGGGTCGTCGGTATAAGCGTCAGCGGTACTCGGGTTCAGGCCGATGAACACACAATGTCCATCGCCTTTTTCCCATTGTCGGCTAAGTTGATACCGGTACTGTCCGCAGCGGCTAAAGCTTGCGCGCCTTAGAATGTCCATTGATATTGCCGGGCTAACCTATCACGGACAAATAGATTCGCTAGTGCGAGCAGGCGAGGTTTCTTTGGGGCCAGGTTGCGGCTGCGGTTGTTTTAACGCTAGCGCAAATACCTGTGCAACGTGCAGTGCTTGCCGGTTACTCGTATCACTTATTTGATGTCGGCATGAGGTACCGTCCGCGACTATTAAAGTATCTTCGTCGGCCGTATTAACAGCTGGCAGTAGATCACGCTCAGCCATTTTTACCGAGATATCTGCTGTCTCTTTGTCATAACCAAATGCGCCGGCCATTCCGCAGCACGCTGAGTCAATGGTGTTTACATCCATACCCGGAATCATGGCTAAGGTTTGCTCGACCGTTGAAAATACATCGAGTGCTTTTTGATGACAGTGTCCGTGCAACAGGGCTTGTGGTGCTGGTGCATGCAGAGTCCAACTTAAGCGGTTCAGTTCATGGTCTTTGAGTAGAAGCTCTTCTAGTAATACGGCGTGTTTCGCAAGCAGTTTGGATGCATCACCGGGCAATAGAACGGGGTATTCATCTCTTAGCGTTAATAAACAGCTGGGTTCTAAGCCGACGACGGGCACGCCCTTAAGCACCCAGGGGTGCAACGCATCTATCATTCGTTGAGCTTCCGCTTTAGCTTCGTTAATCATGCCGGTGGATAGATAGCTACGGCCACAACACAGTTTTCTCTGACCGGGTAGTTGTGCGGTGTGTACCGCATAGCCGGCAGCTTGTAACACCGTACGTGCATCGCGAAGCACTGCAGGCTCGAACCAGGTGTTGAACGTATCGGCAAGTAGCACCACTTCACGTTCATGACCGCTAGCTTGTCGATGTTCTTTATAGGGGTTATTACTCCACGTAGGCAGTTGCCGATGTGCAGCAAAGCCTAGGGTCTTTTCAAGCAATGTGGCCAACCACGGTTGCGTATTGCGCAGATTAATCAGTGCGCTCATTTTGCTGAAGTAGGGAGCGTACCTGGGGAGATGTGCAACCACTTTATCGCGAAGTGAAAACCCGTGTTTACGGCCATAAGCGGCTTGCACCTCTAGCTTCATCTTCGCCATATCAACTCCTGTAGGACACTCTCTTTTACAGGCTTTACAGGAAACGCATAGTTTCATCGTATCCAGCATGTCCGGTGAAGTCAGTGCATCCTCTCCTAATTGCCCTGACAGAGCTAAGCGCAGTGTGTTGGCTCTTCCTCTGGTGACGTCTTTTTCGTTGCCAGTCACTCGATAAGAAGGACACATGGAGCCTCCGTTTAACTTTCGACAGGCACCGTTGTTGTTACACATCTCAATGGCACCTTGCAGGCCACCGTTAGCACCGGGCCAAGCTGACCAATCGAGCTGCTGCTTAATTTCAATCATCTTGTAGCCGGGTTGGTAACGGAAAAGGCTACGGTCATTCATGCGAGGAGCGTTAACGATTTTTCCCGGATTGAACAGATTATCCGGGTCGAACAGTTGTTTGACCTGTTCAAAGCATTGAACCATTTGACGGCCAAACATCTTGGTGTGAAACTCAGAACGCGAAATACCATCGCCATGCTCGCCAGAGTGCGAGCCTTTGTACTTAAGCACGAGATCAAACGCTTGTTCCGCAATTTCGCGCATCGTGTCGGCGTCTTTTTCCAGTTTTAAATTAAGCACTGGACGGACGTGTAGGCAGCCAACGGACGCATGTGCGTACCAAGTGCCTGGCGTGCCGTGGCGTTCAAAAACTTCAGTCAATTCTGCTGTGAATTGCGCAAGATCGGGTAGTTCCACAGCACAGTCTTCAACGAATGAAACCGGTTTGCCTTCCGATTTCATTGACATCATGATGTTTAGACCGGCCTTTCGCACATTTGCAATGCGAGCTTGAAAAGCTGGATCGATGGCATCGACGACGCCGCCCCAGTTCTCACCCGTCCCTGACCAGGTGAAACCCAAATCTGCCATGCGCTCGTGAAGTAGGCGCAAATGGCGCAGGTTTTCAGACTCAGTCTCATAGGCAAATTCAACGAGAAGAAGAGCTGCCGGTTCACCTCTAACGAATTCGGCTATCGACTTCTTATAGAGATCGATGTCCCGAGCAAGCGCAATCATGGTGTTGTCGACCAACTCGATGGCGTGGGGGCCTAACTCGACAAGGTATTGAGTGGCGTCCATCGCTTGATAGAAACTGGGGAAATGACAAACCCCTAATACGCGATTATTCGGCAGGGGCCAGAGTTGTAGTTCTATCGCGGTTGAATAGGCAAGGGTGCCCTCTGATCCGACCAGTAAATTCGATAAATTGTGTTTTTCAGATGGCTGTTCGGTTTTTGGAATCAGGGCATCGATGTTATACCCGCCGACTCGTCGCAGCACTGTGGGAAAGCGAGCTTTTATGGTTTCGGCTTCGTCTGTTCCCAGTTTGAGTAAGTTGCTAACTAGAGTTTTCTGATTGTTGGCAAGTGCGTTAGTTGATTCTGGAAGTTCACCAAAGTGCATGAAATCGCCGTTAGGCAGAATGGCATCGATAGAATGCACGTTATGACGCATCGTGCCGTAATAAATAGAGCGTTGTCCGCAGGAATTATTGGCGGTCATGCCTCCTATGGTGGCTCTTGAGGATGTGGATACATCAACCGGATACCACAGCCCGTGGGGTTTAAGTTGACGATTTAGATCATCGAGCACAATGCCGGGCTCTACGACACACCGTCGCTGTTCAACGTCAAGGCTAATCAGTTTGTTCAGGTACCGGGAGTTATCCAGAATTAATCCGTGGTTAACCGTTTGACCACATTGTGATGTTCCACCACCTCGAGGTGTGATTGGTAGGCCAAATTCACGGGCAATCTGAATACTGGCTTGAACATCTTCAATGGTTTTGGGAATAACGACACCAGCGGGCATCATTTGATAAATGGACGCATCGGTGGCGTAACGGCCACGCGTGAACCTATCGCCGTGGACGTCCCCAGCGATTTCAGATTGCAAGCGCCGTTGGATCTCTACGTGGTCGCTACTGGCCATTGCTTTTAGAGGGCAAAAGGACTAATTTTGAATTCATTATCATCAATTACCTGAATTTGGGTAGGTTATATCATGCGCACAGCCGGCCGTCATTTTCTTCAGATTCCCGGCCCAAGCCCCGTACCAGATCGAATTCTTCGTGCGATTGATATGCCGGTCATTGATCATCGTGGGCCCGGGTTCGCAGCCTTAGGCCATCGGGTGCTCACCGGCATGCAAGGTATTTTTCAAACCAAGCAGCCTGTCATTATCTATCCATCCTCTGGCACCGGAGCTTGGGAAGCGGCATTGGTCAATACGCTGTGCCAAGGTGATAAGTTGCTGATGGTAGAAACCGGACACTTCGCGTTTCTCTGGCAGCAGTTGGCTGAAAAACTCGGTCTGAATCCTTCGTTGATTGAAACCGACTGGCGCCGGGGAGCCGATCCTGACGTCATAGAAGCGGCGCTTCGTGCAGACACCAGCCATAGCATCAAAGCCTTGTGCGTTGTGCACAACGAAACCTCAACCGGGTGTACCTCAAGAATTGCGGATGTAAGGCGGGCTATGGATGCGGCAAATCATCCGGCTCTATTACTTGTGGACACAATTTCGGGTTTGGCCTCTGCAGACTTTCGATTTGATGAATGGGGTGTTGACGTAGCAATCTCTGGTTCGCAGAAAGGTCTAATGCTGCCACCGGGACTGTCGTTTAACGCGGTAAGCGAAAAAGCTATTGCTGCCAGTCAATCGGCAAACATTCCTAACTCTTATTGGGGATGGTCGGAAATGATAGAGGCGAACAAGCGCGGGTACTTTCCATACACCCCCTCAACCAATTTACTGTTCGGTCTCGCTGAAGCTATTGACATGCTTAACGAGGAAGGTCTTGAAAACGTATTCGCTCGTCATTTGAGGCATTCTGCGGCGACGCGAAAAGCCGTGGAGGCTTGGGGCCTGGAGGTTCAATGCACGGTAGAGTCGGAACACTCTCCGGTATTAACGGCTGTCAGAGTACCAGATGGTGTTGATGCTGATAATTTACGTTCCGTTATCCTGGCTGAGTGCGATACGTCATTAGGCAATGGTTTGTCCAAGGTGCAAGGTCGGGTTTTTCGCATAGGCCATCTGGGTGATATCAATGATGTCACTCTACTCGGCACTCTAGCCGGTATTGAAATGGGCCTGCATTTGGCGAAGGTAGCGCACCAGAGTGGTGGCGTGACTGCGGCAACTGACTATCTTAAATCTACCCGTCTATAAACATTGACTGAAGTGCCTTAAGGCATGAAGACGTAAATCCATGCGCTATCCTCGTCAGTAGAATGAGTAGATACAGACCACCGGCCCCTAAATCTTCACCCTATATCACGCGACAGGGTTTTGACCGATTGAAGGCCGAAGATAAAGCGCTATGGCAAAGGCGTAAAGAGGTGACCGCGGCACTGAGTGCAGCGGCGGCTGAAGGTGATCGTTCTGAAAACGCTGAATACATCTATCGCAAGAAAGAATTGGCGGGAATCGACAGGAGAATCCGCTACCTGCAGAAACGAATTCCAGAATTAACGGTGATAGACAGGCGTTCCGACAGTGACAGCATTTTCTTTGGTGCCCAGGTCGAACTTGAGAGCGATGATGAGACTACCTTTGTTCGCATAGTTGGCGCGGATGAAATCAATCCGGCATTGCGTCATATCAGTATCGATTCACCGCTAGCCAGAGCCTTGTTAAAAAAGCAGGTTGATGATGAAGTAACCATTGAAGTTGACGGGCGGGCTAAGCACTATGCCGTGCTGGGTTTGTCTTATCCGGATGATTAGATTTTAAGTGTTGGGTTGATTGTTAGTAGATAGTCACTGTTTTTTAATCGAGCAAAATATAAATGAAGATTGAAACTTCTCTTATCTCGTTTCAACGAACGACTAGATGGCAGTCAGCTGCGCTTTTAATGTTGGGCGCATTTAGTGTTTTTATATCTCCTGATGCGATCGCAGCTGAGAATAATCCGCCGCGTGTGGGTGAGCCTTCCACTCTGATACTCGGTGTAGCTCAAGTACCCGAATACTCCGGTGCCGATTCAACGCAGTCAGCACCGCTGATTATCTCGCGTTTTCGGGTTGCGGATAAGCCTGTTCAAATTGCGGGTACGCAGGCGCGAATAGGTCTGCATGAGCAAGGCAAATGGTGGGCCGGACCTCAGCTAAACATTGTGGCCCCAAGGGATGATTCGGCGACAGACGATCGGGTGGCAAGTTTTGAGGCCATCGATTTGTCAGTTGAGTTAGGTGGTTTTGTGGGGTATCGAAGACCTATGGGTAGCTTTGAGGAAGGCTTGTTGGAATCTGCTATCGGTATCAGTGCGCCAGCGTCAGGTGATTGGGAAGGTACGTCATTGACATTGGAAACTGAATATTCGTGGGCGGCGACTTTTATGTGGCGATTAGCATTGGGTGCATCTCTGACTCTTGCGGATGACGACTATGCAAACAGTCGGTACGGTGTGTCGCAAACCGATTCCGCGCTTTCAGGGTTGTCAGAATTTGTACCAGAAGGTGGTTTGCAATCCGCTACCGTATCAATACGGTCTCTGGTTTCCTTGAGTCCGCGTTGGGGGATTTTTACGCGCTTCGCATACACCGAGCTTTTAAATGATGCTGCGGACAGTCCTATTGTTACTGAAGCCGGTTCATCCGATCAAACGTTTGCGGGCATCGGGGTGTTTTGGCTTCTGTCGAAGTAATTAGCTCTAAGACAGGAAGTCTATAAAGACTGACGAGCTGGACACTTGTTGGATCTTCTTGTCCATATAAGAGATACCAGTAACAGCGTTAGTAGAGACACGTCGACACGTCCGCTTTTACGACGCTCAGCAGCTCCGGTTTGGTTAATCGTCCAAAAAAATGTACGCGCTGCTTCGTGTTGATCATCCATTGCGGTAATGGTGACTGTGTATCTGCCTTCTACATCAGGTTCTCCGTGCAAATGACCAAGGCTGTTTATAGTGACGCCGGAAGGTAGACCCGTTGCGGTGTACAAAAGGAAATCTCCGTCTGCATCGTTGGCTTCAACATTTTCATGGATGAGTTCACCCAGCTTGGTATATCGAGTCTCGATAGGGGCGAGTGTCGGCACGCTGTTTGGCGCGTCGTTAAGCGAAGCGGTTCTCGAGAGCACGTTGCGCGGCCTGATTAAAAAACCATCCCAATGTGTGTGCATGTGTCGCTGATCTTCGTTGCGAGGAACATGGTGGAATGACACTCTGTTCCAGACGACTAAATCTTCCTCAACAATGGATTGTCCGTCGACAAACTGCAGAACGTCGTTCAGGCAATCCGGGTTGAAGCGGGCATTTTGGCTGGCGAATCGTTCGCAATCATTAGCCACTGTGACGAAGAAATCGAAATCGGAGTAGGGTTCGACCTCCTGTCGTTCAAATCGGTGTCCGCTTCTGATGGGTTCGATGGAAAACGCCGGACTGTCGGCACGTGCATTAGCGTGTATTGTCCAGTTAGCCTGCTCATCCGGATTTATTTTAAGCGCTTGTTCGGTGACAAAGCGATCCACGCGTTGAGCTCGTGTTCCTGCCGGGGTCACTTCGTATCGGGTTTGTGAAAACACATCATCGGTCGCACTATCGCCGATATCGAAGTCCAGACGCCAATAGTAGTTGTGTGTGTGTGATAACCATAAGGTGTCTTGATCGCCGGTAAGCTCTCGCCCATACGGTTCACTTGTATCATCAGAGCTTCGTTGCAGTGCACCGGTGGCGCCGACGCTGGGTTCAATGGCGCCATTCGCGTGAAACGTCCAATTCGTTATGTATGCATACGCGCCAACCTGTGAGACTGAAAAGAGATGCAGGCTCTGAGTCTTGGCAGCCTGATTGGCAGAGTGATGGCCGCTCTGGGCATCACCACGCCATTTGCAGAGTGCAGGTCTGGTTTGAATATTTAATAATTCACCTTGTGGACAATCTTGCTCTTCTAGGGTTAATAAGAATCCTCCGCCCAGACCGTATTGAGTGACATCGTTGTAAGTGACATCGCTATCATCGTAGGCAACATGAAGCTGACTTAGCCTTCCGGAACTCAACACTCGCAATGCAGTGCCGTTGGGCGGTGTGTAATACACATCGCTGAGAACCAGGTTTTCTCGCACTGTAGATTCCCAGCAAAGATCCCAAACAGCCCCGTTGTCAAATTGCTCAGTTATGCGTGAGTCTGATCCGCAGCTTGGCTCTTGCGCAAATGCTGTGCTGTAAAAGCCCATACACAGGCTAGCAAAAACGAGTAGACATCGAGCGATCAGGTGCGGCATCCGTTTATTCCACAACTTCAAAGGGTGATGTATCCGTCCAGTCGAACGGAAGTAAATCGAAACCAATCTGTACATCGCCCAAAATTGGCCAATCTTCAATGCTTGGGTTAAGTAGATGAGCTTGGCTGTACCACATAACCACTTGCTGCTCTGATAAAGATTCTGCATTGACGAAGTCGTTTAAATGTTCGCCGCAGGTTTCAGCAGCGCTAGGATTTTCCAAAGCATAGTGTTCGCAGGCGTTATAACGCGTGAACGCCACCTCGTAATTTGCCCAGTTATGTTCGGCGCTTGAATAGCTATAGCCCTGGTTAGCAGGATCAAGGTAGTAGCCGGCACCGGATGCATCTACTAATCGCCAGCCGCGAAATTGTTGGCGATCCACCTCAATCAATGCTTCCTCTGTGATAGCGCTGATTTGCATCGGGCGCCTGTTCTGATCTGCCACTAATAAGGGAAAATCAAATTGCTCAACCGTATCGAGTGAATCTGTATCTAATGCTGGCACGAGACGCCAGGTCGATAAAACAGTGGCGCGTGTGAATCGCGGAATATCCGTGCGTTTGTTTTGCGAAAACTGTTCGTCCAATTGTGTCCTTGCGGCTCGGCCGGAGACACTGACTTCCGGTCGTATTTGCCCATCTTCAGTGAACGTCCAGGAAATACTTAGCGTTAAGGATTCCCTGAGTAAAGTTCCAGAGAGTTCCCAAGCTTCGCTATGTAAGCTTTCTCGTTGTGCATACTTGGCGAGCGTGCGATTGTTTTCCACGCGAGAGCACACAGATTCGGGTTGTTCTCCGACGTTAATTACGTCACCCATGCACGTGGCTTGCGATAGTCTTTGTATCGTCGTTTGTAGGCTTTCTTCGGTGAGTGTTGTTAAGGGTGAAAATTGGGGTTCTGCAGTGGCCTTGTCATGGTAGTGCAATAAAATCTGAGCCACCTGCGCCTCAGAGAGCACTGAACGACTTGAATCACCGGGTGCTCGATAATAGACGTTGGAGACTTCCAACCCGTGGGTGTCACTAACGGTTGCGCAAACAGACCAGGAAGCGCCTGAGCTAAACGACTGTTGTAATATCGAACCTTGCGGACAGTTAGTATCTTGTGCGCTGGCAACTTGAAAAGGTTGCAAACAGAACGTCATTATCGTCATTAAGACGAATCTATAGGAACAATTTGTTGCGGTTAAGAGTGTGTTCATCGTGGATTCAGTACGGACACACTTAGGTTGCTTAAATTAATCACAGGCTCTATCGTGAAAACCGTGTTTGTGTTGTCAAACAGTGACAACAATGCACAGCGATCGTATTGACAGGCATGATCTTTATCCCGTGGTTCGTAAATGCTGGCCTTTACGTCTAGTTCGTCAATGGAGCTAAACGGTTGCGCACTTCTTTTGACATGTTCGCGTTTAAGTGACTCCATCAAGTTAGTCGAGTTGACCAAAAGGGAAATTGCGTAATCAATTTCAATGTCATTGAGCGGTAGATGAACGGACGCTATGGAAGATTCTTTAAGTAGCGTTCCATCTTGCAGGTCGATTACTACGAGTCGCGCGGCACGTTGGGGATAGTTGTATTGGTACACATTGATATAGCGTACGTCGCGCTGGTTTTTGCGTTCCTGCTTTTCAATACTTAATGTCTGCGAACCCAGGGGATGACTATCGCTTAACGCACGAGCAGTCGGCCATGGCACCGCTGCGGCTATTGAGCCAGCCGTATTCTGTTGTTCCAGCGACAAGCCAGCTGCGAAGCTTAATCCTGTGGCAAAAACAGATAACATGCCCGCACAGAGACAGGCGGTAAACCGGCGAGTTAACCGTAAGCCCCAATGGGGGTAAGCCGCACGCAGGTGCTGGTGGCTGTTATTTGAGGCAGGATTCGTCATAATAGTGTCCATAATACGGTGCATCATACGTACCCGCTCGTTACCTCTTTCTCATGTGAATGTGTCTTATTCATGACATCTGACTGGATCTACTATTTTGGATATGGTTCCTTGGTGAACCGTGACACACGTCCCGATGGCGAATTTGCGGAAAGTGCGCTTTTGAAGGGCTGGCAACGGGTCTGGGAGCACCGAACAGCAGATCCCGAACGCCAACAGCAATGTACGTCTCTGAGTATAGAGCCCATAGATCATTCCGATCGTGTAGGTATTGAAGGGGTCGTCGCCCGTATTCCTGCCTCAGAGTTAACCGAGCTGGATAAACGGGAATCCGGGTATGAGCGTTTAGAGCTGCCGGCTGCTGATTTTGACCTGCCGGCATCAATACAAACTGACAGCGTTTTTGTTTACCGCAGCCTGCCGCCCAACCGGCACCTGGCCAATGATCAGCATCCCATCTTGCAGTCGTACATCGATTGCGTACTGGCTGGTTATAAAACACGGTTTGGAGATGTAGGAATGCACGCCATGCTTGACTCCACGCGTGGCTGGAACAGGCCGATAATGAACGATCGCGCTGCGCCACATTACCCCCGGTGGGTCAGTGTAGCTACTGAGGTTACGCAGCAATTTGACGTTCTCGTTCAATCCTGCTCAAAACGTTGAGCCGAACCCCCGTTCGCTGATTAACGGTTGTTGCTTGCTAGATTAACCCGTGTTTGCCATCATGGCCGGCTATCGCGTGAGACCACACATTATGGAAATATCTGAGTTTTTTAAACAAGACGGTGATGCTGTTTTTTTCGAGGAGACTCAGGCCAGTCGTTTCGCCAAGGAGGTTGCGGGCGATTTTAATCCTATTCACGATCCAGGCAGCAAACGTTTCTGTGTGCCCGGAGATCTATTGTTCTCGGTTGTTCTGAATCGCTATGGCGTTGCCGAAAACACCAAAGTTGAATTTGCAGGCATGCTTGGTGGTGACACGCGGATGATTCTGCCGCAGGAGGCTGGCAACGATTTAAATGTCGTGGATGATGCGGGAAAGCCATTATTGCAAGTAGCCCAGTCCGGCCGACGTTATCAAGACTCTGCATTTATCGCGGCCTTATGCAGCGAATACGTTAAATTCTCCGGTCAAACCTTCCCGGGAATTCTTGTCCCCTTAATGCGCGATGCTGAGGTCATGATCAACCCGGCCCGACCACTGGTCATTTACAAAGACATGACCATCACATTTAACCCGGGCGTCAACGCTTTGTTTCAAGCAGGCGACTCAGCGGTAGCGGGAACTCTTGCAGCCCCTGTAGACAACAAACTGAGCTTGCAATCAGCAGATCATAAGATAGTGGCTGATGGTAGAAAGGGCAGTGTCCGGCTTTCATTCACTATCGAATTTGATGGCCAACAAATAGGCACGGGCGAAAAAAACATGCTTCTAAGCGGCTTGCGTGAGTACGATGAGGATGCCATGATGGCCATCGTAGATCAGTACAACGCATGGCGGCGTGACTACTCTGCCGCTTAATTCTTCGCACGGAGGCGAAAAATGACGGTTTTGGAAGCAGAAACAGCTGACGCGCTGGATATTCTCCAGACAATCTATGGCTACGATGAATTTCGGGGTCAGCAGCGCGAGATTGTGGAGACAGTTATTCAGGGCAATGATGCTCTGGTACTCATGCCCACCGGTGGTGGTAAATCGCTGTGTTACCAAATACCAGCGTTAGTGCGCCGTGGTACAGGCATCATTGTCTCCCCGTTAATCGCCCTAATGCAGGATCAAGTAGACGCATTACAGTCCTTGAACTTGAATGCTGCGTTTATCAACTCGTCCATGGACGCACGAGAAATAAACTACACAGAAAACGCTTTGCTATCCGGTGATATAGACATGTTGTACGTCGCACCGGAGCGACTACTGATGCCCGGCATGTTGGCGCTGCTTGATCGCGCACAAATAGCGCTCTTTGCCATAGATGAAGCCCATTGCGTTTCTCAATGGGGGCATGATTTTCGAAAAGAGTACATGGGCTTGTCCTTGCTTGCAGAACGATTTCCAGACGTTCCGCGAATTGCTCTAACAGCAACAGCAGATGAAAGAACCCGCGATGAGATCGCAAATAATTTACGCCTTCAAAAGGCTGCAAAATTTGTCAGTAGCTTTGATCGCCCGAATATCAAATACACCATCGGAGAACCTCAGAACCCACGCGATGCGTTGTTGAACTTCCTCGATAATCATCATGTTGACGATGCCGGTATTGTGTATTGCTTATCCCGGAAAAAAGTAGAGCAAACCGCTGAATGGCTAAACAAACAGGGGCGGGTGGCTGTTCCTTATCATGCAGGGCTTCCAGCTGATGAAAGAGAACACAACCAAAAAAGATTTTTGCGCGAAGACGGTCTTATCGTCGTTGCAACCATTGCATTCGGCATGGGAATCGATAAGCCCGATGTACGTTTTGTCGCGCATTTAAATTTGCCTAAAAGTATTGAGGCGTATTATCAGGAAACCGGCCGAGCGGGGCGTGATGGTCTTGAGTCCAATGCTTGGATGGCGTACGGACTGCAAGATGTCATTAACTTACGTTCCATGATGGCTCAATCCGATGCGGATGAAAAACACAAGCGCGTTGAGAATCACAAACTGGACTCCATGCTTGGTCTTGCCGAGCTAACTGGCTGTCGGAGACAGGCATTGCTCAGCTATTTCGGCGACACCTTAGTGTCTCCTTGTGGAAACTGTGACAATTGTATAAACCCACCGCAAACGTGGGATGCAACGGACGCTGCCAGAAAAGCGCTGTCGTGTGTTTATCGAACTGGCCAACGCTTCGGTGTCAGCTACCTGGTCGATGTACTGTTGGGGAAACACTCCGAGCGGATTCAGCGTTTTGGCCATGATCAACAATCCACGTTTGGAATCGGCATGGAGCTGACATCCAATGAATGGAGAAATCTCTATAGACAACTCATAGCAAAGGGCTTGTTGTCGGTCGATGTAGACGGGCATGGTTCGGTACAGTTAACCGAAGAGGCTCGGCCGCTTTTGCGTGGCGAGCAGCCTTTGTATTTGCGACAACTTCCAAAGGGTGAAGCCAAACGCAGTAAAAGCGGTGGTCGCTCAAAAGCGTCTGCATCCATATCCGAACAGGATCAACCGTTGTGGGAAGCGTTGCGTAGTTTGCGAAAGCAGCTCAGTGATTTGGCAGGCGTACCGGCCTATGTTGTATTTAACGACAGTACGTTGGCCGATATGATTGCTATTAAGCCCCGAAACGAGAACGAGATGGCGATGGTCTCAGGTGTTGGCCAGCATAAGCTTGAGCAATACGGCGAAGAGTTTTTAGACGTAATAAGAGACTACGCGTAAGTATTCAGTGCAGCCACTCGTTGCTGTCTCGCTTGGAATAGCGAATTTCTCGATCGAGTAACGCCCCTTTGGCAGAGAATCTCTCCCAGCCCATTTGCTTACGATAGGGTGGTTGGGTGGATTGATTCGTCCATTGGCGAAATCTGGCAACAACGATATCGTCTTCGTTCTTTTCGTCGAGCCACTGCGTTTCGTATACCGTATTGCCACGGGTTTCGGTATGTGAGCCAGACACAGTAAGACTGTGTTGCTCACTGAGCTTTACAATTTTACGAAATTCTCGGACTGATTTAACGCTAGTCATTTGAGCATGGTATCGCTTGCCGAAAGCGCGATGCCGAGATGGTTTTCACGCTTTTGGGTTCACGATTTACTTCTGAAGCGTTTTGGGAGCCGTTCTTCACGCAACAACCAGTTGTCGATATAGTGATGTACGAACAAGCTTGCGATTGTGCAGACAATGATTGAGATGACGACGAATAGAATAGCTGCGCTCTGACCTTCGCCTAGAAAAGGCGGGAGTACCTTACGCAGTAGTCCCAGAACAAAAATATGACAAAGGTATAACGCGTAGGACGCGTCTCCAAGCAAAACGCCAAAGCGTGATTCACCCACATTAATGTATAAGCACGCGGTCACAATGAGTAAAGAGGGAATACCGTACTCAATAATTCGGGGGACGGGCAGGTGCAGAAACAGCATGACCGTACCCACTATTAACAGCACCCAGGCAACACCGGAGGATAGTCGAAAGCCTTTTTTCCAAGCATAGGCCAGTACCATTCCAAACACGAATTCAAAGACCATCGATTTGGCAAAGAAGTGTGTAATGGGAGACTCGCCGGTATCCATAAACGTTGCGAGTAGAAAGACGCCGGTAATAACAAATGTAATAAATGCTATGCGGTATTTTTCAATGAAGAATAATGACAACGCGAATATGAAATAAAAATACATTTCAAAATTCAACGACCAGCCGGGTGCAACGATTGGCCACGCTTCTGTAGCGGTGACCATACTCCAATGTGGAATGAACGCTAAGCTTAGCAGTAGGGCTTCTAAATCGAATCGGGTCGCTTTGAAGACGCTTGGGAGCAGTAAGAGAATCACTGCCATTAATAGCGTGAAAAACCAATATAAAGGGATGACTCGTCGCGCACGATTAATCATGAACTTGCCAAAGGTGTTTCCCGGTTTGGCGATATAAATCATGATGAAGCCGGAAATCACGAAGAATATATCTACACCGAAACTACCCGCATGTTTGAGCAAAGGCTCATAGGCATCAACTTGCGTGACTGCATGGCTGTAAACGACAGCCAGCGCCGCTATGGCGCGAAGGTATTGCAGTGCGTGCAGTCTCATGAAGTACGATTATCTACGTTGTTTTTATATTGTTATTTATAACACTGCTAGGCGCGTAGCTGAGTAGCTCTAAGCAAAATGCGCCAGTTAACATCAACTACTGAGCCAATGCTCTTTGCAGAGCTGCATAATAACGTCTGCCCATCTCTCTTAGTGCATCGGCACCGAAGTGAACACACGTTGTGTTGCCACACGCAAACCCATTCGCGGGTGTTAAATCATCATGGTTCGATAAAGCAACGGCATTCAAAATATTAGGAAGATTTCTATGGGCTAAATCTACCTGTTGTTTTGGCTGAGAAAATACAGAGAGATCGCCTCTGTCGTCGATACCGCGTGACATGGTTCCAATCACGAAAGGTATGTTGCTATCGTTTCGTCTTAGTTCCCCGCCGCGTGCGTCGGCTACGATGTTTTGTCGAAGCTCTTGTGCCAGTCTTTCTAGGTTGGCTGCATACGATGGAGCGCATGCATCGTTTGCATCGGATTCACCCTGATGCCATAAGATGCCTCGCAATATTCCACCGGTGGTTTGCAAAGCGTAGTTAGCGCGGGTGACAGCACGATCAAACAGCCAGGTATTGCCCAAGGCAGGATTATCAGTGTCTTGTGCATTCCATTGTCCCGGTGGGCCTTGATCATTTGCGCAAAAAGCAGAGCCTGACCAAGCCGCGGGAACTAAAATTATGTCCCGAGTCGTGTTCGCCAGCGCTTGTTTCGCGAAGGTTAGGCCCAGGCCGATATAGTCTTCAGACTTACCGCTAGTGCTGCTAGGGTCAAGTGGTACATGCAGCGGATCTTCTGCGAGGATAATAGAGGGTGTTGATACGTTTCTGGCGATGGACGTGAAATCGCCTTCGCCGACAAAGATTGAAAATTGATCATTAGGTGTGGCGTTCAGCTGCCGTATTCTCGGATTGGTTGCATCCGGACCGCCCAAAGTTGCGTTTCGTGTACCGTCGCCACTAAAGCCAACCATATTACTTTGGCCGACCAATAAGTAGATATCCGGAGCATCAACGGGGGTTACGTCAACTTGGAATGTGACCACGTGTTCTGCCGTTCCGTCACTAGCGGTTAACGTGAGGTTGCGCTGCTGCGGCATGATTGGGAGATCTGCGATCGCCAGACGAACGACAGCTTGTGCTGTATTGATCCCAGCCTCTAAGCTTTGTCGGTTAAATGATGCCGTGATGAAAGCATCGTCGGCCGGTGTAGCTCCCTCAATGCTCAGAGAAATGGGGGCGCTGTGATTGTTGCGTCGCACAATCTCTATGGGGAGGTTGATTCCCGCGCTGTTGCCTTCGGTAAGCGCAAGACTCTCAGGAAGCGCCTGAATTTCAAAATCTCCGCTTGGTCCTCCGCTTGAACCGCCAGAGGAGCACGCAGTGAGAGCCGCTAAGAACGTGAACAGGGCGCAGCACAATGCCGCCCGAGAGCTCACCCTAGAGATGTTTGGGATATTCATGGGACAAAATTAAGCAAACAGCAAGCCTATATGCCACGATGACCGTTTGGGACGCAGTAATCTTGAAGAAACGGGTTAGATGGCAACCATGTGATTGATTTTAGTGAATAACCCGTAGCAAACAAGCCGCATTAAACATCTTGCTCGCGTTACGGCAGTAAAGCGCTCAATTCACGATAGTAGCGAACTCCCATCTCCCTTAACGCGGCTGCGCCAAAGTGCACACAAGTGCCTTCGCCACAGGGGTAGGCGGGCAATACCAGATCGTCGGTATTGACGAATCCTGATACCGGAATGGATTGCGCAACGTTGCGTTGGGCTGCGTCGACGACTAGTTTTGCGGGGCCGAAAGGCAGTTGAGATCCACGGACGTCTGCGCCCATCGACATGGTTCCAACAATGAATGGGATATCGGAGTTGCTTCCGCGAGCGGCTGCGCCTCTGGCATCGACGGCTATGTTGGTACGTAGTGCGGCCGCAAGCTCCGCTAAATTGTCGGCATAGACATCTGCACAGGCCTGGTCATCGGAATCTGCTTCGCCTTGATGCCACAAGATGCCTCGTAAAATTCCGTTGGTTAGCGATAAGGTTATATCTGCTCGTGCGACGGCCCGGTCGTACAGTAAGGTTCCAGCGAGCGCATCGTTTGTTTTTTCAGTAGCGTTCCAGCCCATCCCTGTAAATCGATTCGTTGTTCTGCGGCAGAAGCCGGTATCAGACCAGGCGGCAGGTACCAGATAGATATCGGCTGTTGTGTTGCCAAGGGCCTGTTTGGCGAAGGTCAGCCCGAAACCGATACGGTCGCCTTCTTTGTCGTTGGTGTTGGAGTTGTAGCCAACATGCAGTGGGTCTAGCGCCGGGGTCAATGCATCTCCAACGTTGTACAAACTGGTGTTGGTGGTGAAATCCGCTTCAGTGGCGAAATTCTCTTCGTCGTTGCCCGTCACGTTCAGCTGAAAGATGCGATCGTTTGGAGCGTCTAGCTGGCCAGGTTGGCTTTGTCGGGAATTGTCCTCGCTGAAACCCATGGCGTTACTTTGGCCGACAATTAAATACACGTCGGGTCGGTCGGTGGGTTGTACATTAAATGACCAATCTACAACGACAGGTGCGGAACTTCCATCGTTGCCCGATATTTGGAGTGTGCGAGTGTGGCCTAGTAACGGTTTCGCGCCGATAGCTAACTCAACGGTTAACGTAGAGTTGCTCTCATTGACGCCAATTGACGTGTCATCGAATTGCCAGCTTAGGTCTTGTTCATCGGCGTCTGTCGCACCAGCGGCACTCAAGGCGATTGGCAGAGCCGCTGAATCGCCTCGGACGATACTCAGGGTAACGGAGGCAGTGCCTTCGCCTTCAATTAGTGTTGCGGGCGTGGCGGGAACCTGTATTGACCAGTCTGCATCGCTTTGCGGCGACGTGGTGGTCGTTGTGGTTCGAGTGTCGCTGTCGCAAGCGGCGATTAGCATTGTCATTGCAAGAGCAGCCGACAGGCGGCCGAGCTTACGTTTTGCTATCAAGTTAGGGCGACTTTTAGTACAGTAGTCCAAAGTTCAGTTCAATCTCGTGTGAGTCAACGGGTACGGGAAACGCTCAAGGTACAAATGATTGGCTGGGAGTACAGCTACCCGCAATTCCTTGACATAAACCGTTGCGGAGTCTATCAAATAAGGGGCGTTTCATTCGTGGAATGTTGCCGTACTAACGGAAATGCAACGTACGTAAGTGCACCGGCGTTGTGACTTTTAACCGGGTTATTAGTTCCAAAATACTGCTCAAACGATCAACACAAAGCGCTAGATTGCCTTGACACTCCCTAAGAATAATCGCCAATCCTGCAAATGACCCTAAGCTATCGATTTATCGTGACAATGGTATGCCTCTGGCTGCTGCTGTCTGGTCTGTTCAAAGCCCAACTCCTTATTCTCGGAATCTTGTCTGTTGCTTTGGTTGTTTTTCTTGCTCGCCGTATGAGGCTGCTGCAACACCGGGGGCAGTCATTCTATGAGGGTATTTTTCAAAGCCTTATGTATTGGCGCTGGTTGCTCTACCAAATAGTGTTAAGTAACATTGACGTTACCAAGAGAGTTTGGTCTCCCGATCTAAACATCAAGCCAAAGCTTAAACAGATCAGTGCCACCCCCAATACCGAATTGGGCCGAGTCGTTTACGCAAATTCAATCACGCTGACTCCCGGCACGACAGCAATCAATTTCACCCCCGGCGATGATGTGCTCGTGCATGCGTTGCATGAGGACAGCTTGGCGGAATTGGAAGCGGGGGAAATGGCGGCGCGGGTGCGGGATGTCGAACCGTACTACCAGGTACAAGAGGAGAGTCGTTAAATGTTTATCGCAGCAACTATTGCGGTACTGATCACGATGGCTCTTACGCTGACGCGTGCTTTGATGGGGCCCACTCTTTTTGACAGGCTTCTGGCTGTTAATTCGTTCGGTACGAAAACGGTCATGCTTATTGCCGTTTACGGGTTTATGACCGGACGGCCTGACTTCCTGGATATCGCGTTGGTTTATGCACTCATCAATTTCCTAGGGACCGTCGCTGTCTTGAAATTCTTCGAATACGACGATCCGGCGGCTGCCACCTATCAAGAGGATGACTACTAGATGTTCGATGCAATTGTCTGGTTGGTGAGCTGGGCTCTGATATTGATAGGCTGCGTGTTTGTTGTCTCGGGTGCGGTCGGTGTGATTCGGATGCCCGATTTATATACGCGTTTGCATGCAGCAAGTCTGACGGATACCGGTGGTGCTCTTTTCATTTCGGCAGGCTTGATTATCCAGTCCATATTTGTGTTTGGTAGCGCCATGGCGGCGATTAAAGTTGTGCTGATTTTGTTCTTTACGCTTTTCACCGCACCCACGGCATCGCATGCGCTGGCCAAAACGGCATTGCTCAGCGGGCTGGTACCCACCGATGCTAGCGGTAAACCATTGTTGGAATCTTCTGAGGAAGCCACGCAGTTGGCGCGTTCTCGACCGGCCGATTACCGGAGCGGGCAAGACAGTGAAACGTTTGCCAAAGAGTCTCAGTTTTTTAATGGTGAATTGGGTGCTGGACGCCGTAATTCAGGGAGGCTGAGCTAGTGGAAACCTTGGTCGTTGCCGTTCTCCTGACCTTCCTGGTTGTTATCGCTATCGGGATTATCGTTCTGCGGGACTTGCTGGGCGCAGTTATCTTGTTGGGCGTCTATAGCCTTGTTGCTGCCGGTGCGTTTGTCGTTATGGATGCGGTGGACGTTGCCTTTACCGAGGCGGCTGTTGGGTCAGGGATATCAACCATATTGTTTCTGGGCGCTCTGTCGTTTACCAGTCATAAACAAAAGCCGAGAGGTCACGACAGTGTGGCGGCGTTGGTATTTGTTGTAATAACAGGCGGGGTTCTTATCTACGGGACCTTAGACATGCCGTACTACGGTAGTGCTGAATCGCCGGCCCAAACGCATCCTGAATTGGCAGTTCGCTTCATTGAGGAATCGGGCTCAGAAGTGGGACCACCGAATATCGTGACGTCAGTGTTAGGAAGTTACCGTGGATACGATACCTTGGGTGAAACTTTAGTGGTATTTGCAGCCGGTATTGCTGTGCTCAGTATTCTAGGGTTGAAACGAAGAAGACCCGAGGATGAGGTTTTAGAAGATGCACCTGGCGATACAGCGCGCGGCGCCTCCGATAATCAACAGGCGTACAAGGAGTAAGGTGCCGGTGAAACTCTACCCACGACAACGCCACCGTGTACTGCAGGTTGTTACCAAGCTCTTGGTACCGTTTGTTCTGATGGTTGGACTTTATGTTCAGTTCCACGGCGATTACGGTCCAGGCGGTGGTTTTCAGGCCGGTGTTATTTTTGGCAGTGCGTTTATTTTATACGGACTGATTTTTGGCCTGCAACGAACGCGGGAAATACTCGCACCGAGAGTGCTACACGTCATGATGTCTTTGGGCGTGTTGCTTTACGCCGGTACGGGCGCGGTGACTATGCTCTTAGGAGGCAACTTACTCGACTATGATGCTCTGGCGCATGACCCTTTGCATGGTCAGCACTGGGGGCTTTTCGCTATCGAGCTAGGTGTTGGTGTAACCGTGAGCGCTGTGATGATCAGTCTCTTCTACAATTTTGCCAGTAAACGATGACTCAACTTATAGGTTTGTACAGTTATTGGGTTGTGATCGTGTTGATGATGGCTGGTTTGTACATCATGATTGCGCGATACAATCTGGTAAAAAAAGTGATTGGTTTGGGGTTGTTTCAAACCTCTATTTTTTACCTCTATATCACCATGGGAAAAGTAGAAGGGGGTACGGCACCTATCCTTGTTGAAGGTAAGGAGCTTGTCTATTCAAACCCTTTGCCACATGTCCTTATCCTTACCGCGATTGTGGTAGGTGTTGCTACTAGTGCTGTGGCGTTAGCGCTTATCGTCCGCATTCATGAAACCTATGGTTCCATTGAAGAAGACGAGATTAAGGATATAGAAGCCATGGAGCCTGACGCTTGATGACTGAGCAACTTCCAGCGCTGCAGATTCTCATTACCATGCTGGCAGCGCCAGTATGTGTTCTTGTCCGGCATGCGAAAGTCAGTTGGGCGATAGCCTTCGGCGCTAACGTCTTTGCATTCTGGGTGGCATGGCAGCTATTGCTGCAAGTTCAGGACACCGGGGCTATACGGTATGCCTTAGGTGGATGGGCTGCCCCTACAGGCATCGAGTACTACATCGATACTGTCAACGCGGCCATTGTTATGCTCGTGGCTGGTATCAGTTCTGTGGTATTGCTATACGCATACAGCAGCGTGTCTAAGGCGATCCCTAAGGCAAAGCATTATCTCTTTTATGCAGCATGGCTGCTTTGTGTCACAGGTTTAATGGGGATAGTCATTACCGGTGATGCGTTTAATGTCTTCGTGTTTCTGGAAGTGTCATCGCTCGCCACATACATGCTTATATCGTTCGGGGACGACCGACGGGCATTAACAGCCAGCTTTCGCTACTTGATTTTAGGCAGTGTCGGCGCCTCTTTTATTCTCATCGGTATCGGATTTTTGTACGCTGCCACTGGGACACTCAACATGATTGACTTGGCCGAACGTATCCCAGATAGTCAATCGCAAAGAGCGGTACTGGTTGCGTTTAGTTTTATCACCATTGGCGTGCTCATTAAGGCGGCGGTTTTCCCATTGCATGCCTGGTTACCTAACGCGTACACGTATGCTCCCGTGGCGGTGACTGCGTTTCTGGCTGGAACGGCAACGAAGGTCTCGCTCTATGTGTTGTTGCGATTCTTCTTCAGTGTTTTTGGAGAAGACTACAGTTTTGGTCAGTTATTCCTTAACGGTATATTGTTACCAGCGGCTATCGGCGGCTTCTTGCTAATGTCATTGGTTGCCGTATTTCAAACTGATTTACGCAGAATGCTGGCGTACTCAAGTGTTGCCCAGATCGGGTACATCGTTGCGGGTTTCTCCATGGCCAGTCAGGCCGGTTTGGCTGCGGGTATCGTGCACATTGTTAATCACGCTTTGATTAAAGCGAGCTTGTTTATGGCGGTGGGTTGTATCATTTATCGAGTGGGTCACGCCCACATACCATCCCTCGACAACCTGTTTAAGAGAATGCCTTTTACCTGTGTGGCCTTTATGTTGTCAGGCGCAGGGCTAATCGGTATTCCATTAACCGTTGGGTTTGTCAGTAAGTTCACGCTTATCGGAGCTGCGATGGATGAAGGGTGGTGGTTATTAGCAGCGTTAATTCTGATTAGCTCTCTGCTCGCTGTTATTTATATCGGTCGGGTGGTTGAAATTATGTTGTTTAGACAATCACGTGAGGGCGGACAGGCATCCACCGGCATGGCTGAAGCGCCATTGAGTATGTTGATACCTATGTATGCATTGGTGATAGTGGCTCTGTATTTCGGAATTTACGGAAGCGAGACTCTCGGTGTTGCAAACGAAGCTGCGCTTCAACTTCTGGGTGGCTTTAAATGAATCCACTCTGGGCACTCGTACCGCCATTGGCGGTTATACCGTTTATTCTGCTGCTCGGTGAGAAGCGTAAGAATTGGCGCGAAGTCTCCATCCTCGTTGCCGGTGTAGCGTTGTTTTTAATCAATAAGAGCATCTATAACGATCTGATGGCAGGAGGCACACCACAAAGTGGTGAGATTGGCCTGCTAGCAGATTACACCCTGAAGCTGTCAGCCGAACCCATGGGGGTCATGTTTGGCTTACTTGCAAGCTTTTTGTGGGTGGTCACCACGGTTTATAGTATTGGGTATATGCGCGGGCATCATGAAATCAATCAGACCCGTTTTTACACCTGTTTTGCGATTGCATTAGCGGCGGTAATGGGCGCAGCTTATGCTGATAACCTGCTGACCTTGTTTGTTGCCTACGAAGTAATCACCATATCAACGTTTCCTTTGGTGACGCATGCAGGTGGTGTTGATGCCAAGAAGGCTGGAAGAGTGTACCTGGGCATATTGATGACCACCTCTATCGGCTTTTTGTTACCCGCGATTGTGTGGACTGCCACCGTGGGCAGTTCTTTAGATTTTGTTCCCGGTGGCGTGCTAGCCGATTCCGGTTTGAGTAATGGCGCGATGGCCTGTTTGCTTGGGCTCTTTGTGTTCGGTATCGCCAAGGCAGGGATAATGCCGTTTCATCGATGGCTTCCGGCTGCGATGGTGGCGCCGACACCTGTCAGTGCATTACTGCACGCGGTAGCCGTTGTAAAAACCGGTGTTTTCAGTTTACTGAAGATTGTCACCTACACGTTTGGAATCGACACCGTTGTCGGGTCAGGAGCCGCGCAATGGTTTCTGCCTGTTGCAGCTTTTACGGTCATTGTGTCGTCTATCGTGGCGTTTACAAAGGACAATTTAAAAGCGCGCTTGGCTTATTCCACTATCAGTCAATTGTCTTACATTGTTATGGCGGCCTTGTTGGCAACCGTTATGTCCGTTAGTGGTGGTGTGCTCCATATCGTCATGCATGCCTTTGGAAAAATAACGTTGTTCTTTTGTGCCGGGGCAATTTTAGTGGCGCTGCATAAGTCTGAGATTTCGAAACTGGATGGAATCGGTCGACGCATGCCTATTACGATGGGGGCATTTTTCATTGGGGCGGTGAGTATCATCGGCTTGCCTCCGGCAGGTGGTGTCTGGAGTAAGTTGCTTATTGCCGGTGGCTCATTGGATACCGGAACTATCATATGGGCATCAGTGCTGATGCTAAGTACCTTGTTGAATATTGCGTACTTGCTGCCCATTCCGCTCAGGGCCTTTTTTAAGCCAGACCCTTCACTGGCTCCGGGTGAAAAAGCTACGCTTCAGGAAGCTCCACCTGCTTGTCTGTGGGCTATTGTACTAACCGCGTTTACTTGCTTGTTGCTGTTTGTTTATCCGCAGCCGCTGACTGAACTAATTGGACTCATTCAATGGCGATGACACCTAAACATCAATCGACAGATTCAGCTGATACTGTGGCGCCACTGGCAAAACATTTTCTCTGGGCTGATTCTCCTAAGAGTGTTAACAAACTCATTCTAGGTTTGTCAGTGTTATGCGTTTTTTTGTTTCTTATGGATTTCCTGTGGCACAGGCACACGAAAGTCCCAGGTGAAGGCGTATATGGATTTTATGCCTTAGCCGGTTTTATATCGTTTACGGTCATTGTGCTAGGTGCTAAAGCGCTTAGAGTTTTTATTGCTCGTGACGAATCTTTCTATGCACCTCATGGTGTCGATGCTGAAGAATATCCGTCAGAAGGTACGGAACGATTGAGTCACGAAGAACGCTTGCCGGATAATCTATCAACGCTAAAAAACGAATTGTTGGGGCGCGCCCCGACCGGCGATCGATCTCAAAGCGGGTCTGAGTCATGAGCACAGTTTTCGCGCCTCCGTTTATATTTTTGTTTGCGGCTATTCTGTGCCCGTTGTTACCCACTCGCTGGCGGGCCTTGCTGTTGCTGGGCGTACCCGTCATTGCGCTAATCGTTATATTGGGATATGCCACGGGACAACACGCGATCGTAAACGTCGTTGGTTTTGAACTTACGTTTATGAGGGTCGACAAGTTATCCCTCATTTTCGGCATCATATTCTGTATCGCAGCTTTTTTAGCAGGACTCTATGCCTGGCATGTTCGTGATCACATCCAGCAGATTGCCACCTTGGCCTATGCAGGCTCTGCCGTGGGCGGTGTCTTTGCAGGTGATTTAATTACGTTGTTCCTGTGGTGGGAAGGTACGGCAGTCGCGTCTGTATTCCTCATTTGGGCTCGTCGTACACCAGCAGCATATTCAACGGGTATGCGTTATCTGATCATCCAGGTTTTGTCAGGCGTGCTACTGCTGGCAGGATTGCTGGTTCATTACCACGATACCGGTTCAATCGCCTTTGAACATCTGGGTCTGGTTAGTTTAGGTACGTGGTTGATATTCCTGTCGTTCGGTATCAAGTGTGCGTTTCCGTTTTTGCACAACTGGCTGCAAGATGCGTATCCGGCAGCAACGATTACCGGTACGGTTGTGCTATCAGCCTTTACCACCAAGATGGCTGTTTATGCACTTGCCCGCGGTTATGCCGGTACCGAGATGCTTATCTATATCGGCGCCATCATGACTTTGTTCCCGATATTCTTTGCTGAAATTGAAAATGATTTACGCAGGGTGTTGGCATACAGCCTTAATAACCAACTCGGGTTTATGGTGGTCGGTGTTGGTATCGGCACTGAGATGGCTTTGAACGGCACAGCGGCTCACGCCTTTTGTCATATCCTTTATAAATCACTGTTGTTTATGAGTGTGGGTGCAGTGATGTATCGCACGGGGACTTCAAAAGCCTCCGAACTGGGAGGGCTGTACAAGTCCATGCCGGTGACGATGGTGTGCTGTCTTATCGGTGCAGCTTCAATTTCGGCTTTCCCATTGTTCAGCGGTTTCGTTTCGAAATCACTGATTCTCGATGCGTCTGCATCTAATGGCTATTACATGGTTTGGCTTGCATTGCTTATTGCATCGGCAGGGGTACTCAGTCATTCCGGCATCAAGATACCGTACTTTACGTTCTTTGCTCACGACAGCGGTAAGCGTCCTGCTGAAGCGCCTGTGCATATGCGCATTGCCATGATCCTCACTGCAGCTTTGTGTGTCTTGATAGGTGTGTTCCCCGGTTTGTTGTACGGCTTGCTGCCATACGATATCGAGTATCAACCGTACACCGTCGACCACGTTCTCGTGCAAATGCAGTTGTTGGTATTTGCGTTGTTAGCGTTTGTCTTCCTCATGAAGACCGGTATCCATCCGCCTGAAGTGCGTGCGACAAACATCGATACCGATGTTGTCTATCGCAAATTTATACCCAGTGTTTTCCCGATAGTCGTGTCATTGATTGTGGCGGCAAACAGCGCAATAAGAAGCGCCGCTTTAAATGTAATCGGTGGTGGTGTTGGGCTGGTAGAGCGTGTTTCAAAACCCGATGCGTTACTGGCGCGAGGTTGGAGTGTTGCCAGTATGATGTTTGTGGTTATTGTGGTCATGTGTTTGGTGCTAATCCTCAATCTTTGGTAGTGTTTGTTGCCAATGAATTGATCGTGCGGGCTAAGAGAATCTTGCTATAGATTTATAAGCTGCACATCACAGGCTACAAGGATCTGCAAACGTGAGAAAACTATTCGGCCATCCTGATTCAGGTCATGCGTATAAGGTTCGCTTATTTTTAAGCGTTGCCGGTATCGAGCACGATTACGAGGTGGTGGATATTTGGAAGCCAAGGGATCAGAGATCCGCGGAGTTCCAATCAGTTGCACCGTTAGGTGAAGTGCCTGTGTTAATTGAAGACGGGCAGGCTTACGCACAATCCAACGCAATATTGCTGCACTTGGCAAGATCTACCGGGTTATGGGGTGGCGAGTCGAGTCAACGCATGAACGCGTGTGAGCAGTGGCTCGTCTGGGAGGCTAATAAAATTGGTATGTGCCTGCCGCAAATTCGTAGTTATGAAAAATTTGAGAAAGAGGCGTTGCTTGAAAACGCGTTGCCTTGGCTAAAAGCCCGATATGAAAGCGATGTCGCGACCATTGAGTCGGCCTTGTCGCATGGGCAAACCTGGCTGCTGGCAGGTGCTGAGCCCTCTATTGCGGACTTCTCTGTGTGCGGGTATTTGTTCTTTGCCGATGAGGCAGGCGTTGATGTGCCGCTCAATGTCAAAGCCTGGCTGAATCGCCTGTCCAACCTAGAAGGCTGGCAGCATCCCTACCAACTCCTAGCCTAATCAATCGTAAACCAATTCGGGTCGGACCATGAAAGTTAGCAGTAGCTAACTTTCATGGTCCGACCCGATGTCGTTGTGTGGTGCTATTTAAGGGTCAGGCACTCACTGGCAAGTTTAGTGATGCCGTCCCAGTCGCCAGCTTCAACCATACTCCGGGGTGCGACCCAGGAACCACCCACGCATAGCACGTTGCTTAGCGCCAGATAATCCTTTGCAGACGTCGCGTTGATGCCACCCGTGGGGCAGAATTTAGTTTCGGTGAATGGACCTCCCAGCGCTTTGAGCATGGTGGGGCCGCCCGATTGTGCCGCCGGAAAGAATTTCACTTCAGTGCATCCGCCATCACGGGCACGCATGATGTCAGCTGATGTTGCGACACCGGGTAATAAAGGCATGGAGAGGTCCTGCGCGGCTTTACCTAATTCTGCGGTGAAACCCGGGCTAACGGCGAATTCGGCGCCGTGATCTTGGGCGCGTTTTAGGTCGTCGCCATCCAAAGCGGTACCAACGCCAACGATAGCGCCATCAATCTCTGTCATCGCTTTTATTGCATCTAGCGCCACGGGTGTGCGAAGCGTAATTTCCAGCACCCGTAAGCCGCCTTTTACTAATGCTTCGGCCAATGGCTTGGCTGCGGCTATGTCGTCTATAACAAGTACAGGAATAACCGGTGCAACTTGCATAAGTTCGCGAACATTCATTGTGCGTCTGTGTCCTTAGTTATCGGTTGTAGGGTAGGGTCTATTCGTCAAACATAGCAACAGCGCCGAGTTCTGCACTGCTAACATGATGGCGAAAAGCGCTGAATAGTTCTCTACCCATATTGACAGTTTTGCGGCTGAGATCAGGGACTTCTACTTCTCGTGAGTTCCAGTCTGCTTCATCAACCAGTGCGTTCAAGTCACCTGTTTCAGCATCGAGCCTAATGATATCGCCCGTGCGAACTTTGGCTAGAGGGCCGTCCAGGACACATTCGGGTGAAACATGAATTGCCGCAGGCACTTTGCCTGACGCTCCGGACATTCTTCCATCGGTGACAAGCCCGACTTTAAAACCGCGGTCTAGAAGTACGCCCAGAATAGGCGTGAGCTTGTGGAGTTCAGGCATACCGTTGGCTCTAGGGCCTTGGTAGGCAATGACGGCAATGAAGTCTTTTTCCAACTCGCCATTATCGAACGCAACGCGCAGCGCATCCTGAGAGTAAAAAACCATGGCCGGTGCTTCAATAACCGTGTGCTCTGGTTTAACCGCTGATGTTTTGATAACAGCGCGTCCCAGATTGCCTGATAACAGTCGAAGACCACCGTCAGCTTGAAACGGATCGCTTGCGCTTCTGACAATTGAATCATCAACGGACTTTTTCTGACCCTCACGCCAACTCAGTTTGCCATCGTCTAACCATGGCTCACTGGTGTATTGATACAGTCCTTCAGAACCTGCAATGGTTTGCACGTCATTATGAGCAAAGCCTGCATCGAGTAGCTCGCGAATAACTAAGGACATTCCGCCTGCAGCATGGAACTGATTTACATCAGCTTGTCCGCTTGGGTAAACATGGGTGAGTAGAGGCACAGCCTTGCTCAGATCATCAAAATCGTTCCAATTGATGATGATGCCTGCCGTTCTTGCAATGGCAACCAGGTGAAGCGTGTGGTTCGTTGAACCGCCCGTTGCCAGAAGGCCGACCAATGCATTAACAATCGACTTTTCGTCAATCATACGACCCAGAGGTGTGAACTCTTTACTGCGTGCGGTGATAGAAACTGCGCGTTGAGCCGCAGCGACGGTTAATGCGGAACGAAGCTCAGTACCCGGGTTAATGAACGCGGCTCCGGGCATGTGCAGCCCCATTATTTCCATTAGCATTTGATTGCTGTTGGCTGTGCCGTAGAACGTACAGGTGCCGGGCCCGTGATACGAAGCGCTCTCAGATTCTAAAAGTTCTTCGCGAGTAGCTTTGCCTTCGGCAAAACGTTGTCGAGTCCGGGCTTTATCTTTGTTTGGGATGCCAGTGGTCATGGGGCCCGCTGGTATGAATACAGCCGGTAGATGACCAAATGAAAGCGCACCCATTAATAATCCTGGAACGATTTTGTCGCAAACACCCAGGTACACGCTGGCATCAAATACATTATGAGAAAGTGCTATAGCCGTTGACATGGCGATAACGTCGCGGCTGAATAGCGACAATTCCATGCCAAGCTGTCCTTGTGTGACACCGTCACACATGGCAGGCGTGCCGCCGGCAACTTGAGCTGTCGCACCGACTTCACGAACTGCTTCGCGAATTTTCTCCGGAGCATATTCGTAGGGTTGATGTGCCGACAGCATATCGTTGTAGGCGGTCACAATGGCTAAATTGGGCGCGCGTTCAGCGTGAAGAACGAGTTTGTCGTTAACAGGCGCTGCGGCAAAAGCGTGGGCGAGGTTGGTACACCCCATGACGCCTCTGTTGGGCGGCTCGTCTGCCAGTTTGTTTATTCGGGCTAGGTAAGCGGCACGGGTTGTTCGGCTACGCTCAACAATACGCTGGGTGACATCGTCTACCGCCGGGCTTATAGAGGGCATTTAACTTTAACGTCAAGGTTGTAAATGAATTACATAATTATGTCATATTAGTTTGAATATTCCATGAAATAGTTGAGGTTATAAGTGTTGGAATTGTTTAAAATAGTACAGGTACACGGTCAAATAACAGTTTGTAGTAAAATTACATAATGAATCTGATATCTAACGATAAATTGCAGCCATTCGATTTTGTTTTGTTTGGTGGCACCGGGGATCTGTCCGTTCGTAAATTAATCCCGGCCTTGTATTTTCGCCACTGCGAGAATCAGCTGCCTGACGACGGTCGTATTATAGCGGTGGCGCGATCAGACTACGACACCGAAGCGTTTAAACAATGGCTGAACGAGGAAGTTAGACAGCATATCAGCGACGAGGACTTCAACGAGTCGGATTGGTTGGAGTTCCTGCAGCGGGTTTTGTACTTCAAAGTGGATGTCACCAACGTTGAAAGCTATCAGTCGCTTGTCGACGCATTGGCCGGAAGAGAGTCGCACGTACGTGTTTTCTATCTCTCCGTAGCGCCTAGTCTGTTTACCCATATTACAAAAGGCGTGCAGGCTGCCGGGCTCATCACACCCACCAGTCGTGTGGCGTTGGAAAAACCACTCGGTCGTGACCGTCAGTCGGCAGAGGACATCAATGACAAGCTGTCGGCAGCGTTTAGCGAAGACCAAATCTATCGCATAGATCACTACCTGGGAAAAGAAACGGTTCAGAACTTGTTAGCGCTGCGTTTTGGTAACGCATTGTTTGAACCTTTATGGCGTAGCGAGCGCATCAACGATGTTCAAATCACCATTGCTGAATCTCTTGGCGTTGAAGGCCGTGGAGGTTTCTACGATCAAACCGGTGCGTTGCGGGATATGGTGCAAAATCACTTGCTGCAGTTGCTGGTCATACTCGCGATGGAGCCGCCTGTGAGCATTGACCCCGATGCTGTGCGTGACGAGAAAATTAAAGTACTCAGAGCATTAAAACCACTGACAGGAATTGATGCCATAGAAAACTCGGTGCGAGGACAATACAAGGCTGGCGCTTATGTCGATGGTCCCGTCCAAGGCTATTTTGATGAAAAAGATATTCCGGCCGACAGCACAACAGAAACGTTTGTTGCGCTACGCGCGGAAATTGCGTCCTGGCGTTGGGAAGGTGTTCCGTTTTTTCTGCGTACCGGCAAGCGTATGGAAAGTAAGACCACTGAAATCGTCATCAATTTTAAGAAGGTTCCTCATTCCATTTTCGAAACAGCAGATGGGTTCAGTACGCCTAATCAGTTGATTATCCGTTTGCAGCCGGAAGAAAGCATTCGCATGAGAATCTACGTGAAGGCATGGGGTGATGATATCCAGTTACAGCCGGTTTTCTTAAACCTTGATTTCAATGATGTGTTTCAAAAGCGCAAAATGATTGCTTACGAACGATTGTTGCTGGATGTTATAAGAGGGAACCCAACCTTATTCATGCGTCGTGATGAGGTCGCGGCCGCATGGGCATGGATTGATCCCATCAGAGAAGCATGGGAGCAATATCAATACAGCCCTAAGAGTTACACTGCAGGTACTTGGGGGCCAGCTGCGGCGAACGCGCTGATCAGCAAGGAAGGCTTGCACTGGAATGAAGACTGAACCAAAGGGCTAAAGACACATCATGAGCAACATTGACTATATCAGTAGCGCAAAAGAACGTATGAGTTCGCGCGGTGCGAGCTGGGTACAGGCGGAAGATAAATTTCTCATCGCCGAGGCGCTAGCAACATCATTGCTTACGCGGTTACAGGCATCAATCAGTGAAACCAACAGTGCGTCCTTGATCGTCTCTGGAGGCAGTACGCCCGCACCCGTATTCAAGGCCTTGTCTGGTGCTGACATCGATTGGTCACGTGTTTTTGTGACGCTGGCGGACGAGCGCTGGGTTCCACCGGGTCATGCTGATAGTAACGAATCGCTGGTACGCGATACGCTCATGGTTGATAAGGCGGCCTCAGCAAAATTTGTATCCTTGTATCGCCCCGATATATCTCCAGATCAGGCGCTTGGCAGTATCACTGCCGATGTGAAGGCGATGGGCAGTCCATTCACCGCAGTCGTTTTAGGTATGGGGAATGATGGTCATACCGCCTCGTTGTTTCCCGATGCGCCAGAACACGAACTGGTCGCTGCCATGGATCCAAACAGCACGGGTACTGTTATGATGATGCATCCGCCCTCGGTGCCTCAAGCTCGCATCACGCTCACCAGGGCAGCTTTACTGAACGCTAAACACCGTTATTTGCACATAACGGGCGAACAGAAATGCCAGGTTTTATGCGATGCTGTCGGTAATGATCCCGGTGCCCGCTATCAGGCTGGTATGGCACCGGTTACCGGTTTATTGTTAGAGTCACCTGAATCAGTATCGGTGTACTGGAGCCCCTAAATAGTGCTGGCGAAAATTAAAGCTGCGAGAGATACGCTCAGAAAATCTGAGCAAAAAGTCGCCGATGTCGTTATCGCCGATCCAGAGCAGAGTGTTCAATCCTCTATTCAAGCTATCGCAACGCTTGCCTCCGTGAGTGAGCCCACGGTTATTCGATTTTGCCGTGCACTTGATTGCGTGGGTTTTCAGCAATTCAAACTCAAACTTGCACAAGATTTAGCTCGTAGAGGTACCTTTTTTTATCAGGACGTCACGGTTGATGATTCGAGCAAAGAGCTGGCGAATAAATTGCTCGACGGTGCAATTGCATCGCTTGTGCAAATTCGTAATCAAATTAACGAAGATCAGCTCGATAAAGCGATCGCGATGTATGAGGCTTGCGAGCGGATAGAGCTGTACGGCTCTGGTGGTTCTGCTGTTGTGGCAGAGGATGCCCAATTGAAATTTTTCCGATTGGGTAAGCCTGCTATCGCTTACTCTGACCCTCACATACAACATGCATCGGCGGCGTTATTGGATAAAAACGCATTGGTCATCGCTATTTCTCATTCCGGCCGAAGTAGCGATATCTTGAAGACCGTCGAAATTGCCCGTCAATCGCAAGCCAAAGTCATTTCTGTTACGGCAACACGCTCACCCTTAGCTCAGGTCAGTGATGTCGCTTTAACCGTCGATGTTAATGAGGACAGCGATATCTTCTCGCCGGTTAAATCCCGGCTGGGTCAAATGGTGGTGCTGGACGTTTTAGCGGTGGGTGTGGCAGTACGAGGCGGCGATCACATGCTGGAGCAGTTGTCCAGGGCACGCCGCGCTATCGACTTCAAGTTCGTTTAGCGACTGGTACTGCCGGTTGCACCAAATGCTGAAACGGTAAACGGATCGAGTAATACTCTAGCTCGTGTAAATACTGTGTCATCGTCTACACGGAACACAGCGGCACCACTGTCATCGACGTCAACGCTGAGCGGATCGCTGAAAGAGCTGTCGTTTGAGATTTGAATTTCGTATCCCAAAGCCTCAGTGAACGGGTTGCTCACTTCAACCAAATACTCATTGCCCTGTATGACGACTGTGGTGTCCACAGGCTCAACAGTTGGGTCAATATCCGCAATGGTAATTAACGAGCTGGTGGAAAATCCGCGCAGTCCGTTTGTGTCGATGGCGCGAAGGTGCAAGTAGTAGTCACCTGACTCAATGTCGTCAAAGCCGACTCGCTGATCACTCACATCAAACGAACTAAGCGACTCTGTGCCAGATGCATTAGTAGACACCAGCGTGCCGTATTCCGCAGCTCGCGGGTTGGGCCACCAACCTATAGTGTCACCGGCGGCAAGGCGCGCAGGGATTCGCTTAAATACTGGAGCAGGCAATAACGCTATGGGATCGCTAGGAGCTTGACCCTGTTTAACAACACTGCCAAAACCAAAGTCCAGCTCCGTGTTTGCGTCGGCTGCTTCAGAGGATAGATCTACAGCTCCCTCGGTGACACCCACTAACAGCGCGCCTTCATCGACATCGATGTCGAAGATAGTGCCGCGTACAGCAGCTGATGCGTATGGCGTGCTGATTCGGAAGTCCACCGGTTGATTTTCACGGGTTTTGACGTTTGAGGTGACCTTGCCGCGAATTGTTCGGATGTCGATAACGCAGCTATCGTCAGCAGGTAGGCAGTTAAGGCGATTGAGACGGGCTTCGGTATTGGGCTGTAAGTTAATGACGGCGCCTGAAGAGAATTCGATGCTGGCAAAGCCGTTTGCACCTGTGTCTATAAGGTCACCAGGAAATACTTCAGAGTTGCGAGACAGGGACACCATTTGCACGTCACTGTACTCGGAGTGCTGTGGGCCCAAGTCAATATTTTCAGGAGCGTCCGTATCCAATTTAGAGGCGCGTTGTGCAACGACTGAGCCTTTAACGAAAACAACCTGAGCAAATTCTTTTCTAGCGGGGATGTGAATGGGTATGCGAATGATGTCGCCGGGCACTAAAGGGGCTTCAACGGGCAGGTTGTTGAAATCAGCAATGTGTGGAGCGAACCCTGCTCGTCCTAATTCCTTCTTAGAGATTGATCGTAAGGAATCACCGGGCGCAACTATCACATCGCGGGAAATAATCGTGTGTGGTTCCGGTTGACTGCCTGAGGAGGCAGCTTGCTGAGCAAGGCTGCTTGTGCAAATCACAAGCAGTGCGATGAACAGCGTCCAAGGGTTTAATTTCACGAAGCGCGCTCTTAGGTTTGTCGAACAATACTTCATCAAGGATACCTGACTACCCACTATTAAAGTGAGCCGACAGGTGAACCTGACAAGATTGTTTACTTTCCAAAAAAACGTGATGCAGTACCTATGCGCGGTTAATTCGGAAGCTCTTTAAGTCGCGTCAGGCGCAGCATATTAGTGGTGCCGGTTCGGCCAAACGGCATTCCCGCTGTGATGGCAATGATTTCACCCATTTCACCGAAACCTTCACGTAGCGTCAGCTTAATGGCGGTGGAAACCATTTCATCTATGCTGTTCATGACCTCATTAATAACGGCGTGAACGCCCCAAACTAATGCCAACTTACGCGCAGTTTCACGATTAGGTGTGCAGCCGATTACCGGAGCTTCAGGACGCTCGCGGGC
The DNA here is from genome assembly GCA_020627685.1 of Granulosicoccus sp. GTDB lineage: Bacteria > Pseudomonadota > Gammaproteobacteria > Granulosicoccales > Granulosicoccaceae > Granulosicoccus. The sequence goes on along the minus strand of JAHDGK010000004.1, from coordinate 81,197 downwards.
AGCTCTGAAACTGGAAAATCCAGATTCTGTGTAGGTGAACGTTGCGGCCAGAGGCATCACGGTGGCGACGTGCCGAAGTGAGGAACTGATGGCATCTGCCACCGTATCTCCCGGCGTGGGAATAGAAACATCAACCATCTTGCGATGGTAGGGGTCTCTCTCAACTTCAATGATGATGCGGTTCATGGCGGTAGCGGCCTCGACCGGATAGCTACCTGCGGCGGTTTCGGCCGAGAGCATAACGGCATCGGCTCCGTCATAAACAGCAGTGGCGACATCTGAGCTTTCAGCACGCGTGGGTATGGGGGAATGAATCATGGATTCAAGCATTTGGGTCGCCACCACCACTGGCTTGCCTTCCTGACGCGCGCAGCGAAGAATCTGTTTTTGTACAACAGGCACTTTTTCTTGGGGCATCTCTACGCCAAGATCACCCCGGGCAACCATGATGCCGTCGCTGTGCTGAACGATGTCGGATAGATGTTCAATGGCAGAGGGTTTTTCCAGCTTGGCCATGATTGCCGCGCGCTGCCCAACCAGTTCCCGCAGCTCTACCATATCTTCCGGACGTTGAACAAAAGACATCGCAATCCAGTCAACACCGAGATCTAGTGCGTAATCAAGATCGCGGCGGTCTTTTTCAGTTAGCGGTGAAATGGGCAGATACAAGTCGGGCACGTTTACGCCTTTGTTCCCGCTGATCTCTCCACCGACCATGACTTCTGTGACAGCGCGTTGCTCATCAAACTCAAGGACCTTGAGTCGAATTTTTCCATCATTGATCAGCAATTGTGCACCGACCGTCAAGGCTGCAAAAATTTCCGGGTGCAGAAGCGGTGCGCGAGTGGCGTCTCCGGGTGTGGGGTCCTGATCGAGAACAAACTTTTCTCCAGGTTTTAGCATCTCGCTTTTGTTGGCAAAGGTGCCCACCCGTAGCTTGGGGCCTTGCAGGTCGGCAAGGATGCCAATAGGCCTGCCACGTTCAACTTCAATTTCGCGGATAATGCCGTAAGTCCGAGCATGATCTTCGTGAGTGCCGTGGCTGAAATTGAGACGGAAAACGTCAATGCCCGCATCGAAGAGCGCACGAATGGTCTCGTGACTATTGCTGGAAGGCCCGAGTGTGCCAATGATTTTTGCGTTGCGTCTGCGTCTCATCGAATTTTGAATTGTATTTGTAGTTAATTTACACAGCAGTGACTGACGTATCAGTGTCAGTAATTGATACGTTTGTTCCCGTAGTTTAACTCAATAAGCCTTTTGGTGAATATGTTGCGCCAAATACGTTGGCTGTTTTTTACGCTCGCAACGCATATTCTGCAAATTCTATGTAGTCAAACTACATGGCAACTGAAAAGCGTCAGAGGAGTCAACAAGCAACAAACTCCAACAATTCGTAGCTAGATTGCGAAAAATCTCCGTGAAACTGAGCGAAACTGCCGAGATCGACGTAATCTAGACCAAGGTAAAGTGAATTTCGTTGTTATCTAAGGAGACTGTGCATGTCCGCTAATCCATCGGTGCCATTGGCTGAAATATTGGAGACCTCCGATATTCTCGCAGACCGGCAACAACGGCGGGAACGTCATGCAATAGCACTTCAGGCCATAGTGCCCGAGGAAGCCATACTATCAACAGTCGAGCAGCTGCGTCCTTATGAATCCGATGGGCTGACAGCGATGAAAGCGACGCCACTGTTGGTGGTGTTGCCCGATACCATCGACCAAATACAGGCCATCATGCGCTGGGCAAAGAGCAATGAAGTCCCGGTCGTTGCGCGAGGTGCTGGGACTGGTCTGTCCGGAGGGGCGCTTCCGCATGAAGACGGCATCATTCTAGGGTTGGCCAAGTTCAATAAAATTCTGGAGTTGAACGAAGAACTGGGTTTTGCACGTGTACAGCCCGGGGTTAGAAATCTGGCTATTTCAGATGCTGCTCGTCCTCATGGGCTGTACTACGCGCCTGATCCTTCCTCGCAAATTGCCTGCACGATTGGCGGCAACGTCGCTGAGAATTCCGGAGGCGTCCATTGCCTTAAGTATGGTCTGACGGTTCACAACGTGTTGTCTGCGACAGTGGTGACTATCGATGGTGACATCATGACCTTCGGCTGTGATGGGCATGACAATGAAGGTTACGATTTGCTGGCACTACTCACAGGTTCTGAAGGCATGCTCGCTGTGACCGTAGAAGTGAAAGTTAAATTACTGCCTGTACCACCGGTGGCAAAATTAGTGGTTGCCGCATTCGATAGTGTTGAGGCTGCCGGCGATGCTGTGGGTGAGGTGATTGCAGCGGGTATTATTCCGGCGGGACTGGAGCTAATGGATAAGCCTGCCATTATTGCTGCTGAGGCGTTTGCTAAGTGCGGTTATCCAACAGATGCTGCCGCCTTGCTACTGTGCGAACTCGATGGACTCGCTGAAGAGGTCGATGCTCAGGTTGCGGGCGTGTCCGAGGTCTTTTCTCGTTGTTCGGTGACGAGCTTGCACGTCGCTGAAAGCGAAGAAGAACGTTTATTACTGTGGAAAGGACGAAAATCTGCGTTTCCCGCTGTTGGGCGATTGGCTCCAGATTACTATTGCATCGACGGTACGATACCGCGCAAGCAGTTGTCATACGTGCTGCAACGGATGGACGAGATGTCGGCGGAATACGAGCTTCCAATAGCCAATGTTTTTCATGCAGGCGATGGCAACTTACATCCACTGATCATGTTTGATGCAGGCAAACCCGGTGAGTTACACCGCACCGAAGAACTCGGCAGCCGAATACTACAACTGTGTGTTGAAGTGGGAGGAACCGTCACCGGCGAACATGGCGTTGGTGTCGAAAAAATTAATGAGATGTGTGTGCAGTTTGATGAAAATACGCTGACGCAATTTCATAGTGTGAAAGCGGCATTCGATCCGGAAGGATTGCTCAATCCTGGAAAAGCGGTTCCTACGCTTCAGCGATGCGCCGAGTTTGGTGCCATGCACGTACATCATGGCGAACTACCATTTCCCGAATTGGAACGATTCTAAAAGGCCGATTTTAAACGTGACATCAAAAGATGACAGTGCTGCGCTACTTGAACGCGTCAATGAAGCCTGCCGGGAAAAATCGCCTTTGCGTATTGTGGGCGGTAACAGCAAAAAGTTTTTGGGCAACGCGGTAGAGGAGACACAAACAGAGCTCTCTATCGCCGGGCATACGGGAATCATTACCTATGAACCCACCGAACTTGTTGTGACCGTACGAGCGGGTACGCCATTGAAAGAGCTCAATGAGGCGCTAAATGCTGCTGGTCAAATGTTACCGTTTGAACCACCCGAATTCGGAGGCAGCACCATCGGTGGTGTACTGGCCTGCGGATTGTCAGGACCACGCCGTCCATTCTTCGGATCCGCACGTGACTACGTGTTGGGCATGCGGGTTATTAATGGTCAAGCTCAGGATCTCTCCTTCGGAGGAGAGGTAATGAAAAACGTAGCAGGGTATGACGTCTCAAGAGTGCAGGTTGGTGCCTGGGGAACACTGGGCGTATTGTTGGACATGTCCATGAAAGTGTTGCCCAAACCTGCGAAAGAACTAACGCTTCGACAAAGCAGCCAAGCTCACGCAAGCCATGAGTTTGCGTCTCTATTACGTCAACCGCTACCGTTGTCGGCGGCCATGCTGGTTGATGACTCTCGTTATTTAAGACTTAGCGGTAGCGACACTGCAGTGGATGCCGCTGCAGCAAAACTTGGCGGCGATGTTGTCACCAACGATGATCAGCTGTGGGCATCCATCAAGGATCATACGCATGAGTTTTTCACGCAAGGCATCCAATCTCACGGTGGTGAAAGTTCCCTATGGCGCATATCGGTGGCTGACTACGTTCCTGCCATCGATCTTGACGGTGAGTGGCTGTACGACTGGGCCGGTGCGCAGCGGTGGTTAAAAACAAGCGAGTCGGCTGAACGGATATTCGATGCTGTTGCGCAACACGGCGGGCATGCCACACGCTACACCGCGAACGAAGATCCTTCACAGCCTGCCTTTCAACCGGTTAAAGATCCGATGAGGCGCTTGCAGAGTCGGGTTCGTGACAGTTTTGATCCCCATCGACTTTTCAATCGTGGCCGTTTTCACCCCGAATTCGATCATGTAGATGCGCCCGATGGCGCTGTGAGTGTCTGAGCTATGCAAACCACGATAGCGCCTTCGCTGGCAAATGATCCTCGCGCCATTGCTGCTGCTGATGTCTTAAAGAAATGTGTTCACTGTGGCTTTTGTCTCGCGACCTGTCCCACGTATAACTTGCTTGGAGATGAGCAGGACAGCCCTCGCGGAAGAATCTATCTCATCAAACAAGTGGTTGAAGGGCATGAACCGACTGAAGTGACGCGTACGCATCTAGACCGATGTTTAACGTGCCGCAACTGTGAGACCACTTGCCCATCCGGTGTCGAGTATGGTCATTTGGTGGATGCCGGTCGATCACTGGTCGAGGATCGTGTTCCACGAACGGGTAAAGCCGTTTGGATGCGCAAACTTATTCTGTCGGTGTTACCTTATTCAAAACGTGTCGGACCCTTAGTCAAAATGGGGCAGTGGTTGCGACCGTTGATGCCGGCAAAGCTTTCCTCCAGTATCCCAATGCGACAAACCGTGCCGTGGGCTCCGCGAGTTCAAACTCATCCCAGAACCATGTTGGTGCTGGATGGATGTGTTCAGCCATCGATGGCGCCAGCTACAAACGTCAGTGCAGCACGGGTTCTCTCCGCTTTTGGAATCTCCCTAGAGACGGCTAAGTCGTCAGGTTGCTGTGGTGCCGTGCATTTTCATCTGAACGAGCAAGATAAAGCTCGGGACTTTATGAAACAAAATATTGATGCTTGGTGGCCGTTTGTTGAAGGGGGGTGTGAAGCCATCATTACCACGGCCAGTGGTTGTGGCGTTATGGTTAAAGACTATGGGCACGTGCTAGCCGACGATCCGCAGTATGCTGAGAAAGCCAAAAAAGTCAGCGAACTCAGTTGCGATATCGTCGAAGCGCTGAGTCAGGTTCTGTCCGAGGAAGACGTTTCAAAATACAAAACGTCGTCGGCTGCTATGGGAAAGATTGCCTATCACCCGCCTTGTACGCTGCAACATGGTCAAAAGCTGCCTATGGCCGCTGAAACCATCCTTGCCCGATTCGGGTTTAAGCTATCTCCTGTTGCTGATTCTCACACTTGCTGCGGCTCAGCAGGCACTTACTCGATTTTTCAGCCGGAGATTAGCCAACAGTTAAGAGACAACAAAGTTGCTTCGTTGTTGGCTGACGAGCCCGATATTATCGCTACGGCCAACATTGGGTGTCAGTTACACATCCAAGCAGGAAGCGGGCGGCGGGTTGTCCATTGGATTGAATTGTTAGATACCGTTATTACCGAATCTGAAGGAACAAGCCCTTAGATTCCGATTTAAACGGTTTCCGGTTACTATATTTCACAGCACCCTCATTAGAGTTATCTTTCCAGAGTTATGCGTCAATATCATCATATCGAGTTATCTACCCGTCAAATTCGCACTGAAGAACTCGAAGGCGAGGCCATCGTGCGTGCCGGGCGTTACCTTATTGCAAAGACACTAACCGATGCCGGGTTGGGCGATGTAGACCCGCTTTCAGGCGACAACCCGCTTATATTTTCCGCAGGTCCGTTTGCTGGAACAAATTTCTCCAATGCAAACAGAGTCAGTGTCGGGTGTAAAAGCCCGCTAACCCTAGGCGTCAAAGAGGCGAACGGTGGTGGCACATTTGCGTTTGCAATGGGACAGCTGAAAATTGCGGGCATTACGCTCAACGGCGTGGCGGATGACTGGACCATCATTCATTTCGGTAAAGAGGGTTTGATTGAATTCCACGACGCCACAGAATTTCTCGGCATGGGCAACTTCGAAACGGCTGAAAAGCTACACGAACGCTTTGGTAAAAAGGTCAGCCTGGGCCTGTGTGGACCGGTGGGTGAATACCAGGGCTTGCTCTCTGGTATTGCGTTTAGCGATGTTGATTTGCGCCCGAGTCGTTTGGCTGCCCGTGGCGGTGTCGGAGCGGTGATGGGATCGAAAAAGGTAAAGGCCATTGTTATAGACCTCGATAGAATGCCGCCGTTGCACGAGCGCAAGAAGGTCATGGGTGCCGTCAAGCAGTATCGGAAAATGCTTGATGAAGAACCCGCTATTCAGGCTTTCCAACAGACTGGAACTGCAATGGTTGCCGACTATACCAATCATGTTGGGGGTATCCCCGTAAGAAACTTCACTGCTGGCCAAGCAGTCGATACTGAAACCGGCCCGTTTAAGCTAGGGGGAGATTTCTTAAGAGAGCAAAACATTGCCCGGGGTGGTGAGCAAACTCATGCCTGTATGCCGGGCTGCATTATTCAATGCAGTAACGTGTACGCCGATGAAAACGGCAATGAAGTGGTATCCCCGATTGAGTATGAAACTATCGGTTTACTGGGTACTAACTGCGGGTTAAGCGACCCTGATGATCTTGCAAAATTGAACTACGAAGCAAACGATCTAGGCATTGATACGATTGAGCTTGGCGGAACTATCGGCGTGCTGATGGATTCAGGTCGCGGCAAATTCGGCGATGTGGAATACATGCAATCGGTGCTCGATGACATTCGTCAAGGCACGGAAGACGGTAAGTTGTACGCTATGGGTACAGCGCGAGTCGGCGAAGCTTTGGGTGTGGAACGCGTACCGGTCATCAAGCGCCAAGCGATCAGTGCTTACGATCCTCGTGTTATCGAAGTGACGGGTCTTACCATGATGATGACTGCACAAGGGGCTGACCACACAGCTGGAAATCTGCCTTCCTATGACAGTAAAGACAAAACCACTGAGGAGTTGGTGGCTGTTAGTCTCGACATGCAGGCAATGTGCGCGGCTGTCGATTCATTGGGTTTGTGTGTGTTCGGTCGTTCAGTGACCAATGAACATGTCGACTTCATCGTTCAGGCAATCAATGATGCTCACGGTGTTGAGCTGCCTGAAAGTTTCTTTGTACAGTTAGGGAAAGAGACGTTAAAACTCGAAGATCAATTTAATCGTTCCGCCGGGTTCACCGACAGTGATGACGAGTTACCCGAGTTTTTCTACAAAGAAAATCTACCACCGAGTGATCGTGCTGCACGATTCCACACAGCTGAGGTGAATGACGCTGCAGCGAAGTGGTGGAGCTAAGTCGACTTACAGAAGAACAGCGAAGGCTAAGGTGTTGCCCGGATCAGTCTACGCGGCTGATCGGGTTGCACTGTTGTCGTTGAAACACTTGTCCATGAGGTAGAGAGTGATCTCTTCTACCGGCAAGGGTTTGCTGAAATAGAAGCCTTGCAACTGATCACAACCTCTGGAAATTAACCAGTCTGCCTGAACTGAGTTTTCGACACCTTCAGCGACGACTGTTAAGCCCAGTACTTTACCCATATTCAAAATGGTACCCATGAGCATGGATCGTTTTTGATCGGCTAAAAATATACGATCTATTTTTAGTACGTCCAGTGGGTATTTTTGTAAGTACGCTAGGTTTGAAAAGCCCGTTCCAAAATCATCAAGTGCCAGCATGATACCCATGCTGCTCAGTTGTTGAAGCGTCGCTTGTATTTGATCGGTATCACCCAGAAGCATGGACTCGGTGATTTCCAACTCAACCATGTCTGGTTCACAGCCACTGGCTTTTAATGCGCCCGAGACATGTTCAACAAGGTCACCGTTGTGGAATTGTTGTGCAGAAATGTTAATAGCGATTGGTAGTGTGAGTCCGGCGTCATGCCATTTTCGTTGCTGTGTCATTGCAGCTTCGAGTACCCATCGACCAATAGCTGAAATATGATTGGTTTCTTCGGCGATGCGAATAAACTCTTCAGGTGAGATCATTCCGCGTTCGGGATGATTCCAACGAAGTAGGGCCTCTACTCCTGAAACCGATAAGTCCTGACAAGAAATCTTAGGCTGATAATAGATTTCCAGTTGATTCTCTTCCATCGCGGTAATCAAATCGTTCTCTAGTGAGAGTCGATTTTTAGATGAGTCAGAATGTGATTTTGTCATTTGCGCATCGAAGAAACAGTAGCCGGAACGTTCCGCCTTAGCCAGATACATGGCAGCGTCTGCGTGTTCCAGTACCTCTGTAATCGACTTCCCATCTGCAGGATAGGTGCAAATGCCGATACTGGGCCGTATGCGTAATTTCTGATCAGCGATATAAGCAGGCTTGTCCATTCCGTTAAGAATATTTTCGGCTTGCTCGGTAAGTTCATCGTATCCCGCCAGGCCATCAAAAATAACAACAAACTCATCGCCCCCGAGTCGATAGACATTACCCATTTCGCCGACGGAATGTCTGAGGCGATTTGCGACTTCTATTAGGAGCTCATCACCGGCAGCGTGGCCCAGTGAATCATTAATGATTTTAAAGCGATCTAAATCCAGGAAAAATAATCCGAACTCCGCTTTATAGCTTTCACTGCTTTTTCGGTGAGTGAGTTCACGGAGAAATGCACTCATGGCAGCGCGATTCGGTAGCGACGTAAGTGAGTCTTTCTGAGCTAAGTCTTTGGCCCTTTGCTCAGCTACATGCCATCGAGACGAGTTATTCGCGGTTACTAGTACTGAAAATTCATTACCGGTTGACGCAACGATTTTTTTCAAACTGACCGTATGCCAACACGAGCCATGTCTGGTGTTCAGTTCCTGCTCGACCTGTACTTCGCCTTTTTTACGTATGCTTTTAAGTAATAATTCACTGGCAGAAGGGTCGTTAAATAGATCTTGAAATGTGACCGTTGATTCCGGTAGATCGCGTATGGTTGCTGCGTTCCGATAAGTTAAATTGTTTTTGCCATCGAATAACAAAATTAGCGTATCGGTATTGTTCAACGAGGTTGCTTCTATAGAGGTCTCAATTTTGGTGAAAGACTCTTCAGATAAAACTCTAAATGTAACAACCTCTATTTGATGAGTATCTATTTGAGACTCGACCCTTACCGTCGTCACCACTTCAGCGGGTTGTGAGGTCCTATTCGGGCATCGAGTAACGGTCGGCTCATTCAGATCATCGAGTGCTTTGAAAAAACCTCGCCATTCCGACTTTTTTCTCAAATTAAGTTCGGACATGAAATCACGAGGATTTGCCGCATCATGATTGTCGATTCCCCAGAATCGCCATCCTGCATCATTTGCCCACAGTAAAGTGGTGAAGTTCTGGTCCATGATCCATGTTGGCGAATGAATATTCGACAAGGACAGGACGCAATCGCTTTCGTTGATATTGAAATGAGACAAGATAACTCGTGTGTCAGGAAACTGAGAGACGTTTTTTCCGTATCACGAATTATGCAAATTAGTGTGACAACCGCCCTGTGTTTAACCTATTAGGCAAGGTAGAAGCTGAATGCTCAGGGGGGTTAGCTGATAAGTGAGAATTGCGTTGGGGTAATTCGTGAAATATATCTTTCGCGTAGAGTAATTTGAACCATAATCGTGCACAGTAATAGCGCTCCGGACACGTTAAAAAGCGTTTGTAAATTACCCCCTAATTTACCAAGTTGTTCTGCACACGCGAGTAAATGCGTCAGCGTTCTGACTTTTAAGCTTGCCCACCCAGTGCATCATTGCAATGACCGTCTTATGAGAACCAGTCGGAAAAGGGCGGAAACAGCTCATGTTAACTTCTTCATCACTCCGGGACATACCCGGGTTACTATATTTGTATGGAGTTGCCTCAATGAAGCGTACGTTTGATTTCGTCGGTTTGAACACGGTTATATCCGAAGCGTTCAAGCCAATGCATCAGGTCACCCCTGCGCTGGCTCGCAAGGCTGGAATGGATGCTGGAATTAAAGGCACTACGCCTTCTAACTGCCACCATTCGTATTTCGCAGATGAAGAGTTGGAAAGTGAGTGGTACCGCGGTTATCGAATGGGTAAGCAAAATCGCGAAGAAGCGTAGTATTTAGCAGGGTATAGATCAAAGGATTGATCTAAAGTGTTTTTCCAGCTGATCCCACATATCAGCTGAAGGCTACCCACAAAAACGGGTACGCGGTGTAAAATTGCGGCATGAGCTGCATGGAACTAAGCGACGCCGACATACTTAAAATTGCTGAGCCAATGATGGATGACGTCATGCTCGGTGTATCCCGGCGCGATTATCGATTACATTCCACCCACTTTTCTGTCAGTTTGAAAAGCATGCTGGGGAGTGAAGAATTTCTAGAAGCCTGCGACCAGCGCGAACGTGATTGGGGCCTTCCTGAGCACCGAGAGTTAATCACCATATTTCGTAAAGAAAAATCTTTTACGCTGATATGGAATCAAATTTACTCGCAAACTCACGGACAGGTTATTGCCATGCTGACTATCGCGGTCAAGGGTGGCCGCTATTTCGTCGACTACGTTTTACTCCATTAGAAAACGGGTAAGCGTTAATTAGTTGCCCGTTGCCAAGTCAAATTTCTGGCAAAGGTACTGCAGTACATCGTTATTGACCCCAGGTGCCATCTCTTTAATGTCATCCAAGGTCAGATTGTTCAAGGCTGGAAGGTCGTACGGAGAGTGCTCGAATCCATAGGCGATAGAGGCCGCACCGACCCCGGCAATCAGTACCCAAAGAAGAAGCTTTAAACTGCTCTTTACAATTTTCAGGATGCTGATAAACACTAAAACTGCACCCACAGCCATCATAATGCCGTTGGCGTGCTCGTATCGCAGAAATTCTTGCCAGTACTCCATGTCTTGCACTCCGTAATCGTTGAGGGGCAGAGTGTACCGTAGCTGGTCCTTAAGCGAATACGCAACGATTTGCATCTAATTTGCTAAGCTAAGCTCATCTATTCTAACTGACCTACATCAATGAGTTTATCTTCTCCATATTCACGCGTAATGCTTTGGCTAGGTGCTCTGTTATCCGTAATAGGTCTGATGAGCTACGCAATTTACGCCGAGCGCGTGCTGTATCTCGACCCTTGCCCTCTGTGCATCACTCAGCGGATGTTCTACGTCGGTATTGGGCTCTTTGCCTTCATCGGTGTGTGCACGATGAAAATAAATTGGCTTCAGCGACTGGCCGCCGCTCTTATGACCTTGTGTGCGTTAGGCGGTATTGGGACTGCAGGTCGTCAGGTATGGTTACAGCATCTGCCTAAAGATCAGGTGCCCGAGTGTGGTCCAGGCTTACAGTACTGGTTGGAAAACGAACCCTGGTTACAGACACTTTCCTTGCTGTTCAAAGGTGATGGAAATTGTGCTGAAGTTGTCTGGACGTTTTTGGGTTTCAGTATGGGTGAGTGGTCGCTAGCGTGGTTTGTCGTATTGCTGCTGGTGGCTTTGACGCTACTGTTTAAACGTCAACAGTCCGCTTAAATACTATAAATATAAGTGTTAAAAAAAGGGCCGCTGATTCATCAGCGGCCCTTTTTAGTTTTTACCAACGAAATTAGTTTTCGCTGAGCCTGCGCTGTAGCGCTTCATAGGCTGGTTTGATTTGATAACGATCATCCATTATCAATGGACGGTACTCGCTTCTCCACGAGTACATATCGGTAAAGCCCCAGGTTTGATACGCCTTGCATCGGGGTTGCTCCAAACATAGCGATAAGACTTCGGCAAATACCGTGGCTTGCTGTCCTTCGGTTTGACCGTCACGTATAGAGACATCCAGTTCTGTGATGTAGATGTCCAGATCCATATCGGCAATGGTTTGAAAGTTAGCAGCAACCTCATCGTAGCGATCAAAGTCCGCATCAAGGTGCATTTGAAACCCGACACCATCCACGGGTGTGTTGGCATCTTTTAATGACCGCATTAAGGCCATCAGACCATCGGCTTTCGGACCTGCAAAGCTGACGTCGTACTCGTTGTAGAGCAAGGTAGCATTCGGAGCTGATGCGCGTGCCTGTCGGAACGCAGTGTCAATAAACTCAGCGCCCATGGCTTCGTACCAAATGGAATTACGAAACGTGCCGTCTTCCTCCAAGGCTTCGTTCACTACGTCCCAAATAGGTATGTCGTCGCCGTAACGTGTCAGAACCCGATCAATGAATTCGCGCATATGAGTCTCGCGCTCAGCTGGGTCTGTCCGTTGAATCCACCCAGGGAGCTGTCTGTGCCAGATTAGCGTATGGCCGTGCACAGCTTGACGACGTGCTTTGGCATGCGACACTAGGTTGTCTGCCTCTGCCCAGCGATACTTGCCGGGAAGTGGGTTTAAACGATCCCACTTAAGCGAGTTTTCGGTAGTGACTAGATTGAATTCTTCAGCAGCGATATCGGCGTAAACCGCACCGTCTGGTTGCTCATAAAATTTCAAAAGAGCGGCATAACCGAATAGCAAATCACGAGCTGCAGCCAGTTCCCGAAGTCTGGCTCCCGGCCTGTCGAATGCGCTCTCTTCAAGAACCTCAATGTTAACGATACTGCGCCCGGTTAAAGAGCGATCAAACTGATCGTATGCAACAAGTTCTAAATTGATATTTTCAGCAACACTGGGTGTGAATCTTAGGATCGTGAACTTGGGATCGTCAAAGTGCGGTGTGATAGTGGAACCCGGTGGAGGGTTGACTATTTCCAACGTCGGTACTGAACCATTTTGATCGTCCGCCTTTATGTACAGGACAACAGGATCGTTAACACGAACAGTGGCCGGTCTTATCAGGTTAACCACAGGAGGCAGGTTAACGATAGTAGACGGATCGCTGGGCAAGGAAACTTTGATGCGTACTGTGCGTTCCGTGCGGTAAAAAGGCTCTAGAGGATCGGTTGCCGTAATAGTGAACTCACGAATACCAACATCCGGTTCCAGTGGGCTCCAAATCAAAGAGCGAGTGCCGTTGAAGTTATCGACGTACTGCGCACCGGAAGGTACATCCCTTGGAAAGAGTCCCGGAATTCCACCGTCCGGATCGAGTGGCTTAAGCACGAGCGTTAAGGTTTGACCGGCGAATACTTCTACATCGTTCAGGTTCTCGAAATAGGGCGGAGAATTAGTGCTGGTATCGATGTGATCAGGTGTATAGAAAACCGGCGGAAGAGGGCCTGCGGCAAACTCTTCATCAGTAATAATGCCGAAGGTATCGATCAATTCGCCCGCTGGATTTCTAACCAGAAAAAATTCTCTAACCGTGCTGACAGGTCCTGTTGCACGCACAGGCTCGCTGTCGATGCCCGGTGCTCCAGTCAGAGGCGGTGACGGTAATTCAGTCAACACCCGGTTTGCGCGGATATCAGTCGAACCGGCTCCGCCAGCATTGTCGCCGTCATTTGAATCGGTGGTGCCGCCGTCTGCGCCATCGGAACTACCCTCTGAAGTCCCGTCTGAGCCTCCGTCGGGAGTTTCACCCGTTGGGCTACCCGAATCGGCAGAACCTGCATCTGAGCCTGCCGTGTCCGAACCTGATGTAGTCCCGTCAGTTGAACCGTCAGATGCTCCGGTTGAGTTGCCAGCATCCGTAGAGCCGTCGCTGCCAGGTGCATCGTTTGCGGGAGGTACGGAGGTTGAAGAGCCGCCGCCACACGCTGATAAGCCAACTAGTGCAAACACGAGCACTGCGGCTCGCAAACTTAACCACTTATCCATAGGGTTTTTTATCGTTCTTATTGTCATGAAACAAGACGTGTAAATTAATAATCGGCGTAGCCTAAGGTCATTACGCCATTCAGTTTGCTAACGATTCTGCATAAGTGACCCAACACTTTTTGATTTGGCAGAGCTTGTTAGATTAGTGTGATGGAATCGCTATAGCTGTTAGCGGTACCCGCATGATAAATGGGATGAATGTCACAGTCTGTTACGTCTTAGGCTTAGACGATGTCGAACGCTCGAATGCAGTAAATTAGTGCAGCTGTACGTCTGACGAGTAATGGTCAAAAGATTTCTTGTCCGAAAAACCCACACGTCCAACACCGGGAAGTTTTAAAGCGGGAGGGTAGAGATCGATACCCGCTGTCAGCCCGAGGAAATTAAATTCGATTCCTTCCTCTAACGCGACTAGAGCACCGGCGTAGCCTCTGGCTGATACCTGTAATCCTGTGCCGCTTGGCGTCCGGGCAATAATGCCATTGTCGGGTAGGTAGTCTTTGCCAATCGCATTGCTGGGCAGTTCTAGCCTGAGCTCGGGAATTTGCCGTGCAATATGGGCAGTGAATGTATTGCTGTTGGGGCCGGGCCAGATGGTGTAGCTATCTGCATACGGATAATCCTGTGCAGCGCTATGGAGTCTGTCGATAAGGGCATCTAACGATTGATCTCCACGAATCTCACGCAGCAAGGTCGGGTATTGACCGAACCACATCGCATCTGGAGTGCCCGGTCGGATTCGAACCGCATCTCCTCCCCAACGTACCCGGTATCCAATGACTTCCAAACGGGTGTAATGGTTTTCGTCATGGCGTTTGGTGGCTATCCATGTATGAACGCCAATCGCCCCCCGCCACCGTGCGGCTCTGGCGGCGTAAACCTGAATGACTGCTTCATCGGATGATGCGTCGGGTGCCTGGTCTGTGGTGCTGTGACGAGAAAAGCCCCGGTACCCGGCGTTGTCATCGTAGTAGTAGACGGCAAGCATACTACCCACCGGCAGGAAGAAAACGACCAGTATTGCTGCCAAGGCGATAAACAGGCGGCGCCATCGAAATTTCATAATGCTTGGTTGCAAAATTGGGCTTTTTGTTCCTTGTCCGTCATAACTATCTCATACGGGTGAACTTGGCAATTAGGTGCACCTTCGGGTAGTCTCGCCCGCATGAATAAAAGACTAAGTGGGAAGCGTGCGCTGGTGACGGCCGCAGCTCAAGGGATCGGCGAGGCGACAACAAGAGCCTTCGCAGCCGAAGGTGCTACGGTCATAGCGACCGATATCAATGCGGAGACGCTCGCAAAGTTTGAGAACGTGGAGGGTATTCAGGCATCCGTACTCGATGTGACCGATCAAGCCGCCATCTCAGCGTTGGTTGACTCTCATGATCCGTTCGACATCCTTTTTAATTGTGCCGGTTTTGTACACCATGGCTCGGTACTGGATTGCACTAACGAAGAATGGGATATGGCGTTTGATTTGAACGTCAAGTCCATGTTCTCGATGAGTAAAGCCGTCCTGCCTGGAATGTTAGAGCGACAAAGCGGATCCATCATTAATATCTCATCGATTGCGGCGCACAAAGGATTACTGAACCGCTTCGCGTACGGAGCAACAAAAGCGGCGGTGGTCGGTCTTACCCGCTCAATCGCGATGGATTACGTGGCAAACGGCATTCGATGCAACGCCATTGCTCCCGGAACCGTGCAGTCACCCTCGTTAGAATCGCGTATTGCGGCTTTTGATGATCCGGTAGCCGCTAGAAAACAGTTTATTGCCCGGCAGCCTATGGGGCGAGTCGGCACTGCAGAAGAAATTGCACACATGGCCGTGTATCTTGCCAGCGATGAGTCTATTTTTACTACAGGTACAGTTATGAAAATAGATGGAGGAATGACCATATGAAATTATTGCGCTACGGTGACGCGGGCTGTGAAAAACCGGGAATGCTGGATAAAAACGGCGTAATTCGCGATTTATCCGCTCATATAGAAGATATTGGACCGGGGCAATTAGAAGATGCCACGATTGCAAGGCTTGCGGCTCTGGATCACGATAGTCTGCCGGAAGTGGATGCTGACGTAAGGCGGGGACCACCGGTTAGTAATATCCGAAAGGTGGTTGCTATCGGACTTAATTACAGTGACCACGCCGCAGAATCGGGAATGCCGATCCCCGCAGAACCGGTTGTTTTCATGAAAGCGGATACGTCAGTGGCCGGGCCGAACGATGATGTCATTATGCCTGTGCACAGCACCAAGCTGGATTGGGAAGTTGAGCTGGGCGTGATTATTGGCAAAACCACCCATTACGTTGATGAGCAAGATGCGCTTAGTCATGTAGCGGGTTATTGCGTGGTTAATGATATCTCTGAGCGTGCGTTCCAGCTTGAGAGCACCGGACAATGGGTTAAGGGAAAGAGCCATGACAGCTTTTGTCCGATGGGGCCCGTGCTCACAACCCGAGATGAAATTCCCGATCCGCAAACTCTGAACTTGTGGTTATCTGTTGATGGTGAGCGAGTACAGACAGGATCAACATCTCTGATGATTTTTACCGTTGCACATATCATTAGTTATCTGAGTCAGTTCATGACCCTGCGAGCCGGCGATCTGGTTATCACGGGTACACCTCCTGGCGTGGGTGCCGGATTCAAACCGCCCCGATATCTCTCGGTTGGTCAGACAATGGAATTAGGCATAGAGGGCTTAGGTGAGATATCACAGACGGTTGTAAAACACGCCTCCCAAGTCTGATTCAGTAGCGCTGACGACATAGCCTGCATTTTTGGTACACCGGTTTAATACGCGAATGCACAATAAAAAATCGACTCGTAAGCTTCGTAGCTCTGAATGGTTCGGACGTCAGGACAAGGACGGTTTCGCGTACCGGAGCTGGATGAAAAACCAAGGGCTTCCGCATCATATGTTCGATGGCCGGCCGGTCATCGGTATCTGCAATACATGGTCTGAGCTAACTCCTTGCAATGCTCACCTGCGCGATATCGCCGAACGCGTAAAGCGGGGCGTGTATGAAATGGGTGGTTTTCCGGTGGAATTCCCGGTTATGTCGTTGGGCGAAACCTTGTTAAGGCCCACTGCCATGCTCTTCCGTAATCTGGCGAGCATGGATGTAGAAGAATCGATTCGTGGAAATCCTCTGGATGCCGTCGTGTTGTTGGTGGGCTGCGATAAGACAACGCCTTCACTGATGATGGGTGCTGCCAGTTGCGATCTTCCAACGCTTGTTGTATCCGGCGGGCCTATGCTCAATGGTCGATTTCGCAATGAGCGAATTGGTTCTGGCACGCACGTGTGGAAGTTCGATGCCATGGTCAAGGCCGGTGAGTTAAGTACCGAGGAATTCATGGAAACCGAGGCGTGTATGAGCCGGTCGGTGGGTCATTGCATGACCATGGGTACGGCCTCAACCATGGCTTGCATGGTAGAGGCTCTCGGTATGGGAATGCCCGGCAATGCTGCTATACCGGCGGCAGATTCACGGCGTATGGCACTCGCTCATATGGCTGGGCGACGCATCGTTGAAATGGTTTCCGAAGATCTGACGCCGTCAAAGATCCTCACACGGGAAGCGTTTGAGAACGCGATACGGGCTAACGGTGCAATCGGGGGGTCAACCAACGCGGTCATTCACCTGTTGGCACTAGCCGGTCGACTAGGTGTTGAGCATTCACTGGACGATTGGGATCAGATGGGGCGTGATGTTCCGTGTCTGGTAAACCTGATGCCCTCGGGCGATTATCTGATGGAGGATTTTTATTATGCGGGTGGACTTCCCGCCGTGCTGCGAAAGCTCGGTGATGCCGGACTGCTCCATAAAGACACGCTGACGGTTAACGGGAAATCTCATTGGGAAAACGTTCAGGATGCTGATGTCTACGATGACAACGTCATATTCCCAACTGAGAAACCGTTTAAAGAGGCGGGCGGCATCGTCGTTCTCCGGGGCAATCTTGCACCGGACGGAGCTGTCTTGAAGCCATCAGCGGCTAGCCCTGAGCTTATGCAGCACACAGGTCGGGCGGTCGTCTTTGAAGATATTGACGACTACAAGGCCCGCATAGATTCCGACGACTTGGATGTCGACGCAAGCTGTGTTCTGGTATTAAAAAATTGCGGCCCGCGTGGCTATCCGGGTATGGCAGAGGTAGGGAACATGGCGTTGCCGGCAAAAATTCTAAAAACCGGTGTCACGGATATGGTCCGCGTGTCAGATGCCCGTATGAGTGGCACCGCTTACGGCACTGTCGTACTGCACGCCTGCCCGGAAGCTGCCGTCGGTGGACCTCTCGCGTTTATAGAGAATGGCGATATGATTACTCTGGACGTTGCAACTCGAGAACTGTCGGTTAATGTTGACGAGCAGGAATTTGAGGCTCGTCGTCAGAAATGGAAGCCGATTCATCCGCAGGCAACGCGTGGTTATGTAAAAATGTATCAAGAGACGGTCATGCAGGCCAATGAGGGAGCGGATTTGGATTTCCTGCGCGGCGGGAGCGGTGCTCCTGTCCCACGTGACAGTCACTAATTTAACCGCTTACGCAACCATCAGCATTTTCAACGGTGAAACATTCAAATGAGTAGTAAAGAACGAGTCGGGTTTATTGGTTTAGGGTCTATGGGCGTTGGCATGGCTGCTAATGTTATCGGGGCTGGTTATCCGTTAACCATTATGGGCCACACTCGCCGCGAACCCGTTGAAAGGTTGTTGGCATTAGGTGCTAAAGAGGTCACAACGCCTGCTGAAATGCGTCAGCATTGTGATGTCATCATCTTGTGCGTTACGACATCCGATGCTGTTGAGAATATCGTTAAAGGTGACAATGGTCTGTTGAGTGCAGAAGCCTCTGACAACCCGTTCCTATTAATCGATTGCGGTACATCCCGACCAGACTCAACGTTGGCTTTAGGGGACATGCTTGCAGAAAAAGGTTGCAGCATGATGGATGTGCCATTGGGTAAATCGTCAGCCGCTGCCGAATCCGGCACACTCAACATGATGGCCGGCGGAAGCGAAGAAGATTTCAATCGGGCTAAACCCCTATTGGATACGATGTCCGAGAATCTTTTCCACGTGGGTGCTTTAGGTATTGGTCACCGTATCAAGCTTATCAATAATGGTTTCTCCATGGCGGTTGCTTGTTTGGCAGCTGAGGCGATGGCAACAGCTCGTGCAGGTGGCGTTGATTTAGCGTGGGTCAGAGACGTCATGGTCGCCGGTCCAAACCGCAGTGACTTTTTCGAGTGGATGATGGCGTCAGCTGTTGACGGTGACGAAACAAAACTCGCGTTTGCGTTGAAAAACGGCTACAAAGACATGGGCTATTTCAACGCTATGGCAGACGAGGTTGGTGTTGATGCGTCAATACCCAAAGCGGCATTTGCCCGAATGGAGAAAGTGGTTAACGATGGGCATGGAGAGGACTATGTTCCTGCTCTGATGCGGCTCATCAATAAATAAGCGTAACCGTTGTTGCATTAACATGGCATGGTCGATATGAATGATTCAACTCCCGTCCAATGGCTGGATGGTAAGCAATCGACTGCGCAGCCTGTGTTGAAGTTGGCTGAGGCTGACAATGTAGCGGTCGCATTAAGAACGCTTAAAGAAGGTGAAGAGATAGTCATTGGGCACAATGACAACGCGACAGGAGAAGTCAGTTCGATCTCACTGATTATCAAAGAGCGAATCATGAAAGGTCACAAAGTGGCCCTTCATGCAATTCCCGGTGGCGCCAGGGTTACTAAATACAATCAACTGATTGGTGTTGCGAGTGAACCCATTGCTGCGGGGACGTCAGTGCATACGCATAATCTTGCGTTCACTGATAACGATGTATCGCTAAAACCTGAGAAACATCGGGAACCCACGGTAGTTGATTGTACGGATACCTTTATGGGTTATCAGCGCCCCGATGGACGAGTAGGCACTCGCAACTACATTGCCGTTATCAGCAGCGTTAATTGTTCAGCAACGGTGGCTAACCGAATTGCAGCGGCGTTCGAGGGTAATGCGCTCAGCGACTACGCCAATGTCGACGGCGTCGCGGCTTTTACGCACGGCACCGGGTGTGGAATGGATGCCGCAGGTGAAGGTTTTCAAAACCTTCAGCGAGTCCTGGTCGGTTACGCAAGGCATCCAAACGTGGGTGGCGTGTTGCTCGTTGGTTTAGGGTGTGAAACGAGTCAAATCGCCGGTACGCTTGAAGCGCACCGCTTAGCCAGCGGACCGTTATTGCGCACCATGAATAT
Organism: Granulosicoccus sp.; assembly: GCA_020627685.1. Classification (GTDB taxonomy): domain Bacteria; phylum Pseudomonadota; class Gammaproteobacteria; order Granulosicoccales; family Granulosicoccaceae; genus Granulosicoccus. Next base: position 61,330 of record JAHDGK010000004.1, on the reverse strand, counting down.
TCAGACCACGGGTGGGCATGTAAAGACGATTGCACGTGGCGTGGAACTCATCCAAAGCATGCTCGATGAGGTTAACGCCATTGAAAGGCAACCGTGTCCCGTGTCTGAATTGACGCTGGCGCTGCAATGCGGCGGGTCAGATGCGTGGTCGGGTATTACGGCAAATCCAGCGTTGGGTTACGCAGCTGATTTATTGGTCAAGCAAGGTGGTACGGCTGTCTTGGCAGAGACCCCTGAAATATACGGTGCGGAACATTTACTCACTCAACGGGCTGCCGATGACTCGGTCGCCAACGATCTAATGGATCGCATAGCCTGGTGGCAGGATTACGTTAAGAAGAACAACGGATCGCTGGACAATAACCCTTCACCGGGTAATAAATTAGGCGGCCTAACGACCATCTTGGAAAAATCATTGGGCGCAGTAGCCAAAGGTGGCAGCACAGAGCTTAACGGCGTCTATCGTTACGCCCAACAGGTAGATCGCAAAGGATTTCTTTTCATGGATTCTCCGGGTTACGACCCCGCATCGGTTACTGGGCAAATAGCCTGCGGATGTAATCTTGTGACGTTTACAACAGGGCGGGGTTCAACGTTTGGTAGTAAACCATCGCCGTGTTTAAAAGTTGCGACTAATACTGATATGTTCCTTAAGCTAAGCGACGATATGGATATTAATGCAGGCACTATCGTCAGTGACGGCGATTCTGTCGAAGCCGTGGGGCGTCGAATTTATGAGCGTCTATTGGAAGTTGCATCCGGCGACATGACGCTTAGCGAGGGGCATGGGCTTGGCGACAACGAGTTTGTACCGTGGCAAATCGGCGCCACGATGTAGTTGCGTATCCAGCTTAGCGTCACATGCATACATTAATACTGGGAGCCGGTTACAGCGGAAAGCGTATAGCGCGTCTGGCAATGCAGTGTGGCAGTGTGACGGGCACGAGACGCGAACAATCGGGTATCGATGAGCTTGCATCGCTGGGTATTGAAGGTGTGCAGCTCAATAGCAAACTTAACGATGAATTCATTACACAGCTGTCTAAAGCCACACATTTGATTGTCAGTGTTGCGCCCAATAGAGAGGCGCCGCTGCATGATCCTATGTTGTCATTGTTGCAAACATTGCCCGCTACCGCGTTTAGCCACCTTAAATGGGTTGGCTATTTGTCAACCATTGGCGTTTACGGTGATTATCAAGGGCGTTGGGTAGATGAAGACAGCCAATGCGTATCAACTCAGTCTCGCTCGATAATGCGTCGCGAAGCAGAAATCGCATGGCAGTTGTTTGGTGAGAAACTGGGTGTTCCTGTGGCGGTGCTTCGACTATCGGGAATATACGGTCCCGGTAGAAATGCTGTGCGCGATGCACTGATTGGTAAGGCGCGAATACTGGTAAAGCCTCATCAGGTGTTTAATAGAATTCATGTGGAAGACCTGGCACACGCAACACTACTTGCTGCTAAGCAACACTTTGCCGGTGTGTTGAACATTACCGATGACAATCCAGCTCCGCCACAGCATGTAGTGCAATATGCGCATGCGCTTGTTGGAAAAAATGCCCCACAGGCAATCGATTTTTATACCGCCGATATCACCCCGATGGCGCGTTCGTTTTACAGTGAAAATAAACGCGTTTTAAATACAGCAAGTAAGCGTATGTTGGGTATGCACTACCGCTATCCCAACTACAGAGTTGCATTAAGCGAAATTTGGAGAGAACACAGTGAAGGGCTCTAGACCTGAACAGGCAGCATTGACCAAAGATAATGATCTCAGTAAAACCGAGGAGACACGCTCAGTTGTGTCATCCATGGTCGATGGGCTGAATGATCATGAGATAGACGGTATGGGTGCTTTCTTCGCGCAAACCTTTCGATGGATGGGTAATGCGGGCTGTGGTACGAAAAACGGTCTAAAAGAATTCCAGGACAATTGGCAAAGACCTTTTCAGGCTGCATTTTCAGATAAGGTTTGTATAGACGAAGCTCGTCTCGCCGAAGGCGAATGGATGGCCGCATTTGGCCGTCAGGAAGCCACGCATTCCGGCGAATTCATGGGTATTGAACCTACCGGTAAGCGAGTTGAAATTCGCTACATGGATTTTTGGAAGGTGGTGGACGGCAAAATAGTCGACAATTACGTGATGGTTGATTTCCCGCATGTGATGCAGCAATTAGGTGTCGATCCTTTTAACGGACACGGCTGGGAATCCAGGGACTCGTGAATACCGCACGTGTTTGAGTCCTTGTGGGGCAGCAGTGTTCTGGGCGGTTTGCCTGCTTCATTGTTAGCGCTCGCTGCGCTGATTTATCTGTTTGCGGGAGTGGTGAAGGGAACCCTCGGAATTGGGTTTCCAACGACGGCCGTTAGCCTTCTTGCACAATTTACAGATGCTAGAACGGCCATTAGCGTTGTGATTATTCCGATGATAATGACCAACGCCTGGCAAGTATGGCGGAGCCGACAAATTCAGAGGGTTGTCTCGAGCTATTGGCGTCTTTTAATTAGCAGCGTCATTTTCATTGCCCTGTTTGCGCAACTCTCAAGCGTGATACCTGTTGAGTACGTCACGCTCTTTTTAGGGAGTGTCATTAGTTTTTATTCAATAACAACCTTGTATAAACCGGTTTTGACTATTCGTCCGGAAAAAGATAAACAAGCACAGGTTGTTGCAGGTGTCGCCAGTGGCATCATGGGCGGGATTGCCGGTGTTTGGGCGCCGCCTGTTATTATGTATCTCACTGCTCGCGGTGTCTCAAAGGAACAATTTGTAGCAACGGCTGGCGTGTTTCTGTTTTCGGGCAGCGTGGTTTTATTTATTGCTTATTGGAATACCGGTCTTGTCGGTTCGTCAGTGGCTTTAGCATCCTGTTTTTTGTTAATCCCATCCATGCTAGGTATGGTCCTGGGTGAGCGTGTACGACATCAGTTGTCCGCTAAACGTTTTGAAAAATTGTTGTTAATCGTATTCCTGATAATGGGGCTAAACCTGATTCGTCGAGCTATTTGGTGAATACACGTATACCGGGTGTTCCTGTCGTGTTTGAAGATGATTCACTGATCATCGTCAACAAACCGGCCGGACTACTTTCTCAACCTGGAAAACACATTAACGATTCCGTGTCTGTTCGTGTCGCTGAGGCGATCAATTCGGAAGTTGAGCCAGTATTGGTGCACCGTCTGGATATGGATACCTCCGGTTTGTTAATGCTGGCAAAAAATAGAGACGCTCACAGAACGTTACAGCAACAGTTCGAAAAGAGAGAAATCGGAAAACGGTACAGAGCTGTATTAACCGCGGTGCCTGAGGGTGTAGGGGGCCGAATTCATGTACCGATTCGCCTTGATATCGATAATCGACCTACGCAAATTGTCTGTTATGAGCATGGCAAAAAAGCAACAACTGTCTGGCATCGAGACCCGGGAGCAGGTGCTAATAGCATCGTTTTGTATCCGCTTACGGGACGAAGTCACCAATTAAGGGTCCATCTGGCAGATCCAGCAGGCCTTGGGATCCCTATAAAAGGAGATAGACTGTATGGAAAAGCTTCTCATGACCGATCCACGGACAGAATGATGTTGCACGCGGATTTTCTGTCGTTTAACCATCCATCAACCGGAATTCGGTGCTCCGTGGAGTGTCCAGCCCCATTCGTGTCGCCCGTTAAGTAGATTTTGCCCATGAAAACCTTTTTGATTGCCTATGGAGCCGCAGTCTCCGCATTTCTCATCATCGATGGCATTTGGTTAGGCTTAGTCGCGAAAAACTTCTACGCCGACCACTTAGGTGATTTGCTCAAGAAAGATTTCCTGATGCTCCCGGGTGTAATCTTCTATCTCATGTTTACCGCAGGCTTGGTATTTCTCGCAGTACGGCCATCGCAGCCAGAGCTATCATTGGCGAACATCGCACTGCATGGTGCGGTTGTCGGGTTAATGGCCTACGGAACTTACGATCTAACGAACCTGGCCACTTTGAAGGACTGGCCGGTTCTCGTCACCGTTGTCGATATAGCGTGGGGAACAATATTGGCAGCGTCCGTGTCTGTTTGTGCGGCAGTGTGCGTCAGGTATTTCACCACCGCTTAAACCCGAACGAGTTAGGCGGCTTCTTGGTTTCCCGAAGAGGCCAGCTGCTCTAGTGCCTGATAAGTATCCAGCCAAATGTCCACTAAAAACGGTGCGACAAATGAGCAAAGGTAGTCTTCACACTGCTGTCGTTGTTCCATGTTGGCAGTATTCGTATAGTTTTCCTGTAAATAACGAATGCTGTGCAGGACAACCAGCGGTGTCACTTTGCCCGGGTTTTCAGTGATTTCCTCGTGTTGCAACGCAACAGCTTCAGTCACGGCGTCTGGCATCATCCATGAGCGCATTAAATATGCGCCAAGCAAATGCGACGGAGTCTTTTCGGCCATGTCGTCAGACTTTGACGTCAACGCGATAAGCTCGCCGACGTTGAACATCATGCCAGCCACTTGGCAATGATTGACTGATGATCGTGGGACCTTTGCGTACCGTGCAAATTGATTAGTGAGCGCCCCAACCTTGAGCGCGTCCTTATTAAGTTCAGTGAGCTTTTTCAGTGTGGATTTGTCACCTTCAAACTTTGAAAAAACCTTGGACGTGAGCGTTATGTTTTTAACAAAGCTAGCTCCTAGCAGTGAGATAGCCTGCGAAACGGACTCTACAGGCTGAGTGAGGCCACAGTAGGCTGAGTTCACGACTTTTAATATCGTAAGCGTCAGTCCGGCATCTCCCTCTATGATCTCGGCCACTTTCATTAATGAGCTGTTCTTTGATGCGAGTTCTGTAACAAGCTCGTCGTAAAGTGCCGGTATTGCGGGTAGTGATTCAACAGCCTGCATGAATGTCATGAGCTGCTCATCTGCCAGAATTGTTTTCAATTCCAGTGAGCTTTCCATAGCCTCTGCCAGTGCATCTGCCTCAACAGGTTTCGCAAGAAAGCGGTGATGCACGCGAGCACATTCAAGTATCACTTCCGATTCTGAATCGGACGATACCGTGAAGCGGATGATTTCAGGTTTTAGATTTTTAACTTTCTCTAAAAATTCGAAGCCCTGCATATCCGGTAATTGAGCTTCGGTTACCAGAACATCAATGAGATGATCATCAACAAGGACCAGTGCATCTGCAGCAGACGTCGCTGTAATTATTTCCCAGTCAGGTCGTGCTTTCGATAGCGATTTAGCCTGTTTTTTCAGTAGGCCTGCGTCCGCATCAATGAGGGCAATGGTGGTCATAAACGTCGTTCTTATTGAATTAAGTTGGCGTTGAGCTAATAGCTACAAGTTGTCTGCCAGATTTAACGACGAAAATTCGTGGGAATGTAGCGTGTTACACGTTCATGTATTTAACTGCATCATAAAGTACGGGTTTTGTTAACAAAATTGCCATACATCACATTCTTGCTGAGTTTTCGGCTGTGTTAAATACGCGTTGTATTCAATACATTTTTGCCTTCTTCAATAAAAAAGGGGTTATCCGCCAGTCAGCGAATAACCCCCAACACAATAATGCAAGTATGTAACTGTCTAGAACAAGCCTTCAATCTCACCAGCTTCGTTCAGATTAATGACCTCTGCGGCCGGCTGGCGAGGTAAGCCTGGCATAGTCATGATTTCACCACAGACCACAACGACAAAACCTGCACCAGCGGACAATCGCACTTCTCTTACCGGAACGGAGTGACCCGTGGGGGCTCCACGCAGGTTCTGATCGGTTGAGAAACTGTATTGAGTCTTTGCCATGCATACCGGTAAGTGCCCGTAGCCTGCATCTTCCCATTGCTTGAGTTGGTCCCGGATTTTCTTATCAGCAAGGACTTCATCAGCGCGGTAAATGCGTTTTGCAATAGTTTCGATTTTTTCAAACAGTGGCATTTCATCGGGATACAACGGGGAGAACTGCGAAGAACCGCTGTCCGCGATTTCGGCAACTCTTGTCGCCAGTTCCTGCGTACCACCAGAACCGTCTGCCCAATGCTTACAAAGAATGGCCTCAGAGCCGAGTGTTTCTACGTAATCAGCAACCGCCTTAACTTCAGCATCGGTATCGGTCACAAAGTGGTTGATAGCAACAACGACAGGAACACCAAATGACTTTACGTTTTCGATGTGGCGTCCAAGATTCGCACAACCTTGATTAACCGCTTCGACGTTTTCTGGTCCTAGGTCTTCTTTGGCTACGCCGCCGTTCATTTTCATGGCGCGTACAGTTGCAACGAGTACCACTGCATCAGGTGCTAATCCGGCTTTTCGACACTTGATATTCATGAATTTTTCAGCACCGAGATCAGCACCGAATCCAGCTTCTGTCACAACGTAGTCTGCAAGCTTTAAGGCAGTTTTCGTTGCAACGACCGAGTTACAGCCGTGAGCTATGTTGGCGAATGGGCCGCCATGTACAAATGCCGGATTATTTTCCAGAGTTTGCACAAGATTTGGCTGCATAGCATCTTTCAACAATACCGTCATGGCACCGTCAGCTTTGATATCACGACAGTAAATAGGCGTTAGGTCACGACGGTAAGCCACGATGATGTCGCCAAGACGCTTTTCTAAGTCGTCTAAATCGTTGGCCAGACACAGGATGGCCATGACTTCAGATGCAACCGTGATATCAAAGCCCGCTTCGCGAGGGAACCCGTTGGTCGCTCCACCCAGACTTGCAGTAATCTGACGAAGAGCACGATCGTTCATGTCTACAACACGACGCCAAACCACTCGACGTGAATCGATCTCCAATTGATTGCCCCAGTAGATATGGTTGTCAATCATTGCTGACAGTAAGTTGTGTGCGGAGGTAATTGCGTGGAAATCGCCAGTGAAATGCAGATTCATTTCTTCCATGGGAATAACCTGCGCGTATCCACCGCCTGCTGCGCCGCCTTTCATCCCGAAACAGGGGCCGAGCGAGGCTTCACGGATACAAATCATGGTTTTTTTGCCGATGGAATTCAGGCCGTCACCGAGTCCAACCGTGGTGGTCGTCTTTCCTTCACCCGCAGGTGTCGGGTTGATCGCTGTCACCAGTATCAGCTTACCGTCCGGCTTACTTTGTTGATCTGCGATGAATTGTGCAGATAACTTTGCTTTGTCGTGGCCGTAAGGTAATAGGTGTTCGCTATCAATACCAAGCTTTGCGCCAATTTCTTGAATGGGCTTTTTGGTTGCAGCTCGTGCAATTTCAATATCAGTTAAATGAGCCATTGTTTTGTGTAGATCTCAAATAGAGCGGGTAAAGATTAACCCTGAGTGGTGGATGAAACGTTATACAGAGACTCAGTCACTGCATGAAGAAAACTGTTAGCGGATGAACGTGGTGAGTACAGTCGGTAGCCATCGGTGCCGTGTCTGTGAATGATGACCGAGAGATGCTCCATAGATGTACGGGCTACGGAATCTTCATCAAAGACATTGGCGCTGATGTCAATTGGGCAAATTCTTTCAAGCGCTGCATGGGCTTTTGGCCCCTTAATCTCAAGCACCGCCCAACTGTCAGATTGATCGCTGACGTATGCGGCATCTCCGAGTAAGTTTTTTAATTCCAGAGCAGGCTGTAGTCTCTGCGATTCACTCACAAGAAAGCATTGATCAGGCTGCAGCCCGAGAAACATTGAAGAATCATCAGCACGGCTTATGCGTCCAGTCTCAGGCAGTCCAGCACCCACTTTTTCAAGCACAAGAGCATTAAGTGTTTCATCACCACCGTTTGGGGTGGCGAGCGATACAATATCCAGAGCGGGGTGCTCGGACAATTCAGTGTCACCGTAGCGTTTACTGAAACCATTTAATGGAGAGGCAGGCGTTAAAGTATAGTCAGACACGTAAGCGGTCTCCATCAGGATCGACAAAATGTGGCGACACAATCTTTACAGTGATTGATTCGTTACGCAGAGGGTCAGCAGCAACGACCGTTTCACCTATTCGCTGTTGCCCATCGCGAATAAATCCGAGCCCTATAGAACTTTGAAGAGACGGGGAGTAGGCAACTGATGTCATCCAGCCCTGATCATTTTCAAGTGTCGCTTCGGCATCAGTGGCTATGAAATGAGCACCTGCTCTGAGGGTTGCCGCACCATCGGTAGGTATAAAGCCGACTAGCTCGATGGGGTTTTCCGGGTTCATTCGTGGTCGGCGGGACAGGACAGCACCCATGCAGTCTTTTTTGGTTGACACCATGCGCCCTAAACCCAAGTTGGCTGCTGTGGTTTGACCATTGAGTTCATTGCCGGCTGCGTGGCCTTTCTCAATTCTCATGACCCCCAATGCTTCCGTGCCGTATGGTACCGCGTTAAAGGATTTTCCTGCCTGCATAAGTGCATGCATGAGGGAGTTACCATATCTTGCAGGTACAGCTATTTCGTAAGCAAGCTCTCCGGAGAATGAGATGCGGAACAAGCGAGCGGGTGTTCCTCCGCAAACGCTAAGTTCACTACACGCCATAAATGGAAACCCCTCATTACTGATATCGAAAGGTGCATCAACAATGTTGCTCAATAGGTTTCGAGCATTTGGACCCGCAACGGCAAACTGCGCCCATTGCTCAGTGGCTGATATCAGATGAACATCCATTGATGGATACAAACACTGACGAGCAAATTCCATGTGTCGGAAAACACTGACAGCGTTGGCTGTTGTTGTCGTCATGACGTAGTGGTTTTGATCAAGGCGTGCGGTAGTTCCATCGTCCATGACGAACCCGTCTTCTCGTAACATCAAGCCATAGCGAACCTTCCCAACCGCAAGTGTTGAGAATGTGTTGGCATAGACCTTATCGAGGAATTGCGCAGCATCGCGTCCTTGCACATCGATTTTCCCAAGCGTCGTTACGTCACAAATTCCCACAGATTCACGAGTGGCTGTGACTTCCCGATCGACACTTTCACGCCAATGCGATTCACCGGGCAGTGCATACCACTGAGCGCGTAACCACATACCCACTTCAACAAACTCAGCACCGTGTGCATCAGCCCACTGGTGGCTTGGTGTCAGTCGTGTTGGGCGAAAGTGTTTACCTCGGGCTCGACCAGCCAAAGCGCCAATGGGCACAGGTGTGTACGGTGGACGGAATATCGTGGTGCCCGTGTCCTCAATGGATTTGCCGCTAATCTCAGACAAAATGCCAAGACCGAGCACATTCGCGGTTTTTCCTTGATCAGTAGCCATGCCCAGAGTGGTGTAGCGTTTTAGATGCTCAACGGCTTTGAATCCTTCACGGACAGATTGAGCAATGTCCTTTGAGGTGACATCGTTTTGTAAATCTACCCATGCCTTACCTTTACAATCCGGTACCTGCCAGAGCGGCGTGATGGTGTAGTCAATACTGTGGGCCTGCGGCGTACGCTTCGCCACGACATTGCTACCCGCTTGGACAAGAATGTCGGTAGCGGCCTCATGACCTGAGCGCAAGCGTTCAGCAAGTCCAAATGAACCGGATGCAGAGCCTATGACCTGCATGCCCGTTGGGAGATCATCCCCGGGGACGAAAGCTGCGATGTCACTCCGCCAGGTGGGGCGTCCACGCTGGTGACACGTTAAATGAACATTGGGGTTCCAACCACCTGAGACTGCCAGGCAATCGCAGGGAACGCTGCGGCCGTCATTGAGTGTTATCGACTTTATTCCCAGGCGCCCTTGCGTGTCGACGACCTGACTGCCCATCGCGATCGACGCACCGGGTATCGCCATGAGCGGACTTATTGAGCGCGAGTCTACGACGGCGACGACGTTTACTCCCGCATCGATAAGATCATGAGCTGTTCGCCAGCCTGAGTCATTGTTAGTGAACACAGCGACGCGTTTTCCGGGGGCAACTCCGTAACGATTGACATAGCCGCGGACAGAACCCGCAAGCATGATGCCGGGTCGATCGTTATTTCCGAAACCTATAGAGCGCTCGGTAGAACCGGCGGCCAGTAGCGCGCGTTTGCTATAAATGCGCCATAGAATTTGCCGCGGTAAGTCGCTGACGCCGGCCAGATGATCGGTGCATTTTTCCAGCGCGCCGTAGACCCCATGATCGTAGGCACCATAGACCGTGGTACGAGTCATGAACCTAACATTGTCCATGTTCTTTAATTCTTCGTAGGCATTTGCTGCCCATAGAGAGCTGGGTTGGTCGTCTACGGTGTCTGTTTCAAAGTTCAAACGTCCACCGGGTAGGAAGTCTTCGTCGGCAATAATCACCTGAAGACCGCCTCTGCCTGCTGTGAGAGCCGCGCTTAAACCTGAAGCGCCAGCACCGATAACCAGCAAATCACAGTGGAGAAAGCCTTTGTCATAGACGTCTGGATCTTCCTCGCCTGATAGCGAACCCAAGCCTGCGGCTGCTCGTATCATGGGTTCGTAGAGTTTTTCCCAAAAGGCTTTCGGCCACATAAATGTCTTGTAGTAAAACCCGGCACTTAAGAACGACGACAAATGATCATTAATTGCCATCAAATCGAAAGACAACGGCCCTTTATGGTTTTGACTTCGCGCTTCAAGCCCTTTGTACAGTTCAATGACGGTTGCGCGAGTATTAGGCTCTTTGTACGCACCTGTACCAAGTTCTACTAAGGCATTAGGTTCTTCAGAACCGGTGGTGATTATCCCGCGCGGCCGATGGTACTTGAACGATCTGCCCACCAGACGCTGACCATTGGCTAACAGGGCAGAGGCTAATGTGTCTCCCTCCAGGCCATGGAATTTACGATCATTAAAAATAAACGGTACCGGTGCGCTGGATGCTAATAAGCCCTGACCGATACGGTTTACACCGACAGTGTTGTTTGAATCGTTCATTCGGCACCCGCTCCGTTAGCGCGCATTGAAGCGACGTCTCGCGCAAGCTCTACTCGAGTGATGTCATGCGTCAAAGTGTTTCTAGTCACCACTAGCCACGATCGATCGCCTTGCTCGTGGTACCAGAGTTCACGATGCTCGCCGGCATTGTTATCCCGTAAATGCAAGTACTCGTAAAATTCCTCTGCAGCGGTTTCTGATTGCGGGTCTGGTCGGTTGATAAGCGAAGCGTCACCCAGGTAGACAAATTCCGCAGCATCTCGTGGTCCCAACAAAGGGTGATTGATAATCATAGTCATCTACCCCTTAATGCAAGTTGGGCTGAGCGCCGGCACCACGTTCATCAACAACAGCGCCTGTCTTGAAGCGGTTGAGAAGAAGTTCCGTCGCTACATCGTGATGATTGTCTGTCGCTATTAGATGGGCATAGCACCAACCACTTGCCGGAGTTGCTTTGAAACCGCCGTAGCACCAACCACCGTTAAAATACAATCCTGGCACTTCAGTTTTATCGATGAACGGAGAGCCGTCCATGGACATATCCATGATGCCACCCCAGCTACGCAGTAATCGGGCCCTGCCAATTTTTGGCATGATGGCCATTCCGCCTTCGCAGACATCTTCAACGACCGGCAGATTGCCTCGTTGTGCGTAGGAGTTATAGCCGTCTATATCTCCCCCGAAGACCAATCCTCCTTTATCAGATTGGCTGATGTAGAAGTGTCCCGCACCAAAAGTAATGACACCTGGAATGGTGGGTTTTAAGCCCTCTGAGACAAAGGCCTGAAGCACATGGCTTTCGATGGGTAGACGCATACCTGCTAAAGACATCACGCGTCCTGAAGAGCCTGCCACGCAAACGGCTACTTTCTTAGCGCCAATGCGACCGCGGTTAGTATCGACTCCGACACAGCGACCGTTGTCCATAGTGAAACCGGTGACTTCGCAGTTTTGAATGATATCGACGCCGCGACTGTCTGCTCCTCTGGCGTATCCCCAGGCTACGGCGTCATGCCGGACCGTGCCGCCTCGTGGCTGCCACAAGCCGCCTTTAATAGGAAAGCGTGCATTGGTGAAGTCCAAATCAGGACAAAGATTTCTGATGCCGTCTTCATCGAGTAAAACAGAATCGGCACCGGCCAGACGCATGGAGTTTCCGCGTCTAGCGAAAGCATCACGCTGTGCATCGCTGTGGTAGAGATTGACGATTCCCCTTTGGGATACCATCGCGTTGTAGTTGAAATCCTGCTCTAAGCCTTCCCAGAGTTTTAAAGAGAGTTCATAGAACGGCTCGTTACCCGGAAGCATGTAGTTTGATCGGATAATGGTGGTATTGCGGCCAACGTTGCCGGATCCAATCCAGCCTTTTTCCAGCACCGCCACGTTTGTGATGCCATGCTCTTTCGCTAAATAGTGAGCCGTTGCTAGCCCGTGACCTCCGCCACCAACGATGATGACGTCGTATTGTTTTTTGGGTTCAGGATCACGCCACGCAGGCTTCCATCCTTTGTTGCCGGTCAGACCCTCTTTGAGTACTTGAAATGCGGAATAGCGCACGGCCGTTTACCCGATTGATTGGTGAGTGAAGGATGAATCATTTTCTAGTACTTGTGTCTGTCCTAAAAAGACGTAAACTTGTCTTAAATGGACAAAAAAGCGTTACGAAAAGAATTTAGGGTCGGATTAGTCCTTGTAGACGGGTTTCCACTCATGGCCTATGCCTCCGCCATAGAGCCATTACGGGCCTCAAACTTACTGGCTAACGAGAAACTTTACGATGTCCGCCATTTGCCGGTCAGCGGAGCGCGCTCAACGAGTTCCTCTGGGGCGGTCATCCGGGCTGATGCATTTCTTGGTGAGCATGTGGATTTCGATCTTGTGCTGGTTATCGCTGGAAGTGATGTGGTTGATCTACATGATCGTCGCCTCGAGAGCTGGCTGCGCCTGTTAGTCAGTCGCGGTGTGCTGGTCGGTGGTGTATCCGGGGGGCCATTAGTACTGGCGAGGGCAGGTGTCATGCAAGGGCACCGCATGACGATCCATTGGGATCAGGTTAATGTGCTAAAGGCTGAAATACACAAAGTTGTACTTGAGCGATCCTTATATGTTCGCGACCGAAACCGACTGACTTGCGGGGGAGGAACGGCTGCATTGGATATGATGCACACGGTGATCACAGAGCATCACGGTCCTGTGTTTGCCCAGCGAATTAGTGATTGGTTTTTGCACACTGATATCCGACAGGGCGATGACGCTCAACGCTCGGGTTTAGCGGAGCGCTATAACACCCATCATCAATCGCTTTTAAAAGCATTGGAAGCGATGGAAAATCACATCGCGGATCCACTGGAGTTGAATCAGGTAGCGACACTTTGTGGACTGAGTGCTCGGCAGCTAAATCGAGTGTTCAAAACACATTTACATCACAGTGCGGTTAACTTCTATAGCCAAATGCGTTTACAAAAGGCGCAACAGTTGTTGAAAACAACCTCGCTAACCGTGAGTGAAATTGCGACTGCTACAGGCTTTGCCAACGGAGCACATTTTAGCAAGCGCTTCAAGGTTGTTACCGGTCTTTCACCCAAACATTATCGTCTGGAAATATCTTCTACATCAGATACTGAATCGATCGCTTAGCCCCCACCTTCGCAATCATTATCTTTAACCCGCGATGCCGAAAGCTGCTGTAAACTTCTCGTCCCGGTAACTCTGCGCCGATGGCGACAGATCACAGCAATATAAATTCGCTACGTTTATGAACTCAGGTTTAGCAGTATCTGCATCGTCTATTCCTTCTAAAATTGCAGAGGCAATTGCCGCTGACACTCGGCAGGTTATTGCCGCCGTTGATCTATTAGATGGTGGTGCAACCGTGCCGTTTATTTCGCGTTATAGAAAAGAGGCTACGGGCGGTTTGACTGACTCTCAGTTGCGAACCTTAGAAGAAAAACTCATCTATTTAAGGGAATTAGACGACCGGCGTAGTGCCATTGCTAACGCAATTGATGAGCAAGGAAAACTTGATAGTGCGCTGCAACAACGCATCTTACAGGCTTCAACAAAAGCTGAACTGGAAGATCTGTATTTGCCGTTTAAAAAGAAACGCCGAACCAAAGGGCAGATTGCTATTGAAGCTGGGCTTGAGCCTTTAGCGGAGAGTTTGTGGAACGATCCCACACAAGATCCGGCAGTTGAAGCGAAGAAATATATTAAAAATGACCCTAATGCGGACGCACCCGTTGTCGATGAGAAGGCTGCGTTAGATGGTGCTCGTTACATCCTTATGGAACGCTTTGCAGAGGATGCAGCACTAATTGCAAAACTGCGTGATCAACTCAGCAACCAAGCATTTCTGTGTGCGAGTGTTGTCAAAGGCAAAGATTCAGAGGGTGCAAAATTTCGAGATTATTTCGACCATCAGGAAAGCTATGCAAGGGTTCCCGGGCACAGAGCACTGGCTATGTTTCGTGGACGTACTGAAGGTATGTTATCGCTCAGCTTACTCATGAAGGACGGCGATGAATACAACGATAAGGCCTGCGTCGGCACTGTTGCTAATCATCTGGGGTTTGCCCATCAAAACAAACCTGCTGATGACTGGCGTGGGCAAGTTGTCTCATGGACGTGGAAGGTTAAGTTATCGTTGCATTTAGAAAGTGAGTTGATGTCCGGGCTGCGTAACCGAGCAGATGCCGAAGCCATTAGCGTCTTTGCGGCGAACTTGCAGGATCTTCTATTAGCGGCACCCGCCGGTCCAAGGCCCACTCTGGGATTAGACCCGGGTTACCGCTCCGGTGTCAAAGTAACGGTCATCGATAGCACGGGAAAGGTTGTCGATCACACCGCTGTTTTTCCTCACAAGCCTCAGGCACAGTGGGAACAATCCCTGGCAATTCTGGGCGCGTTGTGTGAGCGTCATGATGTCGAACTGATTGCAATCGGTAACGGCACTGCAAGTCGCGAAACCGAAAAGCTAGCCGATGAATTGATTGTACGTTTACGAAAAACGCTGAAAGAGCGAAGGGCAGATCTCATCAAAGTTGTTGTATCGGAAGCGGGTGCATCGGTTTACTCGGCCTCTAAAATCGCAGAAGACGAGTTCCCTGATCTGGACGTGACTATTCGTGGTGCAATATCCATTGCACGACGTTTACAGGATCCTCTAGCAGAGTTGGTGAAGATTGATCCGAAAGCTATCGGCGTTGGCCAATACCAGCATGATGTATCTCAAACCGCTCTGGCAAAAAGCCTTGAAGCAACGGTGGAAGATTGTGTTAATGCCGTGGGCGTTGATCTGGACACAGCATCGGCAGCTTTGTTAGGACGTGTTGCAGGTTTAACACCGACTCTTGCAAGCAATATCGTGGCTTATAGAGATGAACAAGGCGCATTTCAAAGTCGTAAACAGCTAACCAAAGTGCCAAGACTGGGCCCGAAAGCGTTTGAGCAGGCTGCAGGATTTCTGCGCATACCCAACGGTACTAACCCGCTGGATGCGTCGGGTGTGCACCCGGAGGCTTATCCGGTGGTCGAGCGAATCATAAAGCACCTTGGAAAACCCATCGAAGATGTCATCGGAAACAGTGCGTTGCTTAAAACACTTAGTGCCGAACAGTTTGTTGATGATCAGTTCGGTGTGCCCACGGTCAGAGATATCATCGAGGAGCTGGACAAACCCGGAAGAGACCCTCGACCGGAGTTTCGCGCTGTTCGTTTTGCCGACGGTGTTGAATCAGTCAACGATTTAGTGCCTAACCAGGTTCTGGAAGGAAAAGTTACTAACGTCACAGCGTTTGGTGCTTTCGTCGACGTAGGCGTTCATCAGGATGGCTTGGTGCATATATCGGCATTGAGCGATACGTTCGTAAAAGACCCGAGAGACGTTGTTAAAGCCGGCGACATTGTCAAAGTGAAAGTGATGTCCGTTGATGTAGCGCGTATGCGAATAGGGTTGTCGATGCGCATGAGTGACGATGCTAATGAGGCATCTAAAAAGGGCGGCACGCGTCAATCGGCCAGACAGACGCAGGCATCCAAACCAAATCGTCAACAGGCACGTCATCAGCCGGCGAAAAACGGGGGCGGTCGCGCCAAGAGTGATGAGGCTCCATCGGCGTTAGCCTTGTCCCTAAAAGCGGCCCTGGAAGGTAAAAATTAGGGGCTAGACAAGTGTGTAACGCGTGTTAGTGTTGCTCGAGAGCCAAGTTATTTTGTGAACTGTTCACAGTTACGGGGTTATAAGAAGAAAAGCTAACCCCTAGCTACTCAAACCGAAGTGCTGTCAGCCGCTTTTCTGATCTATCCGTTGTGTTTGGAAATTGAAAAGCAAATGACCGAAAAATATCGCCTGGTAACTCGCAGTGACTTCGACGGCCTAGTGTGTGCTGTTTTGTTCAAGCACATGGACATGATCGATGACATTAGTTTTGTTCATCCCAAGGATATGCAGGATGGCAAGATTGATATCTCGGCATCTGATATCACGACCAACTTGCCGTTTTGTGATGGTGCTCATTTGGTATTCGATCACCATGATTCTGAGACCAAGCGTAATGATGTCAGCGTGTCGAATTACATCATTGATCCCGATGCACCGTCAGCCGCGCGAGTGGTGTGGAAGCACTACGGTGGCCATGACACTTTTCCTACTCAGTGGGATGAGATGATGGAAGCGGTAGACAAAGCCGATTCAGCCCAGTACTCCATGGAAGAAGTTCTCGAGCCTAAAAATTGGGAGCTGCTAAACATGCTCATGGATTCCAGAACGGGTCTCGGACGATTTCGCGAATTCAGGATCTCCAACTACGCACTAATGATGGAACTCATCGATGCGTGCCGAACCCAGTCAATTGAGGAGATTCTCCAACTGCCCGACGTGGTGGAGCGAGTAGAGCTATACGAACAGAATGCCGATAAATTCAAAGAGCAATTATTACGCTGCGGCACAGTCCACGGAAATTTAGTGGTGCTAGACCTGCGCAATGAGGAAACCATTTACCCGGGTAGTCGGTTTAGCATTTACGCCCTGTACCCTCAATGCAATATTTCGATTCATCAGCTGTGGGGTTTTCGTCAGCAGAATACAGTTTTCGCCACAGGAAAATCTATCTTTGATCGGAGTTGCAAAACGCACGTTGGCGAGTTGATGCTTGAATACGATGGGGGCGGACATGCTGCTGCCGGTACTTGTCAAATAGACAACGATAAGGCCGACGACGTACTCAAAGAACTCATTGCAGCCATTAATGCCAACGAACAGCCTTTGGCAAAGGCAAGTTAGTACCCCGACTGAATTTTCGAAAATTACGATTTTCTAAAAAAATACCAGTGGAAGACGTTGTCAGTGCCGCTAGGGTGTACCCTAGCGGCACTCGTTTTTTGTACGCGTCAAAAATAGTCCATGCCTGCCGAGAATGCTCCTCCGCCGTCTGAGTCCAGAGATGTAGTTCTGGAAACAGAGCCCGTGGAGCTGTATAAAATATTAAAGTTTGAAGCGTTGGTGAGCAGTGGCGGCGAGGCCAAAATGGTCATCGACGATGGCTTGGTTTTTGTCAACGGTGAACTTGAAACCCGTCGTCGCCGGAAAATCCGCCGGGATGACGTCATCGATTTCGACAGAATACGACTGACAATGGTTGTTGAGCACGATGCCCCATAACCGAAAGCTAGATACGCGATTAGCGAAGTTTCACTTAATCTGTGACAACCTCCCATATGTCATGGCGGGCTCGGCTGTCGCGGCGGTTGCATTATTTTTCTGCCTTCGAGAAGAAATACCCGACGCTTATTTAGTTCCCTGGTTTGGGTTTGTGATTGCGTGGACGGTACTGCGAGGCGTGATACTTCGCTATTGGAAAAAACACAAATCTACTCGACATAATGTCAATCAGCGAATCGCAGTGGCAGCCTTTTTGGCGTTTGTCATGGCGACGTCATTCGGTGTTTTCGGTTTTTTTGCGGTTGATGAAGGCAGTCCGTTCTCATCATTATTGATTCTCATGATTCTGGCCGGGATGACCGCCAGTGCTACCGGATCATCCTCTTTTCTGATTCCGGTTTACCTATTTTTCGTCACGCCGTTGTTAACCCCTATCATCATAAAAATGTGGGGATTTGAAGATCCGATCTACCGGTGGTTGTCTGCTCTTGGAGTCATGTTCCTGTTCGTCTGCACTGGCGTCTCGCGAAGTGTGAGCACATCAGTCGGTAGTTCAATTAGAATTCGTTTCGAAAATGACGAGCTATTAGAAAACCTGCGTCTGGAAAAACAACGGGCAGAAGAGGCCTTAAAACGCGAAGCTCATGCGAATCAAGCTAAATCTAAATTCCTGGCAGCTGCCAGTCATGATTTAAGACAACCCCTGCACTCGTTACGTCTATTTACAGCGACATTGGAGTTGCAAACCAGAGATACGCGGCATAAGACCCTGGTCTCGCAGATCGACTCATCAGTCAAGTCCTTAGAAGAATTATTCAACGCTTTGCTTGATATTTCGAAATTGGATGCTGGCACCTTGCCTGTCAATAATCAACATTCGCAGTTAGCTGATCTTCTTCGGCTGTTGAAAAGAGATTTTCAGCCATTAGCGGCCGAAAAAGGTATTGAGTTTGTTTGTGAGATTCGCGAATACGTAGTTTATTCCGATCTCCTTTTACTGGAACGACTCCTACGTAATATTATTAGCAACGCTATCAGATATACGTCATCTGGTTCAGTAAGCTTGAATGTGCAGTTACAGGGTGAGGATGTCTCTATTTCTGTCGTTGACACAGGACCTGGAATTTCAGCTTCTGACCAAGCTCGTATCTTCGAAGAGTTTGTGCAACTCAATGGAAACAAACATACCCGCGGACAAGGAATCGGTTTGGGCTTGTCGATTGTTAAGCGGTTGTCCATATTGCTGGACATACCGGTATCGCTTGTTTCAAAGCCCGGTTTCGGTACAACGTTTTCAGTGCTTGTACCGCTAGGATATAACGAATATTACGAAGAGGTTGCTGATGCGGTCAGTCAACCTTTGCATGCGGTTAATTCCTTATTCGTGTTGGTCGTCGATGATGAATATGGCGTGTGTTTAGCGGTAGAAGGACTACTCGAAACATGGGGCTGCGTCGTTATGACCGCGACATCCGGCGATGCCGCGTTGCAGCAGCTCAAAGAAATTAACGAGATCCCCGATGTTATTCTCAGCGATTACAGGCTTCGCGATGGTGAAACCGGTGGTGATGCGATTCGCCGTATTAGAGAACACTTAAAGTTAGACGTTCCGGCGATCATCCTGACCGGGGACATCGCACCTGAGCAACTTACGGACATCAAGCGTTTGGGTTTCCCGATGCTGCACAAACCCTGCGAACCGGAGCTGTTAAGAAAGTTAATTGCAGAGCAGGCGAACGTTCTGCCTCTAAGTGAGACAGAACAGGCCAGCTAGCAACAATCACATGTTGCGTATTTCTAAATCGGTGGTTTCACCGGCGGGTTCAAAGTTAAAAACACGGCCGTAAAATGTCAGTTCAGCCTGTATGGCTTTTATGATGGTCTCGGCCTGCCTGAACCCGTGTTGCTCACCTTCAAATTCCAGATATGAAACGGGAATTCCACGCTTTTCAAGGGCGTCCACAATCATGCGAGATTGGTTCGGAGGAACAATCGCATCTTCAGATCCTTGAAGAATAATCATGGGCGCTGTAAAGCCGTCTAAATGGTTGATGGGTGAGCGTTGCGCGTAAACATCAGAGGCTTCCGGCCATGGTCCGATCAGGCTATCTAAATACCGTGATTCGAATTTATGAGTATCGTTTGCCAATGCCTCTAAATCAGCCACGCCATACAAGCTTGCGCCTGCCGTGAACGTGTCATGAAAAGCTAAAGCTGAGAGTACCGTAAAGCCACCCGCACTGCCGCCACGAATAAGTAGCCGTTTGGGGTCAACAGAACCTCTGTCAGCTAGATACTGGGCAACGGCGACACAGTCTTCAACGTCAGCTATTCCCCATTGTCCTTCCAGCTTCTTACGGTATACACGACCGAAACCGCTACTACCACGATAATTGACATCGGCTATTGCAAAACCACGGCTGGTCCAAAACCTATGGGCTAATGACAACTGTGGTCTAGCCGGTGCTGTCGGACCACCATGGGCAAGTACGATCAGGGGAGGTCGTTCGTCTGCCGGACCCTCAATATCAGGGTGTGCCGGCGCATAATACAAGGCATGCGCCACCTCATTTTTGGCAGGTCCGGTTGGAAAGGTTATGACTTCCGGTTCGCTGAGATACTCAGAGTGCAGATGTAAATCTCGCGGGCTGACGATCTGCTGTTGATCTTGAAACACGGCAGCTTCCCTTGACCATGAGCCACTGGTAAAACTGATGTGTGATCCTGATGCCCGAACACTGTGAAAATTTGTTTGTTCAGGGTAGCCGTCCAAATAGTCGATTCCACCTTTGTACTGAGCGAACACAAGGGTGCCATCTGCTTTGAAAGCATAGCGAGCCATGCCGTGTACCCACGGCGGATAACCAATTTCTCCTTCAGGTGCCAGTATGGGGGTGTCTGTGCCGTGTGCGTACAGATGCCACAGATCGTTACGATCAGATAGGTAGTGCAGAACACCCGTTGGAGACCATAATGGCTGAACAATGGATTCGTCTGCGCCGCCTGCAACAAGCTCAACGTTATTGATGGCCACATCATCAGACGTGATGTCGATATCAGCGAGCATCAGCCGAGTATCATCCCAAGGCATATTAGGGTGATCCCACTGAACCCAGGCGAGCCGTTTACCATCCGGTGACAGACACGGAGACCCGTAGAAATCTGCCCCGGTAACAAGATCTACCTGTTTTCCTGATCCGTCGTTAGCGGTAGCCGCAATCAGATTTTGCGGTTCGGGTTGATCAGAGCGATGTCTTTCCAGAACGCTAATAAGCCACTGTCCGCAAGGTGTCGGCCTGATATCGGCGAAACGATCAGCCTTAGGCTTTTCTGGCTCATTACTCAGCAGTATTGGGTCGCTGCCAGGATGCAGGCGGCGCAGCCGTTGATCAGAATAGTCGACATACCAAAGAACACCGTCTGCGGCCCACCAGGCGCCACCACCGTATTCATGCATGGTGGTTCTGACGTTTGCACCATCGGGCGTTATCTCCTCAGAGAGGCCATCACACCAGCGCATGACGGCAACGCGGCCGCCTTCTTCGGGCCTTGACTCTGCCCACCACACCGCGTCTCCATCAGGTATGACTTCACTGATACCTTTCGCACCGGCTACCAGCATGTTGGCCGTAATTGGAGACGCCCAGGTGCCATAGGGCGCTGTGGCCTTACTGGACATTATGCCGCGGTGCCTCGAGCGGGTTTGCCATGCTCAATAGTGAATATCATGCCATCGAGTAACTCGGCTAAGTCGGGTCGCGCCGACGGGCCGTTAGAGATAGCGGCAATTTGAATCGTGCCATCTGGACGTAGGCAGAAAACAGCGGGTTCAGCAAACTGGCGGTCCGTTTCGTCCGGTGTCAGCGGGTCGCTGATGTATACGCCAAGATTTTTCATGTCATCTACTGATAAGTCGTAGCCAACTGGAAATGTCCATCCAAATTCGTTTAGGTCTGCTTGCAATTTTTCGATAGGGTCAGCGGATACGGCAACGATATCGAATCCGGCTGCTTTCCATTCAGATTGCATATTTTCCAAAATTCCAAGGTACTTTTTGCATCGACCGCAGTGCTTACCGCGATAGACAACGATCAGTTGCCAACGACCATTGGGGGCACCCACTGTCTGAGTGTCGCCCGTGGCGAGCGTACTGTTAAAGACTGGGAAGGCTTGACCAGCGACGGGCTTGGAGTTCGAAAGGCTCATGTCTGATGTCAAAAACGAGGAGTTAAAGAGAAGACTAGTATACTGGCACGCGGGCCATTCTCAAGTTTTGTCACGCTGTCGCCTTATACTGCGGTGAGTCTGAAAAGGTCTCCCCACAGAGTTTGTTTAAGCATGGATTAGTGGATATGAAAAACGAACCCGATAGGGCTCAAGTCAAACTCTCAGAGTCAGCCCATCAGTTTGTATGCGATCAAATTGGTGCGTCAGTTATTCACTCAGCGACAACGATGCAAGATCTATGGGGCGGGCAGGGAAGTCTGCTCAGGGTACGCAGCAACTCCCCGACACATCCATCCTGTGTGTTAAAGCATATAACTCCGGATCGTGCTGCACAGCATCCGCGAGGTTGGAACGGTCAGCGCTCTCATGAACGTAAGGCCCAATCGTATAGAGTCGAACGCCATTGGTACGAACACTACGCTCATCGATGCCATAGTGGTTGTAGGGTACCTGCCTCGCTAGGTACGCATGCCGATGCGTACGCAAGCTTTATTCTCCTAGAAGATTTATCACCGGAATACCCGGGTCTATGTTCGCATCTTACCCTCAGAGAAGTGCAGGTCTGTCTGAGATGGCTGGCCGAATTTCACGCGAAATTTTTAGGTGATTCGGCTGAAGGTCTTTGGACAGAGGGGTGTTATTGGCATTTGGCGACTCGCCCTGATGAGTTCGCCGCGATGGAGTCTGGGCCAGTCAAAGAGGCAGCTGTGTTGCTTGATGAGAAATTAAAAGGCGCACAATTTCAAACCTTGGTTCATGGCGATGCGAAAGTTGCCAACTTCTGTTTTAACGAAACAATGAGTGATGTTGCCGCGGTTGACTTTCAATACGTAGGCCGCGGCTGTGGAATGAAAGACGTTGCGTACTTTCTGGGCAGTTGTCTAAGCGATAAACAATGTGCCGCTAATGAAACTCAATTGCTTGACCATTACTTTCATTGTTTGCACAACGCCATTGATAACTCATTAGATGCGCAAAGCAAACAACATCTCGAAGTTGAATGGCGGTCTCTGTATCCGATTGCATGGACGGACTTCTATCGTTTCCTCTTAGGCTGGATGCCGGGACATGCGAAAATCCATAGCTATACATTAGCCTTATGTCATCGCTCATTATCTGAACTGTAACCAGTTTGTGTCTTCGTTAATACAGACGCCCTTAACCCAGTGTTTATGCGCCTTGTAGTCGGTTTATTGTTCTAAAACGTGCACTGTATTTCGGGATCCTTGGAATATCGCGGGTATGTTTTAAATACTTCACATTTTGTCGATTGACAGTGATTTGTCTTGACACGGACAATGCCCGTGTTAATTAATGGATCCTAAGAAACTCATAATCATGACGATTTTTAAACGAGCCGGTTTTACCGGTTTTTTTGTAGCTGCATGTTTTACCTTATCCTCTTGTGGCGGTTCCAGCAGTAGCACGACAGAACAGCAAGAACAAACACCTACTGCCGACCAACCAAGCACACCAGTAAGTGACACGCCGGATGTGCCCGACACACCGGATACAACCAATACAGACGCGCTAGAGCAAGCCGATACACCTACAACGCAGACTCCACCTGCGGCAGATGATCCGGGTGGCGACTTAGTGGTTAATAATCCGGATGGTGTCGATTTGTCGGGCGGTGATGATGACAGTCCAACAGCCGTTGAATCAGCGTCTCTGGTTG
Organism: Granulosicoccus sp.; assembly: GCA_020627685.1. GTDB lineage: Bacteria > Pseudomonadota > Gammaproteobacteria > Granulosicoccales > Granulosicoccaceae > Granulosicoccus. Next base: position 37,956 of record JAHDGK010000004.1, on the reverse strand, counting down.
GGCCATTTGTTAAAGATACAACTCGTAGTGCAGGCCCGCCGAGCGTGCCAACGGGTTTGACCGTGTTGCTTGCGTCTGACAACTGGTTGGAATTCAGTTGGGGACCGTCATCTGACGATCAATCGGTAGAGGCCTACGAAATTTATCGCGATGGTGTCTTGATTGAAACCATTAGAGGGGACTCTGGTGTTGAACACGAATACCGTAGCTGGCTCAGTACGTCTTACATGGATTGTAACTACACGCGCTCTGCCAGTTGTACTGGTCGACAGCCCGTACCGGGAGCCAGTTATAGCTACTCCATAGCTGCAGTAGACAATGAAGGCATGCGTTCAGCTCAATCGGCACCGGTTGTCTTTACGTTGAATCAACTGAGTTCTCAACCTGTCGATTTGACTAACTACTCTCAAGTGTTTGCCGAAGAATTCAATGAGTCCGGTCTTGATCGCTCGCGTTGGAAAACCTCACTACCTTGGGGACCCGACACCACGATAAATCGTGAATTGCAGTATTTCGTCAATACGTTTGGTAACAACCCTCCAGCCTATGATCCATTTGTGTTTACGGGTGAGACGCTGAAAATCACAGGTATCGAAACACCACCTGAGTTGTTAGCTGCGGCCAACAACAAACAGTACTTATCCGGTGTTATCAGTACCTCAGATTATTTTGAGATGACCTACGGGTATGTTGAAATGAGTGCACGCGTTGCCAGTGGTCAGGGCTTGTTGTCGACGTTCTATTTATTCAATCAGGAATTTGAAAAGAATAAACCTGAGATAGACATCCTTGAATTCATTGGTTCTCGTCCCGATAAGACGTATCAAACGTATCACTACTATGACAGTAACCGTGCACGATACGCCTCGGGTGAAAAGCATTCCTCACCCACTATGGAAACCGTTACCGGAACAGACATGAGTCAGGGCTTCCACACCTACGGAGTGCTGTGGGAAGAAGACCTGGTTATTTGGTACGTTGATGGTCAGGAAGTACAACGCATTACCGGTCCTCGCGTATCCGACGAGCCCATGAATATTATTGCGCAGTTAGTGGTCGGTAGTGAATGGATTGGCTCACCCACTGCAGCTTCAATTCCAGCGGTATTCGAAATCGATTACATCCGCGTCTGGCAGCAATAAGTCTCTGTGCACTTAAGACACTCAAAGTGCTTTTAGGATGTAAGCTCTTTGAGTTGTCTTGACGTGTACCAGTGAGCGACAAACGCTGCAACTACCACCACAGAAATAATGGTGTAGAACACCGACATCATCGGTGAATTCATTTGTACGATTAGCCAGTAGTTAATACTAGCTGGAATGACTAGTTGTCGTGCGATACCCAACACCATAGGAAACATCGGTTGTTTCATCGCCTGCAATGTCGCCGTGCTTAGGAACAGCACAACATAGGCATAGAAGGCAATGGCATCGATTTTTAAATAGGCCGCACCAGTATCTCTTATCGACTGATCATCGGTAAAGAAGTCCATCATGGCCGGTGATAAGAACACCATGATAGGGATAGAGACCGCAGCCATCGCTAATCCAACTTTAAGCGCTGTTTTGTAAGTCTCCTGTACGCGTGTGTAATGACCGGCGCCTAGATTCTGACCGGCGATGGCCATGACAGCAGCATTTAAACCCAAAGCAGGAAGTAAGAGTACTTGTTCTAGTCTGAGTCCTACTGCGTAGCCTGCGACATGTTCACTACCGAACCGACCGATCAGTGAGATTGTGATAAAGCTGCCTAGAATAATCGTCAGCATATTGAAGCTGGCTGGCAGCACTTGCTTTAACAGGTCCATCCATCGATTGATGTTTATTTTCGGCTTGCTATAACGTCCAATCTCGCGGCAGAGAACCCAATAGAGATAGACAGCCGAGCCGGCCTTAATGAGTACGGTTGCCAGAGCAAGCCCCGTGACTCCCAGCTCCAAGGAAAACGTCAGTAAGGGGTTCAATGCAAGGTTGATAAAAAAACCAGCTGCCAGGGCATTTCTATTGGATTTCGTATCCCCCATTGCCATAAGGGCACCGGCCGCTGCGAAGCTTAAAATAAAGGTAAATGCCCCGAGCAACGTGATCGACACGTATTCCATGGACAGTGGTGCAATATCAGGTTCGGCGCCAAGGAAGACGACCAGAGGTTCCGCTGCCCACCAACCCAGTGCGGACACCAATATACTCAACACGATGGACAAACCGAAAACGTGGTCCACCCAATTCGCGACATCCTCACTGTCACCTTTGCCTACCGATGGCGCGATGATGGCCGAGGCGCCGGTTTGGATACCAATACCCAAAGCTAGCAAGAGGAAAAATACACTGCCTGCAATGGAGACTCCGGCCAGAGCCTCATCGGACACAAGACCTGCAAACCAGAAATCACTGAGGTTGTAGAGCGTGTTGAATATCATGCCCATGGATGCCGGAATGGACAGCCGCACGAGATGGTTTAGTATCGGCCCCTCGGTCAAAGGCTTGTTTACACTTTTCATGGAATATTGCGATAAATTATTTGGGTTTGGCGCAGTGTTTGCGGCCAGTTTGAGCAGGAATAACCGTAAAGTGCAGTACAAGCCGTAGCATTTTAGAATATACAGTGTCGGCGACCATACTGTTGCCAGTATTTTTTAAGGAATCTCAATATGCAAAGTGTCACATTACTCGATGGTGGAATGGGGCAGGAGCTCGTTCGTCGTTCGGGCAAAGATCCATCGCCTTTATGGTCTGCCCAGGTCATGCTCGACACCCCTGAGATAGTAGAACAGCTGCACATTGATTTTATTAAAGCCGGTGCGTCTGTCATTACGCTCAATACGTACAGTGCAACTCCCGAGAGGCTCGCGGCACATAGCCGTGCTGAACTGTTTGAACCGGTACAGCGGGCTGCTTGTGATGTCGCTAAAAGTGCGATCACAAAAGCCGGTGTTCCTAACGTTCAAATTGCGGGGTGTTTGCCACCGTTGGTCGCAAGCTACCACCCTGAATTAACACCTGCCAAAGAGATCGCCGTCGATACGTATACCAAAATAGCAGCGGCGCAAAACGACACGGTCAACTTCTTTATATGCGAGACCATGGCAAGCGTTGCCGAGGCTGAATACGCGTTGGAAGCTGCATCGGTTTTTGGAAAGCCTGTCTGGCTTGCATTAACGCTAGACGATAAAAACCCAAACTGTCTAAGAGGCGGAGAACCCTGGCAGGAGGCAGTGATGCGTGTACAAGAGCGAGGGGCTGCGGCCGTGCTGTTAAATTGTTCGCGTCCAGAGACCATCGATGCCATTTGGGCAGATTTTGCGAAAGCGTGCGACGTACCTTTTGGTGCCTACGCCAACGGGTTTACATCCGTGACCGATCTTAAGCCTGGAGGAACCGTGGATTCATTAGAGACGCGTAACGACCTTGGCCCGGAAGCTTATGCCGCTTTTGCCATGGGATGGGTCAGCGGAGGGGCAACGCTCATCGGAGGTTGCTGCGAGGTCGGACCTGCGCATATTGCCTGTCTGTCTGAAAATCTACAGGCAAGTCACTGAAATAAATACTGCACTTATTTGAAACGATAAAAACCGGCTGGCTTATGAAGCCAGCCGGTTTCGTATTACCTGCTAGCTGATTTGCTGAGGACGCATATCGCTTGCGCTTACGCCGGCAACCTTATTAGGTGCTGACATCGCATCACGGCGGAATGGCTCGCCTAATTCCTGATTAAGAACAACTTCGATAAACGTAGTTACGTTGTCGTTCATCTGCTCTTTAACTGCTGTATTCAATGCTTCGGTCAGCTCGTCAGTGTTGAAGACCTTCACACCTTTCAGTCCACACGCATCAGCGATCTGTGCGTATTCGACGCCTTGGTTGAGCTCTGTGCCGACAAAGTTATCGTCGTACCAGAGTGTGGTGTTGCGCTTCTCAGCACCCCACTGATAGTTACGGAAGATAACCATAGTGATGGGTGGCCAGTCGTTGCGACCACAGGCAGTCATCTCGTTCATGGAGATTCCGAACGCACCGTCACCTGCAAAACCGACAACCGGCACATCAGGACAGCCGATTTTTGCACCAAGAATAGCCGGTAATCCGTAACCGCAAGGGCCAAATAAGCCTGGCGCTAGGTATTTACGACCTTTCTCGAAAGTGGGGTAAGCGTTACCGATTGCGCAGTTGTTGCCGATGTCACTTGAGATGATGACCTCATCGGGTAGTGCATCACGGATGGCCAACCAGGCGTTTCGGGGAGACATACGATCTGGCTCACGCTCGCGTGCACGCTCGTTCCACGTAATACCTTCGTCGTTGTCTTCTTCGTGTTCCATCGACACAAGTTCTTGAGCCCAACGATCTTTGGTTAGCTTGATAAGCGCTCTACGGTCTTCACGACCGGCATCGCCTGCGCCTTTGCTCAATTGTGCTTTGATTTGTTCTGCCACGTATTTCGCATCACCTTGAATGGCAACGTCAACGCGCTTAGTTAGACCAATTCGGTCTGCGTTAATGTCGACTTGGATCAGCTTGGCATCTTTAGGCCAGTAATCGATTCCGTAGCCTGGAAGCGTTGAGAAAGGATTAAGGCGTGTACCCAGTGCAAGAATTACATCGGCTTTTGCGATGATTTCCATCGCGGCTTTCGAACCGTTGTAGCCTAATGGTCCCATGGAGAGCTCGTGAGAACCCGGGAATGCATCGTTGTGCTGGTAGTTACAGCATACCGGTGAGTCAAGTACTTCAGCGAGTTGGCGAGAAGCATCGATTGCGCCGCCAATAACAACACCGGCACCGTTTAAGATGACAGGGAACTGAGCGTTAGACAGAAGGTCTGCTGCCTGTTCAATAGCTGTGGCTCCGCCACGTGGTCGCTCAAGGCGTACAACCTGCGGTAAATCAATATCGATTACCTTTGTCCAGTAGTCACGAGGAACGTTGATTTGAGCCGGGCCAGACGCACGCCAAGCTTGCTCGATGACTCGGTTTAAGACTTCAGCGATCCGGCTAGGGTCACGGACTTCTTCCTGATAGGCCACCATGTCCTGGAATAAAGCCATCTGCTGGATTTCCTGGAACCCACCTTGACCGATGCTTTTGTTGGCTGCCTGTGGTGTTACCAACAGCAGCGGCGTGTGGTTCCAGTAAGCAGTCTTGATAGGAGTAACAAAATTAGTGATTCCCGGACCGTTTTGCGCGATCGCCATGGACATTTTGCCAGTCGCACGCGTGTAGCCGTCTGCACTCATACCGGCATTACATTCGTGGGCACAATCCCAGAATTTGATACCAGCGTCTGGAAATAAGTCGGAGATAGGCATCATGGCTGAACCGATAATGCCAAACGCATTGTCGATACCGTGCATCTGAAGAACCTTGATGAAGGCCTCTTCGGTAGTCATTTTCACTGTGTCGTACTCCTATTAAATCAGTAGTCGATGAAAGGGGGTCTGCTGAAAACTGCTGTCATAGATGATTGGATGCGTACTGAAAAGCACGATTCCATTCACAATAATTTTGGAGAGTTGTCGATGTTACTGCCGTGCAGGTCCCTACCTGCGACAACCCGCATGACGCATGTTACCGCAAAGTAGGGTGCCAGCATTGCGCCAAATAGGGTGTCTTGGGTTGGTCCACGGGGGCTTTTCAGGCCAAATTTGTGATTCGGTACTCCTGCCGATGAGAGGCAATTGCTGTCTGATGCTTACTGAGCTCCTTGGAGGCTAATCCTAAGAGCAGAAACGCCACGCACAAGCAGCGTTTATCCGAAATTTCTTCTTGGAGTTTGTACGAGCAACAACGTATTTTCGATTCCAGCGCCTACGCATATAAAAAGATACGGGGAATCTTCTGGACGTGTCGTACACTCAGGCTTAGTTTAGGTGATTCGAGGAGACCGGGTGCATGAAAATCCGTGGTGGAGCGTTGTTGGCCAGAGCCTTTCGAGACAAAGGTGTGCGTCAGGTTTTCACCCTTAGCGGTGGGTTCTGCAACCCAGCGCTCGAAGGTTTTATGGAGTGCCAAATCCCTGTTATTAACGCCCCCCATGAGCAGGTCGCCGGACACCTGGCTGACGGCTATACCCGTATTACCAGGGAGCCCTGTGTCTGCCTGGTAGGACCGGAAGGGTTTGCCAACGCTGTCCCCGCCATGATGGAGGCCTGGGGTGAACGATCGCCGGTCATTTTCGTGACGGGTTCGAGTACGCACAGACGAAAGGGCGCAGGAGGGTTTAAAGAAATAGATGATGTGGCAATTGCAGCACCCTTAACCAAATACAGTATCGAAGTTACCCATGGTGAACGAATCGGGGAATTTGTCGACCGAGCCTACAAGATGGCTCTCAGTGGATATCCAGGCCCGGTTCATCTCAGCTTGCCTGTCGATATTATGTTCAGCTCGTTTGATGAAAATGTCGGCCTGGAAGAACGCCCGTTTGTGCGAGCAAAAAAACCGACTCCGCGAGCGTGGCCTTGCCCTGAGGACATGGACAGGATTTTCGATGCCATCAAAAACGCATCCAGACCCATCCTGATTGCAGGGCATGGAGTTTGGTGGTCAGGTGCTGAGCGCAAACTCGAAGCGGTGGGTACCCGGCTGAATATTCCTGTGTTCAATGTGCCCTATCATCAAAAACTATTGGGTGAGCATGTCAGCCCTTATATGGGGTTGGCAGACATTCACCAATATCACCCATCTGAATATGCGTTGGGCCAAGCCGATGTCACGATCGTGGTTGGCGCGCGCTTAGACAATCAGCTGAATTTTGGTAACCCGCCGTTCTTCCCGTCATCCACAACACTGATCTGTGTCAACGGTTCGCACGAGGAGTTGGACCTCAATCGCGCAGCGGACGAAACGTTGCTCAGTGATCCGGGTGCCTTTTTTGACGAGCTGCTAAAACGGCACGATGCCGGCCAATGGACCTTGGACAAACAATGGTTCAATGACAATGCGGCGCGTCGAGGCGTTTGGGTAGACAAAATGCTCAGCGATCTACCGTCGACGGAAGAACTCAACGGCGCCATTCATCCTCTGCATGTTGCTCTAGATGTTCAGAAGGCAATGGCTGAGGAGGATTGGCTAGTCATTGATGGTGGGAACACACATTTCTGGTCAGAGATTGCGGTCAATATCGCAGGCTACCAAGGACAAAAGCTTGGAAACATTCTGCATCCGGGGACGTTTAGTTTGCTTGGGGTTGGCGTCTCATTCGCGATCACGGCAAAAATGACAAATCCTAAGAGCAACGTTGTGTTGATCAGTGGCGACGGTGCGTTTCTGTCAGGTGGTCTGAGCGTGGAAGCCGCATTTCAAGAAAATTTGCCCATCGTGGTGGTTATTGATAATAACGGTGGACTGGATTGTATATCTCAGCAGCAGGAGCGCTTGTTCAACAGCGAGACTCATTTCGCCACGGACTTCAGAGATATTCCATTCCATAAAATGTTTGAGGGGCTTGGTGGATATGGCGAATTGGTCGAATCCAGAGATGAAATTATCCCCGCAGTGCAACGGGCCATTTCCAGTGGTAAAACTGCCTGCATTAACGTAAAAACAATGGGGCACATTAGTCCCATCGTACTGGCGACCACCAGTAAGCGTGACAAGGCATCAATAGAGTGATCAGACTGGAAAATTAAAAGTATGGCAATTATCTCATCTCACATTTTAGATTCTGTGACAGGTGATCATGCGGCTGGAATACGAATTGAGTGTCAGAGAAGGCAATCCAACGGTGCAATGGAAATTATATTTAGTGTCCATGCGAACGAAGAGGGAAGGATATCGGAACGGGTTGACCTATCAGCGGGTGATGAAGTGCAGTTGCTCATTCACTCACAAGAATATTTTGATCAAACTGGCCTAATTAATTCAACCGTACAGATCATGCCTACCATCGTCGTTCAATTAACACTACCCGATCCGGCTGCCAAGTATCACGTTCCAGTCATGTTGTCTCCACATGCGTATTCAATATGGTGGTCGGGTAAAACTGAGAAAGGGAATTCGGCATGAAAGAGCCGCGTGCAGCAAAACTTGCAGTATCAAGACGCCTGAGAGGCACGCCGTATACACCAAGGGTCGAATCTCTCGGGGTCAGTGACTATTCCATAGTTAATCATATGGTCCTTCCTAAAGGGTTTGGCCGCTCTGTGGAGGAAGACTACTGGCATTTGAAAGAACATGTGCAGATGTGGGACGTCAGTTGCCAGAGACAAGTTGAGCTGAAGGGGCGTGATGCTGCAAAGCTTATGCAGCTAATGACTCCGAGAAATATTCAAAAAACCGAAGTGGGGCAGTGTTTATATCTTCCATTAATTGACGACGAAGCGCGGATGCTTAACGATCCCGTAGTACTCAAATTAGCTGAAGATCGTTTTTGGTTGTCTATCGCTGATTCAGATGTACTTCTCTGGGCCAAAGGCTTGTCGGTCGGTATGGGGCTCGATGTCTCAATTTGTGAACCCGATGTTTCTCCTCTCGCTGTACAAGGTCCTAAATCGGAACAGCTAATGCTGAAAGTGTTCGGGGAAAATATAAAAGACATTGCTTTCTTCAGGTTTAAAATTTTGGAGTTCAGTGGTCACCCTCTCGTAGTTGCGCGCTCTGGATATAGTCGACAAGGGGGTTTTGAAATCTATCTGGACGATTCAAGTCTTGGATTATCTCTATGGGATGCACTGTGGGATGCTGGCGCAGAGTTTAATGTCAGGCCCGGCTCCCCAAACCTGATTGAGAGGGTCGAGGGAGGACTATTGTCCTACGGCAACGAATTTACTCAAGAAAACAATCCCCTCGAATGCAACATGCAAGCCTACTGTTCCATCGATGACAACGTGGATTACATAGGTAAAGCTGCATTAAAAAAAATATCAGATGACGGTATAAAACAACGAGTAAAAGGTATTGTCTTTAACGGTAACAAGTGTCCACCCTGCGCATCCGCTTGGCCAGTGTTTGTTAATGAGCGTGAGGTGGGACAAGTTACCACAGCGATATGGTCGCCACGATTGGAAGCCAACGTTAGCTTAGGGATGGTGATCCGTGGTTATTGGAACGATGGGCAATTAGTGACGATTCAATGTGCTGACGGATCCCTCAGAGACGGTGTTGTTAGAGATTTGCCACTTTAAGTTATCTTTGTTTATCTCTAACTATGACCTCTCTCACCGTTAGTTCGCGTTATTGAAAGTTACTATAAATTCAGCTGATAAAGTCCTTGTCGCCTAATTATCAGCCTTTGAATTGGAGACTAATTCGATTTTTTATAAGCAGCCCAATTTTCTTAGCTCGGTGGAATTTTAATAAGCTTATCGAATTGGTCGTGTCTTAACATGATAGTTCCCTTAATACCTTTGATCATGACATGCATATAGTTGATATGAATCAACACACTCAAAATTGTGCCAATAACGCTCCCATCTATTAATCTTTGTTCTAATGACGTGCCATTTTCTACTGAAACTAGCATGGTTTCTTTAACACCGAATGCGTCTCCTACGCTCCAATCTTCATAGCTCATTAACAATACCTATTAATTAAGTCTCTTGTCTCTGTAGAGACTAGTAAATTGGCTTTGCTACATCAGGCACCACGATTTGCCAATGGATAAAATTATGTACACTGTTGTACTGCCTAGCAACCAATTTTTCGGCTACCGGGCATCTCGTTTTTAGCCACTACTAAAGAAATTTTGTGAAGTGTCGACGAAAATATAACTATCGATGTATAAGCTTGAAAACCGCTATATGTTCGCAAATAATGCCTTAATAGCTAGCACGCCTTTAGGCTGCTAATCTGTTTGTTAGGAGTTGTTTAGTTAAAATCGCGACTGCATCACGATCATCCAACGTGGATTAAATTCGTCTTAAAGCGTCGGCAGAATTTGTAGCTTGTCTCTTAGTTATCTTAAACGGCAACCGTGTTGGAATTGGCTAATCTAGGGGATTCTTGTCTGAGCAATTTCCCTTGCCCTAGCAAACACATCGACGCCTAATTGGGAGTAAATATCTAGAAGGTCTACTAACACCCAATTCTCACGGATTCGGCCATTTTCAATACGCCAAAAATCAAGGCTACGTAAATATATTTTTTGACCGATTGCAGGTATACCTAACCACCCATCGTGGCTAAGTGTTTGAGCCATATCAGGCCATCCTGTTACAGCTGCGTAATTGCCTTCAGCGAAAAAATGTAGCTGAATTTCGTCTTGGAATTGACCTCGATCAGGCATGGCTTTTAAAAAAGGTATTTGATGCCATCTCCTGAACCCATCAATACCCCTGCAGGTACCAATACCTGATGGACCGTACCAGTTCATTCTCGGATGCCAGAACTTATCCAGTTCCATGAGTTCTGGTCCACCCTCAGAAGGATGTCGGACCATAGCACCTAGCATGTCAACAATCAGTTGGCGAGTTTGCAAGTTGTGCGCATGGCTAAAAGATCGGGATACCACACCATCGTTAGTAGCAGGTCCAGGAACTTGAAATTCCCGGCCAAGACTTGGAGCTAAGGGCCAGACGTTAATTTGATGGAGCCATTCCGGTAAATCCCAGACGGCTTGGATTTCTACGATTTTTTCATTCTCAATTTTATAAAATTCGTGGTATCGAAACGACACGAATTGACCGGTAGCTGGAATTCCGAACCATGGGTTCTGAAAACACCCCATGTAATATCCCGCACATCCGACCCATTGCTCGTCGTCTTCCGTGGGGCCTGCGATTCGAATAAAATCTCTTCGTTCTAGGTCAGGAATTGCATTAAGTAGATTGTGATAGACGGTGCTGTAAAAGGTATCTGCCCCGTGTAAATCACCAAACGGATAGCACATGTGAATAAGGCAATCCGGACTAAGTAAATCTTTTAATAGAGTACGTACCGTTGCAGAGTCAAAATCATACATGGCATCGCACAGCTGACTGACTATGGACTTATTTGTCTTTTCTGGATCAGTATTCATGCGTTTTTGACGAAGATGGAATCAATGATCGTGTGTTAACTCTATTTAGAAATAATAGAACTTAGTTGTTGTCGCATATCATCTGGAATACGCACAGTATGCCCCAGTTCCCTATGAACAAATACATGTGTAAATGTCCCGTGAGCTGAGGCGGTCGTATTCGTGCCTTTAAAAAGAGCCACACCATACTCGACTGAGCTATTACCAATTCTATTGACTCGCATTGCGGCGTTTATCGTGTCTGGGAATACAATAGGGGACACATATTCGCACGAAGAAGCAACGACAAAACCCACTACCGATGATGTTTTTATATCTAAACCACAGTGCTCTATTAAGTAGGTATTACACACTGTATCAAAATAGGTGTAGTACACGGCATTGTTCACGTGCCCGTAGACATCGTTGTCAATCCAGCGTGTGCTTATAGAGCAGAAGTACCCATAATCGTTCCGATTCGGCGGTATCTTGGACATAGCAAGTAAACTTAGAAAATTCTAAATTGTCATGCTACCGCTTTCACTGGATAAATAAATGATTATTTAGACAGAAAATTAATAACTCATTTGGGGTAGGGCTACTTTTTCCTTGAATCGTAGGGTGAAGCGACAGAATACTAAACCTGTTTACTTCCAATTCCAAACGTAGGCGTCTCCACTTTTAATGAGATCAGCAACGTTAAGTTCGTTATACATGGGATCGAATTCTTGGTTTGGAAACCAAATTACCGCAACGGCTGAATCATATTGATTCATTATCTCCAATGGGTGTTCAAATTGGCCGTTTAGCATCTGTGCTTTTATTGAGCAGCTATTGTAATTTACCGAATAGCCATCGTCTATTGCTTCATAATCCGTGCAAATTGACAAACTCGATTGAGTACCAGCAGCTTTGGCAATGTCAACTTGTAACCGCACGAGTTTGGCAGTGTCAAAACGGAAATTGACGGTTGTAAGGATATGACTCGTTTCAGACTCCGGAACCGTGGCGTAGGATATATTGTTTTCAGCCACATCAACATAGGGAGCCGGATTAATCTCTTCAGGTGTGGGATTAGCAGCTTCTGGTGCCTGTACGTTCTCCCCTGAAAAATATTTATGTGCGAGTGAGCTAGAGACGGAACCACCGCCACAAGCCGTGACAGTTAGAAGCACCATGATCATTGGAAGAATTCGTTTGTGCATCTGGCTATTCCGTAAATATATAGGCTGGATTAGCGCGATCCTTTGCGTACCAATTTGAATTCAGACGGCCCATCGACTCGGCGTACTGCTTAAATTCAGGGTACGCCTTCATTATTTCATTGTTCTCAGAGGGATAATCCCATCGGTTACCAACTTCGATTGCCCAAGGCAGCCCGGTTCTAGTCTGGAAGTAGATACCGTTCGATGATACAGATGCATCCTGGCCAATAGAATTAAAAAGTTTGCTATTAAATGCTTCGGTCGGTGGTATGTTTTTTAAATGCACTTCATAACTTCTGCCGGGAGGCGTAGAGAAGTGGTCGCCGTGCCAAAAATTATCTGTTGCGAAGATAAATGGGTCGAGTACACCTGAAAGGTCTGCCTGTACAGGCTCTTTAAAGGGGATCATGATAGAGAAACTAAGATCAATAGCCGAACCACATCCGGGCTCCGTACGATAATACGTACAGTCCTCTCCGGCATCAACAAAGTCATGTACGTCTTCCGCAATAATGAAAATCGCTTCGTTGCGCCCCACCTCTAATGGTGAAACAGTTACTGGCTGGCCGTTAATCCTAAACTCCAAGTTTTCATCGTCTATTTGCGAGCGAAACACGCCAGGCAATCGAATGGCAAATCCATTGTGGTAGGACGCACCGGCGGCAGCCAGTTCGCCTTCAATGAGAAGTTTTATTGCTCCGAGCTCGTTGTTGTAGAGAGAATTTCTGAGATAAACCACTAGATCATTCATATCGTAGTCGCCCATAAATGGCCAGTTGTCTTCAAAAGCAACCGTTGTCCAATCAGTTGCTGATGGATAGGCTGTTACCACTACATTTTGCTTTTGAATATCAACCTGATAATCTTCGACCTCACCATCAGCAGTTCCACCAATAGCCTCTAAGCCAGGGGTGCTCGAGATCCGAAAACGTGCCCAGCTACTACCTTCTGAAACTCCAGCTGGTACAGCTATGTAATGAGCATGTTGTCCAGCCGCTGTGAGCTTATCTGTAATAATTTGCTCGAAGTCATCGAATTTTCCATTTCTGTTGTAATCGATCCAAGCATTTAAATACCCTTGCGCTGACGCACTAACCAAAACGATCGCTTTTTCACCTTCAACAATGTTGGTGACAAACTGAATTCCATCCTCATCGTTTTGATCACTATTGTGATCATCAGACAACGGATACACAGATCCGTCTGACTCACCGTCAACGCTCGCGCCGAGATACAGCTGTGAATCAACCGATATCCCATGCCTAGCACCATTACTGACCAACGATGTACCATAGCTATCAGGTGCATCACCAAAGTCGATTTGTGTATTGGTATTGTCGCTTAATGGGGCTATGGCACAACGTGATCCATCGTTTGTTGATGAAGCAGGGCCAATGGTAAAGAGCTCTGACTCGTACACACCGGAATCTATGGCAATTCGGTAAACTTTCCCGTCATTATTACGTCCAATATACAAATTTCCATCGGTATCAAAATAAGATGCGCCGAATATGCCTTTTTGACCTACAAAACCTAAATTTTCGTAAGATCCATCAACAGTGCTAATCTTAAATAAGTTACCTCTGCTGTCCACCGCATAGGCAAAGCCGTCTCTGGGATGAAATGCTAAGTCAAATATCCGTAGGAAGATTTTTGCACCGTCTGCGACCTTTATCATTCTAAGATAGTCGTCAGCCTCAGGATCCAACCCAATTGAATATAACCCGTACCCATCACCTCTACGGTAGACGTAGTATTTGTTGTCGGTTAACGAGACATCACCAACATAGAAGTTTGAGTCGGTTATGTTGACACCACTTAATGGTTCTACTTTCCAATTTTTATGTAACCGTGCAGGTTGGTTGTGCTTATAACTCCAACCGTAAATATATCGGTCGTTTGGATTGAATCCCATCGCGTTCAGTTTATCGTTAGTACCATGGGATTGCGCTGCTATGTTGTACTCACCGGTGATGAGATTTACACTAAATGTCTTTGCACGCTTGCCCTGTGTTAAAAAGGCCTGGGTGGGGCAGCTATCAAACGCCTGGCTATCAAATACCTCCTGTGCATAAACTTCTGAAATTGAAAGTAAGCTTGAAATCAATAGCGCAGTTACCAATAATAATTTGGAATATCCGCTTTTGAATATGGATACACGATACGTAATAGAGCTGATGCTGTGGGTACTAGTCATCACTGCACTGATCCAGAAAATCTAAATGATACGAATGCGATTGCATTCCAGCTTTCGCATGTTATTTGACTCACAGTCGAAAAAGGGGCAAACCTTATTTCACGCTGACTTTAGTAGTCAATAACGGAGCGGCGAATCTAATAGATCTTTTAATATTGCGGAGCAGATAGTGAAAGAGTTTGGAACCAGCTCACTAAATATTGGGATAGTGCGCATTATATGTCTGCGGCAGCTTTTAAAAGTTACATGTAACTTAGGGTCATGTGACTAAGCCTACTGCGGCATGCATTTAGAATTTTACAGCTGGGCATTCGGACTGAAACACCAGTACGCAATAATATGTATCAGAGATGTTACTTGATTTTTCAGGGCTAACTTAGATCTGGTACGTACTAAGGTGACTATAGTTTGGGTAAAATGATATAAATAAAAAAAGGGAAAGCGCCTAGATAACGCTTTCCCCCGCAGATTGTATTATGTATGCTAGACAAATAAACGATGACTAATTTTTATTTTTCCTCCATCTGGGTTTTAGGGTAAAAGCACTTGCTCCTTGCAAGTGCTTTTATACTTTGCTGATAGATCAGACTAGTTAATTCCAATTCCAAATATAGCCACTTTCGCTTTCTATAAGCTCTGCAACGTTTAGTTCGTTGAACATTGGTTCGAACTCTTGATCAGGGAACCAGACAACTGCGATGGCCGAATCAAATTGGTTCATTAGTTCCATCTGGTGTGTAAATTGACCATCCTGAATCGTAGCCTTTACTGCACAGCTGTTGTAGTTGACTGAATAACCAGAGCCGTTTGCCTCATAGTCTGTACACAAGGAGATGCTCGATTGTGTTCCAATTGCCTCTGCAATATTGACTCGTAACTCAACCGATTTTGCGGTATCGAACAGAAAGTTGGCCGTTGTAACTATTTGGCTCGTTTCAGAGTCGGGTATTGTTGCGAATGACGTGTTGTTTACTGCTTCTTCTACATAGGGAGTTGGATTAGCAGCCGCTGGTGTCTGCTCGGTTGCTGCTGCCGCTTGTACTTCCTCTCCTGATCCTATTTGATCTACAAGAGAGCCGGATATTGAGCCTCCACCGCAACCTGTGAGAAGCCCTGCGATACAAGTAAGTGCTAAAGTGTGTTTTTTCATTGTTCTAGTCCTTGAAAATATGTTCTGCTTCAGCTTTGTCTTTGCTGTACCAGTCTGGCTTCAACCGTCCCATAGATTCTGCGTATTGCTTAAATTCTGGATAAGCCCTCATAATCTCTTTGTGTTCTTGTGGATAATCCCAGCGATCGCCGACTTCTATCGCCCAAGGCAGTCCCGTTGTCGTTTGGTAGTAAATACCGTTGCTAGGTACCGAAGCATCTTGACCAATGCCGTTAAACAGATTGATATTGAATGCTTCAGTAGGAGCCACATTCTTTAAGTGGACTTCATATCCACGACCTGGCGGTGTAGAAAAGTGGTCACCGTGCCAGAAATGATCTGTAGCGAAAATGAATGGGTCAAGCACACCTGACAAATCAACATCGACTGGTTCGTTTAGAGGAATTGTTATTGAGAAGGTAAACTCAATATTTGACCCACAACCAGCCTCAGTTCGATGGTATGTGCAGTTTTCACCGGCTTCTACGAAATCGTGAACGTCGTTTGCAACAATAAATATTGCTTCGTTTCGACCAGCTTCCAGTGGTGATGTACCTGTTACTGGTAAACCGTTAATCTTGAATTCAAGATTGTTGCTATCCACCTGACTTCGAAGAACGCCAGGTAGTCTCATGGCAAATCCATTGTGATATGAAGCACCTGCTGCAGCCAATTCACCTTCGATCACTACTTTAGATACGCCTAAATCGCTGCTGTACAGGGTATTTCGCAAATACACGACTAGATCGTTCATGTCATAGTCGCCCATGTACGGCCAGTTGTCTTCAAATGCAACGGTTGTCCAGCCGCTTGCGGATGGATAGGTCGTCACTACAACTTCCTGCTGCTGGACACTAACTTGATAGTCCTCCACCTCGCCGTCTGTGGTACCTCCAACCGCTTCCAATCCAGCCGTGCTTGATATCCTGAAGCGCGCCCAAGTATCTCCTTCGACCACGCCCGTCGGAACATTAATGTAAAAGGCTTTCTCACCTGCGACAGTCAGCCTATCAGTAATGACTTGTTCGAATTGATCGAATTCTCCGTTTTGGTTGTAATCAATCCACGCGTTAACATAGCCCGGTGCAGAAGCGGTTACTAATACGATCGCTGTTTCTCTCTCTACGATGTTGGTTACGAATTGAACACCGTCCTCGTCGTTTTGCTCGCTGTTGTCGTCATCAGACAACGGAAATGCTGATCCGTCTGATTCGCCATCAACACTTGCACCCAAAAATAGTTCTGGTTCAGCTAAAAGGCCATGACGTGCACCATTATTCTCTAGCGAAGTGCCATAACTCTCAGGAGCGTCACCAAAATCGATACGTGTATCTGTATTGTCGCTTAACGGAGCAATTGCGCAACGCGATCCATCGTTAGTCGAAGCTGCTGGTCCAAGTGTAAATAATTCAGCTTCGTATACTCCAGAATCAATCGCAATTCGATACACCTTTCCATCGTTATTTCGACCAATGTACAGATTACCGTCAGCATCAAAATATGACGCACCGAAAGTTCCGCGCTCGCCGACATTCCCCAGGTTTTGGTAGGTTCCATCAGCCGCACTCACTTTATACAGAGTGCCAGTTGCGTCAACCATATAGGCGTAACCATCACTGGGGTGGAAGGCCATATCGTAAACGCGTAAAAACAATTCCGAGCCGTCTATTACTTTCTGCATTTGCAGGTAGTCGTCAGCTTCAGGATCAAGCCCAATAGAATATAGGCCGTAACCAGCCCCTTTCCGATAGACATAGTATTTGTTTTCTGGAATAGAGACGTCACCAACAAAGAAATTAGAATCAGTGGCGTTAACGCCAATCAACGGCTCTATTTGCCAATCGTTGTGTATTCGAGCAGGTTGATTGTGTTCGTAACTCCAACCATAAAAGAAACGATCATTTTCATTGAAACCAGTAGCGTTTAATCCACCAGTTGTGCCATGTGTTTGGGCCTGTACCGTGTAGTCACCCGTAACGAGGTTTACGCCATATGTCTTAGGGTGTTTTCCTTGAGTTAAGAATGCTTGTGTCGGGCACTCTGAAAATGCTGTTGCTGCGAAAGCCTCTTGTGCGTGTGAAACAGGCGAGAATAAAGAACTCGCTAAGAGTAATCCCGATAGTTTTAGAAACGCGATGTGTTTATTGCGTCGTTGTTGATGAGAGCAGGTGATCGAACCTTCTCTTCGTTGGTTTTTAGTTTTCACCATAATGCATATCCTTTATTCCTACACGATTCGAGCGCCTCTGCGTTCGAGCATTTTTTCTTGTTATTTTTTACTGACAGATGAAAACAGGGCAGCCTATCAAGTAGCCAATTTCGTCAGTTAAGCGTGCAGCGGCGACGCAACTGTTCGTTTTTAACAAAGGTTGTTAATCAGGTTATAAAATTCGCGGTGGTGCACTAAATTTCCTTGAATAACGTGCTAGGCGACACGTTATTTAGATTGTTATTAATTTCTGGGTAGGAAATTGTGATCAAGTTCCGAATTAGTTTTTAGTAGGTTCTCAACAAATACTTATCTGGACCGTTAGCCCAATACATAGATGACAATATTAATCGTTTGTTGATGTAACACCGAGGTGTTCATTAATCTTGTCAATGGAGGCCACGCTGTTTGAGCGCTGATGCATGACACGGGATAAAAAACCAAATACTTGTTTGTGGGTACCTCGCTATTGGCCAGCTATGGGTGGTACCGAGTTACATACCCATGAACTAACTAAATATTTGTCTTGCGAATACGATGTCAATGTAATTACTCACAGCATCAGTAGTGAGGTGGCAGGTGTAAACTTAGAACAGGATGTCATTAGTGCAAACGATGCTTCCTATATCGATGACGGGGTTCGTGTAAATCGTTTGGCGTTGAATGGAGCCGCTACTCCATTGTATAAGTACATCGCAACGAAGCATGAACAGCACAGGGCCACTCGTCCTATATTTTCTGGTTTGTTTTATAACAATTTACAGGCTAGAAGTGCTGCTATCACTAGAAAGGCAGAATTGATTCATTTCGTTTATAACGGATTGACTGATTCTGCGGTTTTAGCTGCTAGAAATGCAGCTAAGTGGAAAATTCCTTTTGTTTTCACTCCCAATATACTGAATACGTCAGATGAACCACATGCGTGGAATTCCTTCCGTTTTAAAAAGCTTTATTCCTCAGCCTATCGAATTATTGCGCTAACTAATCACGAGTCTCAATTCTTACAAAGACAAGGGGTGCCTGAAGATAAGATTTCGGTAGTGCCCTACGGGCCTATCTTAAGAACGGGTAGTAGTCAAAATAAATTCAGAGAATCATTAAAGTTAGGGAATGAGAATCTAGTATTGTTTCTGGGGAGGATCAATGCCTCAAAAGGCTACGATGTACTACTAGACGCATGCGAACGAATTTGGAGCTCTAATCCTAGTACACATGTAGTTTTCATGGGGCCTGCAACTCAAAAAGCCCGCGAACATATTCTATCTATTGGAGATAGTAGAATAATATTGTGGGAAGATTTTGACCAGACGACGAAAGCAGATGCTCTGGCAGCGTGTGATGTGCTTTGTGTGCCGTCTCGAATGGAAAGCCTTGGAGTTGTATATATAGAGGCTGCATTTAATGCTAAACCTACCGTCGCGATTGATCTTCCCGTGCTACGTGAGGTCATAGAGAATAAAAAATCCGGTCTCTTGGTAGAAGACTCACCAAAATGTGTCGCAGATGCACTGATACATCTTTTAGATAATCCACACTTGGCTCGTACTATGGGAAATGCTGCTCAGCAAATAGCTATAAGCAAATTTAGTTGGGCGGTGGTTAGGGATAGCATGAGTGATATTTATCGTTCAGCCATAGAGTCGACAGCAAACTAGGTATTTTGACCACCAAGCGGTTTCTGGGAATTATAACTATCGTATTTGACCTTGCCCTCAACTAGTGACACAGTGCCTATCTTTGGCTAGGTTTCGCTATGAATGAAATAGGTCGCGACAGAAAAGTGCCTTTGGTGCTTTTGGATCCGTACCCTAGAACTAAGGGTGAAATATTTACGGATAAATTGCTAGAAGAGCTTCATTCGCGCTTCACTGTCATTGAGCGGAATGAGACTGACGTCGAAAGTTTTTACCAACGATATCTTCCCTCTGCGAGTTTTATAATTGGCCAGCCTCCATTACGCGCTGATGAACTAGATAAAGCGACTAATTTGTTGGCTATTATCAACGTGGAAGGGAACTTTACGCAAAACATAGACTATCAGGCCTGCTTTTCGAATAATGTCCATGTGTTATCCATCAGTCCCGTATTCGCCCAGCCGGTTGCGGAGCTTGCGTTAGGGTTAGCGTTAAGTTTGGCAAGAAGTATTCCGGCGGCTGATGCTGATTTTAAAGCAGGTACGGAGAAATACGGTTTAGCTAGTAATCTGAATGCGAAGTTACTTTCAAACTGCCAATTAGGGTTCATTGGATTTGGAGATTTAGGGCGTGCAATACTAAGAGTGTTCTCTGGGCTTAGTCCCCAAGTGCGAATATATGATCCTTGGATCTGTCCGGAAATGTTAGCCAGAGAATCTTTGCGATCTACTTCATTCGAAGAGGTGCTTTCGTGCAGCGAACTCATCTGTGTTGTGGCTAGCCCAACTTCCGAAAACAAGCATTTCATAGGTGCAAGGGAGTTTGAGAAAATGCGACCAGGAACCATGGTGATACTTCTTAGTCGTGCGGATGTTGTAGACATCGATGCTTTAATGAATGCTTGTGCGAATGGGCATATTGCTGCTGCGACTGACGTTTTTCCCGAAGAGCCATTAGCTGTGGATCATCCACTGAGGACGACACCGAATTTAATTTTATCGGCTCATCGAGCCGGTGCCCTACAAAGTGCACTCCATGAGATAGGTGAGCGTGTAGTCGCTGACTTAATGCTACTTAGTCGCGGATTACCTCCACAAAACTGTAAGCGTGCAGAAATTGAGCTAGTTGGTATGATGCAAAGCAAGCCTGTCGAGTTTAGCTAGTTTTTTAGCAGGTCTGTTGTTCAAATATTTACACAAAAGGTAATGTAGGAAAGAGATTTATCTGATGGAATTGGATCGCGTAAAAAAGACTATTGAAGACCTGCGTAGTCTATTGGGAGAGCGTTTATCGACTGGGTCGTCAATACTTGAACAGCATAGCCATGATGAAGCGTACAGCACACCTATGCAACCCGATGCTGTGGCGTTTCCTGAGTCAACTGAGGAAGTTTCACAGATCATGAAGGTGTGCACACTGCATCAGTGTCCGGTTGTCCCCTATGGAATTGGTACGTCGTTAGAGGGGCACGTGATTCCCATTCACGGTGGGATTAGTATCGACACCAGTCGCATGAAAGCGATCCTAGCGGTTAACACTGAAGATATGGATGCCGTTGTACAACCCGGTGTGTCGCGTACACAGCTCAACGAAGAACTAAGAGCAACGGGTTTAATGTTCACTGTCGATCCCGGGGCTGACGCGACCATGGGAGGCATGGCTGCTACCAGAGCCTCCGGTACCAACACGGTCAGGTATGGCTCTATGCGGGACAATGTCATGGCTTTAGAAGTTGTGCTCGCAGACGGTCAAATAATACGAACCGGCACGCGCGCTCGGAAATCATCAGCCGGCTATGATCTCACCCGGCTTTTTGTCGGTTCGGAAGGCACGCTTGGCATAATTACAGAGCTCACGGTACGCCTGTTTGGTCAACCCGAAACCATGTCTGCGGCAACCTGTGCCTTTCCTACTGTAGACGATGCTGTGAACTCCGTCATTATGGCTATCCAGATGGGGATTCCGATGGCTCGCATTGAATTATTGGACGAAGTCCAAATGAAAGGTATGAACACCTACAACCCGGATATGATCATGCCGGAAATACCGCATTTGTTTTTAGAGTTTCACGGGACAGAAAACTCGGTGGCCGAACAAGTAGAAACATTCAATGGTGTTGCTGAAGAATTTGGCGTATCCAATTTTCAGTGGGCTAGCAAAGAAGAAGATAGGAACAGACTGTGGAAAGCACGTCATAGTGCTTACTATGCCGGTAAATCTTTACGTCCGGGTGCAGAGGGCTTTGTCACGGATTGTTGTGTGCCTATTTCGGCATTGTCTGCTTGTATTTCCAAAACTAAAGAACTGATTAAAGAGTATGGGCTCATTGCACCACTGGTAGGGCATGTCGGCGATGGAAACTTTCACTTGTTGATCCTTGTTGATACCGAAGATGACTCAGAGATGCAAAAGGCCAAACAATTAGCAGCGGATGTAAATCATATCGCGTTGGAATTTGGTGGCACTGTTACTGGCGAACATGGTGTTGGCACCGGAAAGAAAAAGTATATGCACGATGAGCACGGCGCAGCGTATGCCATTATGGGATCAATAAAAAAGACGCTGGATCCTGACAACCTGATGAATCCGGGTAAATTAGTCAGTATCAATTAGGGCTGTAAAATTTCTATTCACATTTAGAAAGTTTTCTCGTATGCTTAAATACATATTAAATATTGAATATGTAGGGGTGCTATGCGTTGCTTTCTCAATAGACCGGTCACATCCTCACATGTTGGTTTCCGCTGTATACGACCTGCACTCGCTATTGTATTAGCGCTCTTTATTTTTCCTTCGTCTTTTGCGATTGCTCAAAGCGATACGCCACCCGATGTTTCAAAGCCTGAATTAAGCATCCAGAATTTGGATACGGATGCCTTTCTGCAACTCATCGAATCAGAGCCCGATTTGGTGGTCATGGACGTTCGGTTGCCAGAGGAGCTTGCGACCTTGGGCGGAAGCATAGATTCCGGCCGTCGCGACGTGGTGTTGAGTCGAGGCTGGCTTGAGTTTCGTGCATCCGATGTCCTGCACGACTTCAACACGCCTGTCGTTGTCTATTGCGGTATTAATCTGCGCAGTCCACTGGCAGCTGAAACGCTTATCGAGTTGGGTTACACGCAGGTATGGAACTATGCCGATGGATTTTTTAAATGGCGCGATGCCGGATTACCAGTCAGGCTAACGGATGAATCAGTGGGCTCAATGCTGTACAGCAAACCCATTGAAATCATCCCCGGGGTGTATTCCGCTATTGGAGCTACGGCGCCCCCGACCTATGAAAATTCAGGGCATAACAACAATTTATCTTTCATCGTGACGGGTGAGGGTGTTGTCGTGGTGAATGCATCAGACAATGCCTTGCTCGCTCAAGCTCTGCATCGTGAAATACAACAAGTAACTGACGAGCCCGTTCGCTATGTCATCTTAGAAAACGGCCAAGGCCACGCTATGTTGGGAACTGATTACTGGCAGCGTCAAGGAGCTATTGTCATTGCGCATGAGGACGCTGCTCATGAAATCGAAGAGCGGGGTGAGGGAATCCTGGAAAGAATGCAGCGTCGGAATCGTGATAAAGCCATGGGTACGGTTTTGTCCTTACCCGACGAGACTTTTAGCGATGAGCGCGTCATCGAATTAGGTGATTGGCGTATAGAAGCTCTGAACTTAGGCCCTGCTCATAGCCCCGGTGACATCGTTGTCTGGCTTCCCGAAAAATCACTCGTTATTTCCGGCGATATGGCTTTCCATGAACGTCTGCTACCAGTATTCGAAGATACGGACACGGCAGGTTGGGTTGAATCCTGGCCGGAGTTTGAAGCTTTGGAGGCAAAAATTGTGGTGCCCGGGCACGGAGGTCCCACCGATATCACCGAGGTAAGACGCTGGACGCTCGATTATCTGATCTACATGCGGGAGCAAGTGGGCGCCATCCTGGATGATGGCGGATCTCTGATAGATGCCTACAACATCGACCAAAATGCGTACCGGCATCTGGATACTTTCGATGAATTAGCTGGCTTGAACGCGGATCGGATATTTCGTGCGATGGAGTTCGAGTGAGGTGTGCTTAGCTGGAATAATTTTGCTTGTTCAGTTTATATATTCAAAAAACTAGATAAATCTATTGATTCCTAAATGGAATAGGGCTAATGTTTGGGTTCGGTGGGTCAGCTACGCTGGTCTTGAGTACTCAGCAAACCTTGTTGGAGAAATGGTAGTGAAAAATAGAAGCGTTCTACTTGCAGGATGTTTTGGCTCAATGCTGATTGCCTCAACTCTCGTGGCCGGCACCGTAGCGCCGGGCGATGTCAAAATCGAAAATATTGCCGTAAGCGAGTCCCTTACCGGTATGGCTGGTAACGCGTCGGAGGGTCGTAAAACCTTCGCGAATAGAAAACTGGGTAACTGCTTGGCTTGCCATGCAAATGCAGACCTTTCAGAACAGCTTTTTCACGGTGAAGTAGGGCCCAGCCTGGATGGAGCTGGCGCTCGTTGGTCAGAGCCACAACTTCGCGCCATCATGGTTAACGCTAAAGCGGTTTTCTCGGACAGAACGATCATGCCGGCTTTCTATTCCCTAGAGGTAGGTGAAAACGTACGCAAAGACCTCATTGGAAAAACCATTCTTTCAGCGGAGCAGATAGAGGATCTCGTTGCCTACCTGCTTACGCTTAAATAAGTAATTTATATAAATTTAACGGGAGTTACCCTCGATGAACATCAGTAGAAGAGCCTTCTTAAGCACTAGTGCGGCGGCGTCGGCAGCTGCGTTTTTTGGAATCTCTGGTCAAGCTATCGCAACAGTTGAAGATGTAGAGAAGCTAATCGCTGAATTCGGTGGCGGTGCAGCCGCAGGCGATGCTGGTCCTTTGCAACTGACCACTCCAGAGATTGCGGAAAACGGAAACAGTGTGCCTGTTTCGGTTAACGTTGACAGCCCCATGACAGACGACGATTACATTGAGTCAGTCATGATCATGGCCAGTGAAAACCCGAGACCTGAAGTGGCAACGTTCCACTTTACGCCTGCGAGTGGAATCGCTAAAGCATCTACCCGGATGAGACTAGCCAAAACTCAAGACGTGCTAGCTGTTGCGAAAACCAATTCGGGGCAGTTGTTTAAGGTTAGTAACAACGTCAAGGTCACCATCGGTGGTTGTGGCGGTTAGTACACCTCACACACTCTTATACAACGATTAAAACTACGGAGAACGCACATGGCTAGTAAACCGCGTGTAAAAATACCCAAGAGCGTGTCGGCAGGTGATGTCATCACGATCAAAACCCTGATCAAACACAAGATGGAATCAGGTCAACGTAAAGACAAAGAAGGTAATGTCATTCCCAGAGATATTATCAATCACTTCGAGGCTGCCTTTAACGGCAATGTCGTGTTCTCTGTGGACATTGATCCTGCGGTTTCAGCGAATCCATATATTGAGTTTTCATCCCGCATTAGCGAAGCGGGCACCTTTGTCATGAAGTGGACTGATGATGCCGGTACGGTTATCGAGACCAGTAAAGACATTGCCTTAAAAGGGTAAGTTGCTAAAAGCATAAGAACGCTGCGAGCCGCCCTGAGCGCCGCAGCGATTCATTCTAATAAAGTTTACCGAATCACCACACGGAGAAGCCCCTTGAATAGATTCCTCGCTCCAGTCGCCGTAGCAGCCACAAGTGTGTTGGCCGTGGCAGCAGTCACCTCTATGGCCGTTTTAGCCGCACCTGCCGATGATTCTCTGGTGATTGACGGTGAACTAGAAATGTCCACAAGAGTTGCACCCATCGAGGGGCATCCGCTGCCCGAGGTCATTTCAGGGTGGCACTACCGAACAGAAGACACGCGCGCTTTGCAACAGGATTCTTTCGACAACCCTGGCATGCTGGGCGTTGAAGAAGGTGAAGAGTATTGGAATAAGGTCGAAGGTACTATGGGCAAGTCATGCGCCAGCTGTCATGGTGATGCCTCTGAATCAATGGTCGGTGTTGGAGCTAGCTACCCCAAGTGGAGTGAAAAGCTAGGTAAACCGATCAACGTCGAATTGCAGATTAACCACTGCCGCGTTGAGAACATGGGAGCCGAGCCTTACAAGTTCGATAAAGGCGGTCAGAAGCCATTAACCGCTTTTATCAAGCATCAGTCACAGGGCCTGCCTGTCGAACTGAACCTTGAAGAAGGCGAAATGCAGCAATGGTGGGAGCGCGGTAAAGAGACCTACTATCGTCGTACCGGCCAGTTGAATTTGTCGTGTGCAACCTGTCACGAAGATAACAATGGTAAGTACATCCGTGCGGATCACTTAAGCCAAGGTAACGTGAACGGCTTTCCTACTTACAGACTCAAGCAAAGTAATTTAATTTCCTTGCACAATCGTTTCCGCGGTTGCATACGCGACACAAGAGCAGAATACCCGGCAGCCTTCTCTGATGAGTTAATGGGCCTTGAGGTTTATACAACCTGGCGTGGTACTGGTTTGTCGGTTGAGACTCCTGCTGTCCGCCAATAAACGCTTCACGCTTATAAGGAATCATTGAAGGGGCGATTCTAATCATGTTTTCCCGTCGGGAATTTTTACAGACTGCCATCGCAAGTACAGCACTGACTGGCTTGGGTGGCAGTTTGCAGCGAGCCGTCGCGCAGCAAAGGTTAACGCAGGACGACCTACTTTCGTTTGATGCGAAAGGCAAAATAACGCTGCTGCACTTAACCGATATACACGCTCAGTTAGAACCTGTGTATTTTCGGCCGCCGGATACCAATATAGGTATAGGTGATTACGCGGGTATTCCTCCTCACCTGGTTGGCGAGGAATTTATCAGTCACTTTGGTCTTGAGAAAAAAAGTGCTTTAGCCTATGCCCATACCATGCTCGATTACGTAGAGATGGCCCGGACCTATGGACGACTCGGAGGCCTTGATCGCACTGCAACCTTAATCAAAGCAATCCGAGCTGAGCGTGGCGACAGCAATGTCTTGTTACTTGATGGTGGAGATACCTGGCAGGGGTCCTATACAGCGCTGAAGACAAACGGTCAGGACATGGTCGACTGCCTGAAGCTGTTAAAGCCGGATGCCATGGTAGGTCACTGGGAATTCACTCTCGGTGCTGACAGAGTACTCGAAATTATCGATGAGCTTGGCTATCCGTTTTTAGCGAGCAACATTGTCGACGTAGATTGGGAAGAGCCCGTTTTTGAAAGCACCGCAACGTATACGGTTGGCGGCTCTCAGGTGGCTGTTATTGGTCAGGCAATGCCGTACACGCCCATAGCCAATCCGCGCTGGATGTTTCCAGACTGGTCATTCGGGCTGCGCATAGAAACCTTGAAACAGAATGTTGATGCGGCGCGCGCGAACGGGGCAGATGTCGTCGTATTGCTATCGCACAATGGTTTTGATGTCGATAGAAAATTAGCTGGGGTGGTACCAGGGATTGATGTCATATTGACGGGACATACGCACGATGCCATCCCTGAAGCCGTCACGGTTGGAAACACACTCATTCTTGCCAGCGGCTCCCACGGAAAATTTCTAGGCCGGGTTGATTTGGAAGTTTCCAATGGAAAAGTCACCGACTACAACTCCACGCTGATACCTGTTTTCTCTGATGCCATTGAATCAGACGCAGAAATGCGAGAGAAGATCGATGAGATAAGAGCACCGTATCAAGATGAGTTAGGTCGGGTGCTCGCTAAGACAGACGGTTTGCTCTATAGAAGAGGCAACTTCAATGGCAGTTGGGACGATCTAATTTGTGAAGGTTTGATCGCTGAACGTGATTCTCAATTTTCGCTCAGTCCGGGTTTTCGCTGGGGGACAACACTCCTGCCAGATTCTGATATCACGATTGACGATTTATACACGCAAACGTCCATGAGCTATCCATCCGTCTATCGATTGGAATTCACCGGACAGCAGCTTCATGAAATATTAGAAGATGTTTGCGATAACTTATTCAATCCTGATCCGTTCTTTCAGCAGGGTGGAGATATGGTCAGAGTCGGCGGCATGGGTTATACCTGCAATCCGTCTGCAACCATGGGTTCTCGAATAACCGAGATGACTGACTTATCAACGGGTAAAGCCGTTGAGCCCGGAAAGAGCTATGTGGTTGCCGGTTGGGCATCAGTTAATGAGAATGTAGAAGGTCCCGCCGTTTACGACTTAATGGAAAACTACTTAACGTCTGTGGGGACGGTGGTACCGACGGTGAACGACGCCGTCAAAATTATTTAGTTTTAAAGCGGGCGTTTTTAGTGGAGTAAGTTTCCAATTGCTGTTGCTTTTCGCTCAAACACATTCAATAATATGAATGTGTGTATTTAAAGAAATTTAAGAGGCCGCATCGGTTATGAGTGATGATAAGAACATCGAAAAACCTAAGGTATCTGCTCGGCGCAGTGCACTTAAGGCAGGCTTGAAACTCGGTGGTCTTGCCGCTGCCGGTACAGCAGGTTCCGGCGCAATAATTAAAAGTGCGGTTGCGGCAGATCAAAGCAAACCTGATCCATTAATTACTGAGATTCAGGATTGGAACCGATACATGGGAGACGGCGTAGATTCCAACCCCTACGGCTTGCCGTCAAAGTTTGAATCAGAAGTTGTACGCCGTGATGTTGCCTGGTTAACAGCAGATGCTAAATCGTCCGTCAACTTCACACCCTTGCATGCCTTAGATGGAATCATCACACCTAATGGATTGTGTTTCGAAAGACATCATGGAGGGGTCGCTCAAATAGCACCCAGCGATCATCGCTTGATGATCAACGGTTTGGTTGATCATCCATTGGTTTTTACGATGGAAGATATCGCTAGGTTCCCGAGGGAGAATCACACCTACTTCCTGGAGTGCGCAGCAAACTCGGGAATGGAGTGGAGAGGTGCGCAACTCAACGGTTGTCAGTTTACACATGGCATGGTGCATAACGTTGTCTATACCGGTGTGAAATTAAAGCACCTGTTGGACGAAGCAGGCGTAAAAGCACGGGGTAAATGGTTGTTACCCGAGGGTGCTGACCCTGCTCACATGACTCGCTCTATCCCCATAGAAAAAGCCTTGGATGATTGTCTTGTTGCTTTCAAAATGAACGGTGAGGCATTAAGACCCGAGCAAGGGTATCCGCTTCGTTTAGTGGTTCCCGGTTGGGAAGGAAATATGTGGGTGAAATGGCTAAGACGCTTCGAAGTTGGAGACCAACCTTGGCATCATAGAGAGGAGACTTCAAAGTACACCGATCTACTCGCTGATGGCCGTGCACGTCGATTCACCTGGGAGATGGATGTTAAATCCGTTATTACGAATCCAAGCCCACAAGCGCCGATAATGCATGGCAAGGGTCGTACGGTTATTACAGGCTTAGCGTGGTCTGGACACGGCACGATCAAACGTGTTGATGTGTCCACAGACGGTGGTCGAAATTGGGTCACTGCCCGGTTGGATGGCCCGAGCTTCTCGAAATCAGTGCATCGGTTTTATTATGATTTCGATTGGGATGGACGAGATATGTATTTGCAAAGTCGCGCCATTGATAATCATGGGAACATACAGCCGACGAAAAATGCATTACGTCTAGCTCGCGGTGAAAATTCCATTTACCACAACAATGGTATACAAACGTGGCATGTGCGGGGCGATGGCTCTGCTGAAAATGTGGAGATCTCTTGATGAGCATCTGTGCAAAGCGTTTCACCCAATCTAGTTTTTTATTTCTCGCTTTAATGGGATTTAATAGTCTGTCAGCGGTCAGTTTCGCCGCCGATGCAGAAGCAGGTAAAAGCACGTTTAACCAATGCGCCGGTTGTCATGCCGTTGGGCCGGATGCGGCACATCGGTTTGGCCCCCAACTTAATGGCCTGACAACACGTGGGGCCGGAGCTGCCAGTGGCTATGACTATTCAAATGCATTGCTTAAACGAGTGAATGAAGGCTTAAGTTGGGATGATAAGTCGCTGGATGCGTATCTCGCGGCTCCGTTAAGCAACATGCCGGGTACAAAAATGGCCTACCCGGGATTGCAATCAGCTGACGATAGAGCAAACGTCATTGCTTATCTTAAAACGCTGAATCCAGACGGCACCATTGTTGGTGAGGTGGTAGAGAAAGTCGAGGTTATTAAATCGGATGATTCCAAAGAAAGACCGCTGGCTATAGATGTGCCTATCCCTGAGCACGGTATTCTCCATCTGGGTCGCGTTGCATTGGCTGAGGAAATAAGCGCCTGGGATATCGATATCAGACCCGATGGTCAAGGCTTGCCCAGTGGCCAAGGTTCAGTGCTTGATGGCGGAGAACTGTATGACGCTCAGTGCGCCAGTTGCCATGGAGTGTTTGGCGAAGGCGAGGGGCGTTGGCCGATTTTAGCGGGCGGACAGGACTCTTTAACCGATGAACGTCCTGAAAAAACAGTAGGTTCCTACTGGCCATACTTGTCAACGGTTTACGACTATATTCGGCGTGCGATGCCGTTTGGCAATACCCGGTCATTGTCAGATGACGATGTCTATGCCTTAACCGCTTACCTGTTGTATCTTAATGATATGGTAGATGAATCGTTTGAACTGACTGATCAGAATTTTTTAGATATCCGGCTTCCTAACGAAGAAAATTTTATTCCGGATAGCCGGTCTGAGGAAAGTTGGTTCGCAGCAACAACAGAGCCTTGTATGAATGATTGTATTGAGGGTGTAGCTGAAGTGATACAGCGAGCCAGAGTGCTTGATGTGACTCCCGATGAAGACAATGACGCTCAGAACGGAAGCTTAGACTGATGAGGGCTTCAGTCACCACAGGCGCCTTCATTTTTGCCTCCGTTCTCGCGGCCACATCGCTGTTCATTCATGCCGATAGCAATACATCTGTTAGCGAGCAAGATGTTTCTAAGGTTTTGGCGGTTTCTAATGATGTGGCGTACGGCGAGTATTTAGCGGGTGAATGCGCATCGTGTCATGCAACGACTGCCGTCAGTGGCAGCAATGTTCCGGTCATACAGGGTGCAAGTTCAGAGCATATTGCACAAGCCTTACTCGAATACCGAAATGGTATTCGGGATAACTCCACAATGAGAAACGTAGTAAGTGCTTTGGGTGATGAAGAGATCGCAGCGCTTGCACACTACTTTGCCCAACAAACGAAATAAATAAGAATACTTATTGGATAGTTAGTCGACGTTACGCAGAGGTGAGCATAAAAAATTGACAACCATATTTTGACTGTCAATCACGTGATGAAACGTCCTCAACGTAACCTACGTTCAACCCAAGAGAGGAAGAATACAGTGAAAAAAATGAACCGACGTACGTTTAATTCCCTTATGGGGCTAGGGGCTGCCTCGCTCTTAAGCCCTTCTATGGTGATGGCTCAGGGGAAGCCTAAGGTTGTCATTATTGGTGGTGGTGCTGGTGGTGCCACTGTTGCACGCTATCTAGCGAAAGATGGTGCCGGGGCAATCGATGTCACACTCATTGAAAATTCTAAGACCTACACCACCTGTTTTTTCTCAAACTTGTACGTAGGAGACGTACGTAATTTTGATTCAATTACGCACAGCTATGATTCTCTTGCAGCGATGGATGGATTGAGTGTTGTGCATGATATGGCGACCGGTATCGATCGAGACGCAAAAACAGTCACGGTAGCCGGGGGCGCTAAAATTCCTTACGATCGTTTGGTCGTCTCTCCGGGCATTGACCTCATTTATGACAGTGTTCCAGGCTATTCAGAGAGTGCTGCTGAGATTGCACCGCATGCCTGGCAAGGTGGTCCTCAAACTGAGCTGCTAAAAGCCAAGTTGGATGCTCTGGAAAACGGACAGAACATCGTTATGGTTGCGCCGCCTAACCCTTATCGTTGCCCACCGGGACCCTATGAGCGAGTATCCATGATGGCGCACACACTAAAAACACGTGGGTTTACTGACAGCACCATCACTATCTTAGACACAAAGCCTAAGTTCTCTAAACAGGGATTGTTTACGGAAGGTTGGGAAGCTAACTACCCGGGCGTTGTAGAGTGGTTACCTCCAGAGATTCATGGAGGAATTCTTAACGTTGATGCAGCAGCAGGCACGGTCGAGACCGATCTGGATACCTTTGAAGGCTCTTTGCTGAATGTTATTCCTGCTCAGCGAGCGGGTGCTATAGCGTCTACTGCCGGTTTAACTAACGACAGCGGTTTTTGTCCTATCGAAGCTGGCTCTATGCGTTCAACCGTGGACGAGAATGTGTTTGTTATTGGTGATGCCAGTATTGCCGGCGCAATGCCGAAATCCGGTTTTTCTGCCAATAGCCAGGCTAAGGTAGCTGCTATGAATATCCGCGGTGATTTGCTCGACGCTCGCGTTTTCCCGGCACGCTACGCAAATACTTGTTGGAGTCTTATCTCGCCTGAGAATGGCGTAAAGGTCGGCGCTCAGTATGAAGCAGGCGAAGATGGCAAAATCGTCGCAACCTCTAAATTTATTAGTCAGGCGGGTGAAGAAGCGTCCGTACGGTCCGCTACCTATCAGGAATCGATTGGCTGGTACGACTCCATAACGTCTGACATGTTTGGAGCTTAAGGGCGAAGTTATGAACGGACACAGGCATTCCAGACGGCGTTTTTTGCAAACAAGCGCTACGCTTGCCGGTGCTGCCTTGTGTCCGCTTCGGCTTGTCGCGGCTGATTCTCCTAGTGGTATATCGTCTATGCCGCTAGGAGATGGTCAATTTTTCTCTCTGAGCGATGGTCAGTTGCAATTGCCGGTTTCAATGGCCTTACCTGACTCCTTAAGTGCGCAGCAACAGCAATCGATTATTGGTAGAAATAACATCGGCGATGAATTCTATACGCCGGACTGCAACGTTGTATTGTGGCAAACACCTGAGAAAATAATCCTATTTGATACGGGTGCCGGCTCCCAATTTCCTGTGGGGGGCGGTGAGCTTGCGTCACAGCTAGAGTCTATTGGCATCGATCCTTATGATGTCACCGATGTGGTGTTCACGCATGCTCATCCCGATCACCTATGGGGAGTGCTTGACGATTTTGACGATCTAGCCTTTCCAGAGGCTCAGTTCCATATGTCACAGCGTGAATGGGACTATTGGCTCAATCCGAACACACTGAGTCGCACTCCAGAAAATAGACAATCGTTTGTGGTTGGTGCGCAAAATCGATTGCCGCTGTTGGCAGATCAAATTGCTCTGTTCAAGGGAGGCGATGAAATACTACCGGGTATAGAAGTTGTGGAATCATTCGGGCATACACCGGGGCATTCATCTTTTATGATTCATGATAACAACCGCTCATTGTTTGTTGTCGGAGATGCCATTGCCAATGCGGTAGTGTCGTTCGAATATCCCTCACTGCTGTCGGGGAGCGATCAAGATCAAAGCATGGGAGCGAATACGCGGTTAGCCTTACTTGATCGCTTGGCACACGATAAGAGTTTGATAGTCGGATACCACCTGCCGGCCCCGGGCGTAGGTTATGTCGAACGCTCAGACAATGCGTTTCAATTTGTGCCTGTCTAGGCCGGTTGAAAAGCTTCGCTACCTTGTTTTACAGGGTTGTTTAAATAAATCGATGGCCTAGTCATTTCTCAAGAATGAGAATGGGGATCCTTCCAACAGCCATGAAAGACCAATTCTGGCACCAAAGCAAATACTGACGAAAACCAGAGGTGCCGATACCGCTAAAACGGACATAGCAGTGACACCTTGTCCGATCGTACAGCCTGCTGCAAGGACGCCACCCACTCCCATGAGTAGTGCGCCTCCGAGATGCCGACCTAGTTCTCGTGCATCGTCACACGCTTCCCAACGAATATCTTTGTGCCACAATGCCACCAAAAGCGCACCAATAACAACGCCCACAACCATACCGACCCCGTAGTCCGGTAGTGGCGCAGCCGTGGTAATAATGCTTTGTACTAATTGACCCGGCGGCAAGACAAAGGAGGCGGATTCAATTTGAACAGGCTCATAGGAAATCTGACTTAAGGTGTACGTGGCGTACCAACCTACCGTTACGCATGAACCGATAATGATGCCACTGACAATACTGCTTCGGTTTTGTCTGAACGCTGCCTGTTTAAATACCCAAAACAACAGCAAAAGCACGATAAGAAGGGTTGTGGGCCAATACAGCGGAAAGCCTGATATGACGCTGATTAAAGTGGGGATGGACTGGCTAGAGAAGCTGCTGAGGTCTAGCGCCAAGGGTTCGATAAATTTTTCGCGTGGAATTGACAGTAAGCCACGTTGGGTGCTCAATGCAGCGAGACCTAGGCCAACTACTACCACCAATGATTGCAGGCTGCCACCGCCAATCCTGACTAAGGCACCAAAGCCACAGGTGCCCACCAGTGCCATACCGATACCGAATAAGGTTCCTCCGAGTACACTGCCCATCAAGCTAAAACGGGGAGTGAGATAAAAACTTTCATCAAGCACAATAAGATTAAAGTAGATAGCAAGTTGGGTGCTTGCTATAGCAACGGTTGCAGCCAGTACCCAGGATCGTAACCCTAGGCTGTCGTCTGCATACCAGTGACGTTCCAGTGCTGTAAGCGTACAGAATCTATAGTGACGTGCGGCAGCCCCCAACACTATTCCGCATATCAAGCCGGATATAGCTAAGAGCCATGGCGAATCGAAATTCATTCGCGGACAGGTTTACAGAAGAGGTCGTAGAGTGATTCAACGATGGTGTTAACTTCTTTATCCACAATCTGGTAATAAATTTGCCGCCCATCACGGCGGGTAGAAACCAACCTTTCTAATCGTAGGCGGGCGAGTTGCTGCGAGACGGCTGCTTGTGACAGCCCAATAATTTCCTCTAATTCGGACACCGACATTTCTTTTTCTGTCAGTAGGCACAGTATGAGAAGTCGTGTCTCATGCGACAGGGCCTTCATTAATTCGCTGGCGCGCCTAGCCTGAGCTTGAAGCTGTAAAAGCTCCTCCTCAGAGGCGTTTTTGTCGAATCGGGGTAGGGCCATTTGTTAGCACTCGGCAGATAGGCCTTTTAACAGCCTTCCGTAGTTAGTCGATCGAAACTAATGAGCTTGAATGATACTGAGTAATGGCAATTTATTCAAATAATTGAATGTATAAATGTAAAGAATTGGGCATCAAATGAGGTCTAAGTTTGCAGGGGTTCAACCTAGTTCATTATTTGCGTTGAAAAATGCTGCGCTGAGACATCCGCACTACCTGATACTGCCTGCCACACTGCATCGGTATCAGAGCCACCCAATAACGCCTCACACTTTTTCAGCAACTTTTGAGTCCGAAACTCTATGGATCCATGCTGTGCCAGATCATGTTCGGCAGATAGTATTTTGTTGTCCTTAAGCTGAACGGATACGCGACTCATGGTATCGCTTAGCTGCTCGTTTCCAACCGCTTGAGTATTGTTCCTGATATAGCTTAACTGTGTGTCCTGACAGGTTTCATCGCTGTAGGTTGTTAGTGCGGCAGTATTGTATTGTGAGAAAACCAAAGCGCTGACATGAGCATAACTGAACTTTGTCTCCAGGCCGCTTTGTGGTGCCGGTTTGTTGCACACGGCAAGCCACCGTGGGTTCGTTTCTATGCGTATTGCCGAGATATTATCTGCACATAGGTCATGTTGTGTTTTTAATTGCTCTAGCGCTTCGATAGACGCATGAATACCGTGACAACAAGCATGAAGCTTATGTTGTACATCCGCAAACACCAGACGCTTTCCGAGCATATCGAGAGAGGTATTGTTTGTTTTATTCAAATTATTTCGAGCGTGATGGGTTTGGGCAAAACCTAGCGTGCAGTCAATGCCTTCAGGGTTTGCCGTAAACCCTCTGCTGGCCAAAAGCGCGGCCTCAACACCGACAGAGGCAGCCATTCCCGCATGATACGGTTTACTCATGGTGCCAAACTGACTCGTTAAACCCGCAGCCCTTGTCGCTGCTATTCCCAACGCATGAGCAATTTCCGTAACACTGAGTTCGAGTAAATTGCACGCCGCTGCGGTGGCTCCAAATGTACCTGCTGTGGCAGTTTGATGAAAACCTGCTTCGTAGTGTGAGCGTCCTAACCAATCACCTAGATAACAGCACACTTCAGATCCGATTAAACTGGCATGTAGTAAATCAGTTCCTGATTTATTTAGTTTTTCAGACAAAGCCAATGCTGCGGAAAATACAACAACACTGGTATGACCAACATGCATGAAATGCGTATCGTCGTAATCCAAAGCATGCGATGTGGTCCCATTAACCATCGCTGCAGCTCTAGCAGGCAGCTTTGTGCTCGAGCCGAAAATACGGCATTCTGCAGCACCTGCATCAGACAGAGCCATCTCTCTTACGATAGTACTCACAGGTTCTAGAGTGCCGGCTTTGGCGACAGCTATCCAGTCGAGCAGGGATAGTTTTAAAACGCTATTGGCCTGCTCATAAGATGCTTGACCTGCGGACTGCTCTATAGCCGCCTGATCGGATGCTATGAAGCTAGCCAGTTGTTCAGAAACTCGGGGGGTATCCACAAACTTAGATCCTGGAAGAAGTCCTGGTCGAATTCTAGCGCGTAATCCGACCAATTTTGTTCGCGCTGAGACCTGAAGTTGGCACCGGTCATCGTGAGGCGCTAAGCTTACCCATCGTAATGACCAGCCGCACTCGAAAAACGAGTTTTAAAATGATTGAAGAACCGCCACTGTTAACCATAAATACATCCCGGAACAGACCGAGTGCCCAGCAAGTAGAGGCTCTAAAAGATATTCCCACAGGCTTTTTAACCGATGCCATGAATGGTCGCGGCGCAATGGATTACCGTATTCGGCCCTTAAGTCCGGGTGTATTGCCCTCTAATATGTGCGGCCCGGCTTTAACCTGTCATTGCGGCCCTGAGGATATATTGGCTATTTTAGGCGCGCTGGACGAACTGGAACAAGGCGATGTCATGGTGGTCGCAACCGGTAATTGGACACTGTCTGCGGTTACCGGCGATCGCGTTATGGGCATGTTGAAAAATTCCGGCGGTGCAGGCTTTGTCACCGATGGTCTGGTTAGAGATGTCGCGGGAATAGAAGCAGTAGGTCTGCCATTGATGTGCGCGGGTTTATCGCCCAATTCACCGTTTGCTAAAGGTCCGGGAGAGATTGGTTTTCCTGTTCAATTAGGTGGAACTACCGTACGTAGTGGAGATTTAATTGTTAGCGATAGGGACGGGGTAGTTGTGGTGCCCTATGAGAAACTAGATGACGTCATTGAAGCCGTTGCCAAGATTCAAGTGCTAGAGCGAGAACTGGATGATGACGTTGCTAACGGACTCAAAATTCCAGAGGCGATTAAAGAGCTTATGCAATCGGATCAGGTAAAACGCATCTAGTCCCCGTTAAACGCTATTACCCGTCAATCTAAATTCGAATATTCAAAAAACTGTTATGTCATCACCACAGAGAACCATTATCGTTGGCGCTGGTCACGGGGGAAGCCAGTGTGCTATTAGTTTGCGATCTGAAGGTTATGAGGGGCAAATAGTTTTAGTTGATGAAGATGAGGCTAGTCTTCCCTATCACAAGCCGCCGTTATCAAAGAAATATTTGCTGTCTGAGGATCAAAAAGAAATGCCTTTGCGCCCTGCGAGCGCATACGAAAAAGCGTCAGTAGAAAGACTACAAGACACTGCAATAAACATTGATACGGCAACAAAGACCTTAACACTATCTAAAACAGGCGAAATGACCTACACATCGCTTGTTCTCGCAACAGGTGCTAGCAATAGAGTGATTCCTGCACTTACAAATATTGACAATGTACATTCAATACGTACGCTGCAAGACACCACTAGCTTACGAGAGTTGGCGTTAAGCGCAAATAGCGTCACTATACTCGGCGGTGGTTTTATCGGATTAGAAGTTGCCGCATGCTTCGCCGGTATGGGTAAAAAAGTAAGGGTTCTAGAAGCCAGTAAACGCGTATTGTCTAGAGTGGTCGCCCCGGAAGTTTCCGATATTGTTCAACGCAAACTCCATGAGCTGGGTATAACACTTGAACTCGGTGCTATGGCCGTCGAATTCAATGAGTCTGCTAACCGCCTAGATTCCATCCAACTGGATAACGGAAGCATCGTAGATATTGAATTACTGGTTGTGGGTATTGGGGCAATACCTAACGAATCCCTTGCACTGTCAGCAGGTATCCACTGTGATGATGGCATCGTCGTCGATCAATCACTCAAGACCTCTGCGGCTGATGTTTTTTCACTGGGGGATTGCTGTCGTTTTCCACACTGGCAAACTCAAACAACCGTGCGATTAGAATCAGTCCAAAACGCAGTTGATCAATCAAAACAGATTGCTCAACAGATTGCCACCGGCGTAGCGTCAGACTATAAAGCCGTTCCGTGGTTCTGGTCTGATATAGGACCCTTGAAGCTACAAATTGCCGGAATATATGCAGGCGAGAGCCAAACGGTTCTAAGACGCGAAGATGACAAGTTCGCTTTGTACCACCTTCAGGATCAACATGTGGTGTGTGTAGAAACCATCAACAATGCGAAAGAGCATATGTTGGCGCGCAAACTCATCGCTGCGGGTGTTTCTATCACTGAAGACGACATACTTGCGGGGCCTGAGCGGCTCAAGAGCGTGCTTGAGGCTTAG
>JAHDGK010000040.1 GCA_020627685.1 Granulosicoccus sp. | reverse complement strand
GACATCGTACTAATTATGGCAACAATGATTTCTCGATTCAATGGTTTGTTGATAATGAACGGGTCAATAGACTCCGGTCAGAGCTGCACTCCGCGGCGTTGGAAAAAGTGATTGGCGAAACATGACTGGCAAAATATTGAACATTCAATCGAGTGGACGTTTGGACGATTCCCTAACAAGACAACTCTCTGATGAGACGATTGCACATTTGAATCCGACCTCCGTTTTAACGCGTGATTTGGCAGAGGGAATGCCATTCGTCAATGAAGCCTGGATAGGCGCGAATTTCACCCCGGTGGCTGACCGAATACCCGAGCAAGTCGATACATTGGCTTTCTCAGATTCGCTGGTGAACGAGTTGCTTGATGCAGACACGATCGTTTTTGGTGTACCGATTTATAACTTCGGTGTTCCTGCCGTATTGAAAGCGTGGGTAGATATGGTTGCAAGGGCAGGACTGACATTCAGGTATACCGATAACGGACCTGTCGGTTTAATAGAAGGTAAGAGAGCTATTGTTATGATGGCTAGTGGAGGTGTTCCGATTGGCAGCGACCTGGATTTTGCGTCGGGATATTTCAGACACGTATTGGGGTTTATCGGTATCACTGATGTCACGATCATAGCCGCAGAGGCACCAGGTGGCGGCGTTGAAGAAAAGTTAACGGCTGCACGAACACACATTGCAGCTTTATAACTAGCTAGCCACGCAAAGCATATGAATGGCCCGGCAGCGCCGAGTGACTAAGTCCGATAGCTGAGTTTGTGCGTGTCGGGTCGTTCATTAAAAGTACGTTTAGTTCGAATGACGGACACGAAACGTTTATCGACAGGTTTTAAGTAAAACCGGGTCTCTCGGATCGGACTTGCCGTGGTTCGTGTCCGCATCGAATAAGGCTTGTGCTCTTCTGTTTTCTTCAAACACCCTGTTTGCTGCCCGGTCAATAGCAGACTCGAGTTCTGCGGCGCTACGCTTCGGTCGAACAGCCTCAATGGCGCGTCTTAACTTGGCAGAGACCGGATCAGCAATGGCGACGTGCGTGTCCTCATGGCGTCTTAAACTGCCGTACATGGCATCCCAATTTTTCTGCTGACACGATGAAGCAGATGAATAATCCGTCCAGTGCGGCATGGTGATCTCAACCGTGCGCGTGATGCTTAGCTCCTCAAGTTCATAGAGGCCGTTTACTTGGTAATACTTATAGTTGTACTTCCAATAGTTTCTTGTATGCGCCCAGAAACCTTGAGGGCCGTTTGACCGCATTGACTGGATAAGTCGGTCAGCGCTCTTTCCAGAGATGTTGTATGTGTTTATCGTTTGCGCATGGCTTGTTGAAGCGAGCAAAAAAGTTAACATTGAGACAACGGTTATCGCATTCATTCGGTGGTTTCTTGTAACTAATAATAAGAGTCGTTAGTGTAGTTAACAGTGCGTTGTATCAATGTTATCGTGGTGCTACACTTGGCTTGTGTGTTATTTTGCATTTTTTGCGGCGCTGAGTTCAATTGTCAGTTTGAATTGATCTTTTCTTACGTGCAAACTGAAGCCAATAAGTATGTGTGGGTGGTAATAATCTAATAAATACAGGCTTTTACTTGTTATTTTCTTAATATGAATCTAGCACTAACGTCAAAATAAATTATGCGATATATCGTATAAAATGACTTGAGGAGTGATTTTTAATGTTCAGAACTAAAGAATTATGTGCCCTGGCAAGTGCCGCGGCATTCTACGCTTTGTCTTCATCCGCAGCCTATTCCCAAGAAGTGACTTTAAAGCTGCATCAGTTTTTACCGGCTCAGGCGAATGTGCCAAAGCTCATCCTAGATGTGTGGGCAGATGCTGTTGAGAAAGATTCTGGCGGCGAAATAAAAATCGATCGATTCCCTGCAATGCAATTGGGCGGGCGTCCGCCGGAATTACTCGATCAAGCTGTCGACGGCGTCGCTGATATTGTTTGGACGGTAGTGGGCTATACGCCAGGGCGCTTTCCAACAACAGAAGTCTTCGAATTACCGTTCATGGTTGAAGATGCAAGAGCGGCTTCTTGCGCTTACTGGACTATGTTTGAAGAGCACATGGAAAACGATGAATTCAAGGATGTGAAAATTTTGGGTACGTGGGTGCACGGCCCTGGTATGTTCCACACAGCCGACCCTGTCGAAGTGCCTGCAGATTTACAAGGTATGAAAATTCGAGGCGGGTCCAGACTTGTCAATCAACTTCTTGAGCTATCGGGTGCCACACCTGTAGGTATGCCTGTTCCCGCAGTTCCTGAAGGATTGTCTAAAGGTGTTATTGATGGAACAACTATTCCTTGGGAAGTGACAACGGCGTTGAAGATTCCAGAGCTCGTCGAAAATCACACGGAATTCGAAGGTCCTTCGCTCTACACACTGACGTTTGTGCTTGCCATGAACAAGGAGAAGTACGAAAGCTTGAGTGCTGAGCAGAAAATGGCTATGGATAAAAATTCCGGCTTGGGTTTTTCAGTCTTTGCAGGTGGCACACAGGCTGATGCTGACGGCCCGGCGCGGGAAATTGCTGTCGAGAACGGTAACAATATCGTGACCGTATCAGACACGTCTGCTTGGTCGGCATTGGTAGAACCTATTTATGGAACTTGGGTGGCCGATATGAATGAAAAGGGTATCGATGGTCAGGCCCGAATTGACCAGGCCCGTGCATTGATGGCAGGTGATTGCAAAGGCATGACACACGAAATGTAATTTCGACCTTTTTGGAAAATTACATCTAATTTGCTTTTGTGTACAAGTACGTTGATAAGTTAGCTCGTGGGTGCGCTCTGCTGGGCGGGAGCGCACTCTTTGCACTTATCTTGATGGTATGCCTATCCATCATTGGCCGAAGTTTGAATGGTGTATTGCACTTAGAGTCTGTGCAGTCGGCATTCCCGGTTGCAGCAGCTTGGTTGCTCGATTTAGGCATCGGTCCCGTCAACGGTGACTATGAAATTGTTGAAGCGGGCATGGCTTTCACTGTGTTTGCATTTTTGCCTATCTGCCAGCTTCAGCTAGCGCATGCTTCAGTCAACATCCTTAATTCTGTTTTGTCACCCAACCTCAAAAGAGTTCTAGCCCTTCTTACTGATGTTGTTTTTGCGTTGGTATTAGTACTTATAGCCTGGAAGTTGTTTGAAGGCATGGAAAGTAAGCGCAGCTCACAACAGGTGACCTTTTTGCTGCAGTACCCTTTGTGGTGGGCGTATGCATGCAGCATGTTGGGAGCAACAGTCGCGGCGCTGGTTGGTGTCTATATGGCAGTTATGCGATTCCTGGAGCTAGTCAACAGGCGTGATCTATTGCCAGCGGAAGCAGGATCGAGCCATTGAGTAATACTCTTATCGGCGTGTTGTCTTTTCCCGCCTTGCTCACGCTCATATTCCTAAGAGTGCCCATTGGTCTGGCAATGTTTCTTGCAGGGTTTGTGGGTTTGGTGTTGGTAACAGGCGACATCGGTTTACCGCTCGCCCGTTTGAAAAACGAAACGTTTACAACCTTTTCCAGTTATTCCTTATCTATCGTGCCCATGTTCTTGTTGATGGGGCATTTCGCAACGCTGGGCGGCATGAGTCAGTCCTTGTTCAAGGCTGCTGAAGGGTGGTTGGGCCATCGCAAAGGTGGAGTTGCTATGGCAGCTGTTGGGGCATGCGCAGGATTCGGAGCAATTTGCGGCTCATCACTCGCTACCGCTGCAACTATGAGCAGGGTTGCATTACCTGAATTACGCCGATACGGATACGCGGGCGGATTTTCCACGGCGACCCTGGCTGCTGGTGGTACCTTGGGTATTCTTATTCCTCCCTCGGTTGTGTTGGTTATCTACGCCATACTAACCGAGCAGAACATCGCCAAATTATTCCTAGCCGCTTTCATCCCCGGTGTACTGGCGGCCATCGGCTACATGCTGACCATCTCGATATACGTCCGAATCAATCCAGATTCTGCGGGTACGAAAGAAAGGGTTCCGTATAGGGAGCGCTTTAAATCACTATTGAGCGTGTCTCATGCACTGATTGTTTTTGCCCTGGTTGTGGGTGGTATTTACCTAGGTTGGTTTACACCCACTGAAGGTGCTGCAGTGGGAGCCTTGGGTACCGCACTGATTGCCTGGTTGGGTGGCGGACTTAATCGTAAATCGTTAGCGGAGAGTTTCTATACGACGGGGCGAGCCACAGCGATGATATTTTTCATCGTGCTGGGTGCTGCTTTTTACAATGGCTTCTTAGCGCTTACCCAACTTCCTCAAGATATAGCACTTTGGGTCACGGACAATGGGTTCAACCCTTGGATCGTGTTGGTCATGATTTTGATTTTTTACTTGCTGCTCGGCTGTGTCATGGACAGCTTGTCTATGATCCTTCTAACTATTCCCATTTTTTGGCCTGTGATTCAAGAGTTGGATTTCGGGTTGGTTAGTATGGTGGATCTTCAATCGGCAAAGTTAGAACAGCTTATTGCCAGTGGTAAAGATTTGCCTGCGGCCTTAGTTAACCAAGCTCAGAACATGCTTGCGAGCGGGCAGGAGCTGACGCGCGA
Organism: Granulosicoccus sp.; assembly: GCA_020627685.1. Classification (GTDB taxonomy): domain Bacteria; phylum Pseudomonadota; class Gammaproteobacteria; order Granulosicoccales; family Granulosicoccaceae; genus Granulosicoccus. Next base: position 40,393 of record JAHDGK010000040.1, on the reverse strand, counting down.
AATAACTAAGGAGCTTGGGCTTCGGGGCGTTACTAAGGGTGCGCTAAATCGAGTTAATGTTGAGCACACGGCTATTTGGTTTGGCATTCTTGTATTGATAGTCGTAGAGGTCGGATTGATAACGCCACCGGTGGGCATGAACCTCTTTGTTATCAACGCCATCGATAAAAAAACACCCATTGTGAAAACCTATAAAGCGGTGTTGTATTTTGTAGCGTCCGATTTAATCCGTGTTTGTCTGCTGGTTGCCTTTCCGGTAATTACACTCGCTTTATTACCTTGGTAACCCGGCAACGGGCTTTATTTCGGGCCTTAGTATAGGGGGAAGATTGTGACTGGAAATGCAGCGAATTGGTTTGTTGATCGTCATGTGAACGAGGGGAGAAGTCGTTCCATAGCGTTTCGTGAGGTCTTTGGTAGTGGTAGAGAGATCTCTTACGGCGAACTGGCCGAATCATCGTCAAAGGCGGCCTCTGCTCTAACTGCATCGGGTATCAAGGAGGGAGATCGCGCCGCGCTTTTTGTGTTGGATCAACTCGAGTTTCCCATTATTTTTTGGGGTTGTCTTAAGTGTGGTGTGGTTCCAGTAGCCATTAATACATTGTTATCAACCGATGTTTACCGAACGATTCTTAACGACAGTAACGCCTCAATCGCGTATGTGTCCGTGGAGCTCTTAGATGTCGTAATGCCGGCAATTAGTGATTGCCCATCGGTTATAAAAGTCATCGTAATTGGCGATTCAGCTTCTCATGAACATCTAAGTTGGCCTGAATTTATGGAAGGCGCTGAAGCTTTTCAAACGTTAGAGAGGGCGGGTGATGATATTGCCTTTTGGTTGTATTCCTCTGGTTCAACGGGGACGCCTAAAGGTGTACGGCATAAACACGAAGCTATGCAAGACACCTGCGAGACGTATGCAAAGCAGGTGCTACGTGTGGATGAGTCCGATATTTTTTTCTCCGCCGCAAAATTGTTTTTTGCCTACGGGATGGGTAACGGCATGACATTCCCATTGTCGGTGGGTGCAACATCATTGTTGTTTAACGCACGTCCAACTCCACAAGCCGTTACCGAAATTTTAACCGTACACAAACCGACATTGTATTTTGGTGTTCCAACCTTGTATGCAGCGTTAGTACAGCAGTGGGAATCCGATGAAAGCTGCCCCGATGTGCCACTGCGTATGTGTGTATCGGCAGGCGAGGCGTTGCCTGCGGAGATAGGGCGCAAGTGGAAGGCTATGCAAAACGTCGACATCCTTGATGGTGTCGGTTCAACGGAGATGCTGCATATTTTTCTATCCAACCGACCGGACGATCTGGTGTATGGAACATCGGGTAAGGCTGTACCCGGTTACGAGATTCGCCTGGTAGATGAGCACAACACGGAAGTTGGTGTTGGGGAGATTGGTGAATTGCTGGTGCGTGGAAAATCGTCAGCGGTGGATTATTGGAAAAAGCCTGAAAAAACAGAGCAAACATTTCAGGACGGTTGGACGCGCACCGGCGATAAGTATGAACAAACGTCGGATGGTCGCTTGATTTACTGTGGGCGTACCGATGACATGTTTAAGGTCTCCGGGATCTGGGTTAGCCCATTTGAAGTCGAGCAGGCATTGTCGTCTCATTCAGCTGTGTTAGAAGCCGCCGTTGTGTCGCATAGAGACGATGAGGGGCTCGAAAAGCCTAAAGCATATATTGTTTTAAAAACCGGACAGTCTATCGAAGACTTAGATGATCTTAAAGAATTCGTTAAAGACAAAATCGGAAAATGGAAGTACCCGCGTTGGGTGGATGTCGTAGATGATTTACCCAAAACAGCTACCGGGAAAATCCAGCGATTTAAATTGCGATCATCATGAGTGAGTTCTGGAAGCCTACGGGCTTTCTGCGTGCGGCGGGAAAGTTGTTAGAGTACCGGTGCTACGGTCCGCCGCCAAATCAAAAGCCAACGCTTGTGTTGTTGCATGAAGGGCTAGGGTCAGCTTCATTGTGGAGAGGTTTCCCAGAATTACTCGTTGAAAAAACAGGATGGGGGGTTCTGGCTTATTCCAGAGCAGGTTACGGGCAATCGGAATTAGTCGAGTTACCCCGACCCTTAGATTACATGACGCTTGAAGCTCAGGATGTGATTTCTGACGTGTTGAGTGCTGCGGGTATAGAGCAGGCGGTTTTGTTTGGGCACAGCGACGGTGGCACCATTGCCTCTATATTTGCAGGAACAATTGACGATGACCGCTTAAATGGCCTAATAGTTATGGCGCCGCATTATTTCACTGAATCTGCTGGACTTAGAGAAATAACCAAAGCCAAACAAGCTTATGATGAGGGCGATTTAAAATTTAAGATGAGTAAGTATCATCGTGATGCCGATACTACCTTTCGAGGTTGGAATGACAGCTGGTTGCATCCAGATTTTGAATCCTGGAATGTCGCTGACGTTTTAAACGGCGTGAACGTTCCGGTTCTGGCAATACAAGGTGCTGACGATCAATACGGAACATTGCGTCAGATTCAAGAGATAGAAAAACGCTGTAAAACACCCGTGACATTATTAGTTCTTGATGGGTGTCGTCATTCCCCCCATCTGGATCAACCCAGCATGGTTCTAGATGCAGTTAATGCGTACTGCGGTGGCTTAGCTGTTGAGTAAGTTGTCATTTGAAGCGGGTGAAGGCACTGGCGTGCATTGGCCGGATCATGCTTATACCCCGGGGAAAAACGATCGTCATCCTGAAGACTTTTTCGATGAGATAAAAAGTTCTGTCAGCACTGGCATGACCGCCATTGAGATTAGTCAGAGCCGCGCTTATTTATTCGGCTTCGAGCTTTTTGATCAGGGATTCTACTGGGAGGCTCATGAAGTTTGGGAGCCCGTTTGGTTGGCTTTGCCCGACAGCACTCAGGAGAAATTTTTTGTTCAGGCGCTTATTCAAACGAGCAATGCTTATTTGAAATTGCGCATGGAAAAACCGAAGGCGGCGCTGCGTTTATGTGGCATCGCCAGGGAGATTCTCTGTAAGTGTCAAAATCAGAAAGTGATGGGGTGTGAGAAGGAGGCTGTGCTGAGTGCAATAGATCATGTCGAGTGCAATATTAAATTGCCGTTATAACGCATAAATTTGAATTTATTTGCGCCTTAATATCTAATTAATTGATAATAAAGCAAATATAAATTGCTTTATTGTGCCTAAATTGATTTACTCTTAGCCTTCAAAAACCTATAATGCTCAGGAAAAGCTATCCGGTTTTCTGTCAGGAGCTTGTATGGCCAAGGTCATCGATTTTCGTACCACCCCCGATCAATACCGCCATTGGAAAGTGGAATATCACGGCGAAATAGCCCACGTGATTATGGATGTTGACGAACAAGGCGGCCTTTTTGATGGTTATGAGTTGAAACTCAACTCTTACGATCTCGGGGTAGATATAGAACTCAACGATGTCATACAGCGCATGCGTTTTGAGCACCCGGAAGTGAAGGTCGTGTTGCTACGCTCTGGAAAAGATAAGGTTTTTTGTGCAGGTGCAAACATCCGTATGCTCGGCGGTGCAGAGCACAGCCACAAGGTCAATTTCTGCAAGTTCACTAACGAAACTCGAAACGCTTTCGAAGCGGCAGAGGCCGATTCAGGGCAGAAGTACGTAGCCGCAGTTAAAGGCGCTTGTGCCGGAGGCGGATACGAGTTGGCACTAGCGTGCAATCACATCATGTTGACCGATGACAGCACCTCCTCAGTCGCTCTTCCAGAGGTGCCATTGTTAGCTGTACTTCCAGGAACGGGAGGTTTAACCCGCGTTACTGATAAACGAAAAGTACGCCGAGATCTTGCAGACATATTTTGCTCAATAGAAGAGGGCGTCAAAGGTCGCCGGGCTGTGCAGTGGAGGTTGGTAGACGAGGTCATTCCCAATTCTAAATTCGATGATGTGGTGATCGAACGTGCGCGGGAATTTGCATCAGAATCTACGAAAGAGAACATAAGCCGTGGTATTTCCCTTGCGCCGTTGGATCGAAGCATGGGTGAATCTGAAATCCAATACACATTTGTCAATGTGTCATTAGAACGAAAGCATGGTCGCGCCATCATCACCCTTAAAGGCCCAACTGACAACGCGCCAGTTGACATGCATGAATTCGAATCACAAGGTGATCAGGCTTACTTACTAAAACTATGCCGCGAGTTGGAAGACGCTATCCTGCACCTGCGGTTTAACGAAAAAGAGTTGGGGCTCTGGATCTTTAAGTCAGAGGGAGATTCAACCAAACTGCTTGAACACGAAACACTAATCAGTTCTCACACAGATCACTGGCTAGCCAATGAGGTTTGTCAGTACTGGAAGCGAACGCTAAAGCGTATTGATGTCACATCCCGTTCGCTAGCAGCGTTTGTTGAAAACGGATCGTGTTTTTCAGGTCTATTGGCAGAACTGCTGTTTTCGGTAGATCGTACATACATGATGGAAGGTGAATTTGAAGATGATGATAGAGCTGCTGCGACCTTCACTTTAACCGACGTGAATTTTGGCTTATTCCCTATGGGTAACGGCCTGACTCGTTTGCAGACGAGATTCTGGGGCGCAGAAGAACAAGTCGACGTGGCAAACAGTCTGATAGGCAAGCCGCTTGATGCAGAGCAGGCTGAAGAGCATGGTCTTGTGACAGTCATACTCGATGACATCGACTGGGATGATGAGGTGCGATTGTTTATGGAAGAGCGTGCTTCCTTTAGTCCTGACGCCATGACCGGCATGGAAGCGAACCTTCGATTTGCAGGGCCGGAGACTATGGAGACGAGAATTTTCGGAAGACTCACTGCCTGGCAGAACTGGATCTTCAACCGTCCGAATGCCGTTGGTCCCTCGGGTGCATTGCAGCGCTATGGGACAGGTGTTCGTGGCGAGTACGATATGGAACGAGTTTAACTTTAAAAAAATTGTTATTTGGATGCCAAGCTTGTAGTAACAACGCGGCTCCACCTCATAGGAGAGAATTATGTCTGGCGCAATGAACGTAAGTTACGACACTCAAATACCCAACAATGTTGGGTTAAGTAGCGACCGTAAAGTGCTTAAGGCGCTCGAGAAATGGCACCCTGGATACATTGATTGGTGGAACAAACTGATTCCTCAAAATTTCCAGGACTCCATGGTTTATTTAAGGACAGCTGTCAGTGTCGATCCTAAAGGCTGGGCTAAATTTGACTATGTAAAAATGCCTGACTATCGCTGGGGCATTCTCCTCGCACCGGAGGTTGAAGACCGAAGAATTCCCTGTGGGGAACACAAAGGCGACCTGGCTTGGCAAGAAGTCCCGGGTGAATACCGCAATCTCCTGAAGCGTCTAATCGTAATACAGGGCGACACGGAACCTGGCTCGGTCGAGCAGCAGCGCTTCCTGGGTTTAACGGCGCCATCGCTCTATGATCTTCGCAATCTTTTCCAAGTCAATGTCGAAGAGGGGCGTCATCTATGGTCCATGGTTTACTTGCTGCATAAGTATTTCGGCCGTGATGGACGTGAAGAAGCCGATGATTTACTGCGTCGCTCTTCAGGTTCAGATGAAGCGCCCAGAATGCTCGGCGCGTTTAATGAAGAAACGCCTGACTGGCTTTCATTCTTCATGTTTACCTACTTTACGGATAGAGACGGCAAGATGCAGCTAGAAAGTCTCGCGCAGTCTGGATTTGACCCGTTGAGTCGAACCTGTCGATTTATGTTGACTGAAGAAGCCCACCATATGTTTGTTGGGGAAACCGGCGTGGGTCGTGTCATACAAGCAACCTGCGAGGCAATGAACAAAGCCGGCATTGATGACCCCAACGATATCGGAAACATTCGGGATCTAGGTGTTATCGATTTGCCCACTATCCAGAAAAAGCTGAACTTACATTATTCACTGTCTTTAGACTTGTTTGGTCAGGAAGTATCTACAAATGCAGCTAATGCGTTTAACAGCGGCATTAAGGGTCGCTATATGGAAACGCGAATCGATGACGATCATGAGCTGAAGAGTGATACCTACCATGTTAAAAACGTGGTCGATGGAAAAATTATTGAACAGGAGGTTCCTGCTCTGACAGCAATTAACATGCGACTTCGCGACGACTATGTTAAAGATGCTTCAGGGGGCTTGGGCCGTTGGAACAAAGCGATCAAAAAAGCAGGGATAGACTTCGCATTGAAGTTACCGCATGAGGCGTTTCATCGGCAAATCGGTGTGTTCTCTGCCATCAAAGCAAACCCTGAGGGTGAGATAATCTCCGAGTCGGCCTGGGATTCCCAAGTGTCACAGTGGTTACCCACATTAGATGACGGCAAATATATCCAGTCATTAATGGTGCCTTGTTATGAAGTGGGGGAGTACGCCAGCTGGATATCCGCACCAAAAGTGGGTGTAGATAACAAACCGGGTGACTTTGAGTTCGTAAAACTACACATGGCGTAAGCATCCTGTGACAACACCAACCAAACAACATTTGATTGATCCTGAAATCTGTATCAGGTGCTATACGTGTGAAAATACGTGTCCGATACAAGCCATTGAACATGACGATAACAATGTCGTGGTGGATGCTTCAAAATGTAATTTTTGCATGGATTGTATTCCCGTGTGCCCAACGGGTTCCATTGATGAATGGAGAGTGGTTGCACAGCCGTACTCACTTGAAAATCAGTACGAGTGGGATGAGTTGCCAGAGCAGGAAGAAGATGTCGTTATTGCCGAGGGTGCTTCAGATTCGAAAGATGGCAACGCGGCCTTAGATAATCAAACCATCGATCCCATTCAAGCCCTGCTGGCTGAGGCCCATAGTGGAGCGGGAGGCAAATCGGTGGCACCCGCAACCGCAACCAAGCCTACGGTCAATTTCTATAACCTGGGCAATCCCGTTGAGGCAGTTGTTCAAGGCAACTATCGTTTAACCAGCGAAGACTCAGATAGTGACGTAAGACATATCGTTATTGATTTTCAAGGTAAGCCTTTTCCCGCATTGGAAGGGCAGTCAGTCGGAATCATTGCTCCAGGTACTACTTCTGATGGTAAGGCGCATCTACCTCGTTTGTATTCCGTTTCCAGTCCGAGAGATGGTGAACGCGAGGGTTATCATAACGTTTCTCTTACGGTTAAGCGTGAAAGCGATGGAGTCTGTTCGAACTACTTATGTGATTTGGAAATCGGCCAACGCATACAGGTAACTGGACCCTTTGGCGCTACGTTTCTCATGCCCAATGATCCTGCTGCACGTCTTTTGATGATATGCACGGGTACAGGCTCTGCACCCATGCGATCGTTCACTATGGCCCGGCAGCGTTTATACGGTGATCAGGGAAAAGCCATGACCCTGTTCTTTGGTGCCCGTACACCGGATAGCCTTCCTTATTTCGGTCCTCTGCAAAAGTTACCATCGGCTCTAATGCAAAAGCACCTTGTGTACAGTCGTTCACCGGATAGGGAAAAAGAGTACGTACAGGACAGGATGCGTAGTGAGAGCGCCGTTGTTACCGAACTTCTGCTTGATTCAAATACCTATGTTTATATCTGCGGGTTGAAAGAAATGGAAGCGGGGGTAGAAGCGGCGCTTCATGATATTGCGAGTGATGCGGGTAGAGACTGGCATGGGCTGCGAACAGTAATGCGGGAGGAAGGACGATTCCATGTTGAAACCTACTAGGATTGGCTAAGGCCATGGAAAGCAGAACGGGTCAAACTTTCGTACATTGCATTAGCGTTTCCTGGGGAGACTGCGACCCTGCGAAAATCGCCTATACCGGCCGGCTGCCCACTTTTGCATTGGACGCTATCAATGCGTGGTGGGAATCGGTACTAGAGGGTGATGGTTGGTTTCAAATGGAGCTTGATAGGAATGTGGGTACGCCGTTTGTCAGGCTAGAAATGGATTTTAAAAAGCCTGTCACGCCCAGGCATAAGTTAATGTGTCATGTATGGCCTGTTCGGCTAGGTAACACGTCAATTACATTTCGTGTAGACGGACTTCAAAACGAACAACTTTGTTTTTCGACACGTACCGTCAGTGTTTGTACGGTGGCCGATACGTTCGAAAAACAGGCAATACCACAAGATATCCGAGAGGCGGTTAAACCACACATTCCTCCAGAGCAATAGCGCAAGGCTTACGTTTAATATTTCAATATGGTTGAAGCTCGCAGTAAAAAATTGAAAGGTCCTGAACCTGATGCCACGACAGACGAGACAGTGCATGCGCTGATTCAGTTAGTGGGTAATCGAGTCAGGGGGCTGAGAAAAGCACACCGTTTTTCCCGTCGGGAATTATCAGAAGTATCAGGGGTGTCGCAGCGTTACCTTGCACAGCTTGAGAGTGGCGAAGGTAATATTTCAATAGGTTTATTAAAACGTATCTCGCTGGCATTTGATCAACCCATGGAAGCCATGGTTTGTGACGATTCTGAAGATGATGCGTTAGCGCATTTAGTAGCGAACTTCAAACAAGCCGATAACGACACTAAAAACCGAGTTCAGCATTTACTCGACCCGAATAGACGTCGCGAGAAAAAGGCTGAACGAATATGCCTTGTCGGATTAAGAGGGGCCGGAAAATCCACGCTTGGCGCATTACTAGCGGATCAGCTTGGGTTTAAGTTCATCGAATTGAACGCAGAAATTGAACGCTCTGCGGGCATACCTATATCCGAAATCATTGCATTGTATGGGCAGGAAGGCTACAGGCAGTTAGAGTCCGAAGTGTTGGAATCGGTGGTTGAGTCCCATAGCCGGCTGGTGCTTGCCGTCGCAGGAGGGATCGTGTCAGAGGAGAATACTTTTTCCCAGGTATTGACGTGTTTTCATACAGTTTGGATTCAGGCATCTCCTACTGAACACATGGAGCGTGTACGTGCACAAGGTGACACACGTCCTATGGCGGGTAATCCGAAAGCCATGGAGCAGCTCAAGCAAATATTGCGAAATCGGGAATTGCTCTATTCTCGAGCGGAGTATCATTTGAACACTAGCGGTAGCACTGTTGCGAACAGTAATGCCGAATTACTCGAGTTGTTAAATGCGAATGCAGTTATCACCAATACTTAATCTCAGGTGTGGGTAACGCAGGCATTGTTCTGTCACTAACACTAATCAATACCCAACAACTGCTGATTATAATTTATGAGCGTTAAGACGCGTATCGAAGACAACATAGTGTATGCCACTCTATGTAATCCTCCTGTCAATGCTATTGGCGTATCGATACGTCAAGGTTTGCTGGAAGCCGTCCGTTTGGCGGAGAGGGAGCGAGTCGATCGTGTAATTCTCAGCGGAGCCGGGCAAGTTTTTGCCGCAGGCGCTGATACCCGAGAGTTCGATTCCGTACCTGTTGAGCCACATCTACCTGATGTGTTGAACGCGATAGAAACGAGTTTCGTACCTTGGATTGCAGCTATTAATGGTATAGCTCTGGGTGGCGGGGCGGAAATAGCGTTAGCGTGCCGAATGAGAATACTGAAACCCGATGCGGTTATTGGTTTTCCTGAAGTTATGTTGGGAGTCATTCCGGGAGCAGGTGGCACACAACGATTGCCCCGCTTAATCGGTTTGGAAGCTGCGTTAAATGCTGTTAGCACGGGCAAACCTTTTAGTGCCATGGAAGCGCAATCCCTGGGTTTAATATATGCCATTGAGGAAGATCCCATTGAAGCTGCGTTTATGGTTAACAGTGAAGAGCTTCAGTGTTGTGTGCCAACATGGGAGCTCCCTGCGCCAGAGCTTGATCCAGCCCTAGTCGAACAGACACGCAGAGTTTCATCGAAAAAACTGCGTAACCAAGACGCGCCTTCTTATGCAATAGATGTGATGTCGGCTGGCTTATCCATGAATTTCTTCGATGCCATGCGGATGGAAAGAGAAACCTTTCTAAAACTACGTGCATCTTCTCAAGCAAAAAGTTTGAGGCATATATTTTTCGCTGAGCGTTCGGCTAAGAAGCCTGCCTCCCTCATGGCCGATTCCGTACCATTAGAGTGTGGGGTTGTCGTCGGAGGCGGTACTATGGGGGCAAGTATTTGTTATGCATTGGTCAGTGCCGGTATCAACGTGACGTTATTAGAAACCAATGCACAGACTATCGATCAAGCAAAAAATAATGTCGACAGCATCATCGAGGCTAGTCTGGATCGGGGCTTGATAGACAATCGCGAAGCGGCTGATCGTCGAAGTAGAGTCACCTTTAGTGAAGACTATAAAGATGCCTCGAAGGCAACGTTCGCCATCGAAGCAGCCTTTGAAAGTATGGAGGTTAAGATTTCGATCTTTAAAAAGCTCAGCGACTATATGTCGGCCGATGCGGTGCTAGCCACAAATACCTCCTACCTTGATGTTAATGAGATAGCACGAAGCGTCGAAGAAGAAGCTCGCGTTATCGGATTACACTTTTTCGCACCCGCGCACATTATGAAGCTGCTGGAAATTGTGAAAGCTGAGAAAACCAGCGATGTTGCGCTTGCGACTGGTTTTTCTCTAGGCAAGCTATTGCGCAAGATTCCGGTGATATCGGGAGTATGCGATGGTTTTATCGGTAATCGTATTCTTGCTCGTTATCGTGAAGCCGCCGATACCGTGTTACTGGAAGGCTCGACGCCGTGGGAAATTGACGAAGCAATGGTTGATTTTGGATATCCTATGGGGCCCTATGAAGCTCAAGATCTATCTGGTTTAGATATTGCCCATGCAAATCGGCGGCGACAAGATGCCAGTAGAGACCCCAACAGACGCTATGTTCTTATTGCAGACCGAATGGTAGAGCTTGGCAAATTAGGAAAAAAAGTGGGTGCCGGTTGGTATCGCTATCCGGGTGGCGGGGGCAAAGTTGAAGACCCTATCGTCGCAGACTTAGCTTTGGAGGAAGCACGTTTCGCCGATGTTCAGCGTGTGGAGTATTCCAGTACAGACATTCAGGAACGTCTGGTACTTGCCATGATTAACGAAGCCGCAGATATCCTTAGCGAAGGCATTGCTGATTCAGCAAGCGATGTTGATATTGTCACTGTTGCCGGTTATGGATTTCCACGTTGGCGTGGTGGCTTAATGCACTATGCAAACTGTTTAGGGGCTCAAAATATTGTTAATAAATTAGAGGCACTGGCAGTTGAGGATCCTGTTGCCTGGAAAGTCAGCCCTTATCTACGCGAATGTGCCGACAAATCACTTGCCATTGTCTAAATTTATTCTTTGTTATCGTATTGTTGGATAAAGTAGAAAACTGTTTTCTCGCGCTAAGTTTTCGTACTTCGTTGCTTGAGGTTGGATTAAAACTCCTTACATTGGAGTTCTAAATTTTAAGAAGATAACAATACTATGAGTACATGGTCTGGAGTAAAGCAGGCAATTAAAAAAGCCACGGGTCGCCCGTCCCCTCGCTTGTTGACTGTACAAAAAGCCTGGTACATAACCCCGAATATGATTCGTGTCACTTTTTCAGGCCCTGAGCTCGAGGGGTTTCCTCAAGGGCGTGAGGGTGGAAATTGCAAGCTTATGTTTCCCGATGATCGAGAAAGTATGGATAGCTTCGCAGCACGGCTATCCAGTGGTCCTGCACCCGTTCGAAGAACCTATACGGTAAGAAATTTTAGGGCAGACGTTTTAGAGCTTGATATCGATTTTGTCGCTCACGGAGATAATGGTCCTGCATCATCTTGGGCTATAAATGCTGAGCCGGGTCACTTCTTGGGTTTTGCAGGTCCCAGTGCGCCGAAAGTCACCCGATTTGATGCGGATTGGTATCTATTGGCCGCAGACCCCTCAGCAATACCTGTAGTGGCTGCCACGCTTGAGGCCATGCCACGGGATGCAAAAGGGGTTGCTGTGTTCGAAGTTCCATCTGAGGAAGATAGACAGACGATTAATGCACCGGAAGGAATTGCAATGCATTGGTTGGTGAATTCGAATCCTGACAGTTCATCTACGCTACAAGAACCGTTTATCCGGAACCTAAGCTGGCCGGAAGGGCGGGTGCAGACTTGTATTGCGGGTGAATCTGGGGTTGTTCGGGGTTTACGTGCTTTTCTGTTTCAGGAAAAAAAGCTTCACAAAGAAGATGTTTACCTGTCCGGCTATTGGAAAATCGGTTTGATTGAGGACGAACATCAGAAGTTGAAACGTGCTGGAGGTTAAGCTGCGTAATGGGTTAGTATTATGAATGACGATGTGGCCATCAGTTGGTCACATCAGATTTTAACGACCCGCTGAATAAAACGGTGTCAGTCGATATTGTCATTTAAAAATTTAAGAAACAGCATGATCAGTCCTTCCTTGGGCACGTTTGCAGGCCAGACCGCGTAGACATTAAGTGCTTCCAGACTCCAATCGTCAAGTACGCTGATCAATTCTCCAGATTCTATATCCGGTTCGACGAGGAAGTCTGGTATCAAGGCCAAACCGGCGCCTGCGCGCGCTAATTGACACAACGCTTGCGCGTTGTTAACACTGATTTGTGACTTTCGATTTGATACGACTTCGCGCTTTTCTCCATGAACGAACATTGGCTTAATGTTCCAGACGGGGGCCAGTTCCAGCCAATCCCATCCGTCAAGATCTTTGGGAGACTTCACTTTTTTCTGCGCTGCTAAGTAAGCAGGAGCGGCGACGAGTTTGCGCTGAATTTCCATCAGTTTTTTCGCTTTGAATGAACTGTCCTTTAGGCCGCCGATACTAATGGCAACATCGAAACCGTCTTCAATTAACTCGCGTCGTAAATCTGAATAGTCCAGGGTTATGCGCACTTCGGGATAGGTGAGGGCGAAGCGAGCGAACTGGCCGGTAATAGGGGAGTTGGCCATGATGGCCGGCACGGTAAGGCGCAATACACCCGTTGGTTGTTCTGTTTTGTTGGTGATGTCCTGAATGCCTGCTTCAGCGGCCTCTATCATGGCCTGTGCCGCATTGAGCAGCCGTTCGCCGTCTGGTGTCAGTGATAATTTTCTTGTTGTTCGGTAAAGCAGTGCCGTGCCGAGTCGTTGTTCAAGTTGTGCGACATGATGGCTGACCACTGAGGGCGAGAGGCGTAGCGCCTGAGCTGTAGCCCTGAACGAACCGTGTTCAATGGTTTTGGCAAAAATTGCGATTTGCCGTAATTCATCGATCATTAGTCAAATTATCCGAACAATAAAAATCATTTAAACCATCTTATCATCAAATAAAGATTCCCTTAGCATTTGTAAACAAGGCGTGGTCTGTGTCACGCAAAAAATGTGTCGACTTTTTAGGTGGAATCCAGATGAAAAAACTGAAAATTTTATTACCCGTAGCGATAGTTCTTGTGGGACTCGTTTCCTGGAATGCTAATGCGGACGACAAAGCTGTCGTACAAACTTTCTATGATTTTTTAAGTAATCCCGCTTCAGAGGAACAAGCACAGGCATTCAAAGCTGCGACTTCGGATGATTGGCAAAGTATCGGTGACTACTCTGGAGAGAACAAATCTAAAGAAGCTTTCACCGGTCAGGTAAGCGGGTTTTTCGCCAAACTAATGCCTGATTTGAAATGGGACGTTCAAGAGATGATCCAGGAAGGCAACACCGTTGTTGTGCGCAGTCGTGCTTCGGGTACGCCGAAAGGTCCTTTGTTCGGTGTCGATGGAAACGGTAAGAGCTTTGATATTTTAACCATCGATATCCACACGGTTGAGAATGGAAAAATTGTTCAAACCTATCATGTTGAAGACTGGGCCGGCGCCTTACAGCAGCTAAGCGCTAAATAGTCCACATCGATAGTAAACTCAATTTTAGGAGAGCATTATGCAAAGACGTACGGTTTTAAAAACATCGATTGGCGCAGCCCTGGCACTGACTCTTAGTCAGCATGCGGCGGCTTCCGAGATGGATGAAACAAGTCAGGCTACATTCGATACCGTCATGGGTTTTATGGGGGCGATGGGAAGTGGAGACATGGAGAAAATGTCTTCTATGATGGCAGACGATATGGTTTGGCATAATGAAGGGGATAAATCAATACCTTGGATTGGGCCGTGGGAGGGTAAGGAAGAAATCTTCAAATTTCTCGGGATTTTTGGCGGAAATTTTCAAACAACTAAGTGGGAAAACACAGATGCGTTTGCCTCAGGCGATACCGTTGCCGTCTTCGGTAACATGAACGGTATTACCACTAAATCCGGGAAAGAGATCGGTGATTTCACATTCGCTCTCCGTGCGAAAGTGCGCGACGGGCAAGTAGTCCTCTGGAACTGGTTTGAAGATAGCTACGCTGTTAGTCAGGCCTATAACGGGTAAGTGTGTTTCCGTACTCCGGTGTAATGCCGGAGTGCGGTCTAGTAAATTTCATAAACAAAAACCAATAGGTGAGCAAATGAAGCTATCAAAAATTCTTGTGCCGATAGCTTTGGCCTTCAGCGTTGTTTCGTCCGCATATTCGGCAGAACAGACGCTTTGTGTTTCATTTACAGAAAATTCAAATAGCGGTGCTCTAGGCTCAAGTCCGCTGCCTGTAAGAACGGGCAATCGTACTCACACGAGTGGCAGGGTCCCACACGTACAAATAGGCGTAACACCGGTAGAGTCGATAACAAAAGAACTGCACCGACTGGCGTTTGAGCTGCCTGGGGTTGAGTCTCATCCAACTATCGTGTCATTGGCCGGTGCTACTGGTATGTGGTTGGAAAAGGGCGTGTCTGTTAAACATCCCAAAGCAATCGTTGCCGGTAGAGAGTTCTCTCATATCCATCCCGATGGAAGTTTGCATATTCCATTGCCGTACAAACGTGCATTGGAAATGTCAGAAAAAAAATGGGGCGAACGGCACCCGTGGGCTACGAGTCAGGATGGTTGGGAAGGACTGGTAATGCTTTACTCAGCGAGCACGCTAGAGGAGTTGCGTACTGTGCTGCAACTCATTGTTGAGTCTTACAATCACGTGACGGGAAAGATGGTAAGTATGTCAGATGTCTGCTGAGTGACGACTTCCTCTGTAGGTTGCACTGGCGAATATCACGATGGAGTGAAAGACAGCGAATTCATAATGTCGCTGTTTAAATCATAGCAACGGTAGGATTTCTCCACGTACTCTGAAAAAGAGTATTGCTTGTATTCACCGTCAATTCGAGCACCTGTTGTCTCGTCCAAGCCAACACCTTTCACTTCTTTAGAAATGGAGAATTTCATTCCCAACTGCTCAGAAAGTGTATTTTCCATGGGAGGGTGAATAGCACCTAACCGATCGTTTTTTGATACCTCATCGAGCCTTTTTTCATCGTAGCTTATACCTGCATATGTGCAGAATCGAATGAACAGGGCCTTTAACGCGGCAGGGGTTGGATGATTAAATGTGTGAAAAAGTTGTTGCTCCTGCCAGTGCTCGCGCAGATAGTCCCCCATGGGAATATCAATCGAATTTTCTCTGGTAGAAAAATCAGCAAATGATTTCTCAACTAGGCTTGAGATATAGTCACTATCGAAGTTTGCTGAGATGTAGTTTTCTTCGGAAATTTCACTCACAGGGCGGCCTGATTTCCATGATTCAATAAGAGACTTGCTGTGATACTCGGCACAGGGTCCTAGAATGCGGACTTTATCCTCTCCGTAAACGTAGAATTGATCGGGGTTCTGACCATGAAAAAACAAATTTGGAACGGTAATGACCTTATCGCCAAAGAGTGATTTTAAATTGGTCGTTTGGATATAAGGTATTGCAAAAGTATCTGTAATGAGTTGTGACAGAATGATATCTGCGTTTTCCAACATATCCATATCGGTTTTTTCATCGTCCTCCGTGCTTTGATAGACGACGATTTTTCCGATGACATCAATATCTGCACAGGCATGCACAAACATTTCAGAGATAGGCCAGGTTTGGCAATTTCCTACTAATGCAAGGTTAGTCA
Organism: Granulosicoccus sp.; assembly: GCA_020627685.1. GTDB lineage: Bacteria > Pseudomonadota > Gammaproteobacteria > Granulosicoccales > Granulosicoccaceae > Granulosicoccus. The sequence continues at coordinate 24,528 of JAHDGK010000040.1, read as the reverse complement.
CTGAAAATCCTTCGGATAATTGGAAATACGTCTTTTGAATCAATCAAGACACATGCCATTTACATTGAAGAAAAACTCAACTCAAGTAGGGGAAAATTTCAGCAAATTGTGTTTTAACGAAGTTATATGTTAGTTGGACGACCAGTTGGTATTTTTAAATAACTGAGCTGTCGACGTAAAACTTATACGGAATTTCGTGGCATAGCTCCCGGACACCGGCCAGGCTGCCTTCTTTTCCAATTCCAGAGCTTCCTATACCGCCAAATGGTACGGTGTCACTACGATGACTGGTTGTCGTTGAGCCGATGTTTAAGCATCCGCCTCTGATTTTCGACGCCACTTCCCAGCCTTTTTTCATGTCATGAGTCATTACGGCGGGCTGTAGACCAAAGCTACCCAGATTGGCTATGGCGATTGCATCATCAATAGACTTGTAGTTCATCAGGCACATCACCGGGCCGAAGTTCTCTTCTTTGAAGATACGCATATCAGATGTAACCCCTGATAATACCGTTGCCTGCATAACGGCTCCATCACGCTTACCTCCACTTAGCAATGTTGCACCTGCCTTAACCGCTTCGTGTACGCGAGACTCAACGGCTTTGGCAGCAGATTCATCAATGAGTGCACCCAATCTGACAGATTCATCGAGGGGGTTACCAGTCGTCCACTGATCAATGTTTGCAAGCACGAACTGACAAAACTTTTTCGTATATTCCCCTTCAGGTAAGAGCAATTTTCTAGGAGTTGTGCATCGAGAGCCGTTGTGATCAAACACCGCCGCGCTTAGCATGTCGGCCGCAGTTTTTATATCGAAATCGGCAAGTACAACTTGCGCCGCATTACCTCCTAATTCGAAGTGACTGCGTTTAAAGGTCTGCGCATCACAGAATTGTCTGTAGAGCTTTCTACCCACAACAGAGTTGCCAGTCATGCTGAAAAAGTCGACCTGATCATTAGTTAGGAACAACTCGGTGAAATCCTGATGGTGACCGGTAAGGATGCTGACGATGCCGTTTGGAACCTCATTGACATTAGAGAATAAGCGCGCAAGCTCTAAGGCCACCAATGGTGTCTTTTCGCTGGGCTTTACGATAATGCTATTTCCGGAGGCGATAGCGGCTGCAACCTTGTGTACCAACGTATTAGCGGGAAAATTGAACGGCGTATAGGCTGTAATGACTCCCAAGGGTTTATAGAGGGTGGCCGTTATAAAACCTTCCGAATTTATATCAGACTTGTTGTAGGTGCCGGCGGAAACACTTTGTAAGATCGTGAGTGCATCAGCATTGATATTGCGTGCTGCTGTTGAGTAGCAATCAATAGTTTCGGCGGCCCGTAAAATCTCAGCACGTGCTTGGCTGATCACCTTGCCGTTTTCACGGCATAAAAGGTCAGCGAGCGCTTCGATATTGTTCCTTATCTCAAAAGCCCAGGCGTCCAAAAGATCTGCTCTGGCATGCTCTGTAAGTGGGCTGCGCGCGTATTCTCTTGCTAGTTGTAACGCAAGCTTTATGTGTTCTGCATTTGCACACGGAACTGTGCCGATAGTCTTGTTGTTGTAGGGGTTCGTTACCGTGATTCGTGATGTTGAGTCCACCCATTGACCGGCAAGATACATAAGTGGTGATGGTGGCTTATGACGCGGCTGACTTGCCGATGAATTTACCAAGTCTAATGTTGTTGGAGCTTCCATGTGCGTATTCCCTCATAGCGATGAGTTGGAGCCTAACAGTGATACTGCTGAGTTAGCTATATGCCATAGGCTACATCTGTAGAGGTAAAGTGCGCCACGCCTGAATAGGGTGCGTTAACCACGTTAGTTGGTGCAGTTGATGAGATGTGATGGCATATCTATGATGAATGAAACCCATACACGATGAATGGCAGATTACGCCAAACTAGCCTCCGTTTAAAAGGATGACAACTACTGCAGAAAACGCCGGTGTCGCAAGCAAAATCAACCAGATGCCAAAGACTCAACTTCCTAGCCATCCAATTTCAAATACGGAGAACACAGAGGGTAGTTTCAAATTTTGTTGGGCCAGAGTTTTGTATTGCTATAAAACTGGGACCATGCAAACCAGAAAGCCTGATGACTTCCTAGATCATTACCGTTTGTGTCTACTGCTCGTAGGCCGCCAGCATCTACTATTAACTGCACACCTTCAAACTCTACAGTGTTGCCTTTTGCAATTTCTAAAATGGCTTCACTTCGTTGAAAGGCGACCGGTATGCCTGATCGGTTAACGACTCCAACAATGTCTTCATGTACGCCTAGTCTTGGGTCTACATCACCAACTGGGAATATCGGCCCGTCAGCATCACGTGTATTTCTAAAGTCAAAATCTCTACCAAGCGCCAATTCTTCTGCCAGAACTGTTGTCGTAGGGTGAGCAGCTTTCCATTTTCCCCATTCAGTGGTTATAACGCTTGCTTGCTTAAGCTGTACTTTTTTATGTAGCAGCTCGCCGGTTACTGCATTTCCTTTAAATGTGTCAAAAACTGAATAGGTGTTAATGTCATACATGACTTTGTTGGATCGTATAAGCAATCCGGATGTTCTAAGTACAGGTCTTTTCACACCCTCAGGAACATCATCAGTAAAATAGGCTTGCGCTGCACCACACAGAGTGCAATAGGGAATACCTAAATCTCTTCCGCCAAGCGTGTCGTTAATCATTTCCCTGACCTCCATGATGCGTCTGGGATATGCTCTGTATTCTCCGTTCACTTCAATACCAAACACAATGGCGTCATCGCGAAGCCAGGTCGCGCTCTCAGCATCCGTTACAATGGGATTGTCAGCAGCGGGAATGCAATTACAAGACTCATCTGTCGTGTCATAAGCCCTGTTGTCAATGAGAACGCCGCCCCACGACACATGACGCCAGTCGATATCGCCCTTTGTAAAAATATTCTCCCAGCCAGGTACTAAGCCGTTGAAAATTCCACCTTTCACGTCTAAGTAATTCGGGGGTGCTGGAATGTTCCAAGCCATTAAATGATCCGTGGTTCTGTCCCAGTAACTTCGTTCAGGAAACTCGATACCTAACAACTTTGAAGCGGCTGAGCCAAGTACATCAGAAAGTCCGCCTCCACCTGCGAATCTCATTAAGTCGCTAATCCACCACACCAGGCGTGGATCTTCTGAGTTAGCAATAACGTTGAGTGCAATTGATTGATCCTGAGTCCATCCTGAATCTGCCAAGCTATCGGCAAATACTGTTTTTACTGCATTTTTGAGTTCTTGATTGAGTTCGCCGGAAGGGACAGACGGGGGTGGCCCGAATTGTTCTAAAACGTGCTGGGCAAGTTTCGTTTCAGCAGCAAAGGCTTTCGAGTTAAAGCTACAGAGCGAAAACAAGGTTAACGTAATAGCGATAACACTGTTGATATCCAACCTGATGTTGGTGTTGTATTGCTGGCTAGTCATCGCAGTCTTTCACAGTTGCCTTTTTCTCACAGACTCCAAAGCGCGATGAAAGTTCTAGCTCTTTACGATAGATTTGCTCACCAGCTTATTCTGACTGGAGACATTGCCCATACCATCACGGATTCTTCGTTGCAGTTGTTGAAAAAGCGATGGGGTACTGTCGATGGGTATGAAAAACTATCTCCCTCCTTCAACACTATTTCCTCGGAACCCAAAATAAGAAGAATCTCACCGCTAACAATGTAGCCGTGCTGCTCGCCATCGAATTCGTATGTTTTAACAGGTTTGGCAGGCTTGCCTTTACCAGCCGCGAATCGGGATAACAGTAAATAACATTGTCCGTCTATGGTGCTCGAAAGTAGCTCATCTTCAAATCCCAGTTCCGAGGGCGATCTTGTGTACATGGTGCTCAGCGGGCGTCTGTTGTTAGAGCGCACCACATGATTCTTCTCTAAGGGACCATCACCACTGATAGTTGGGAAGAACCATGCAGTTTCCACAGACAATGCGTGACTGATTTTATTTAACAGCTCGACGGTGACCTTTGTCGTACCTCGCTCGATGCGGCTCAGGTATGTCACAGAACAACCCACTGATTGGCTGAGCTCGGCAAGTGTTAGCCCGCGAGCTTTTCTCACCTCTCGTATTTCGATGCCTAAACGCTTTGCCTCGTTGCCGGATTCGCCTGAACCGGGATTCATTAACTCAGTCATGGTCAGGTTTAAAAATTTGAGAAAATTATCTTGACAGGGAAATATCTGTATTTATTATACCTCTCAAGCAGAAAATCTCTACAAGGCATTCTCTTAGCTGGCGCAGAGCCAGCTTGGCCGTCTCAATTTAGCGTGTGGATTACTTATGCGTTTCGATCTCATCCCGAATTTCAGCCCTGGTGAAACTATCCCCTGGACGCGCTCACTGGAAATGATGCGGGAGCAAACTGGTCTTGCGGAGCAAGCAGGGTTCACAACGTCTTGGTTTACTGAGCATCATTTTGCCCATAACGGGTACATGAATGCGCCGCCAAATCCTATACAAATGTGTACACACATGGCTGCGCGTTTCGACAAAATTCGCGTTGGAACCTGTCCTGTTGTTCTCCCGGATTGGCACCCATTACGTGTAGCAGAGGATGTTGCCATGCTCGATAACATGTCACTGGGAAGGGTTGATTTTGGAGTAGCAAAAGGTATTAATGAGCGCGCCACCATTCAGTTCAACATGGATGCTGACCGTCGCGATAACAACAAAGTCATGAGACTGTATTTGGAATCGCTAGACATCATTCTAAAAGCATGGACACAGGAAGCGTTCACACACCAAGGTGAGTTTTATCAGTTTCCAGTACCTGGCTGGAAAGAAACCAACCGCTTTTTTGAGCCTTTGGATTCTCGCTACCATGCGGATGACGGAGAATATAAAGCGATGTACTTGCACCCTCGGCCGTATCAAGATCCACATCCACCGGTATGGCTGATGTCCAATGCGCCTCCTGCCCATGAAATTGCGGCAACGCAAGGGCAAGGGGTTATTTCTATGTCCTCAGCACCGAAACGTACCTTAGCTTGTTGGGAGCCGTATCGAGAGTCTTTGTCAAAAGCGCGCGGGTTTGAAGCATCGTTGGGTGAAGGTGTTGGTGTGTGTGTGGCTTTCTATGTGGGTGAGTCAATGGAGGAGGCGGTCAACACGATTCGCCCTGCTATTAACGCTTATTATGAATTTCTTGGAGGGTCGAGGCCCGCCGGTGAGTGGACCAAACATGGCTATCTCGATGTTGATGAGGAAATGAGTGCAGAAGACGAAGCCAGCGACTGGTTTGATTTTCTGAACAAGCGCGGCATTATCGTTGTGGGTTCAATCGATTATGTTATCGAACGTTTTGAAGAGCGCCGAGAATCGATTGGCCTTGATCACCTCGTCTTAATGCAACAATATACTGGCGTTCCTTATTCCAAAATATTGGCTAGCTGGGATAGATTGTTTGAACATGTGGTTCCACATTTTGGTAACACATCGATAGCGCAAAAACGCCAGCTCAAATAAACCTTACGAAGCCACCGGCCCGCAGCTCTCTCTGACAATTAAGTCCCCGTGCAGCAGTTTTTTCACAACAGGTTGCGTTCTATCCTGAATTTGATCGAGTAGACACGTCATGGCAGCTTCACCGATTTGCTGTCTGGGTTGTCTTATGGTCGTAAGGGCAGGGGTGACGTTATGAGCAAACGGTATGTCATCAAAACCCATAACAGAAAAATCTTCAGGCACTCTGTGGCCGCGGAGTCTCAGTGCCGCGATCACACCAATAGCCGTGTTGTCGTTGAAACAAAAGAAAGCGGTTGGTAGCGTATCTTTTATAAACAGTTTTTCTACAGCGCTTCTGCCACCCTCAGGAGTACCGTCTGCGTCTACTCTCCAACCTTGTATAGATCCAGAGCTCTCAGCAAGTCCTGCCAAGTAGCCTTCCTCTCTTAAGTCAGAGAGTAGGTCACCCTTGCCGCCAGAGATAAAAACGATTTTCTTATGTCCGAGGGACACCAGATACTCGGTCGCCACTTTTGACGCTGCTCTATCGTCAATGCCAATAAAGCTAATATTTTCGTCATTGAGTTGCTTTCCTACACCGACAACCGGGGGGAGGTTTGCGTTGGTGACCTGAGGCCAACCGGCGACGGGCTTGTGTCCTGTCAGCAGGATGAGTCCATCGGCCATACCGGTGGACAAAAAGCGAAGGTGAGTTTCTTCCAACGCAACCTGGCCTTGTGTGTTTCCAATGAGGACACCGTATCCGCGAAGCTGTGCCACTTTCTCGAGTCCAATGAGGATGCCCGTGAAGTTCGGGTCCGCGATAGAGGGGACTAGCATCATGACCATTTTCGACCGCTGCATGCGCAGGCTTTGAGCCATCGCATTAGCCGTATAGCCGGTTCTCGCTATGGCGTTGGTGACTTTTTTACGCGTGCTTTCGGCAACCTTGTGAGGGTCATGTATAGCCCGGCTCACCGTGGCAATCGAGACGCCGGCCAGCTTGGCGACATCCTCGATGGTGGTGGCTTTCTCGTTTGATGGATTCAAGGGGCTCATGAGTTTAGCGGGTGGTAGACGCGGAATTCGGGGTTCCGACTAATTGCGAGATTTTACAGTGAAAAGCTTTACATTGGCCATTTTATATCGATAAAAAGGTTTACATTGATAAATGTAAAGGTTTACACTCGCCCATCATGAGCAGCGCATCAGGCATTTGGGAACGGAAATGGTCGAAATAGAGGCGGTAGCAGTGCCTGTATTACGGGCAGATTGCGTGAGCAAATCCTTCGGTAAAGTGCCGGTGTTGTTCAGCATCAATCTGGATATATATGCAGGAGAGGTTCACGCACTGATTGGTGAAAACGGCGCCGGTAAAACCACTCTCATGAAAGTATTGGCCGGATTCCATAGCCCCACCTCTGGTCAGATTTATCTAGATGGTGAAAAGGTGGCCTTACCACCAAATGGCGAAACAGAGAAGCTGGGTGTCGTCCTGATTCACCAGGAGCTCAATCTTGCTGAGCAGATGAGCGTCGAGGAAAACGTTTTCCTCGGGCGGGAAATCATGAAAGGCGGCGTCCTGGATCGCGCGGCAATGAATGCGAAGGTGAGTGAGTACCTCCGCGAAATAGGGCTCAACATTTCCGCCTCAGACCGGGTATCAGATTTGTCCATTGCTCAGAAGCAAATGGTCGAAATTATCAAAGCGATCAGCCGCAACGCGCGTGTGCTGATCATGGATGAGCCGACGGCTGTCCTGACTGAATCAGAAACCGAACTGTTCTTTCAGCAAGTTGAACATCTGAAGTCAAAAGGGGTTGCCATCATATTTGTCTCTCATAAGTTGGGAGAAGTGAAGTCCATATCTGATCGCGTCACTGTTCTTAGAGACGGGCAATGGATTGGTACCCATAGTGTTGCTGACCTTACGCTAGATGCAATGGCCAGAATGATGGTTGGGCGTGAATTATCGGATTTGTTTCCTCCGATGAACGAGATTGATGTCGATGCGCCGGTTGCTCTGGAAGTAAACAACTTATTTGCTGCCGGAGTAGAAGGAGTTTCGTTTATACAGCGGCAAGGAGAAATTCTTGGATTCTCCGGCTTGATTGGCTCTGGTCGTTCGGCACTCTTCGAAGCTATCTGCGGTATCAATCCCATTTACAGTGGCTCAGTTGCTGTCCATGGACAGGCCCGTCAATTTACATCCGTTGCACAGGCCAGAGATGCCGGCATTGTCTACTTGACCAAAGACAGGAAAGGCAAAGGGTTATTACTCAATCAACAGATGCGGCCCAATCTAACTTTGTTCTCACTGCCTAAGTTTGTTAAGCGTTTTGGTATTGACCGGGAGTCAGAAGAAAATGCTTTAACACGGGCAATCCGTCGCTTTGATATTCGTGCTCTGGATTCAGGGGTCAACGTCGGTGATCTATCCGGCGGCAATCAACAAAAGTTGTTGCTTGCAAAGATTATGGAATGCGATCCCAGCATCGTCATTATCGACGAGCCTACACGCGGTATTGACGTAGGCACGAAACAGCAGATCTACCATTTTATAGCGGCAATAGCATCCGAGGGTGTGTCGGTTGTTGTGGTCTCCTCAGAAATGCCAGAAGTCATTGGCGTTAGTCATAGAGTCATTGTTATGCGAGAGGGGAAAATTGCCGGTGAGGTTACCGGCGATGCGATTAATGAATACGAAATTGTCCGTTATGCAACAGGACTTAAAAAGGAAAGCGCCAATGTCTGATAAGCCGGCATCAAAGAAATTTTCGTTGGCTGGTATGGGAGTGGATCTCACAACGGCCGGGCCCGCCATTGCATTGCTTATCTTGTGTGTTATCGGATACCTGCTTAACCCGGCGTTTATCAGTGAAGGCAACATATCCAATCTGCTTACACGCTCTGCTTTCATCGGAATTATCGCGATAGGTGCAACGTTTGTTATTACCTCCGGCGGTATCGACCTATCTGTAGGATCAATGGCTGCAGTCATTGCCGGTGTCATGATCATCACCATGAATGCGCTGGTAGAGACGATAGGCTCAGGCGTAGCTACTGTCATCCTTGGTTGTTTGTGCGCCATTATTTTAGGTATTGGCGCTGGGTATATAAATGGGGCCTTAACCACAAAGGGAAAAATTGAAGCGTTCATAGTGACGCTGGGCACAATGGGGATTTTCCGTTCACTTGTCACCTATTTTGCCGATGGTGGGACACTGTCACTAAATTTTGAAATTCGTGGTGTCTATCGACCCGTTTACTACGACAGTTTTCTAGGTTTGCCCATCCCTGTGTGGGTGTTTGCGGTAGTCGCGATATCCGGCTGGCTGCTTTTGAATCGAACCGCGTTTGGTCGCTATTGCACCGCAATTGGTTCGAATGAAAGTGTTGCCAAGTATTCTGCAATAAAAGTTGATCGTGTTAAAACCTACACCTACATCATTCAAGGTTTATGTGTTGCGCTGGCAACCATCATTTATGTACCTCGTCTTGGTTCTGCATCTTCTTCCACCGGTGTTCTGTGGGAGCTTGAAGCTATTGCTGCGGTAATCATTGGAGGCACTGTGCTGAAGGGTGGTTACGGACGCATCGGAGGCACGATTCTAGGCGCGCTGATACTCACCACTATCGGAAATATTCTGAACTTCACCGACATGATTTCCAATTATTTAAATGGAACCATGCAGGGCTTAATCATCATCATCGCTGTTTGGTTACAGCGTGGTTCAGCCAAAAATTAAAATATAAGTTTCGTTAAAGAAACCAATAGGGCCCCTCGTTTTGAGGGTAGTCCGCTTCACACTGGAGAGCATAATGAAAAAACCACTCATCACCACCGCACTTGCACTCAGTGCAGCGCTCGTATCGAGTACTGCCTTAAGTGCCGATAAAATAAAGATCGGTGTAAGTTATCCGACGCCAACCCACGCCTGGGCAGCTGGTATGAACTGGCATGCTGAGCAAGCTGAAAAAAGACTTGAAGCCCTACACCCGGACATTGATCTTGTGCTGGTTAATTCACCGGATCCAGCGGCTCAAGCCAGCGCACTCGAAGATCTTGTGTCAGTTCATCAGATAGATGCGTTAGTTGTTTTGCCGTTTGAGTCCGAGCCGCTGACAGACCCTGTATTAAACGTTAAGAAATCAGGTGCACTGATTACCGTTGTAGATAGAGGGCTTAGCCAACCCGGAATTGAAGATATTTATGTTGCCGGAAACAACCCGGAGTTGGGTCGTGTGTCGGCTGAGTACATGATGACTCGCCTTGAGTCAGGCGACAACATTGTTATTTTACGCGGTATTCCAACGTTAATAGATAATGAGCGATTCGATGCCTTCATGGAAACGATTGAAGGGTCAGGCATCAATGTTCTTGATCACAAGCATGCTAATTGGAATCGTGACGATGGGTTTGAAGTTATGCAGGATTTCCTATCAAGATTTCCTGATATTGATGCGGTCTGGGCTCAAGACGATGACATTGCGATTGGTGTAGTTGCCGCGTTAGAGCAAGCCGAACGAACGGGTGACGGCATGTTCGTCGTCGGTGGCGCAGGGATGAAAGAAACCATAAAAGGCATCATGGACGGTAACACGCTTGTACCGGTTGATGTGTTGTATCCGCCATCAATGATTGCTACTGCTATGGATGTGACAGTCGCAGCGTTCAAATCTAACGGTCCTGTGGCGGGAAGATACATTCTCGGCGCCACATTAATCACGTCTGAAAACGCAGAATCATTCTACTTCCCTGATTCTCCATTCTAGTTAGAAGGCAACCGCCGCCGTCAGAAATCCTGTTCGGATTTCTGACGGTATATCACTTATAGGATTGAACATGAGAACGATGAAAGGTCCGGCGTTATTCCTAGCCCAATTTGCAGGTGATGAAGAGCCGTTTAATAGTTGGTCGTCTATTACTAAATGGGCGAATTCCTGTGGTTATAAGGGGGTTCAAGTTCCATCTTGGGATTCGCGCCTGATTGATTTGGAACGTGCTGCAAGTAGTAAAGACTACTGCGATGAAATTGCGGGAATAGCGGCCGAAAACGGTGTTGAAATAACAGAGTTATCAACGCATTTGCAAGGACAGCTGGTTGCTGTTAATCCGGCTTATGATATTTCGTTTGATGCCTTTGCGGCGCCCGAGGTACAGGGAAATCCTGCCGCACGGCAGGCTTGGGCTGTTGAACAAGTTAAATTGGCACTCAAGGCCAGTCAGAATTTTGGTATTAACGCACATGCTACGTTTAGTGGTGCATTGGCCTGGCCTTACATATATCCCTGGCCGCAACGTCCTGCAGGATTAGTGGAGACCGCCTTTGATGAACTTGCAAATCGGTGGCGGCCCATTCTCGATTACGCCGATGAATGCGGAGTTGACGTTTGCTATGAAATTCATCCCGGTGAAGATCTTCACGATGGGGTGACCTTCGAAATGTTTCTCGAAAGGGTTAACAATCACGCACGTTGCAACATGCTTTACGACCCAAGTCATTATGTATTGCAGTGTTTAGACTATCTGGCAAACCTTGATATCTATGCTGAGCGCATAAAGATGTTCCATGTTAAGGATGCTGAATTTAACTCGACGGGTAAACAAGGTGTTTATGGCGGGTATCAATCATGGGTAAACCGCGCAGGGCGATTCCGTTCATTAGGTGATGGGCAAGTAGATTTTAAGGCGATTTTCGCAAAACTTACGGCAATGGGATTTGATGGTTGGGCCGTCGTTGAGTGGGAATGCGCTTTAAAGCACCCGGAAGATGGTGCAAGAGAAGGAGCCGAGTTTGTAAAAGATCACATTATTAGAGTTTGCGAAACTGCGTTCGATGATTTTGCAGGTGGTGATTCGGACAAGTCGGCAATCGAAACCATGCTGGGTATAAACTAATGACTCCAATCAAGTTGGGCATGGTGGGCGGGGGCAAGGACGCCTTCATTGGAGCCGTTCATCGCATAGCAGCGAGAATGGACGGGCATTTTGAACTCGTTGCGGGGGCCTTATCTTCTACTCCCGAAAAGGCGAGAGAAAGTGCAGACGAATTAGGATTGTTAAGATCCTATGATAATTTCTCTGACATGGCGACAGCGGAAGCAAACCTGGAAGAGGGGATAGATGCCGTAGCAATCGTTACTCCTAATCACGTTCATGCGGATGCGGCCATTGCGTTTCTAGAGCGTGGTATTCACGTTATCTGCGATAAGCCGCTGACATCCACTCTTGAGGATGCTGAGAGACTGGTCAAGGTGGCTAAAGAGGCGAACGCTTTATTCATATTGACTCACAACTATACGGGTTACCCGATGATCAGGCAGGCGAGAGAAATTGTCGCCAGTGGTCAGATAGGTGAAGTCCGGGTTGTGCAAGTTGAGTATGCCCAAGACTGGTTGACTGAAGCGGCAAGTAATAAGCAAGGTGAATGGCGAACGGATCCACTAAGATCTGGAGCAGGTGGGTCCACGGGTGATATTGGTACTCATGCGTTTAACCTGGCGCAGTTCGTGACCGGCTTGACGGTCGAGAGTTTGTCTGCCGACTTACAATCTTTTGTAGCCAATAGAGAGGTCGATGACAATGCCCACGTAATGCTGCGATTTAAGGGTGGAGCGCGTGGCATGCTCTGGTGTTCGCAAGTAGCCGTAGGCTCTGAGAATGCGTTGAAGCTTCGAGTGTATGGTAGTCAGGGCGGAATCGAATGGGAACAGGAAAACCCCAATTATCTATACTTCACAGCTTTCGGAAAACCACGATCCATTCTGACGCGCAGTGGGGCGGGAGCATCCGATGAGGCCAATGAAGTCAGTCGCATTCCAGCGGGGCATCCAGAAGGGTATTTAGAAGCCTTTGCAAACCTATATACAGAAGCTGCAGAACGTATTCGTACTTATCCTTCAAAAAACGGAGTGCTGCCCGGTATAGATGAAGGACTCAATGGGGTTAGATTTATCACCACATGTGTACGTTCATCGGCTAATGACAGCGCATGGGAGAGCCTGTAAGTCTATTACGGGCTGTTTTGGTCGCATGGCGGTTGATGATCAATCGTCATGCTAAGTTACAGATACCGAGCCTCGATTGTTACGCCTAATGCGAAGCCGTACTTCTCGTAGTAAAACGGCATAGCCAATACTATGAGAAGTATTGCCGCTGAAAAGATAGCCAATGGTCTCATTCCAAACCCTTTAAATACGTGGTCGAGAATGAGATACACAATAGCCACGACGGGGTAATTGAGTTCTCCCACAATCCAGAACCAGGCTTTAGGGCCGGTGATATCACCTATTTTGATGAACCATAGAATCGGCCAGAACGCTAGCCACAGTACACTCGCCAAAGCGAAACGCCGATAAACGGTATTAACTAATATCATTGGATTTCAGGCAATTCATGTATCGGGGCTTAGCTGGAGTTAGATATCACTAGGCGATATTGGTTCCATAATAGAGCCTCGTTTACGAGAAATTTTTATGTGTGAGAGGAGCTGGACGGTGAATGCGTCAAAAAGCGTTAAAGGGTAAGATTGACAATCTATTCAGTTTTTGTCCGGGTTTAAAGACTCTTTGGACGTTGACAGTGTTCGATCAGAGAGACTACCGATATGGCCATTAGTGCAACCATCTTTAAAGTAGCCTTGAATATCGCTGATATGAATAGGCACTACTATCAGCCGCATGAACTCACAGTCGCCATGCATCCGTCAGAGAATAACCACCGATTGATGGTGAGATTACTGGCTTTTGCATTAAATGCCAGTGAGCAACTCACGTTTACTAAAGGCTTGAATACGGATGACGAGCCTGAGCTTTGGAGTAAATCTTTATCCGATGAAATTGAGCTTTGGGTAGATTTTGGTCAAGTTGATGAAAAACGTATTCGTAAAGCGTGTGGTAGAGCTCGGGAGGTTCGGATATACACGTATGACGCTAAGAAATCCAGAGAGTGGTGGAAGCAGAACAAGATCGCTCTCTCAAGATATAACAATCTGTCTGTCTTTCATATTCAGGCAGATGGCTGCGAAGAGTTGACGAGTCGAAAAATGTCCTTGCAGTGCACCATTGATGAGGACAGCTTGCTGCTTTCAAATGATGAGCACAGTGTCAATGTAGACATTCAGCGTTTGGAGAATGATCAATAGCCAGCTATCACGCCTATTGAAATATTCTTGGTAACGGCCTAGTGAATAACCGCTTGTAGCTTCTCATAAAGCTGTAACGCAGTTCTGGATTCTGGAATATGCTCCAGGTTCGGGTAATCATTTTGTTTGAGTGCGGTATCGTAAAAGTCCAAACCTTCACTGGATAGTCCCAGTTTAGTCACCAACCTCTCCACTTGAGTGAGGAATTCCGAGCCGTCTTGTGAAAACTCCAGGAATGGTATGGGGCCCAGTTCATTTTGGTGCCAAATTAGGTTTCGGTTGTAGTGCGTCCATAGCGCTAGAGACTTTTCATAGGGCATTGCACTTCTGTTAAACAGGGACTGAGCCACAGCGAACGGATGTCTGAAAATGCCCACTAATGTGGCGGAGGGCAGGGCTGCCCGCCAGGGACCCGCCATTAGTACGGTTCTTGGGTCTTTGAAGCCCCAAATAGAATCATGACGATGTGTTTCTATAATTGTGTCTCGAAAGGCGTGGTGTATAGGAGACCAATTCAGGTGTGAGGGCGGCCTATCCCAGCTTCCCCCGTTACGTTGAAGAATGTCGTCATGCAACAGCATAATAGCGCGAGATTCACGATTACCTTTGAGGTTGTCAGAGGCTTTCTCAATGACTGTGCCTAGCTGTAAACCTGCTTTTTCCAAGGTTCCAGTTAATGCACTGGTGCCACTGCGGTGCATACCAAGGATAATGACTGTGGAATGAGATGAAGTCATGTCGATTTTTTTACTAATCGTTGTGCCATGCGTGCGAATGCTGATAACCAACTACCGCGAGTTTTTCGGAAGTTAGGGAATACCGTTGACAAACATTCCTCGAGTTTTGCTATATCAACTTCCATGTCTTCGTACTGAAGATTGTGTAGTCCGATTCTTTGTTTTTCGTCGTCAGGTAGAAGAGGATTTGTGCCTAGAATATGTTGATATTGGAAGCCGAGTAGCTTGGCGATTATATAAAACGTGGGTGTGCCGTAATTTTGATTGAAAATCTCAATTAGCGTTACGTTTTTACAGAATATCGTATTGGCTAAGCTTGCACCATGGGGCGACACGATAACCTCAGCGTTTCTGAACAAGGATATTTGCTCTGCCATCGATAACTCTTCAGGATACACCGTGTGGAAACCGTATTTTTCCAAAATCTTTAAAAGGTCATCCTCGTTGGAAATGCGGCGTCCATCGTATTTGTTTCGGGATAAGTACACATTAAGTTTTTTATCCTTGGGCTTGGGGTCAACAACATCTGTCGACAACGAACCCTCAATATAGTCGATTAAATCCAGGCAAACATCCTGGCAAGGGTGATAAAAGTGTTTTGCCATACTGGATTCAATGGTCAAACTGTCTATATCGACCACCGCTCTTTCACCTAGTTCGTGTACTCGATTCGAATCAATATTCATCGATTCGATCATATTCTTCATGAAAGGCGCCATCGTGTACATGATTATGCTTTGCGAGTCTTCCAACTGTCTTAGTCGTGGAAGTTGATCTAATAACCAGTGGCAAAAATTTGGTTTTCTTATCAGATCCTGAATCATCAAGGCATCATTGAGCTTAGACGCATGATGTTTATCATCTTCAGGAGCGCCATTATTTAAGTAGTAGTCTCGAAACATATCTGTAAAGTAGACATGTTGATACTTCGCACTACAAAGATCGATAACGGGATTGCCTATGGAGTCGAGTACTACAAACTCAGCAGTATCATAAGCAAGCGTGGCATTTTTAACCTTATACAAATGCCAGTTACGAGGCTTCTTGTGATTCGGAATTTTATCGACTTCATAGAATGCATAGTCAGTCCACACATCGCTCATGAGTGGCTTATCAAGATCTCTATCTGCCTCACTACTGCTATAGGTATTTATGGGTTTTTCAGAGCTAGGCGTAAACAAATGAGACAGATCCCTAGATGTAGACCAATAGAATTCGAGATCTTTTGATCGGTATGCTCCGTTGTGTACAATGTCCGCGCATTCAACATTGCCCATTTCCTTAAAAAGGCGAGTGAACTGCTGAACTGCGTTTGAACCTTTAGTGTGCTTCCCTAAAATCAGCATTGCATAAAACAGAAGCTGAGAACTATCGTTCGTCTCTTGATGAAGCAGCTTTGTATTTTCTAGACAACACTCAATAAAGTCATCTTTTGTTAATGAGTAGTCCAGCCGTCCTTTCAGTGTATCTGCGAACAGTGGCTCTGTTTTAAGTGAAACACTCATTTTCTGTTTAGGCTCCTAAATTCTCTAGTTAACGAGTGATGTCAGCTAGCGAGCTTTTGCTCGGCATTTTCTGTCATCACGATGTCATAGAGAGTTTTTATGCCGTTGACCGTTGGCTCACCAAATTTTGCCAGCACTGGCTTATGGTGTTCGTTGAGAATAGAAATCCATTTGAGGATGAATCTCAGCGCAAAATACATATCGTCGTGATGGATCGATCGGCCGTTAATGTCTGCCATCTCCCTGTACAGCTCTATGACGATATCTTTTGGAGTGTTGTTGTAGATCGCACAACATATGAAGTCTGAGTATGCACTTCCTGAACGAAGGATGTCCAAGTCTATGATCCAGTCTTTTCCATGTGTATCAGTAATCATGTTGCCGAGCTGAAGGTCATTGTGTATGACGCTATCTTCGATATCTCGGTTTGGTTCAACACTGGCTTGAAATACATCATCGATAAACTCGGACAGTCCCTGGTTATCTAACAGATGATTAAAGAAGATACCTAAGTCATCTCGAGATCGAAGGCCAATTGGGGCAGATTTTTCTTTAATCGCGTTAATGACATCATTGGGTACTTCTTTCAGAGTTCGTCTGCATTCCACGGCAAGACGCAAAGGATTTCCCACTGGCAAGTGGAAAGTGTGGTTAAGAAGATGATTGCTTAGGTCTCCAACAAAGGGAGATAGCATGAGCTGTTCATTTTCTTTGTTTTTGAAAATATAAGTTCCGTTTATTTTTATCGCGGGCAATAACGGACCGTTGGCGTGCTCCAATAGTTCAAAAAATGCGTTCGCATGTTTTTCATTCAACAACGGAAGCATCGATTCTTTCGGCAGCTTTTTCAGCACGACAGGACCATGAGGACTCGTCATTAATTGAATAGAGTTGCTACCGCGACCCATCGAAATATTTAAAGGGTTTACATCCCTGAGAACCTGTAGCGATTCAAAATCAGCTCGTCTGTCGCTTGCTTTAATCAGGAGCCGTTTAGAATTTTCCATAGCGCCAAAGTAACTCATGAAACGAACGACTTCTACGTTTTCGAAATATCGTAGTAATTCCTTTATGATGAGTTCTATATTGTATTGATCGGCTTGAATATGGCCGCGTTTGGCAATAGAGGGTTCGTTAGTATCCCATGGAGTTTCCAGAAACAAGGTTTCTTTAGCAAGGCTAGCCACTTTATAAATAGCATCTTCGATCGTACCCTTTTGATCGATGATCCAGTGCAATACTTCCATGAATAGCACCACGTCGGAAGCATGAGTGTCTGCGCTAAGATCGTTAAATCCTGTTTGCTCAACATTTATAGGTAATGCGTGTGTTTCTACAACCGAGGTGAAGAACTCTATAAATGGGGCTTGAACATCTACAGCTCTGACAGACTCCGCTCCGAGCTTGTTGGCGTATAGCGACAGAATTCCGGAGTTGCATCCAATATCGAGTACGGATTTACCGCTGAAATCATCTTGGGTCCAACCCAGCTCCTGAAGCCGAATGCAGGTGCTCTGGTTAACCGGCTTTAGAGTTGTAGGGTCGTACTCCTCATAAGCGCATGCGTTGTCTGGAATCTGTAAATTTGCCATTGTCTCAATGATTCCGAACCGTAAATCTATGTGTTAGGTGATGGGGCTGACGTTGCAAGTAACATTCCACAGAAATCCCTATACACGAATATAATAGCCGCCAAAATTCCACCACATTACCAATTAAATTTGTTAGGCCGCCTTTCTAATATCATCATCTGTAAGGCTCTTGCTTATGGCACCTGCCACCAAGGCCTCAATTGAATTGCTCAATGAAATAGGGTGGACGCCAAGTAATGACTTCATCTTCTGATTGTCAAATGAAGTATCCAGTGGTCTGCGAGCAGCCGTCTTAAATCCCGACGAATCTGTTTCGGTGACGATTGAACTGCTGGAAGGTATATGTCTCTTAATTTCTGAAACGAAACCGAAGCGACTGACAATGTCATCTCCTGAAATATTAAATTCTTCGTAGATGCTGTCGTCGATCACTTTTTCGATACATTGTGTCAGCACGTCAACGTGAAGCATATTGACCAGTACATCGTTTACAGCAACGATATCCTGGTTGTTTTGAAGACGATCAAAAAAGAAGGAAAACGGATTATGTCTCTGCTCGCCCAGTAGTTGTCCGTACATAGTAATTGGGCGTAAGAGAGTTAGTTTTGCTGAGTTATCTTTCAGATAGTTATCAGCCTCGCTTTTTAATCGACCATAGGTGTTGATAGGGTGATGACCGCTGGTTTCAGAATACAATGGGTTATCACCATCGTACACAGCGTTCGATGAAAAATGAACGAGGTGGAAATCACTTTTTTTCTGGAAATCGCACAGAGCTTTTGGAAAGTCCAGGTTAAGCTGTGCAGACGGCCGTGGATTGACCTCGCAGCTATCCACATCCCCGTTTGAAAAACAGTTTACAACGACGTCGGCCCAATCCAGATCCTTGGAAAGGGCACTAATATCATCGTTGTATACGTCAAACTGCCGATCTACCGAATCCGCCTGGCGTCCTACTGTTCTAAATGAGTACCGATCTTTCAAACTATTCAGCGTATGACTGCCCGTGAAGCTGGTGCTCCCCAATAGTAGTATCCGCTTTGAATGTGTCGATTTGTTCTCAGTCGTCATGAGGTACGCTCTGGCGAAGAAATATTCGGTTGGTGGTTATTGTTAAGCTGCAGCAGGTGCTAACGAATAGTCTTCATTAATGACGCTATCGTTTGCGCTGCTCTGCAGATTATTTGTACGCTTGCCGGTGGCTTTGATCAAAATTCGCTTTGAATCAGCCATATTGCCGAAGTAGGTCATAAAACGAACCATCTCGACAGTCTCGAAGTGTGCTTGCAATTCGCGGATGATCATTTCGATGTTGTAGTGTTCCTCTAGTACGACACCTTTTGCAGCAATAGATGGCTCTTTAACGTCCCATGGTGTTTCCAGGAATAACGTCTCATTAGTCAGGTCAGTTAACTTCTGAATTGAATCTTGAACGTTGCCACCTTGGTCAACCAGCCAGTGTAAAACTTCCATGCATAGAACGATATCTTTAGAGTGCTTTTCCGTATTGAGCTCTAAGAACCCTTTACGCTCAATTTCGATAGGTAGCTTGTGCTCGCCTACAACAGATTCGAAGAATTCAACGAGGGGAGCTTGAACGTCTACATAGTGGATGTTTTGAGCTCCAAGATTGTGTGCATAGAGTGACAAGATACCGGAGTTACCGCCAATATCCAGAACGCTCTTTCCGGCGAAGTCTTCCTTCTTCCAGCCCAGTTCCATCAGGCGGGTAAACGTACTTTCATTAACTGGCTTAAGCGTTTTAGGATCGTACTCTTCGTACGCGCAAGAATTCTCTGGTAGTGATTTTAATGTAGTCATTGGTGTTTCTCGGTTGAAATTCAGTTGATGTTGTTTGTTTTTAAAGTTAAATCTGTGGTGTTGTTAAGCTTTGAAAAGCGGATATCGGTTTAGTCCCGGATCAAGTTCAAGATGGCTCATCATCTGACTCATAGCATCCAAGCCGTGTTTGACGCTATATCGCTCTTCTACAAGTTCCGATGCTTTTTGAGACAGACGTGTCCATTCAGCTTCATCGTTGTAAAGAGCCACGATAGATTCGGCCCATTGCAGCGGCGTTTGTGGGATTTTGCAGTTCAGGTCGTGTACCAGGCCTGTAGACTCAGCAGCAATCGGAGACAATACGCAAGGCACTTGATATGAAATACTCTCTAAAACTTTGCCCTTAATGCCAGCACCGGAGAGAAGAGGGGCGACAAAGATACGGCACTCGTCAAAAACGGTATCTAATGATTCAACGAAGCCCTTAATATGAATGTCATCTGCTTCCAGGGCTTCAATTTCATCTGTAACGCCGCTTCCATAGACGTTGAAGACTATTTCAGGCGAACGTTGCCTGATTAGTGGCATGACCTCTTTTACAAAATAATCGACGGCTTCTCTGTTAGGTAAGTGATTAAACCCGCCAAGAAATGCGATGCCCTGCCTATCTTTAAACGGTACGCTGAGCTGCTTTTCGCTCAATACCCATGGGCACTTAAAAATCTTGTTGGACTCAAACGTATGTGAGGATATGACAGAGTGTTCCGTGTCATTGTATGAAAGTATGGCATCTACATCTTCCATTACCGCCAGTTCACGATGTCGTGTGTTCATTGCCGATGCGATTTCATAGTCGTCATCTTCTGAGGCAGCACGCATCTCTCTCAAAAAGTGCAGATCCGCATTGTTGAGAACCACTTTTGCCTGTGTAAATTCTCTTACACATTCAAGAATTTCTTCAGCAACGTTGTAACGCGTAATGTAAATGAAATCGAATTCATGACCTCTGTCGCGAAGAACCTCTCCTACGTTTCTGGCGAAAGGGGCATAGACACATTCAATGCCCTGGTTTTGTAGGGCTGTTGTGTACTTCCCCATGTGTGCCATGTTGTTGGGGACAAAAGTTATCTTGCAACCTAACTCTTGTAGAAGTCGCATCTCTTGCACGGCCGCATAGCTACCGGCATCGCGATCAGGTGTCGGGGTAGAGTGATCCACCATCAACACTCTGAAGTCCATGTCCCGGTCTACTTCTAAATCGATGTTCTTACCGTACACACCATGATTTCTGTAAGCGTGTCTCCATTTCTTACGAAATAGCGGAGCGTTTACCGTTTGATATCGCTTATAACCGCTGTCAAGGTCACGCCCATTGCTCATACCTTCATAGTGGATAACAACCGATGAGGGAACATAGAGAGTTTTGAATCCGTGCTCTCGAATTTTGAAAGCTAAGTCCGTATCTTCGTAGTACGCAGGAATAAACTCCTTACTAAAACCGCCTACGGTTTCCCATACGTCTCTACTGACCATCATTGCGGCACCTGAGACATAGTCGGCTTGTCTGACATAGTTGAAGTTAGGATCTTCGGCATTCGCACCATTGCCGATGTTCCAGGGTTTTCCATTACCCCAAACCAGCCCACCAGCTTCTTGAAGATCGCCGTTAGGGTAGATCAGTTTTGATCCCGCCATACCGACGTTATCAAAGCTTTCGAATGCTTCAACAAGACTGTCGATCCAACCTGTTGTTACTTCGGTATCGTTATTGAGGAAAATCAGGTAGTCGCTGTTAGCCTTAGTAGTGCCTTTCTCGGCAGTTCGTAGGAATCCTAGATTCTGCTCGTTCTGAACAACTGTTAAATTTTCGACGTATTCGGTAATGTCTACCGTTTTATCGCTCGATTTGTCGTCAACCAGAATAACTTCGTAAGAGTATTTGTTGTACGAAAGAATCAATGAAGCAATGCAGTTATACGTATATTCAAAAGCATTGTGCACTGGCAATATAATAGAGACATCTGGATTCTCTACAGCGGGTAAAGTCAGTTTTTTATAGTGCTTTCGCTTCTCTAAGCCTTCGGTAACGATGTCGTGTGCTTGTTGTACATGCTTTAAGCTTTCAACATCTTGGGTACCCGGATCGAGGTTGCGTATATGAGACTGCAACGCGCGATAGCGATAGGCCGATATCTTGGGAATAGCGCTGAAATTCTTGTTTGCAAAGCTTCCACCGATATGCTCCCAAGGTGTCAAAACAGATTCCAATCGAGCATAGTGAGGATCAGCCCGAGTGCTCTTGTTTTTGACTCTGAGTTCGTACAAATGATGATTATCGTCAAAAATCTTTGAAGGAAGCTCAACTTCAACTGCATGTAGGTTTGGCATGTCAGTTTGGTAGCTGGAACATTCAAGCAACACTTTTCCGTCCACTAGCAATTCAATGACGAAGTTTTCTGCTTGTGCATCGGTGACGACTTTTATTTGACCAATTAAATTGCCTTTTCTAATCGCTTCGATCGATGAGGAGGCGAACACGGGTACGTCACAGCAAATGCTGCCAACAGATATGTTTGAATCCATATCTACAGCAACCAGTGTGTGATTCATACCGTCAAAAATGCTGTCGGGAAGTAGCATATTGAATGCGCATCGCCCGTCACCAACGCCTGCTTCTTCTAAATCTGCTCTATGAATGTCAGCGGTTGTTTCACCGAGTAAAACGTCATCCTCGTATATACCAACCTGAAGGATCTCGCTCGGATCGTCATCGTTATGGATCCAACCGAATACGGAGCCATCTTTAACCCCCTCCAGATTGCCGCGAATAGCCTTGGTTTCCAACTCCTCCTGAACGGGGTCGTTGGAAGCCGGCATATCGGTCATCGCAGTAGCTTTATTTTGAAACATGAGTTCGCGCTGTCATTAGAAATGCGTATGACTGCACAGAGTTGCAATTAACAAGCCATGTTAGTTATTAGTGGCCCGTTTATTGTGAGAGTGTCGTTAGTTGTTGAAATTAAAGAAATAAAAACAATATCGGTGTGGGGAAAACCGTATCTCACTAAAGTTTTAGAACGCGAATTGCCTATTTACGGGGAAGAGCGTTGTTGATTTGAGACAGGGTCGGATTCGATGGGAGACCAACGGCGAGTAACGCTATAAAATCATATTCACTTTCATGATTTTGGATTGTCAGTATGTTTCGTGTTGAAAACGATGAGTTCCATTTGCTGGTTTCCCCGGATGCCGGACTAGAGCGCCTAGCCACCGGATTTGGGTTTACCGAAGGGCCCATCTGGCATCCGCATGATCACTACTTAATTTTTTCTGATATTGCTCGTAGCGTTCAGCATCGATGGTCAGAGGCAGATGGCTGTACTGTTTTCCGTAAACCGTCCAACCAAGCCAACGGTAACGCTTTTGACAGGCGAGGGGATATTGTTACCTGTGAACATGCCAGTTCACAGGTAGTGCGTATCGAGCACGACAACAAACTGATTGTTCCTATTGCTACGGAATATGAAGGAAAGAAACTCAATAGTCCGAACGATATTGTGGCGGATACTCAGAATCGCCTTTGGTTCACTGACCCCATGTATGGGCGAACACGCGAAGACCTTGGGCTTATAAGAGAGCCAGAACTAGAGCAGCGTGGGGTTTACTGCCTGCACCCCGACGGCCGTCTTGTACAAGTGGCGAACAACTTCGAACAACCCAACGGACTATGCTTTTCGCCAGATGAATCCCAGTTATTCATTAACGACACACCGCAAGGGCATATAAAGGTATTTGACGTCGATATAAACGCTGGTGAACTGAGCAACGAACGAGTTTGGGCGGAAATTTCCGGCGAAGGCGAGGGCATGCCTGATGGAATGAAGATCTCGAATCATGGGCACCTTCTCTGCAACGGGCCGGGTGGTGTGCACGTCCTGAACGATAGTGGAGAATTGTTAGGTGTGATTCTGACTCCGGAGAAATCAACTAACTTTACGTTTGGCGGGCCGGAGCAAAGCGATCTGTTCATAACTGCATCGACATCGATTTACCGCATCCCGTTGCTGTTGGATGGTCCACCTTGGTTTTAGCGGGTTGGCCTCTGATGAAAAATTGGAGAAATGGCTCACAATTTTTTAAATAGGGGGACGGTTAATTTTAAGGGCTTCACAAGCCGGTGCTGTATCAATAACTCATTCCCTCCACTTGGTAGAGAATCACCTAAAGAATAATAAAAAGGTGATTTCACGTGTTCAGTTTGAAACGTCGTTTGCTTGCTCCAGCCACTTTGGCAGTAGGTATTTTCGGGCTCACTGGCAGCGTCTTGGCGCAGAGTTGGGTGAATCAAGCTGACATGAAGGTTGCTCGTGTAGAGGCAACAACGGTTGACTACCGGGACAGCATCTATGTGTTCAACGGTTTCAAGCCTGGAATTGTTATCGCTAATTCCGTCGAAAAGTACGATGTCGCCACGAAACAGTGGAGCATCGTCAGTACGACGTCGACGAGTGATGGTTCGGCGGTTACCCATAACGGTGTCGTAAGAGTGGGGGCGGACGTATGGATAATCGGCGGGCGAATAGGCAGTCACCCCGGCCGTGTTTCCGATAAAATTTGGATATATAACCTTGATAACGGGAAGTGGCGTCGAGGACCAGACTTGCCCATGCCTCTTGCAGCTGGTGGGTCGGCTTTAGTAAACAATAAAATTCATTGGATTGGTGGGATTGATGCCAATGCTCGTTGTGACGTTGCGACACACCTTGTGTACGACCTCGCGTCTCCTGCTAGTGGATGGGAAAACATAACAGCTTCTGCGGGAATGCCCAGTCCTCGAAATCACTTTTCAACGGCCGTGGTCGACGATGTTATCTATGTCATGGGCGGGCAGTACGGGCATGACGGTTGTCCCGGCAAATTCACTCAAGATACACCTCTGGTTCACGCCTTTGATACGGATACAAATAAGTGGACCCGCAAAGCGGATATGCCCAACAAGAATTCACATTCGGAGCCGGGTACGTTTGTGTATAAAAATGATATTTACACGACGGGGGGTGAGAACGCTGGAAACAAGGTTTGGAAATACAACCCGCGATCTAACCAATGGAGCACGTTTAAAACGTTGCCGGCATCATTGGTTGCGCCGGTAGCCAGAATTGTTGATGGACGGTTACTGGTTGCAGGTGGTGGAGCTCCTTTCGCTGCACTATCCACTGACGCAGTAAGATCAATACTGGTAGATAATAATCCGCCAACGCCAACGCCAACGCCAACGCCAACGCCAACGCCAACGCCAACGCCAAC
>JAHDGK010000090.1 GCA_020627685.1 Granulosicoccus sp. | reverse complement strand
CCCTCGCAGACCGATGCAAAGTTACTCGCTGCTTGAACCTGATACCAACCATCGTTAGCAAATAGCAATTCGTTATCGGTATCGCTGGTGGCCGAGATAACCACCGCATTCCATCGTTGTCCTGAGGTGTGATTGATGACGTTGTAGGTACCGTCTGCAACACTGCACTGGCTCAAGCCATTACAAACAGATGCGTACGTCGTGCTGTCTTGAACCTGATACCAGCCATCGTCAGGAAAGTTCAGTGTTGAGCCGTTAATGGTGAGAAAACTGGAGCTTGCTGCATTAACGTCTATGTTTTCCCAGCGTTGCCCATTGCTATGGTTAACGACAATGTAGCGCCCGTTAGGCACAGTACATTCGAACGTGCCTGCGCAAAGCTCGGTAAACGTGTCGGCCTGTTGAAACTGATACCAACCATCGTTGGCAACGGTAATGGTATTGCCCGATACCTGTGGGTCCGGGCTGACTGTTCCGAGCAGTGAAGCGCTCGCCTGTGTCATCGGTAAAAAGCTACTGATAAACGTAGCGGCTAAAAGTGGTTTTATACGTCTTCCATATTTCATGCTAGCGTCCCTCCATAGGATTGCCTGCGATTGCCAGTAAAACACCTAAGCTGATAACAGCGATACAGATACCACGCTGCCATCCTATCCGCTCGCCTAGCCAGATCCACGCAAATACAGCCGTGGCTGCGGCAAAGGCTGAGAAGCCGATAGTGGCTCCCACTCTGCCACCATTGGCAGAGCCGATCAAAAATACACCTAACGCACCGGTTTCCAGTACAGCTTGCACTATAACCAGATGCTTCAACGAACCTGTGGGCCACGACAGCTGCTGACTGCGCAACAGACACACCGCGACGAGTACAACAGCCCCCAAAACCGCAAACACACGGTTGAGATACAACGCGTGCATGGCCCCGATTTCAGCGCCGGCCTCTTGCGCCAAGAACATCCGAAAGGCGACGGTTGCAGCGGCTGCCAACCCGAATAACGCGGTGGTCCGTAACCAGGCCGCGTCGTACTGTTCACTATTATGCGCATCGGCCTTGCTGGGAACGGCTAAGGCTGCAACCCCTGCAAACACCACCAGCATGGCAACGATTTGCAACCACGACCATGACTCACCGAAGACAACATTAAGACCCACCAACAACACGGTAAACGTAGAGGCTGCAGGTGATGCAACCGCCACAGGCCCACGCGCTAAAGCGCAATACAAAAAGTACAAGGCCACCAGATTTAATAACCCGGATACCGCCGATGCGGACCATGCGCGAAGGTTCCACGGTGGCCAGTTTGCGGTAACGCCTAACCAGAGGGACAACACCGTGAGTGACAAGCCCATGATGATTAAAAACAACACGCTCATAGAAACGCGTTGGCTTGTCACTCTGGCTATGCAGTCAGAACCGCCAATAAGCACGGCGCCGCACAAACCCCAAAAAATTCCGTTCATTGTTGTTCCTGACGGGTCACCGATAAAGTCCCGAACCGATCAGGAGTAGATGAACTTAGGCTACAGGGCTAAGCGTTTTTCTTAAAGGTATAAATACCACAACCGTACTTCACACCGTCGACCGCATCACTGACTTTGGCATTCATGTTGATTTCACCGGTGGCATCGACCCAATCGAAACGCTGTAATTCAAAATCACCTTTGATGCCTTCCCACTCAAAGATGCTTTCCGGGTGAAAGACGCGGTGCGCATTGAAGTGCACGGCATCGGCAAAACCGATGGGGAAGCTGATATACAAGGTGCCGCCTGGCTTGAGCATGCGCACAATGTTCTTCACACCTTTAAAGTGTCCTTGCGGGTCGATGGGGTCGCCGTAACGGCCCAGGCCGAAGTGCTCGATAGCATGTAAGCAAGAGATGGAATCGGTGATGTTGTCATCGTTATGATCCATCAGGTCTTTTTGCACAAACTTGATGTTGGTGTGTCGGCTTTCATCCAGCGCACGAATATCGAAGACTTCAATTTCGCGAAACGAGGCAACATGCGCAACAAAACCATCGATACGTGAACCGATATCCACGTGGCGCTCGGGGTTGGCTTTTGCAATGAAGCTTGCGACCAGTAAATCCTGATGATAGTAGTGACCACGTGCCGCACCGGCAGTGTCCGCGTAGTCGGTCAGTATCCGATAGCCCTTGGTGATCTTGCCGCCTTTCGCCAGCCATTCCTTTTTTTGGCTGAGGTAGCGTGGCAAGTTCAGTATTGGCATTTTCTTAAACAGCAACGCCTTAGACAATTTCTCCCGTTTTTTACGCGTGGGTGGACGGGTAGCTGCGACAGTCTCGTTGCTCATAAGAAAAACATCTCAATGCTGGATGGCGCTAAAAATGGTTGGCTGGATTATACGCGTTCGTAGGCGTCAGATTCTGCCGTGTTGGCTTGTTCTTGCAACCACTGAACAAACAACTTAGCGACATCATTTTCTCGATGGCTGCCGGTGTCAATAAAATACCCGTCTTTGGCGGGCATGGTGTGTTGGTGTAGCAGCTTGAGTTTCTTTGCAAGCACACTGGGTGCGGCGATAAGCATACTGGTCAAGGCCATGCCTGATCCCGATTGCGCAAAGTCCACAGCCAATCCGTGTGAGTCCACATAGGTATCTATCTGCTTTTCAACGGGAAGGTCCGCACCTTGTGCAAATTTTGTCCAGGTATCTGCCGTTCCCACGGGTTGTATTAGCGGCTCGTTCATCAGCTCGGCAACATTGTGCTGTTTAGTTGGTTTTGACGAGTCTCCAGGCGAACCGAATAACGCGATTCGGTTACTACCGAGTGCCTTTGAATTTTTACCGGCGGCCTCCGCAGGGCAGAAGCGGATTCTGACGTCGGCTGTGGAGGCAATAAATTCATCCGGCCACACGGCTGTGATGATCCTGACCCGCACCTGACTATTCTGGTTTAGGAAGTCTTTCAGCCTCGGCGCTAAAAACCATTGGGCAATACTGACGCTGGTGGCGACGGTAAGGAGTTCCGGGTCTGTCGCAGGTTCAAAGGCATCGGCCGCGGCTCGTAGATTGGCAATACCGTCTGTGACGCCCGGTAGGAGGCGACGCCCGTCATCGGTTAGGGCAATGCCACGCGGCTTTCGGATGAATAAGGCACAGCCGAATCGTTCTTCCAGAGCCCTGATTTGTTGGCTAACAGCCGACTGCGTCAATCCCAGTTCATCGGCCGCCGCTGTGAAGCTTAAGAGCCTTGCAGCGCTTTCAAAAACGCGGAACCACCCTAGGGGCGGTAGAGCACGATTTTTCATGACATTATTAAGGTATTAGTAATACTAATGAATTTGACCCTTAAACGATTGTTTGTCAATTGACGCGTGTCATCGGATAGTACCCATCTGCAAAAAAGCCGTTATGGACCCCCTTTATATGAGCGTTGAAATACGAAAGTTCGTCACCTTCGATGAGGAAATACTCGTGGAGGGCTTTAAGCCGGTGAAAACACCGTGGCGGCTATTTGCGGTGGCCGCTGTCATCACGAACCCGTGGGCAGGTCGCTATGTGGAAGACTTAAAGCCTGAGATCATGAGCATTGGCCCCGAGTTGGGCGAAATCATGACCAAGCGCATGATTGCCTTGGCCGGTAGTGGCGATGCCATTGAGGCGTATGGCAAAGCAGCCGTGGTTGGGCTTAACGGTGAAATTGAACACGCTTCAGCGCTGATACATACGCTGCGCTTCGGCAACTTTTACCGCGAGGCCGTGGGCGCCTCCAGCTACTTGTCGTTTTCAAATACGCGCGGTGGTGCGAATGCGCCCATCAGCATTCCGTTAATGGACAAGCATGATGCCGGTAAACGATCGCACTATTTGACTATTCAGTTCTCTATTGCCGATGCACCACGCGATGATGAATTGGTTATTGTGTTGGGTGGCGCTAACGGCGGACGACCGCATCATCGCATTGGTGATCGTTATCAGGATTTAAAGGATCTGGGACATGACCTGGACAACCCTGCAGCGATCTAAACTGACGGAGCACCTTTATGGGTGGACCGGTGGGCAAGGTACGCCTTTACTGCTGATTCACGGCGTAGGCATGCGAGCCGACTATTGGTCGAACCTTGTGCCTGCGCTGTCGGAACACTTTGCGCTCACGGTCATTGATATGCCAGGCCATGGTGACAGTCCTGTATTAACCTTAGATAAGCCGAGTATTCAATACTATTCAGATTGCATAGCCGAGGTGCTGTGTGAATCACCTGAGAAGATGTTGGTAGCTGGTCACTCGATGGGTGCGCTAATCAGCGTCGATCTAGCTCATCGATACGCTGCACTCGTAAAAGCTATAGCGGTACTTAACGGTATTTTTCAACGGGCCCCCGAGGCTGATGCAGCCGTGCGTGCTCGCGCCGATAAACTCGATGGTGTGAGCACAGCCGATCCGACTCTCACGCTTGAACGTTGGTTTGGAGCAACACCGTCAGGCGTTGATGCTGAAGCCGCCACATGGTGCAAGCGTTGGCTTTTGGACATGAACCCGCGTGGGTATCAGCAAGCCTATACAGCCTTTGCCTATGATGACGGCCCACTGCCAAGTAGCCTTGAAACGTTGCAATGCCCGGCACTCTTTACAACAGGGGAGCTTGAGCCGAATTCAACGGCTGCTATGTCTGAGGCAATGGCCCGGCTTGCTCCGCAGGGGAGTGCTTATATCGTGGGTGGGGCTGCGCATATGATGTCCATGACGCACGGCGATGAGGTGTGTGATCGTATGGTCGAATTTTTCCAAGGTGTTGATGGAAGCCGCTCATGACATTTGATTCTAAAGCCTTGCGTGGAGCATTCAGTAGCTACATGACCGGGGTGACCGTGGTCACAGCCTGTGCTGATGATGGTTCACTGGTTGGGTTTACGGCTAACTCGTTTACATCGGTGTCTTTAGACCCGCCCTTACTATTGGTGTGTCCGGGAAATCATCTCAACTCTTATTCGGTGTTTGAACATTGTTCGCATTTTGCGGTGAACATTCTCTCGGATGCTCAGGAATCGGTATCGAACGAGTTCGCACGTTCTAACGACGATCGCTTTTCAGCCGTGGACTGGCAAGCTGATGACAATGGCTGTCCTATTATTGAAGGCACCAGCGCCGCTTTTTCCTGCCGTGTCCATTCACGACATACCATGGGTGATCACCTGGTGCTTATCGGGGAGGTGCTTGGCTTTGAACACAGTGGCAAGCCTGGGCTGGGGTATTGCAGTAATGGCTACTTTACGTTGGGGCGTGAGCGTGAAGCCAATGCGGTAGCAACAAGCGGGTTAACCGGCTTTACAGGTGTCATCGTCGAACATCAAGGGCAGTTGTTACTCAACGATAACAACGGTGTTAAGTCGGTTCCGCACATAGCGGTTGAGAAAGGTGAGGGCGCTCGCAGTGCCTTAAATAATCACCTGCGCTTGCAAGGACTGAACATAACCTTAGGCCCGGTTTATTCGATATACGATGATCACACTAATGGTCATCGATATACTTTCTTTACAGCAAAAGCCTCAACCGACGCTTCTGCAAACATGGGCAGTTATTGCCCAATAGATACTCTGCCAGAGTCAACGTTTATCGATGGCGCGCAGGCCGATATGGTGAAGCGTTACTGCGCCGAGTATCAAACACAGGAATTTGGTTTGTACGTGGGTGATGCCATTGAGGGTGAAGTGCATCATGGTGAATAGCAAAACACGCGGATTATCCTTATGAAATTTTCTCTCTTTGCACATATGGAGCGCCTTGCACCGGAGCAGGAGCACACTCAGCTATACGAAGATTTTTTAAGTCTGTGTCGTATGGCGGATGAAGGGGGGATGCGGGCCATTTGGACGGGCGAGCATCATGGAATGGAATTTACCATTGCGCCTAATCCGTTTATCACCATAGCGGATATTGCCAATCACACAAAGCATGTAAAGCTGGGTACCGGTACGGTCATCGCACCGTTTTGGCATCCCATAAGACTGGCTGGCGAGGCTGCCATGACAGACCTGGTGACTGGCGGCAGATTAGAACTGGGTATTGCCCGTGGTGCTTATATGTACGAGTACGAGCGTATGATGCCGGGCTTGGATGCCTGGGAAGCGGGCCAGCGCATGCGCGAAACCACCGTGTTGCTGCGTGAACTTTGGGCCGGTGACTGTGCACACAAAGGGGAGTTTTATGAGTTCCCGTCAACCAGTTCAGCGCCAAAGCCTGTGCAAGAAGGTGGGCCGCCTATTTGGATTGCTGCGCGTGATCCATCCAGTCATGAGTATGCCGTACACAACGGATTCAACGTGCAAGTCACACCTTTATGGCAGGGCTATGAAGAGATTGAATCCTTAATGGGAAAATTCAACGCTGCGTGTGATACCTACTCAGGCCCACGGCCTGAGATCATGTTGTTGCATCATACCTATGTTGGTAGCGATGCTAACGATGTTGATGTTGCCTCGAAAGAGCTCAGTCGTTTCTACAATTACTTTGGAGCTTGGTTTCAGAACAAGCGGACGGTTACACAAGGTCATATCGATCCGCTCTCTGACGAAGAGTTAGCGGGCAATAAGATGATGGCACCTGAGAATATGAAGCGAGACTTAACCATCGGTACCGCATCTGAGGTCATCGACCAAATCAAACGCTATGAAGATTTGGGCTACGACGAATATTCTTACTGGATAGACAGCGGGATATCAATTGAGCGCAAGCGTGAGTCTTTGGATCGTTTCATTAACGATGTTATGCCCGCCTTCACCTAGGAATTCATCATGTCAGCATTAGAACAGTACCAACTCTTTATCGATGGCCAGTGGTGTGACGGTGCGAAAGGTCAAACGCTGGACAGTATTGACCCTTCAACGGGCGATGTCTGGGCTAACTTTGCCTGCGCCGCTGAAGACGATGTTAATAGAGCGGTTAGCGCTGCCAGACGTGCTTTAAACGATCCTGCCTGGCGCAACATCACGCAAACGGCACGCGGCAAAATGTTGTTCCGGCTTGCCGATCTCATTGAAGAACACGCTGAACATATTGGGCGCGTTGAGACGAAAGACAGCGGTAAGCTTGCGTCCGAAACGGTTGCGCAGTCTCGCTACGTGGGTGACTACTATCGCTACTTTGCGGGTTTAGCCGATAAAATTGAAGGTGCGGTTTTACCCATCGACAAACCGGATATGCACGTGTTTACCACGCGTGTACCCATTGGTGTGGTGGCGGCGATTGTGCCTTGGAATGCGCAGATGTTTTTAACCGCGACCAAGATCGGCCCGGCATTGGCCGCAGGTTGTACGGTCGTATTAAAAGCCTCGGAAATTGCACCGGCACCGATGTTTGAATTTGCCAAGCTAATAGAGAAGGCAGGTTTCCCACCGGGTGTGGTGTCTGTCATCAGTGGCGATGCGCCCAACTGCGCTATTCCGCTAACCCGTCATCCGGATGTCGATCGCATTGCATTCACCGGCGGTCCTGAGACAGCGCGGCACGTGATTAGAAATTCGGCTGAAAACTTTGCTGTAACTACGCTGGAACTTGGCGGCAAATCGCCCATCATTGTCTTTGATGATGCGAATGTTGAATCAGCGGTTAACGGGCTTATTGCCGGTAACTTCGGTGCGTCGGGTCAATCGTGTGTAGCGGCCTCAAGAGGATTGGTACAGCGTGGTATTTACGATCAGCTGGTGCAGACTATTCAGGAGCGGGCAGAGCGCATTGTTGTCGGGGACCCGCAAACGGCAAATACGCACGTCGGCCCATTGTGTACCGTGGCTCAGATTGAAAATATCGAGTCCACCTTGTCCAAGTCTATTGATCAAGGTGCCAGCATACGTTTTGGCGGTCAGCGAACCGAGAACACTACCGGCCATTACTTCAACCCCACGCTGGTTGAATGTCAGTCGCACGATACAGAAACCTTAAAGGTTGAGATGTTTGGCCCCGTTATGTCATTGCTCCCTTTTGATACTGAAGAGGAAGCCATTGAGTTGGCCAATACCAGTGATTTTGGATTGGGTTCTGGCGTATTTACCGAGAATTTGGCCAGAGCGCATCGGGTCTCATCGCAGCTTCGATCCGGTATCTGCTGGATTAACACCTACCGCGCGGTATCACCCATTGCGCCGTTTGGCGGGTTCAACCAATCGGGCTATGGTCGCGAGGCGGGTATGGATTCCATCCTCGATTACACGCGAACGCGCACCACCTGGATCAATACCTCAGAGCAGCCCATGGCAGACCCGTTTACGATGCGATAGTTTTTCGTGTCGTTGTCGTGCTGTGGTTGTAAACTGCACATAGTGTTCGACTAAACCGCTTTAAAAAACAGGTTGCGCTATGGAATTTAATCAGCCCTTGGGCGGCAATGACATGCCTCGCTTTTCAGGTCCCAGCACCATGATGCGTTTGCCGTCTCAGGCAACCGCAGAAGGGCTTGATGCGTGCTTCATTGGCATTGGCCTTGATATTGGTACATCGCATCGCCCGGGTACGCGTTTCGGGCCCCGGCAGATCCGTTCTGAGTCGGCCATGATCCGCCCGTACAACATGAAAACGCGCATCTCGCCGTTCGATCATTTGCAAGTGGCGGACATTGGCGATGTGCCCATCAATACCTTCAACTTAACGAAAAGCGTCGACATCATTGAGTCGTTTTATGATGATGTTTTAAAGCATGATGCTGTACCGTTTACGCTCGGTGGTGATCACACTCTGGTATTACCCATTGTGCGAGCTATGGCGAAAAAGCATGGCCCTGTCGGCATTATCCATATCGATGCGCATGCCGATATTAACGATCATATGTTCGGCGAGAAGATCGCGCATGGCACGCCGTTCAGACGAATGGTAGAAGAAGG
>JAHDGK010000039.1 GCA_020627685.1 Granulosicoccus sp. | reverse complement strand
GTGGCGCGGCCTATGAAGCCGGCCAGGAGAATGACGGTGAGAACGTATGGCAAGGCTTGAATGGCCTGGACAGGGACTTCGCCGATGACTGGGAGTACAACACCTTGTAGACGGATAGCCATTGCATCCAGAAAACCGAACATTAGACAGGCGAGCATGGCCGGCAGAGGCTTCCACTTGCCGAATATCAGCGCAGCCAAAGCGATATAGCCTTGCCCAGCCGTCATTTCGCGGACGAAAGCCGCATTCTGGGCGGTTGATAAGTAGGCGCCAGCTACACCGGCTAGACCACCGCAGATGGCAACAGCAGAAAATCGTAAACCGCTAACCGACAAACCCGCCGTATCGACCGCCAGCGGATTTTCACCCACCGCTCGAATACGCAGGCCAAAACGCGTTCGATAGACAATCCACCAGGTTGCGAAAACAGCGAACCATGCAACGTACACCAGTAAGTTATGCCCGCTAATCACTTCGCTATAAAACTGCCCTACCACCGGGATACCCTCCGCTGCTGATTCGGCAAACGGTAGGTCGATGGGCATGAACCGGGATTCGGATGTAAGCGATGGCGTTTGCCCACCTTGTGAAAACCAGGCGATACCCAATACGACAGTCAAACCCGACGCAAGAATATTAATAGCCAATCCGCTCACCACCTGGTTTCCTCGATGTGTAATACACGCAAAGCCGTGAACCAGTCCTAACACCACCCCTACAAGAATTCCGGTTCCTAGTGCCAACCAGGCACTGCCGGTAACAGCGGCAACCGCGCCTGCACCAAAAGCCGCAGCGAGCATCTTGCCTTCAAGACTGATATCTACAATTCCCGATCGCTCTGAAAACAAACCGGCCATAGCAGCCAGTATCAGAGGTGTAGAGACTCGCAAGGTCGCATCAAGTATCGCAAAGAAGCCACTTAAGATATCCATCAAGCCGACGCCACCTCATCGACTGAACGAAACTTAAGGTATAGGCGCACAACCCACGGCCGCAGCATTAGAGCCAACGCACCGGAAAACAAGATAATTAAGCCTTGAATGGCAACAACCATCTCACGGGTGATTTTCGGAATTTCAAACGCGAGCTCAGCACCCCCTTGATACAGAACTCCGAATAACAAACTGGCCATGATGATGCCAACCGGATGATTGCGTCCCATTAGAGACACAGCGATACCGGTGAACCCATAACCCGCTGTGAAGTTGAGCAAGAGTCGATGATGCACGCCCATGATTTCATTGACAGCAACAAAACCTGCCAAGGCACCGGATAAACACATAGCACTGACAATGACAGTCTTAGGACGAATACCGGCGTATTGGGCGGCATCTTCACTGAATCCTGCAGTGCGAAGCTCATAACCCCAACGCGTGCGCCAGATGTAAATCCAAACCAACAAGCAACATAGCAGCGCAAAAAACAGCGACATATTGAGCGGGCTGCGCGTGACTTCCATACCAAACCAGCCTAGAAATTCGTGCATAAATGGAAGCCAGGCAGCTTCTTCAAACACACGTGACTCCGGCGACATTTGCCCAGGCTTAATAAGTACGTTTACCAGCAGATACACCATGATTGCTGCCGCAATAAAGTTAAACATGATAGTGGTGATAACGATATGACTACCACGATAAGCCTGCAGCCAGGCTGGTATAAACGCCCAAAGAGCTCCAAACAGGCCGGCTGCAATGATGCCTAAAGGAATCAGCAACAGCGTAGGCAGATAACTATCTAGAGCTAAAAATACAAGCCCAACCCCAAGTCCGCCAATATAGGCCTGCCCTTCACCACCGATGTTGAAAAGGCTTGCGTGAAAGGCAACGGCTACGGCCAAACCTGTAAAAATAAAGTTGGTGGTGTAGTACAGGGTGTAACCAATCGCCTCATCGTAACCAAATGCGCCATTGATCATGATGCCCACGGCTTCGATAGGATTAACCCCTATCGTGAGCATAATAAGACCGGCGAAGAACAAGGCCATGATGATATTGAGAACCGGTATAACACCGATTTCAAGCCATGCCGGTAATGCGATTCCGCTGGTGTTGATTTTCATGCCGCTGAATCCGTATGAGCATTGGCCATCATCAAGCCCAGCTGAGTTTTGTTAGCTTCGCGACCGCTGACCTCAGCCACGATTTGACCTTCGTACATAACGACTATGCGATCAGCCAGCGCCATGATTTCATCAAGCTCTACTGACACCAGTAAAACCGCGCACCCACTGTCACGCATTTCAATAATTTTTTCATGAATGAGCTCTATGGCACCGATGTCTACGCCACGGGTGGGCTGCCCCACTAAAAGCACCTCAGGCGATTTCTCTAACTCACGGGCCAATATTAGCTTTTGCTGGTTCCCACCTGAAAACGACGCCGATTTTAATTTAGGGTCGCCCGGACGAACGTCAAACCCGTTCATAAGGCGTCGACATGCTTCACGTATAGTCCGCAATTGAAGTAATCCGCGAAGATTGAACTTGCCGGCACGTTGATACCCCAGCACTGAGCTTTCAGCGGCTGTAAACGCTTTGACCAAGCCCAGCTTCAATCTGTCTTCAGGCACATGCTGAACTTTCAAATCGCGCATTTGAGCAGGCCCCACCAAACTATCAGGTGTCACAACTTGACCATTTATCGTAAAGCTTCCAGAGGATGGCGGCGTAATTCCGGACAATACTTCAAGCAACATCGTCTGGCCATTTCCGGCCACACCTGCCACACCCAGAATTTCTCCGCGTTTAACGGAGAACGATAAGTTCTTTAATCGTTGCTTGCCGGTTCGATCCACCATTCCAAGATCAGTAACTTCGATACCCGTCTCGGTATCTAACGGCAAGGGTTCGTCACGATGGTAATTTTTAGTTTCAAGTTTTCTGCCGACCATGAGCTCTGCCAGCTCACTCATGCTGGTGTCTGCAGTGTTCAAATGAGACACCATCTCGCCCAGTCTAAGAACTGACACTGTGTCTGTGATGTCCATGATTTCACGCAGTTTATGCGTTATGAGGATGACGGTAACACCCCGCTCCTTAAGCGCTTTTAGCACCCTGAAGAGTTGATCAGCCTCTTGTGGGGTAAGCACACCCGTTGGTTCATCGAGAATAAGAATTTCGGCGTTTCTATATAAAGCTTTTAGAATCTCCGTGCGCTGTTGCTCACCTACCGGCAAGTCAGCGATAAGCGCGTCAAGCTGAACCGTCATTTGATATTCGGAAGCAAGCCTGTTGAGAACCGTTCTGGCGTCTGCGGCACTGCGCGACAGCAAAGAGTGTTCCTCGGCGCCCAGCATGACGTTTTCGAGTACGGTGAATGTATCCACCAGCATAAAATGTTGATGGACCATACCGATGCCCGCGTCTATGGCATCACGCGAACTATTGATTGAAACGACTTTGTCGTTGATGAGCACTTCTCCGGTATCGGCTTGATAAAAGCCGTAGAGAATACTCATGAGGGTAGATTTACCCGCACCGTTTTCCCCAACGATGCCGTGGATAGTGCCGGGTTTTACTTTTAGATCGATATCTTTATTGGCCCGAACTGCACCAAACCGCTTTGATATCCCGCGCAATTCGATAGCGTATTTCGCTGATGCACGCTGAACGGATAAATCAGATGAGGCTGCGTCTGCAGCCTCATCTTGGTTTTGAACGGGTATGGTCATCGTGATTGAAAACAGTACATGCCAGATACCCTACCCGTTTTAAACAACACTACAAAAACCTATTAGTATGTGCAGGTGTTGTCGCTCATGTAGTCATGAACGTTGATTTCACCTGCAACAATCGCAGCTGATGCAGCTTCTACGGCAGCTTTCATATCATCTGAGATAAGGCTTTGGTTGTTTTCGTCTAAAGCCCAACCAACACCTTCTTCAGCAAGACCCAATACTTTAAAGCCAGGCTCCCATGTGCCGTTCATAACTTCGTTGAACGCATTGTATGCAGCGACATCAACACGCTTAAGCATGGAAGTCAGCATAGTGCCCGGATGCAAGTAGTTTTGATTGGAATCAACACCTACTGCTAATTTTCCACCGTCTTTTGCTGCCTGGTATACACCAACACCGGTACCGCCAGCAGCAGCATAGATGACATCAACACCACGATCGAATTGACCTTTGGCAAGTTCGCTACCACGACCTGGGTCATTCCAAGCAGAAGGCGTAGTACCTGTCATGTTCTGGACAACACCTACCGTTGCGTTTGCGTGCTTAGCACCTTGCTCGTAACCACAGGCGAAACGACGGATAAGAGGAATGTCCATTCCACCAACAAATCCTACCATGTTGCTTTCTGAAGCCATTGCAGCCAAAAGACCCACTAAGAAAGAGCCTTCATGCTCTTTAAAAACGACTGACTGTACATTTGGCAGATTTACGACACCATCGATAATGGTGAATTTTGTATCAGGAAATTCTTTAGCGACAGTTTCCATTGGGCCGGCTTGTGCAAAACCAACACCCAATATTGGGTTGGCGCCACGCTGAGCCATACGGCGGAGTGCCTGCTCGCGCTGAGTTTCATTAGTGACTTCGAACTCGCGGTATTCAATGCCTGATTCAGCCTTGAAACGCTCTACACCATCGTAGACGCCTTGGTTGAAAGACTTATCGAATTTACCGCCCATGTCGAATACGACGGCGGGAGAAATGTCAGCTGCAGTGGCCGAAGATGCTGCCAGCAGCATTCCAGCGACGACACCCAAGCGTGTGATTGTCATAGTGTTTTTCCTCGATTGTACAATTTATTTCGGACGCAGACGCGCAGCCTCAAAGCATCAGCGGCCGCCTGTCTCGAGTGTATCACGAACCTTTTTTGACACAGAAGTAGCAAAAGCGCCGTTGGGAAAACAGCTGCACTGGATTAGGGCCTATTCGGCTTGATCCGCCTCCAAGAGGATTTTGGCCAGTTCAGGAAAACTATCCTTGTAATAGTATGGCGAGGTCTGGTCAGGGCTTTGCGGATTCTCTTCATTGACACCGTAGTCAAGGCCCTTTTCACTCAGCACTTTGTATTTTTTCATCACACCCGGGCGAGTAGAGCTCTCGCGAGTGGCTTCCACTAGAAGACCGATTTTCAACATCAGCTTATTAGCCTTGACCGCCGACAAACCCACTTCGTGCTCTTTTAGCAGCTTAGTGATCGCCTCTACATCATTACCTTTCATAACTGTCTGCCTTACAAATTCTGTAGAACACAAAAGACTATCTCAACGGCATTTCCCGGTGTCTATGCAATTGCTCCGACACAGGGACCCCTAACTAAAAATACCACGAGTAATGCCCTCTATCAGTCTTTCTGAGGCTGAACCGACTCAAATGCGGTATCACGATAGCCTTCAGCGAAAGCCTGTGCATCCAAAGGACTCATCCCAACCAGCTCGAGGACATCCTCCCCCATCAGCAGGGCCGTCTCAAAGGTTTCACGATAAGCGCGATCTGCACCATCACTGAGCAAGCGCTTCTGACCGGCGGTATTCAGTGCTCGAGATAAGATAATTAAGTGAGGGTATTCCCGCTTAACGCGCTTAAGAAGATCGACGGATGCTTCAGGATCATCAATAGCGATGACAACAATGGCAGCCTGCGATGCTCCAGCCGCCTCCAATAAGTCGGGCCTCAAAGCGTCGCCGTAGAAACCAACGAATCCATCTGCCCGAAGCTCCGCGAAACGATCCGGATTGTGATCGATGACAACGGCTCGAAAACCGTTATCCCGAAGCATACGGGCCACCACCCTACCCACTCGACCGAAGCCTGCAACAATCACCTGGGAATCAGCAGTAGCACCTTGCTGTATCCCCGTATCAGTTTGTTGCCGGGCTGGCAGCTTGTCTCGACGTGCGGCGAAGAATAATAGTATGGGTGTGGTCAGCATGGACAAAGCCACGACTAAAACCAACTGCGCTGCAAGTTTTTCAGGAATAGCCTGATAGGTTATTGCCATTGCGATGACGACAAACGCAAGCTCACCACTTTGCGCTAATACAGTGGCCAACCAGATTCGTTGCTGCCTGGGAACTGCAGAATAGCGCAAAATATTGCGCACTATCCAAGCCTTTACAAACACCAACAAACCCACCAGGGCAAAAGTCTCTAAAGGCTTCTTAAAGAACGTCGCAAAGTCAATTTGCATACCCGTAGAGATGAAAAACATACCTACCAGCAATCCACTAAAAGGATAAATAGCAATTCGGATAGCTGATCCGTACTCGGACCGGACTAACAAAAGCCCACCTAATAAAGCACCCAGCTCCAATGGCAAGTCTAAGGCTTCCACCAGCAATAGCATGCCAACGATAAGTAGCAACGCAAAGGCAGCAAAGACTTCGTTCAAGCCCACACTCACTACATATCTAAATACACTGCGAAGCAGCAAATGACCAAAAATTCCGAAAGCGCAAAGCACCAACAAGCCCATGACAACCGGTGGCCAAGGACTTCCCTGCGTGGCAACCGCATCGAACCCTAGCAAAGGTAAAAATACAATAACTGGCACCAAAGCCATCGATTGAGTCAACAGCAACTGATGACCCGTCTCGGTAAGTGGTGAACCGGTTGGATAACGTTCGTTAAACGCATGCCTGGCTACCGCTTCGGATGAAATTGACAACGCCAACCCCGCCACCAATGCATGGTGCCAAGGATGATCAAGCAGCATTCCAACCAGCGTGATAACCAACGTCGTTAAACAAAACTGCAGTACGCCTAAGGAGATGAGATCACCCAACAGACGATGAACACGCGCAGGCGTTGCCTGCATTGCCACTAAGAACAGTAATACGACGGTAGCGAAGCGCGAGAACAATTCAATATGTTCAGCGTCACGAATAAGCGCAAGCCCCCAAGGGCCAACAAGAATACCGGCAAATAAATAACCGAAAACCGGACCTAAACCTAAGCGCTTTGCACTGGGGACTGCCAACAATCCTGCAAGCAGGTAGATAAAAATATTTAAAAGGAGACTATTGGAATCATCCACCAGAGCTCTCCGTCAAGCTCTGGCAATCACGACGCCGTCCAGCGCGCAAGAAAACCATCCAGCCAAGCGGTCACCGACGCATCATGCGTGTGCGCATCACGCATCATATTCGCACGCTGCTCATCAGTAAGGTAGTTCGGTTGTCTCTCTCTATTACGCTCGTGCCAGATAGCCAGCACTTCCGCGTTCACTTCAGGATGAAACTGCACCCCTAACACCTTCTCACTATAGCTATAGGCCTGATTGGGAAATTCCTCACCCGTTGCGATCAACTGAGTGCCCGAAGGGAGATCAAAGCCTTCCGAATGCCACTGCATAACCGTTAACGGACTTGCTAAGAAGTCTTCTTGCTCAGGTACCGGGTCGACACGGCAAAAACCGACTTCTTTGATTTCATTGTCGTGCGGACGTACAGTCGCGCCCAGCACGCGAGCCAGCATTTGCGCCCCTAAGCAGATTCCAAAAAACGGGGTTTCCTG
Source organism: Granulosicoccus sp. (assembly GCA_020627685.1). Classification (GTDB taxonomy): domain Bacteria; phylum Pseudomonadota; class Gammaproteobacteria; order Granulosicoccales; family Granulosicoccaceae; genus Granulosicoccus. The sequence goes on along the minus strand of JAHDGK010000039.1, from coordinate 38,542 downwards.
CTTCAGACACTTTTCGACAAACACGAGTTCGCGTCGCACCCAATCGTGGCAACTGCAATCGTTCGCTGAGTTGGCCCCGCCAAAAACCATGACACCTGCGTATTCGGACGGGTCTGGAAATTCTTCATCACTGACTGGGTAACACCAATCAACGTCAAATTGATTTTCCGTCATCCAGCGCGTACACCTGTCCACATTCCAATTTTCAGAATGTTTAACAAACAGGTAACGCCCCGGAACATTGGCACTCATTAAAAAATTACCTAACTCGAATGAAGAAGGATTCGGATATAGCAGCGAATCCTAAGGGATCAGTCGCTATTACACGCAAATCGCGCACCCAAGTTCGTGCTAAAGGACGTCCAGATATCACACCCGTTTCATCGTCGATGGTTACTCCTGCTGGCAACTCAACGCCATCAGAAAGGGAATAGGTCAGTGTATCGTCATCTTCATCAGTAAACTCAGGGGTTATTGGCGTAAGTGCAGCCCCTAAAAATAAGGTGCGATCAGCCACTGAACCTTCCACGTACTCCGGAATGGAGTTTCGTGAGCCTGCTGCGACACCACTGACCGTAAGCGCAAACAATGTCTCTATTTCCTGGCCGCCATCACTTATGACCAGCTTCAATGAGTAACTGCCGACGTCAGCTAACACTGGAATTCCAGACAAAATACCGTTGCTTTGCAAGCTTATGCCGCTAGCCTCAGGTAGGTCAAACCCGGGCGCAAGCGAATAAGTCAGATCCCCTTGCTCAGGATCGGAAAAATACAAAGAAAGGTTCTCAGTAAACACAACCCCTAAGGCAGCTCTTAAGTTCGGGACGGCGTCGATTTGCTCTGGTGCCTGATTACTCGCAACCACCCGTAGTGAAACTCGTGCGGTTGACTTAGAAATACCATCACTCACTTCATACTCGAAGCTGTCAAACTGATCGGTGAGAATATTCTCCAATTCGGATTCGTAAGTAAAGGAGCCATCGGTACCCAGCTGGAAAAAAGCTGCGCTCTGTGGAAGAACTACGGCGTCCGGATTTACGGTTAAAGCTTGGTTGCTAACATCTTCATCATCGGTATCGTTGCTTAACAAATTAATTCCTGAGGCGGGAATCGTTTCTCGCACACCTTCTCGAATAACAAATGTATCGTCGTTGGCATCGGGTGCCTCATTAATTGCGATTAAGCAGAAATCGTACTCTCGAGTGCTGCTCGACCCTGCGGCAGTTGTCGTTGTCAATGCGTACCGTAACCCGACAGAAGCTTTTAGTTCAGGCGCTAAAAAAGTGAAATCCGCGCCACTAAGGGAGTCTTCATCCGGTTCAAATGCAACACTGCAGATTGCATCGGTGGAACAAGCGGATTCCAGTGAGGTCGCTGCAATATCCACATTAAAACCCGACAAACCTGCACAGGTGGCCAAATCTCCTTGATCAATCGGACTGTCACTCCAACTGTAGGTAGTCCCATCTGCAGCCGCTGCATTTCGGTTCGCTGAGATTTCAACCACTGTTTTTTCATTGATGGCATTGGCGCTGCCGATAGGCGTGTCATCAAGAAACACCTCTGTCCTACTAGGTAATGCGGATTGAGCGCCCGTTGAATCTACCCAATCGCATGCCGAGAGCGACAGGCACAACAACGCCGTTGACAACAAAACACCCGTACGAGTCTTCACGTTTTTGTTCACCTCAAATGATGATCAATGAGAGTTTGAAGAAAATGATTTCTGACCCGTACGTCATCGACATCCATACAAACGGAGGTTGGCGGGCGATTATTCCAATGAGGAATAGCATAAGCATACCCTTTACGGTCCAAGGCGAGCTGCCCGATTGCAATTCCGTCATGCACCACTCGAGCTGCTCCACGCACCATGGTGAATGCATCGGGGATAATGACCGCCGCTATCGCAGCGGCGTCGTGCATTGCACATTGTGGCTCAGCTCCTTGTTCGGCAGCCTCTTTTGCTGCGCCACTGTTGGTATAGAAGTCAACGTAGAACCGGCTGCTTTCCCAGATAAGCTTGCCAGACTCACCTGCCCTGTCATCTAGAGACTTAAGATGGCTGTCGCCAAGCATTATTTTATGCGTCACGTCTAAACCGACAATAGTGGTCGGCCAATCGGCTGCAAATAAGGCATCTGCCGCGTGAGGATCATTAAGAAAATTAGCCTCAGCAACAGGGGAAACATTGCCTGGCTCATCAACGGTTCCACCCATGATGACAAGACCCGCAACCAGGCCGGGAAGCTCCGGCTCACGGCGTAATGCCTCGGCGATATTGGTTAGTGGACCTACCGCTACCAGAGTGATCTCACCAGGGTTTTCTTTTGCCGCATTAATAATGAAATCCGCGGCATCCAGAGCATCGACTTTCGCGTGCTTAGCATCAGGGTTCAGGCTGGCAGCGGTCGTCGCAGGGATTCCGGGACGGCTGCCTGGATAGACATTTCCAAGCCCATCGGCACCATGCACAAAATCAGCATGTGGCAGCGGCGATTGCACACTAGGGATCGCAGCACCTTTGGCCACAGCGACATCTGTTGCACCCAGCTCATTGAGTATGTACTGAGCATTTCTGGTTGCGAAATCGATATTGATATTGCCGAACACGACCGTGAGCGCCATTAACTCGATCTCTGGATGCGTCAATGCATACGCAATAGCCATCGCATCGTCTACACCCGGATCAGTATCCAGAATTATTTTTTTCATAGTCTTCGTCTACGTTGAATTTCGCGTCGTTGCTATTGAAGCAAAGCCTCGACCTCTGCCGCCGCAGGAATACTTGGCGTTGCGCCTGCTTTTGTCACTGACAGTGCAGCAGCTGCACACGCTCTGTTTAAACAAGCCTCATGATCAAGACCATCAATAAGCGAGGCGAGAAAATACCCTACAAAGGTATCCCCTGCTCCAGTGGTATCAACGACTTCTACACTCATTGCGTCGCGCCGGTATACCTGACTCTCTGACTGCAGCAGCGCGCCCTTGGATCCCAAAGTCATGACTAATTGTGTTTGCGGATAACGTTTAGCTAATTCAACGAGGACAGCATCCGGGTCGGTCAACCCTGAAAGAAGCTCAGCCTCCGTCTCGTTCACAATCAAAACATCGCATTTGTGCAATGGCAGATCACGGACATCTGCCGTCATGGGTGCAGGGTTAAAGGCTATACGCATTCCCTTGGCTATGGCGATATCAAATGCTTCAGCCAAATTATTACATTCGTTTTGTATTAGCAGCCAATCTGCTTCATTGGCATTCACCAAATGATTTTCCAACACGTCTCGACTAAACGACTGATTCGCACCACCGTGCAAAATGATCGAATTTTCGCCCGCATCGTCTACTTGAATAATCGCGTGACCACTTGGACCTTCGATGACCTCCACCAATGAGACATCGACGCCAAGGTCTGCCATTTGCTGGACCGCCCATTGATCACTGCCGCCAATTCGACCGACGTGCTTGACCAACGTACCGGCACGGGCAACAGCCACCGACTGATTCGCACCCTTGCCACCCAGAACGGTATCCATCGAGCGGCTTGATAAGGTTTCACCCGGTTTAACCAGATGGGGCACCCGATAGATAAGATCAATGTTGATAGAGCCGAAATTGTAAACCGTCATTACGCAATCGCTAAGAATTCTGCCTGTCAGAGGCCAAAGTGTAACAGCGTGACAGCTTCACTCCACCAAGGGTAGTAATTTGGGTAGAATCACGCAGCTGCCAACCTAGAGACTACCCCCGATGAACTACCCTACCGAGGCATGTCTGGTAGAAGTAGGCCCCCGTGATGGCCTGCAAAACGAAGCTACGGCACTGACTGTTGAGCAAAAAAGCAACTTGGTCAACCACCTGTCAGAAGCGGGTCTGAAGGTCATCGAGACTGGATCCTTCGTCTCGCCGCGCTGGGTACCTCAAATGGCAGACTCCACGGCAGTCTTTGATTCCATCAGCCGACGAGACGGCGTCAGATACAGTGCGCTTACGCCAAACTTACGAGGATTAGAAGACGCGATAGCCGCCAACGTGAGCGAAGTGGCTGTGTTCGTTGCGGTCACGGAAAGTTTTTCTAAAAAGAACCTGAATGCCAGCATTGCCGAAACGTTTGATCGATACCAACCGGTTCTAGACATGGCTGCCGACAAACAACTTCCAGTCAGGGGGTATCTCTCGTGCGTACTGGGCTGCCCGTATGAAGGGGAAGTCAACCCGCGCGTTGTAAGTGATCTGACCCTGCAATTGCTAGAGGCCGGCTGCTACGAGGTCTCTTTGGGTGACACCATCGGTACCGGAACCGCAGGCAGCATGACGCGTTTACTGGACGTCATTCTCGGCAGTGGTGTGTCTGCACATCAGCTGGCTGTGCATTGCCACGATACCTATGGCCAGGCTCTGGCAAATATCGTTGTTGCTCTACAACACGGTGTCGCCACTATCGACTCGTCTGTAGCGGGTTTGGGAGGGTGCCCCTATGCAGTGGGTGCAACAGGAAATGTCGCAACCGAGGATGTTGTGTATCTACTAGACGGACTGGGCATCGAGCATGGGGTGCAGCCCGAGGCTTTATTGAAAGCCAGCCAATATATCTGTGCAGAGCTTGGTCGAGAGTCTCAATCTCGTGCAGGTCGTGCTCTTAGCCTCAAAGGATAAGCTTCGAATGAGTGACCATCTACTTAATATCCCATCGCCTTGCAAAGGCGTTTGTCGCATCGACGAACCTTCTCAGTTGTGCGAAGGCTGCATGCGAACTATTGACGAAATTACACGTTGGTCAAGAATGGACAGCGATCAGAAATTATCTGTCCTTACAGCCTGCATTGAACGTCAGCAAATACCTAACAAAGCTGGTAATTCAGATAAGTCTGCCAACATTGCCGATGGCGTCCCCGGCAGCGCCTCTGACGGTTGACCGTAACGGTTTACCCAGGCGACATTAAACCCAAAATGCGCAGCGCCTGCGGCATCCCAAGCATTTGATGAGAGAAACGCGATATTCCCGGCTTCAACATTCAGCTCATCAACTGCCAATTGATAGACGCGCTCGTCCGGTTTAAACACACCGACAGATTCTACGGATAGCTGGCGATCTATGACCTCATCTATGCCGGCGTTGGACACAGCAGAGGTGATCATGGCTGGAGAGCCGTTCGTCAAAATTGCGGTTTGCATGCCCGCCTGCTTTAGCTGATGCAAAACACTGGACACTTCCGAGAACGCATTCAAGCTTAAATAGGCTTGCATAAGCTCCTCGTGCAACTGTGCATCGTCGATGGAAAATGTACGAAGTGTCACCGCTAATGCATCAGAGGTCAGGTGCCAGAAATCGGTATGGCTCTTCATCAGGCTTCGTAGCCACGTGTATTCAAGCTGACGCACTCGCCACGCCGCAGAAATTTCACCGTATTGCGGACCAACTCGATCCCTCATCCGGCTGACGGCTGAATTGACATCGAACAGTGTCCCGTAGGCATCAAAGACACAGGCTTGTGTGTGCGCAAACGCTGGGTGGGTCATGACACTAACTCCGTTTATCGGGCGTTGGGATCGAGTACGTGCCCGTCGCATGGGCTACCGGCTCACCGCTTGGTTCGGATGCACTAAGGAGAGAAACCTCGCCTACCGCTAATCGCTTCCCCAGCTTTAACATTCTTGCATCGGCAATAACATCGCCCGGAGCCGGCTTTCGCAGGAAATTAATTGACAACTGGGTGGTCACAGCAAGTTCAACAGGACCAATACGCGAAAGAACCAACGCATACAAAGCTGCATCTGCCAACCCCATCATCACGGGACCCGCGATAGTGCCGCCGGGCCTGAGAAAACGCTCACTGTACTCAGCGTGCAAACGAACATGGTCGCTCATGAAGTGGTCAACTTTGAGCCCTAGCAAATCTGCAAATGGCAGACGAGCATCCATGATGTCCCGAAATTGCGCGACGCTCATGAGTAAACCGTCAGGTATGGTGTTTTCGTCTTTCAAAGAATCCGCATCCTTAAATGACTTCCGCCATTTGGGAAGTAAATTTTTATCGCAATACTCTATAAGATTCCTGTCTGCACGTATACTGATATAAGCGGTGGATTTGACAGCGTTCGCCGCTGCGCCGTATTAGCCTTAGTGGCAGGAGATGACGATGAGCCAAGAAACAGACAAGTCTGCAGACCCGATTCTATTAAGCAATCTGAATGATCAGGGTATTTTTACGCTCACCTTAAACAGACCAGCACAGTTCAACGCACTTAGTGAGGCCATGCTGGACGCACTTCAAAACGCGCTGGACAACCTGGACTCACAAGCGCGGGTCGTCGTCATCGAAGCTCGCGGCAAAGCTTTCTGTGCTGGTCATGACTTACATGAAATGCGCGCACATGCAGACGCTGAGAATGGCGGCGAACAGTGGCAACGAGATCTATTCAAAAAATGCAGTGGGTTTATGCAAACGCTCATCAACATTCCTCAACCGGTCATCGCCAAAGTTCAAGGTTTAGCTACGGCAGCTGGTTGTCAGCTAGTCGCAAACTGTGATCTTGCGATAGCAGCTAACGAATGCAAATTCGGAGTTTCAGGAATAAATTTAGGCCTCTTCTGCAGCACGCCTTCAGTAGCACTGTCACGCAATCTGTCGCGAAAGCGTGCGTTTCAAATGCTGATGACGGGAGACTTTATCAGTGCAGAGCAAGCTGTCGACTGGGGCTTACTCAACAAATGTGTGGCTGCTGATGCTCTAGATGCTGAGGTTAATTTGCTGGCCAACCAAATTTGTCAAAAATCCCAAGTGGCCGTGACCACCGGTAAAACACTTTTTTACAAGCAACTGGAAAAACCACTGGATGAAGCTTACGAACTAGCTGGAAATGCGATGGCTTGCAACATGATGTCTGATGATGTCAAAGAAGGAATCGATGCGTTCTTCGAAAAACGAGAGCCTAGCTGGAAGAATCGCTAACGCACAGCTGATACTACAAGCCCGATACTTTTTGCAAAATTTGCTCGCGATAGGAATCCAGCCATAGACTAAATTGCTCAATATCCAGAGGGTAGCTTATGAGATAGCCCTGTGCCTCGTTGCACTTAAAGCCCCTGAGAATATCAAACTGCTCCTGTGTCTCTACACCTTCCGCCACGACTGTTAAATTCAAATTGTGGCTCAACGTAATGATGGCAGTAACAATGGCTGCATCGCCGGAATCTTTATCGAGGTCTTTGACAAAAGACTGGTCGATTTTAAGCTTATCAACCGGCAATCGCTTTAAGTAACTTAACGATGAAAATCCTGTTCCAAAGTCATCGATTGACGTTTGAATTCCCAGTGCTTTCATATCGCTGAGAATCTGGATACCTTTCTCACCATCCTGAAGCAACAAACTTTCAGTGAGTTCAATTTCCAACAACCTCGGATCCAGACCACTGTACTGAATAGCCTCGTTAATATCTTCAATAACATCACTTTTCGTAAACTGCACTGATGAGCAGTTAACCGCGATGGTCATTGGAGGCCAACCTGCCTCTATCCAAAGTTGCATTTGCTTGCATGACTCTCTGAGCACCCAGCGACCAAGCTCTATGATCAAGCCTGTTTCTTCCGCCAGTGGGATAAACTCACCGGGGTTCATCAACCCTCGCTCGGGATGTGTCCAGCGAGTTAAAGCTTCGACCCCTGCCAGGCGACCTGTCGACATTTCAACCTTAGGTTGAAAGGCTAGCGTTAGTTCTTTGTTCTCGATGGCAGATCGTAAATCCGCCTCCAATGAAAATCGAGACAGTGCTTGCTCGTGAATATCGCGGGAATAAAACTGGTAACCGTTGCGACCAGATTCTTTAGCGTGGTACATCGCAACATCAGCAGACTTCATCATCGACTCAGTGTCATCTCCATCGGCTGGATACACACTGATTCCGATTGTCGTAGTCACGGTTACGGTGGAGCTGCCTATGTCATAAGGCACACTGATACTTTGTGCAATACGCTCGGCCACCCGTGCTGCATCTTCAACCCGGTTAATTACACCCAACAATACAACGAATTCATCACCACCCAGACGTGCAACGGTATGCTGTGACTCGGGATCATTATCGTTGCTACTGATCATGTCTGATTCGCGAACAACGCTTGTCAGTCGGTTTGCGACCTGTAGCAATAGATCGTCGCCTGCATCATGGCCCAGCGTGTCATTGACCTGCTTAAAATGATCTAAGTCTAAAAACAGTACTGCAAACTTAGTATCGTTTCGCTTCGATGATTTGAGCGTGTATCGAAGTTGTTCCGTTAACTGCGCTCGGTTAGGCAAACCGGTCACAAGATCGTAGTACGCTAAGTTATGTATTTGTTTCTGCGCATTGGTTCGCTCAGTGATATCTTGGATCGTGCCGAGCATATACGCCCATTCACCACTCTCTTGGGCATGAGGCTCAGCTTCCAGACGGATCCTGCGCACAGAATCATCGAAGCGGCTAACCACTGAAAACTCTACGTTGAAGGGCAGCTTTTCCTCAACAGACTGCTCACTAAGCAGACGCACATTGGTTCTATCAGGCTCCTCAATACAATTGATGAACTCTGCCCAGGTAGCAATTCCAGCACCCTCTTCCACGCCCAGAATTCGCCCGAACTCACGAGACCACGAGAGTTCATTTGTGCATAAACACCAGTCCCAGTTACCCAGTCGCGCAATACGCTGAGCGTTATCAAGCTTGGATTGACTTGATCTCAACGCATCTGCGGTAAGCTTTGACCGCAGCATGTATTGAACACGATGCGGCAGAATAAAAAAGTTGATGGGCTTGGTTAAAAAATCTGTCGCACCGATATCGTAGGCACGTGTAATTGAATCAAGATCATCAAGACCTGTAATCATTAGTATGGGTACGTGTGCACCGATACTGAGTTCTCTGATAGTGCTAATGGCTTCGAAACCATCCATGACCGGCATAACCGCATCCATGATGATCAGATCAGGCTCATGCTCTTTGAAACGCTCAATAGCCTCTTGGCCATCAGCAGCTTGAATGACGTCAAAACCTGCGTCTTCAAGCGCGCCTTCAGCCATCATCAAGCTCGCGATATCATCATCCACATGGAGGACGATAGGCCGCTCACGCTGCATACCGGGCGCAACCATTTGCATGCTTTTAGAAAGCTCGGGGGTCATCAGGCAGCCTTGCTTATCCTTTGATCCAATGCGTTTACACTGCCCTGAAATAAATCTTCTACAGAGTCTCCCAAAGCCATACAAGCCGGGAAGTTTTGATCATGGGCTGCACGTTCTAACTCTTTGCACCGCTCTGATAGTTCTAAGGCACCTACATAGGCACTGGAAGACTTAAGGGTATGAGCAGCCACCCTGACAGCTTCCATATCAGCTGAATCAATACCTTCTAACATACTTGCGATAGTCTTCGGGGATTCAGATTTGAATAGGCCCACTATGCGAGTCAGGAGATCCGGTTTTCCGGGGCGCTGTAAGGCGGCTATCGCCTTTAACGCGTTTTCATCGATCGATACAGTCACTTTATCGAGTCCGCGGGTTACGTGTTCTGTGCCAGGAGCCTAAGCTCTTACTGTTTAATAGCGACTGGTCGCGGCCGAACTGAGCGTACTGGGCCTTCAACTCTGATTTTAGTGAATCAAGTCGCAAAACTGAGTCTTCCAGGCTGGGTGCTGCCGCCAAAGCTTCGGCTGAAACGTCGTTATCGGGCGCACCTTCGGAATGAATTGTGGCCTGCGTCGCCTCGGTCGCTTCAGTAACCCAAAAAACGAGCATGATGCTCATCATTATCGCTAAAAAAGCGGCGAACCACTGCCCGGAAGGTAGGACCAAATAACCCCACATAAGCATCCAGTAGGTTCCAGCAGCCATGCTTAGCCTAATAACAGGCGAACTTTTCAAAATTAAATTCCTAACGCACCTCTCTTCCGTTTTGTATCGACGCTCATCCAGACAACTTAACGCATCGATAAGGCGATTTAGCGCTCACTATGTTTTGCGCGCCTTATATAATTTCTTCTTTCCGCCAAAGACTTAGCTGATCCTTGTCGACATCAAGCCAGCTCTCAAGTACGTCAGACGTGTGCTCACCGAGTTCCGGGCCAGCCCAGCGGGACTGCGCTGGCGTATCTTGCAAACGCGGATGCACCGCAGGCATCTGACGGTTAACCCCCTTAACAGGTAAACTTTCGAAGGCGCCACGTGCCTCAAAATGAGGGTCCTGTGCGATATCAGCGATAGAGTTGACCGGACCCGCGGGAACATCTGCGTCATCAAGTTTGGCCAGAGCATCACTTGATGTTAACCCCGAGCACCATTCGGCTAAGACTTCGTCTATCTCCGCCTCATGAGCGACTCTGCCCTGATTGTTGGATAGACGATGGTCTTCAGCCATGTCTGAACGTCCGATGCTCGTCATAAGTCGCTTAAAAATGGAGTCGCCATTCCCACCAATGACGATGTAACGTCCATCGTGGCAACGATACGTATTGGTGGGGACGATGCCCGTTACTGTTGACCCTGATGGTTCACGAACAACACCGGCTCCATCGAATTCGGGTAACACGCCTTCGAGCATATTAAATACGGATTCCACGATAGACACATCAACTGCCTGCCCACCATTACCGAGTCGCTGCCGTGCTATTAGCGCCAACAATGCTCCCACGGTCGCGTGCATACCTGCGAGTGTATCGCCAAGACTTAAATTCAAACGCACCGGTGTTTCATTGGGGTGCCCGTTAACATAGCGCAACCCCGCCATTGCCTCGCAAGCAGAGGCAAAACCAGGGCGTGACGAATACGGTCCGGTTTGGCCGTAACCGGATACACGCGTGTAGATAAGTTCTGGATTAATTTTCTTTATATCGTCCGGACCCAAACCCCAGCTTTCCATGCGTCCCGGTCGAAAATTCTCTATTAAAATATCGGCATGTTGAAGCAATCGGCGCGCAATATCGCAACCCGCAGGCTTTGACAAATTAAGTGTGACCGATTTTTTGTTACGGGCAATGCTGCGCCACCAGTAAGAGCAACCGTCTTCATCCAATTCTCGCCAGGTACGTAGCGGATCACCTTTTCCCGGAGGTTCAATCTTAATGACCTCAGCGCCAAAAGCGGCTAGCATCTGACCTGCGAATGGTCCGGCTATCAGCTGGCCCATCTCCAACACTCGGATACCCGAGAGCGGTAGGCTACGTTGATCGGTGTTCTGTGTATCCATGATCCATCCAAGAGGTTAGTTTCAATGTCCGGTTACCACCCCACTATCCCACAAGCCAGACAACCCGGTGACGGCGATGTTCCACTGCCTGCTCACAGCGCAAACTATACCCCGCTCAGCCCGTTAAGCTTTATTGCGCGCAGTGCGGAAGTCTACCCGGATCAACTCTCCGTAATACACGGCGATTTAAAATACACATGGTCTGAATCTTATCAGCGATGTCAGTCAGGAGCGGCGCGCCTGGCTGCACTGGGCATCTCAACCGGGGATGTGGTCGCGGTCATAGCACCCAATATTCCAGCCTTGTTCGAACTACATTTTTCGGTTCCGATGACCGGTGCCATCCTCAATGCTATTAACACCCGATTAGAAGCTGCGACCATCACCCACATACTTGAGCACGGTGGTGCAAAAGTATTGTTCGTGGATAAAGACTCAACGGCCGTTGTTACGGACGCTATAAAAACAATGTCTGAGCCTCCACTGCTTATCAGTATCGATGATGGTGAGGCGACGGGCGATGCTATCTCAGCTATCGAATACGAGAGCTTCATCGATGCGTCTTACCTTCGTGATGAGCTACCCGCTATTGATGCAAACTGGAAATGGTCACTACCTGAAGACGAATGGCAATCCATTTCACTTAATTATACCTCGGGTACTACCGGAAAACCCAAAGGCGTTGTATATCACCATCGCGGAGCCACCATGAATGCTCTGTCCAACATCACTGGCTGGCACATGGGGCCCCACCCTGTCTATTTGTGGACATTACCCATGTTTCACTGCAATGGCTGGTGTTTTCCCTGGTCGTTAGCTGCTAATGCGGGCACAAGTGTCTGCACGAGAACCATCACGGCTGAAGCCATCTACCACAACATTGAGGCTCATGGCGTGACGCACTTTTGCGGTGCCCCCATCATTTTAAATTTTATTGTCAACGCCGATAAATCTATTGTGAAGCCTCTACCACACACGGTGAATATCATGACGGCCGCGGCTCCACCGCCCGCCAGTGTGTTACTTGCCATAGAGGCGTTAGGATTCCACATTACCCACACATACGGACTCACTGAAACCTACGGGCCCGCTGTGATGTGTGCGTGGAAACCCGAATGGGATGCATTAGATGACACCGAACGCGCTAAATTGAAATCGCGACAAGGTGTTCGCTATCAGGTTCTCGATCAACTTGACGTGCTTGATCCTGAAACCTTAGCACCCGTTGCACGGGACGGTAAAACCATTGGCGAAATCATGTTCAAGGGCAATATCGTTATGCGCGGATATTATCGAAACGCGCAAGCCAATGAAGACGCATTCCGGGGTGGTTGGTTTCATAGCGGTGATCTTGCGGTAATGGACCCGGACGGCTACGTCAGAATCATGGACAGATCTAAAGACATCATCATATCGGGGGGAGAAAACATATCTTCCATAGAAATAGAAGATGCACTCTATGCACACCCGTCAGTGCTGGAAGCGGCGGTAGCCGCAAAAGCTGACGAAAAATGGGGAGAGACACCGTGCGCGTTTGTTGCGTTAAAGAATGGGGAGTCTGCCAGTGAGCAAGAGCTCATTGATTGGTGTCGTGAAAAACTGGCCCACTTCAAATGCCCAAAAACAATTGTCTTCAGAGAACTACCTAAAACCTCTACCGGAAAAATTCAGAAATTTAAACTTAGAGAATGGGCTAAAGAGGTCTAAGGCTAAAAGAACATGTCAAGTGTTTGAGCAATTGATTCCTCAGCATCGTCAACAATACTCTCCAACGACTCAGTTAATCGCAGATAATTTTTCATACGCTGATAACTGGGTAAGTTCTCGCATTGTTGAAAGTCCGGGCGTCGGCCTTCCAAATCAGGGATACAACTTCGTGCCACCAGAACAAGGTCGGCCAGATCGGGGGCGCCACCATGGTCTCGAGTCCAATGATTCCGATTGGCCGCCACTTCAATCATTTCGGTATCCATCTCCCAGTATTCCAAAAGCATGACCCCAAATTCCACCGCATGCATATCAATCAATCGGTGAGCATCCGCACGTTCAATGGAATCCGTATTGTCATCGATTTTGGTAAGAAGAAGCATCGGACCGACGTTGTACATCAACCCGCCCAGTAAGGCTTTCTGTGAATCCATTAAGGTGTAATGTGCTGCCAGCGCTTGCGCCACGGCCGCTGTTCTCAACGATTCCATCCAAAGCTCTGAAATCATCGCAGCGATAACATCGTTTCGAGCAACAAAGGAATTTTGCAATAATCCCAGCGCTATATTGCGAGTCGCTTTAAACCCGATTCGGGTGACGGCAGCGGGAACAGTTTCAGCTGGAGACATGGCCCTGTAGTACGCACTGTTACTGACCCGCACAAGACGGGCAGCAAGGACAGGATCTTTTGACAATAATTCGGAGAGTTCTGAGAGGCCTACAGAATCATCTCGCATCGCCTTTTCAAGATAAACAACGGCATTGGGCAAAGAAGGCAACTTGCCGTCATTAAACTGAAAGGAGTCAGCCATGACTGACGCAAAACTACGTTTCCTCTCCGCTTGCATGAAACTACCCTGATAAACAACGTCACCAATAGGGGTAGCGGCACGTAACATAGCGATAGTAAGAGAGTCGGGTTACATTGGAGAAGCAGCACTCATATCTGTGTCTGGATCACCCAAAACGGGCGTTTCGGGCCCACATTCTGTGGGCCGGAACAAGGTCTGACTACACGCTAACCAATTGAAAAACGACTCTTCATCAGCCTGTCAAACCACTTCAGTAAGACCCCGTCTATCGTGCTTTGAACGCCGATAGATAAGCGATCAAACATGCCTTTCTTCTCCTTGTATTCAAGCAGCAATACTTCCCGCTCTTCACAGGCATCGATCATGTACTGATCACTGGTCGCAAGCTCATCGGCTAGTTTCAAATCCAGCGTGTCCTGCCCGGACCAGATTTCACCGGTTGCGACAGCTTCGATATCCAATTGGGGACGGCGCTCAACAACGTATTGTTTGAACTGCGCATGAATACGTTCAATGTCTTCAATAAATTTCTGACGCCCTTCATCGGTGTTTTCACCGAATACCGTCAACGTACGTTTGTACTTTCCGGCAGTGAGCATTTCAAAATCTATTTTCATATCCTTAAGCAGGCGATGCACGTTAGGTATCTGCGCTACCACACCGATGGATCCCAGAACAGCAAACGGCGCTGCAACCAACTTATCTGCTACACACGCCATCATGTACCCACCACTCGCTGCCACCTTATCAACACAAATGGTGAGTGGAATTTTCTTATCTCGAATGCGATCAAGTTGAGAAGCGGCTAGTCCGTATGAGGTGACCATCCCCCCGCCGCTTTCCAATCGAATTAAAACTTCGTCTTCAGGCGTTGCGGTTGTCAGCACGGCTGTGATTTCACGACGGAGTCGCTCCACCGCACTGGCTCTGATATCACCGTCAAAATCCATGACGTACAACCGAGTCGTTGTTTTTTCAGGCACGATGGTCTCGCCTTCACCACGCTGTTTCTTGGCCTTTTTAGCCGCCGCTTTCGCGGCCTTGCGCTCCGCTTTTTCAGCCGCTTTCTTATCTTTCTCCGCTTGCTTTCGCATTTCCGGAGACAGTAAAGAGAACGAGAGTGATTCCTGCATATCTTCGAGACGTTCATTAAACTTCTTAATTTCAATGTGCCCGGAATCGGATCCACCACCCGCCTCCCGACTTTTCATCGCAGCAGCAACAATGGACATAATAATGACCACGGCAGCCACGACAAACGTCAGGGCTTTTAGAAAGAACAACCCATACTCATAAAAAAATTCAGCCACGAAAACCTCTGATTTTTGTTGTTTATACCGAACTATACGATGAATAATTCATCATCGCGCTTTGACAATAAAAGCACTGTTTAGTGCTTATGATTACTCTTTATGAATGAACCAACATTGATGAATCCGGGCATTTCTCTGGAAGTCCCGATCGATGGACCAACGATTTTTATCTTCGACACGAATACCGCGAGTCGTGTCTTCCAACAGTGCAGCATCCATTTTAAATCTTCGAAAATTGTTGGAAAAAATGAGCGTTCCACCGGGAGCTAAGAGCTTCAAACAAGCATCGATGGCTTTGACATGATCACGCTGAACGTTCCAGTCATCGTCCAAAGCACTTGAGTTTGAAAACGTCGGCGGATCGAGCAGTATAAGATCAAATTTTGATTCGTCACGGATACCTATTGCCGCACCATCCAACCAAGCGAGCACGTCTTGCCGCACCACCTCGTGTTTCTGTTGAGCTGCATTGTTGCGATCTAGGTTTCTCATGGCCCACTGACAATATCGGTTTGACGTGTCAACAGACACACTGCTTGCCGCGCCACCTGCGACAGCTGCAACAGTTGCGGAAGCCGTGTAAGCAAACAAATTTAAAAACCGTTTACCTTTTGAATTCTTGAACAAATAGCGCCTAACCGGGCGATGATCCAGAAATAAACCAGTATCAAGATAGTCCGTGAAGTTGACTTCCAATGGCGCCCCAAATTCGGTCACGGTTGCCGTGAGACTTTGGCTGGCTTTCTGTTTTTCGTACTGTTGCAAACCGGATTGAACTTCCCGGACTTTCAGATGAACCTGTGCCGCATCGATATTCAATATATCGGGCATGGCCTTCATGATGGCGTCGAGCCTGGCTTCAGCCATGGCACGATTGACTGTCGCTGGGGCTTGATACTCTTGCACGACACAATGAGTCGTGTCGCTTTGATAAATATCGATGGCCACGGCAAATTCCGGCAAGTCGGCGTCGTACACCCTATACGCGGTAATTTCATTCTGCCTGATCCACCCTTTCAGAGCTTTTCTGTTTTTATTCAGCCGGTTTACAAACGCCGTGGCATCGATTCCAGCGGGCTCACCAGGCTTTTCATCAAACTCTTGCTTGCCACGATATAACGCTGCCTGCGGATGCGCTTCATCCTTTTCATCTTCGATGGCAGCTGATTCAGCAGTGCTCTTACGCTGTATACCGCTACTCGGGATGTCCCCGGTGAGTAAAACGCAGTCGATACCCCCGTTGCGTACCAACAACGTTTGTGACAAAGGTAGTCTTGCACGGGCGTACGGTGCCGCAGTTGCAGTAAATAAAGCGCACTGCCAACCCGCGTAAAAGCGACTGATGTCAGTACCTAACGAGCTGTAAAACGCTTTATCAGCGGCTAGGCGCTCTCCATATGGCGGGTTCGTTATCAGTAAACCCTCTCCGATATTCCCTATGCTCGCCGGACGACCGGCGCTTAACGCTAATCGCTCTACAACGATGGCATCTTGCAAATCCGCCTGCATAATATTGTGCTGGCAATTGTCGACGGCTAAGGCGTCTTGATCAGCACCGGCAACTAAGGCTGGACTATCCCGTCGCTGATCAAGCGCCTCTTCTAGCAAGTTGTTCCAAAGCGCCTCATCATGGCCTTTCCATCCTTCGAATCCAAAGTAATCTCTGTGTATTCCCGGGGCTATTCGACAAGCCATCATGGCCGCTTCTATCAATAACGTACCTGATCCACACATAGGATCTACTAGGGTTTTACCTTCTTCCAAAGCCTGCGGCCATCCGCAGGCATATAACAACGCAGCAGCCAGGTTCTCTTTAAGTGGAGCCAACCCCTGTGCGTCTCGATAGCCACGACGGTGCAAGCTGCTGCCCGACAGATCGATAGCAATTCGCGCTTTGTCTCGAAACAAGTAGACATTGATTCGCAAATCAGGAGTATCGCGTTCAACATTCGGCCGCCGGCCCGTTGTCTCGCGAAACTGATCAACGACAGCATCCTTGACCTTGAGTGCACCGTATTGCGAATGGGTAATGGCAGATTTAGCCGTATAAAAATCCACGGCAAGAGTTCCGTCCACATCAACATGATCTGCCCAGCTAATTTCCTGAACCAGGGAATACAGCTCTTCGGGTGTCGCCGCAGGCCCAGAATGGATGGGCAGTATCACTCGATTAGCGATGCGGGACCATAGACACGCTGTATAGCCGGCCTTAAGCCCTCCCAGAAACCGGACACCGGCACCGGCGCTCTGCACACCCTCTATACCCAGCGCTTTAAATTCCTCGACCAGTAACCGCTCTAGTCCGGTACCACAGGTTGCGTAAAGCTCAGTGTTTTCAGTGATCAGGGCGGAGCTCAACGGTGTAGAAAAATTCGACAAATGCTTCAAAACCTATGGGTAAATTAAAATTCACGTAACAACAGTGCTGCCCGGAAGGATCAAACGGCTCTGTCTTGGATACAATGCCCATTGTATACGGGGAAACCTATGCCGCGCCTTATCCCGGCGGCTGATTAAACGCCATGAAACTGACAAGTTACGGTGCCGCGGAGGAAGTCACAGGCTCTTGCCATCTTATAGAGCTGGGCAACACTAAGATTTTACTCGACTGCGGCCTCATACAAGGTAGGAAAAAGGACGAACTGAGAAATCACGACGGTTTCCCGTTTAATCCGGCCGAACTGGATGCTGTCGTTCTCAGCCATGCACATATTGATCATTGCGGCCGTTTACCCATGCTTATCGATCAGGGCTTCACGGGAAAAATCCATACCCACATAGCCACCTGCGATTTAGTACAAATTCTTCTAAAAGACTCAGCTCACCTAAACGCCCGTGATGTGGAATACAGAAACAAACGCCGACGCCGATCGGGCAAACCCCTGTTAAAGCCTCTATACGACCAGAGTGATGTTGAAAACACCATGGATCGACTCGAAGCGTTGGAATACGAAACGCCTCGGGAGATTGCCAACGGAGTTTCCATCCGACTATTTGATGCGGGGCATATTCTGGGCTCATCGATGGTTGAGCTGACATTAACCAACGGCCAAAACACTCGAACGGTGGTCTTTAGTGGAGACCTGGGTCATCGAGGCTCACCTATCCTTCGTGATTTCAGTTATTTAAAAAATGCGGACATGGTGCTGATGGAAAGCACCTACGGCAATCGTTTACATCGCGATTGGTCGGAAACGTTAGTGGAGGTGAGCGAAATTGCCAGTGCTCTTAGCAGTGTGCGCGGTAATATTCTGATTCCGGCTTTTTCCGTCGGTCGAAGTCAGATGATTCTCTACACCATGGCGCGGTATTTTGACGAGTGGGATTTGGGTCGCTGGAATATTTTTCTGGACAGCCCAATGGCAATCCGGGCAAGCGAAGTCTATTTAAAACATACCAACTTATATGACGAGGAAGCCGCCGCTTATTACCGTAAGAACGGTCCACTACTAGCCATGCCCAACCTTAAGTTCTCTCAAACTGCTGACGAATCGCGAGCTATCAATCAGATGGCTTCAGGCGCTATCGTCATCGCAGGCAGTGGCATGTGCACAGGCGGACGCATCATGCACCACCTCAAGCACAATCTGTGGCGGCAAGATGCCCACGTCATCATCTCAGGCTATCAATCGCCGGGCTCATTGGGACGTAAACTGGTAGATGGTGCTAAGAGCGTAAAAATATGGGGCGACAAAATACAAGTGCGGGCCAGTATCCATACGGTGGGCGGCTTGTCCGCTCATGCCGATCAACAAGGCATGGTCGACTGGTACCGAAGTTTCGAAAACTCACCACCGGCATTGCTGGTACACGGTGAAAGAAAGGCCATGGATGCTTTGAGCACCCGTCTTAAAAACGAATGCAACGCGACAGCCATACCGGCAAAACGCGGAAAGTCCACAAACTTACTGGCTTTGGATACATTTGGTCGCTAATACGTCGTTTGATAACGAGTACGCGGTTGCTGAAAAACACAGATTTAAACGAATATTCACACTGAGCTTGCAAACGATGCAGGCTACAGCCTAGGACAACAAGAGAACGCAATATGAGCAGTGAAGAACGAGAATCGATGGAGTTTGATGTCGTAGTGGTCGGGGCTGGCCCTGCCGGTCTCTCTACGGCTTGTCGGTTAATGCAATTGGCACAAGAAAAAGAACAAGAAATCAGCGTCGTCGTGCTTGAAAAAGGCTCGGAAGTCGGAGCTCATATTCTCTCAGGTGCGGTAATCGAGCCGCGTGCGTTGACAGAGCTTTTCCCCGACTGGGAAGCAGAAGACGCTCCTCTGAAAACCGCAGTGACACGTGATGACATCATGTTCTTCACCAGTGCGGAAAAGTCCATTCGAATGCCTGCCTTCATGTCTCCAAAGACCATGCACAATCATGGTAACTACGTTGCAAGCCTCGGGAATTTAACTCGCTGGTTAGGTGAGAAAGCCGAAGCACTAGGCGTAGAGATATTTCCAGGCTTTGCAGCCGCTGAAATTTTGTACCACGAAGACGGACGTATTAAAGGTGTTGCCACGGGTGATATGGGATTAGATGAGCAAGGCAATCCTAAAGACGGATTCGAACGTGGCATGGAGTTGCACGCCAAATACACAGTCTTTGCGGAAGGTTGCCGCGGACATTTAGGTAAAGAGCTCATCAGTCAATTCAAACTCGATGAGGGCAAGTCACCACAACATTACGGCATCGGTTTAAAAGAGCTCTGGCAGATAGACCCTGCCAAGCATGAGCCAGGAGTTGTGGTGCATGGTGCTGGATGGCCTTTATCAGAAACTTCCTCAACCGGTGGGGCTTTTATGTACCACCTAGAGGACAATCAAGTGGTCGTCGGATTAATCATTGATTTGAATTATTCCAATCCACACCTAAGCACATTCGATGAATTTCAACGGTTCAAACAACACCCTGTTATCAAAGAGGTGCTGGAGGGCGGTGAACGAATTTGCTATGGCGCTAGAGCCATTGCTAAAGGTGGATTGAACTCCTTGCCACGCATGAGCATGCCAGGCGGCTTACTAGTCGGATGCGACGCCGGCACTTTGAATTTTTCTAAAATCAAAGGCACTCATACGGCCATGAAATCAGGCATGGTGGCGGCCGAGACCATCGCTGCCGCATTGGCAAACGGTGATGAAGGACGTGAATTAGTTGAATTCACCGACGCCTACCTTGATAGCTGGGCGGGTCAAGAATTAAAGAGTTCACGCAACTGGGGCCCTGCCCTACATAAGTTCGGTATGTATTTAGGCGGTGCCTACAATTACATCGATCAAAACTTTTTCGGTGGAAAACTTCCTTTCAATTTTCGCGATGAAATACCGGACCATGCTTGTTTAAAGCGAGCTGACGCATGCAATCCACCAAATTACCCGAAGCCGGATGGTGTGGTGAGTTTTGACAAGCCCTCTTCCGTATTCTTATCCAATACCAACCACGAAGAGAATCAGCCCGTTCACTTAAAGCTTAGCGATAGCGAATTACCAATAAGAGACAACTTGCCTCAATTCGCAGAGCCTGCACAACGTTACTGCCCGGTTGGTGTGTACGAAGTAATCATCGAGGAAGAAACTCCGCGCTTTCAAATTAATTCGCAAAACTGCATACACTGCAAAACTTGCGATATTAAAGATCCTGCTCAGAACATCACATGGGTAGTGCCTGAGGGCGGCGGCGGTCCAAACTACCCTAATATGTAGACTTAAACGAGCGTTCGTCACTCAACGCCCGTTTAAACATTATCGTTACGTCAAGCCCTCTTCGGACCTACTCAGTGGTATCCGCAGGGGGCTTTTTTGCTCTTGGCTTCGCAGCAACTTTCGACTTAGTCTTAGCGCCGTCTGAAGAGGCAGCCTTAGTGCTGGCTTTCTTCTTCACTGCCCTTGTCTTTTTAACCGGTGCGCTTTCGGCAGACGTATCAGTTGCAGCCGTTGCAGCTTTTGCCCGTGTCTTTTTTGCAGCAGGTTTAGCGCTCTCGGAGGCCTCGGCAGCAACCTTGGGTTTTCTAGGTGCGCGCGGCTTTTTCACCGGCGCGCCAGCTGCATCAGTTGGAGCACTGGGCGCGGTGGCCGGTGCCGGCGACTTAACCGAGGTTACCGGCGTGTTGGCTGGCGACGACACAACAGCGTTGCTGCTATTTTGCACTGGAGCCGTGTTTGATGCTTGTTCAGGAGTTGATGACGCCGACGTTCCAGAGGTCGGACCCGACTCAGAATTCGCCTCATTCTGCGAACGAGGATTCCGGTTTTGATTTCTATTGCGGTTCTGATTACGGTTGCGATTCTGGTTGCGGTTCCGGTTCTGTCCGGGGTTTTGATTGCCGCCTTGGCCGTCTTCGGAGCCAGCAGCGCGCTGCTTGTTCCGGTTTTGATTATTCCTATTCTGATTATTGCGATTATTGGTACGCGCCTGATTGTTTCTCTGGCCGCGTTGCTGACCCTGCCCTTGCCCCTGGCCCTGCTGTCGCCGATTTTGATTACCGCGACCTTTGCCACGGTTACCTTGCGAGCGGGAATTGCCCCCCATCACTAAGCTACCGACTTGGTAGGGATCTTCCATGCCAATGAGATTGCTATCGGATGGAAAACGATTATTAACATTGAAATGATCGCGATTACCGAAATTATCGTCGTCGTATTCGATTGCCGTTGCAGGCTCAGGCAACGCTCGGTTGCCGATGTTATCCATCTCTTCGGTAATTTCGCGAGGCGGTCTCAGCGCCCTGTTACCAGGGCCGATGCGATTACCGATATCGTCGTTATCGCGAGGGCGATTTCGATTGTTGCGCGGATTCCGCTTGTTTCTGTTGCGGTTATTTCCACCTTCCGCACGCTGCCCGCCGTTATTGTTCTGACGATTCCGGCCACGTTGATTGCGACGCTGCGGGTTATTTCCCGAAGATGATTCTGATTGACCTTCCGCTGATCTTCCGCCCGAATTGGACTCCGAAGCCGGCAACTCACTGTTCGTCATACGTCTTCTATCACCTTGAGTTTTCTATAACTTTCGTACATTTGATGCCATTAAGCCGTCTGATGCTTAGCACCACGGAATGGGTAATAAAGGGGGCGGCACCATCCCGCCATGTAACGCGACTTCCAAGCAAATCCAGTGATCTTTTTAGATTTCTGGCTGCATTACCTCTCAGGCAAAGGTCAATCGCTCTCAGGTCTCACCACAACACGCATCTATGCGCTACAGTCCGTGTCCCACAACTCTGCAGTGACCTACTAACTCTAAGTATACGACAGGCCAGCCTTTTATTGCTTATTTATGAGTATTGATGGCTTTGCACACCGCCGTTGTCGTCCAAATGCCCATCAAGGCCTGCAGCGTGCATAGCATTACACAACATTTCGAGTACAGAACCCTATCGTGAATACAGATTCTATCGCCCGTTGGCAATTGGAATGGTTTGGCAATATTCGAGCCGATATCCTCGCAGGATTGGTTGTAGCGCTTGCGCTTATCCCAGAAGCTATCGCCTTTTCTATCATTGCCGGCGTAGACCCTAAAGTGGGCCTGTATGCCTCGTTCTCTATTGCGGTCATCGTATCCATCACGGGCGGCCGTCCCGGAATGATCTCGGCAGCGACGGCGGCGACCGCCGTGCTTATGGTAACGCTAGTCAAGGACCACGGACTGCAGTATTTACTGGCAGCCACGGTATTGGCGGGTCTTCTGCAAATTGTCGCAGGCTTATTAAAGCTGGGTGCTGTCATGCGCTTTGTGTCCCGATCGGTAATGACCGGGTTTGTTAACGCGCTTGCCATACTCATTTTTATGGCTCAACTGCCTGAGCTTATCGATGTACCGAATTTAACGTACATCATGGTAGCCGCAGGCTTGGCCATTATTTATTTGCTCCCGAGGGTAACCTCAGTAGTGCCATCCCCTCTTATTTGCATCATTGTTCTCACAGCAGTGTCTCTTGCAATGGGACTGGATATTCGAACCGTGGGTGATATGGGAGAGCTGCCAGATAGCCTGCCCATTTTCTTGTTGCCAGATATTCCTTTGAATCTGGAAACTCTACAAATTATCCTGCCTTACTCCGCAGCAGTTGCCGCCGTGGGCTTATTAGAGTCCCTGATGACAGCATCTATTGTTGACGAACTCACTGACACGCGAAGCGATAAGAATCGCGAATGTATCGGTCAGGGGATTGCTAATACAGCCACCGGTTTTATCGGTGGTATGGCAGGCTGCGCAATGATCGGCCAGTCAATCATTAATGTGAAATCAGGTGGCCGAGGTCGTTTATCCACTTTCTGCGCCGGATTATTTTTGTTGCTCATGATCGTATTTCTTGGCGACTGGGTTAAACAAATTCCCATGGCAGCACTGGTCGCCATAATGATCATGGTATCCATTGGAACGTTCAGCTGGTCGTCACTACTGAACCTCAGGGATCATCCTCGAAGCTCATCGATCGTCATGCTGGCAACCGTAATTGTTGTTGTCGCCACCCATAACCTGGCCATCGGCGTACTGGTCGGTGTTCTATTTTCAGGTATCTTTTTCGCCTGGAAGATCTCACAGATTTTTCGTGTTACCAGCACGCTTTCAGAGGATGGACTGAAACGCACCTATCTCGTGGAAGGTCAATTGTTTTTTGCATCCAGCGATGAGTTCACCGCCTCTTTTGATTTTAAAGAAGCTCTGGATACTGTCGTGATTGATGTCAGTCTGGCGCATATCTGGGACATCAGTAGCGTTCAGGCGCTCGACATGGTGGTTATGAAATTCCGTCGCGAAGGCAGTGAAGTAGAAATTATCGGTTTGAATGAAGCTAGCGAAACAATTGTGGATCAGCTAGCAGTTCACGACAAACCGGGCGCGCTTGACGATATGATGAGTCATTAACCAGGGACAATAAACATGTCGAAACTATTGGCGGTTATAGACGGTTCAATTTACTCAGCAAGCGTGTGTGAGCATGCTGCGTGGATAGCTGAACAGTCACCTACGGATATTGAAGTTGTTCATGTGTTAGGGCGCCGAGATGTATCAAGCGAACCCTCCAACCTGAGTGGCAGTATCGGGCTGGGAGCTCGCTCCGCATTGCTGGAAGAACTCGCCGAACTGGACGCGCAGAAGGCACGTCTGGCGCAAAAAAGAGGTCGAGCTATCCTGGAGGATGCAGAAACATTGCTAAAGGAGCGCGGTGTTCTCAAGGTCTCTACCAAACTTCGCAACGGTGAAATTGTAGAAACCGTTCAGGCTCTGGAAAATGACGCCCAACTCATTGTCATCGGCAAACGTGGCGAAGCCGCGGATTTCGACACCGGACACCTGGGCTCCAATATAGAACGTGTTGTACGCTCTACCCGCCTCCCTGTATTCGTCGCATCGAGAAGCTTCAAACCTATTAGTAAAGTACTGGTTGCATTTGATGGAGGCCCAAGCTCACTAAAGGCTGTGCAGCATTTTGCATCCCAGCCACAGTACAACGCCCTAGATTGCCATGTACTCAGCGTCGGTTCAGACTCCACTGAGCTAAGGCGGCAATTAGAAGGTGCCGTGGCAACTTTGCGTGAGGGCGGATATACCGTCACCGGCGAGATTCTACCCGGCCAAGCGGAAAACGTTATTGCAGAGAAAGTGGAATCGGCCGGCATCGATATGCTGTTAATGGGAGCCTACGGTCACTCTAGAATACGCAATCTAATTATCGGCTCGACGACCACGGAGATGATCCGATCTTGCAAAGTCCCTGTCCTTTTGTTTCGTTGAGTTGGAATTTGTCCATCAGTCTCTATATTGAGATCAAGTAAAACAGGCAGGCTCGAGCGTTAATTCACCGCAGAGACGCCTCAGATCAGACAGTTGCAGGATGACTAAGATGGATGACCTCAAACAACAACTCGCTCCGGGCTGGAGCACAGTCAACATTGTAATTCTCGTGTTGCTGTTTATGTTCTCGTGGGTAATGGCCCTAATCTTCCTGGCCTACGTACTGGGCGGGCACAAAGTGAACCTTGATCTCAGCCGCCCAGAGACCATTGCAGCCTTTGGTAGACGGGTAAGTACCGCGTTCAAAGCGGGAATTGATTCTTTTTCTAAAGGCTGAGGGTTACTTGGTCGAACGAATACTGCCCTAAAAGCTAGAATTACATCACAAATTCAACTTTAGTATAGTATTTTCACTCAATTTCGGCTCAGAAGATACCCAAAAGTTATACACCCTTTTCGAAATTAGCCGATATCTGACTCATTGTCGCCTCACCGTGAGGTTCGACCTTAGATGTGAGTCAGAAAATATGAGAAATCGATTTATTGGCGGTGTTTCCTCCGTATTGGCTTTGTGTGGTGTGTTCAGTGCCCCTACCCTTGCCCAAAGTAGTAACAAGCCAACCTGCTTGTATGTGGCCTCCTACCATGTCGGATATGCATGGTCTGACGGTGTAGAGCGCGGCCTTAAAGACCGTTTAGCAGAGCAGTGCAACATCACCGAGTTTTACATGGACACCAAAAGGAAAAAGTCCACTGAAAACAAGGTTGCTGCAGGACAAGCTGCTTATGAGCTCATTCAGGACACTAAGCCAGACGTTGTTATAACCTCTGATGACAACGCCGCGAAGTATCTGATTGTTCCACACCTAGTTGATGCAGATGTACCGGTAGTATTCTCTGGCATTAACTGGACCGTAGAAGAATACGGATTCCCGGCTAGCAACATCACAGGCATTGTGGAGATAGCACCGATTAAGCCCATGCTTATGGAAGGTGTGCTTGCTTCGAAACTACCTATCGATCAAGCCGCACGTGCTGTCTACTTAGGGGCAAGCACGCTAAGCGAGATAAAAAACTACAACCGTGTTAAATCAATCGCCGAAAAACTAGAGATCACTGTTGATAGAATTCTTGCAGAAGACTTCGATGATTGGAAAGAAGGTTATCTTCTGGCTCAAGACTACGACATGGTGGTTATGGGCAGTAACTCGGGTATCGCTCAGTTCGATGCTGATGCGGCCACCGATTGGGTGTTAGAAAACACCGAAAAGCTGAGTATGACTAACCATGAATGGATGATGCCTTTCTCCGCAATTGGTTACACCAAAGTGCCGGAAGAACATGGCGAATGGGCAGCGGACTCTACGATTGCCATCCTCAATGGTGTTCGAGCGGTTGATATTCCGTTAGTGACCAATCGTCGTTGGGATACTTGGATCAACGAACCCCTACTGGAAGCTGCTGAGGTCAACCTGAATCAGTCGACGTTGATCAACGCAAAGAAGCACAAATAAGTGACCAGGTACTCGCCATTAACGCTATTGATAAACTCTGTGGGCTCACCCCTGCTCGTTTCAATAGCGTTTCTGGTGTTTGCCGCAGTACCTGCATTGATGTACACCACGTACACGCTCAACTATCACGACCAAAATACACGCATCGAAGAAGATGCAAATTTAATCACCCAGGACATCAGTACCCGTATCGCTGAAGTCAAAACTGTCATGGCTTCACTGACCGGCCTTCACTATGCATCCAGCGCGTCTGGAAGTCAGGAGATGAACCTATTCGCTGAACAACTCAGGGAACAGGTTGACTTCATTACCGGTATTGGCCGCTATGAATACGTTACCCATAAGGATCGCGAAGCATTTGAAGAGCGCATGGGTGAACAAGGCCTATTCAATTTCAAAATCTCTGACATCAATATAAAAGGGTTGTCGGAGGAGCGCCCGGAGTCCTCATCGTACTACCCTATTTCAATGTTAGAACCGTTGAAGCCGGGTAATGCACGCTTATTGGGTGCAGACTTAGCTGCAGTGAATAGTTTAGGGCGTAAGCTAGATAAGATATCGGAAAATAACAAGCCACTGCTTGCCACATTTCCTGAGCGCTGGCCCAGCGGTGGCGACCTTGTATTATTTGCACCTGTCTATAGAGGTATGGCAGCGCCTGCCTCAGCTGAATCAAGAAAGGTGCAATCTGCAGGCGGCTTCTGGATAAGTATTGATACTGAAGCGTTACTTGCTGGAATTAATCAAAGCATAAATGCGTTTGACGTAACAGCTCGTATACATACCGCTGAGACAACAACCATGTTGTACGGCCGTCTAGGACAAGAAATAGAACCAACCTATTTGAAATCTCTTTATTTAAGAAAGGTTGTCGACGCCGAATGGAATACCGGCGACTCAAGTATGAGGTTCACCTTCCAACAAGATGTCGGCTTCAGCAAAAACGCCTTGGTGTATTTTTTCACAGCCCTGTTTGGCATTCTGGCTGTTACCGCCTTGTTCACCATCTACATCGTCGCTAGACAAACGGCTATTCAACAACGAATTAATTCTCAAGATGCGTTACTGAAAGAGAGAGCCAAAGCTGAAAAGACATTGAACACGGTACAAGATGCCATTATTGCTCTTGATTCTGACATGCGTGTGGTTCACATAAACCCTGCTGCTGCCCGTCAGTTTAAGTTATCACCTGCTGAGGCGGTCGGATTAATCCTCGACAACTATGTCAAATTCAGACAAGTCAGTGATATTTACTCTGCATTCAATGTAGAACTGGCATTAGAGAACATGGGCGAAAACGCCGTAGACGAATTTGACGTCACGCCATTTGACATGGATGATCCGGACTTCGTATTGCGTTTGACACTAACGAGTTCTGTGACGCCAGAAGGACGTGTTACCGGACATGTACTTGTTCTGCGTGACATAAGCCACGAGCGCCAACTTGCGAAAAAACTAGCGTATCAAGCTAACCATGATGCATTGACCGGTTGCACTAACCGACATTACTTTGAAAATACGTTAAGCGATCTTATTGATGGCCTACCAGAATCTGATAAGAACCATGCGCTGTGCTACTTAGACTTGGATCAATTTAAGGTCATTAATGATACTTGCGGCCACGTTGCCGGTGATCAGCTACTGACTGACTTAACTGAAAACATCAGACTGCTCACTCATGAAGGCGACATATTATCCAGATTGGGCGGCGACGAGTTCGGTCTTCTCTTCCTGAATGTGACTGAAGAGGAAGTTAAGGAACGCTCTCAACGCGTATACGACTTTTTCCAAAACTATGTTTTCAACTACGAAAACAAAGCATTTGCTGTGAGAGCCAGTATTGGCGTGGTTCACATAGACCAGTCGTGCAACAACATGAAAGATGTGTTGGCATCTGCTGACATGGCTTGCTACGCAGCCAAAGACTCGGGCCGTAACAGCCTTTACGTTTATTCCAAAACCGATGACACGATAGCCGAACGTTCAGCAGAACTCGGTTGGTTGCCTCGCCTGAGGAAGGCCATAGAGCAAGATGAATTTAAACTGGTGGTGCAAGCAGTGGCCTCAGTAGAAGGTTTGCGAAAAAATAATGACTACGCAGTAGAACACTACGAATTCTTACTGCGTTTGCAAAATGAAGACGGCAGCATCAGCACACCTTGGCAGTTTATACAGGCGGCTGAACGCTACGACTTAATGACCGAGATTGATCGATGGGTCATCGAGAATGCATTTAAAACCGTAGCTGCACTCGGAGACGGCCCTGGAAGTAATTGCAGCTTTTCGATAAATTTGTCAGGACAATCTGCGGCGGACCCAACGCTTAAGAGCTTTATTGAAGAGAAGTTAGCTCAGTATGAAGTTGACCCGACAATGATCTGGTTTGAGCTGACAGAAACCGCTGCTATTTCGCAGTTCTCTGTGGCGGTAGATTTGATCAACAGCATTAAGAGCTTGGGATCATTGGTTGCGTTGGACGATTTTGGATCAGGTCTGAGCTCTTTCGGCTATCTTAAAAATCTACCGGTAGATATTCTGAAAATTGATGGCCAATTCGTTAAAGAAATTGCTAAAAACCCAATAGATCGAGAAATGGTGCGAGCCATTCACCAGGTGGGTATGTCTATGGGTATTAAAACTGTTGCAGAATTTGTTGAAGACCAAGACATCGTTGATGTGCTCTCGGAGATTGGTGTCCACTATGCTCAGGGATACCATATCGGCAAACCCATCCCGATAGAAGAAGCCATAGCGTTGCTACCTTCCGAGTTTCAAAAGGCAGCGTAGAAGTCTTACTAGCGCGCAACACCACTCGCCCTCACACTACCCCAGCGGGTTTGCCCGCATAGTGTCCGGTAGCCAGGTGGCAATCTCTGGCACCCCTATTAAGACGAATACCATCAGCACCATAATCATAAACATCGGCAATGCCGCTTTGGCGATGTAGCCCATTTCATGATTCGTCATACCCTGTAAAACGAACAGGTTGAAGCCAATAGGTGGTGTGATCTGCGCCATCTCAACGGCAACCACCACAAATATACCAAACCATATAACGTCAATTCCCGCCTGACGAATCATAGGTTCAACCACTGCCATCGTTAATACGACAGACGAGATTCCGTCTAGAAAGCAGCCGAGAATGATGTAGAACACCAGCAAAGCCATAAGCAATTCGAACTGGGAAAGATTCAGCTGAGCTATAAAATCGGCCAGTGCTCTTGGCAAGCCTGTAAATCCCATAGACAGCGACAAAAAAGCTGCTCCGGCAAGTATCAATGCAATCATTGCAGAGGTACGTGTTGCCCCCATCAGACTCGTGGTAAAAGTCTCCCAGTTTAAAGAGCGTTGCATGGCTGCCAGAAGCAGCGCGCCGATAACACCGAATGCGGCAGCCTCAGTTGCCGTTGCAAGCCCTGCATACATAGACCCTATAACCAGCATGATCAGCAAGATGACGGGTATCAAGTAGCGGCTATTAGCAACTTTCTGCCCAAAGGTCATGCGCGGTTCCGGGTCAGGATTAAAATTTTTGGAAACCTTTGACATGATGGCCACATACGCCATAAACATTAACGCCAGCACTAGCCCTGGTAAAACACCGGCAAGAAAGAGCTTGCGAATAGATTCGTTAATCGTCACGCCAT
Organism: Granulosicoccus sp.; assembly: GCA_020627685.1. Lineage (GTDB taxonomy): Bacteria > Pseudomonadota > Gammaproteobacteria > Granulosicoccales > Granulosicoccaceae > Granulosicoccus. The sequence continues at coordinate 8,588 of JAHDGK010000039.1, read as the reverse complement.
AGACAATTAAGGTAAGAGACGGAGGGATCATCAAACCAAGTGTCGCTGCCCCTGCCAATGTACCAATCACCATGTTTTCAGGGTAATGCCGACGCCTCAATTCAGGTATGGACATTTTGCCAACGGTCGTAAGCGTTGCTGCGGAGGATCCGGAGACAGCTGCAAAAACCGCACAACCGACAATATTTGTGTGCACTAAACCACCCGGTAGTCGGGCCATCCAAGGGGATAAGCCACGAAACATATCCTCTGAGAGCCGGGTTCGATAAAGTATCTCCCCCATCCATATAAACAACGGAAGTGCTGTCAGCGTCCAGGAAGATGACGCACTCCATATGGTGGTGATCATTGCATCACCCGGCGGTCTGGACGTAAACAGGGTCATGCCCACAAACGCCACCCCCAACAGGGCAAGACCAACCCAAACGCCTGAGCCGAGCAGCAGGAACAATACGAAAAGGAATATGCTAATCGCGCCTATCTCATCCATCGGAGAATCTCTAGCTTAATGAGAAAAAGTGTGGGTACCGCTCATCCATTAATGCTGGACAAGCTCAGCCTGCATGGCGTGCTTCTTAGTGATAATGAGACGCAGCAGGTTATCCCAAAAACAGATAGCTAAAAGCACAGCGCCAATACTCATACCCAACTGCGGTATCCACAGCGGAGTAGCGTCCTGTCCCTGGCTGATATCGTGAAACTTATGCGACCAACTTGTCGCTTTTACGGCATACCAAGCAAGGTAGGTAGCAGCGGCCGCACCGAGTGCAAAACACCAGACTTCAAGCCAGTAGCGCTTACTACCCAAAGCATTCAAAACAATGCTTACCCGGATGTGGGCACCACGATTTAATGCATGAGCAAACGCTAAAAAAGACGCTGCAGCCATGCAGTAACCCGCATAGTCGGGAGCACCACTAAACACCTGCCCCGTCCATCGTGCCAACATTTGTATCACGATAAGTACGAGGATGGCGATGAGAAAGAGCGATGCGAGCACACCTCCTCCCAAATACAGTGCATCTAAGAATTTACAAAAGCGTTGGTATAACGACATACAGCAACCTTTTATTTCACAGAGTGTGGACGCGTAAAAAACAAACAACAAACGAGGGCAATTCTGGCAACGACACGCCCACAAAGGCATGCCGCTGCCCTATCCATTTACTTGGACGCGTTGAACGCTTCCAAAATGGCTTTACCGTCTTCTCCAGCTGCGTCCAGCCACTCTGCTGTCATTGTTTCACCAATTGCTTTGAGTTCGGAAACAAGAACGTCACCTGCAGGACCAACTTGCATGCCACCAGCGGCCAAGCCTGCCATGGTAAATCCCGTGTACTCTTTAGAGCGCCACTCTCCAGCGTATTCAGCAACAGCAGCACAGCCTCTTATGACGGCTTTGTTCGCATCACTAGTGTCATTCCATACGTCTTTGTTGACCATGACGTAGTTGTACGGAAGCCATGCATCTACTTCATAGAAATGAGTGAGGCTTTCCCACACTTTACGGTCATAACCTGTAGCACCTGATGACACCATTGACTCAGCAACGCCAGTAGCAAATGCCTGAGAAATTTCAGCAGCTTCAATGCTGACCGGAAGCATTCCCGTTAATTCAGCTAAACGAGCCGTCGCATTGTTGTATGAGCGGAATTTAACACCCTTCATGTCTGCAACAGAATTAACTTCTTTTTTGAAATACAAGCCTTGAGGTGGCCATGCAACCGCATATAGCAGAACAAGGTTTTGCTCGTCCAACAATTTTTCCATCGTAGGTTTAGCGGCTGCATATAATTTTGCAGAGTCATCAAATGATGTCGCCAGGAATGGAACCGAATCGAAACCGAACACAGCATTCTCATTTTGATGGCCTGACATTAAACGCTCACCAATAGGTGCCTGACCGGTTTGTATAGCGCGCTTGATATCACCCCCTTTAAACAAACTACCGCTAGGGTGCGTGACAATTTCAATGTCACCTGCTGTGCCTGTAGTGACACATTGCGCGAACTGGGCACCCGTTTGCGAATGAAAATTAGTAGCAGAATAAGCCATAGGCATATCCCATTTCTCAGCCTGTACAGTGCCCGCAAGGCAAATTCCAGACACAGCAATACTTGCTATCAGTCCGGATTTAAGACGCAACTTCGACATGGTAGATCCTCCAAGAAATAAGCGAAATGTTTTCAGAGCCGATGAACAACACCGTCGAAAAACAAAGAGCCCACTGATAAGGAATCGTTATTTTTCTATAGCTACGCACACCTCGGCACTACGCTTATCCTACCCTTGCCTGACAAGGAAAGAAACTAATTAGGAAGCACACTAAGAAGGTATTAGCTGAATCTATCAGGCCGAAACGCCTCCAGTCCACTCTCATCGTGCTCACCGGATATCAGACCCGCAATGATGCGTCCCGTTTTAGCCCCACCGGTTAGGCCGATATGCTGGTGGCCAAAACCTGTGTATATGCCGGTTGAACGGATCTGCCCGATAAACGGTAAGCTATCTGTTGGTGCAGGTCGATGACCCAGCCATTCAACAGTTTCGGTATACGACACATCAGGAAATGTCGCTTTGAATTTCCTCATTAGGAATTCTATAGGCGCTTTGGAAGGTCCTGCATCCAAGCCGCCAAACTCGACGATTCCAGCGCATCGCAAGCCATCCGCCATCGGGGTCGCAACGAATTTTCCGGAGGCGATCATGGTCGGGCAACTGACGCTTTGCGATGGGTTTTTAAATATAACGTGATAACCTCGCTCCGCTTCCAAGGGCACTTTTAAACCTAATTTGCGCCCTAACGGTGCAGACCAAACACCCGTTGCCAGAACAACGGAATCGCAGGCTATGCGGCCTGATTGGGTGAGTACAGCGGTGACCTTATCGTCAACGAGTTCGATATCGTCAACCGAAGCTTCAAGGAATTCCCCGCCTAAGGATAAAAAAACTTCAGCCAGTGATTTCACATAGCCACCCGGGCTACGTATATGACCATGTTCTTGTAGTACCGCCAGACAACCGATAGAGCCTGCCAATGCAGGCTCCTTTTCCTGTACAGCACCACCTTCTATCAATTCCGGTACGAATCCGTGTTCTCGACGAATACTCCAGACGTAGCTGTCTGCTTCAAAGGCTTGCCTATCGGTATAGGCAAATTGATATTCAGAGGGCACAAGCCATTGATCGGCTACCGTGTTACCCGCAAGGTCCTGATGCTGCTCGACACTATCACCAACAATGAAGTTCAAGCGCTCGGAAATTCTTGACGTATCTGACGGGTTAGCAAATGATAAGTACTGAAAAAGCCATGGAGCTATCTTGGGCAAATAAGACCATCGCATAAACAATGGAAAGTCCTTATCGAACAGCATTTTCGGCGCTTTCCATAATAGCCCTGGCGTTGTGACAGGAACCATTGCACACGAGGCTAAAACACCGGCATTACCATGCGATGTTCCCTCCCCGGGTGCTTGTCGATCGACTAGCGTGACTTTGTGTCCGGCACGCCGCAGCCAAACGGCTGTTGCGACGCCTACTATTCCAGCGCCGACGATAACCGTATGCGGTTCAGAATTTTGCGTACTCATAGGTCTATTTATACCGGTGGGTCATCAGCTTCACTGTAGCTGCTATGGTAAACGCATGGTGAATAAGCAGCAAAACAAAAGTGAGCAGCAACGGAAAGCCAGCGTTGGCATTCTAATGCTCGAGACTCAATTTCCCAGAATACTTGGCGACCTGGGCAATGCAGCCAGCTGGGATTTTCCGGTGCAGTACGCCATCGTCAAAGGCGCATCTGCACCCAAAGCACTCGGAGCAGAGAGCAAGGCACTACTGGATTCCTTTATTGTTGCAGGTCAGGAGCTCGTCGCAAACGGTGCAGACGGTATCACGACGAGTTGTGGTTTTCTGTCGCTCATGCAAAGAGAACTGAGCGCGGCAATTAATGCACCGGTAGCAGCCTCCTCATTGATGCAAGTACCATGGGTTCAATCACTCTTGCCGGACGGTAAACGCGTGGGTGTGCTGACCGTGCACGCTAACAACCTCACAACTGAACATCTGCACGCTGCAGGTGCTGCCATAGATACACCTGTCGAGGGGACGGAGCATGGCAGCGAATTTACCCGAGTCATTCTTAATGATGAGACACGGATGGATATTGCTGCGGCTCGTAAGGACAACCTGCAAGCAGCACAAGCATTGATAAGCAAGCATGACAACATTGGTGCCATCGTATTGGAATGTACCAATATGGTGCCCTATGCTGCCGATATACAACTAAGCACTGGGCTACCGGTTTTTTCAATCTATACGTTTATCAATTGGTTTCAGGCAGGACTAGTGGCCAAAAGATTCCCGGTATAAAAGGCCAAATTTTCAAATGGGAAATAAAAAACGGCCAACATAAGTTGGCCGTTTTTTATACCAGCAAACAACGATAAAGATTTTATCGTTGTCAGTGAGTACTTAAGTTTTACTCAAGGAAAGACGTGTCGATAGTAACCGAATAATCTTCCAGTGCAGGCTTCTCAGCTGTAGCGAAAGCGTTACCAACAACTGCAATGGCGGCGCTAGCCAGACCATTCTCGTTGAAGTAGTTTTCTAACTGCTCCGCACCAGACGGGAATACAAAATCTTTCATTTGAGCTCGAGCGCCTTCAACTGACATACCTGCGTCACCCGCGATAACAGCCATCTCGTCATCACTACCAGTGAAGTTTTGGTTTGCAGCATCAGTCACGTCAAGGAAAGTCTTAACGAGATCAGGGTTTTCCTGCATGAATTTCTCAGTGACTGAGACAACATCAAAGCTGATGATTCCAGCTTCTTCTTTTTGCTCAGGTGTCATGAGAGCTTCGCCTGATTCAAACATCTTGGCCATTGCGTTTCCACCGAAGCCACATGCCATAGCAACAGAACCGTCAGCTAGTGATACAGCAGCGTCAGCAGGAACCTGATCGATAACGTTGATTTCTGAAACGTCCACGTCCAGAGCACGCATCATCATGCGGAAGCTGTAGTCAGCCATTGTCGCTAAAGGAACTGCAACTGCCTTGCCTTCTAATTCAGAAGCGTTGCTGCTGTCGATACCTTCGCCAGTACGAACAACACAATCGTTTGCTGGGTACTGAACCGCGATAGCAACCAATTTGATGGGAGCGTTTGCGTTTACAGCGTTAATGAAAGGAGCCAGGCCTTGGCTGTAAGAGATGTCGATGTCACCAGCGAGCATCGCTTCAGTCATCTGTGTACCAGCGTCGAAGTTAGTCCAGTTGACTGGAACACCCATTTCGTCGTCGTACGTCTTAAGTACTTTAGCAACCTGATTAGGCGTCGCCCACTCAAGGAAGAATGCAACATTTACTTCGTCAGCTGCCTGAGCAGTTGTACCAGCAACCGTCAAAGCCGCAGCTGTTAAAGCGTGAACTACCGATTTACGCAAATTCATTTCAACTCCAAGTCGTTGTGTGAAGAGTGCCTTGATCTCAAGGAACCCGAGAAGTATCTCCACATATGAAGCAAAAATCAATGAACTGATTGAATACCGTGAACCCGATTCGAGAATTTAATAATCAACGGCAAGACACATGGCCCATTACTGAAATTAGCGCTTAATGATCACAGGTGTTGATCCCTCACTAAGAGATCATAACCTACTGTTAAATATCAACATTTAAACCGACCAAATGGTCAAAAAATTCAAACAGCTCTCTGCCCCCATTCCAATATTCCATGTGGCTATTGACAGAGCGATAGTTAAAAATTTTTGCAATACACGTTACTTTTAGCGTTCAAAAACCGGATCCCGCTTCTCTGAAAAAGCGCGCATACCCTCCTGTTGATCAGCGCTTCCGAACAGAGAATAGAAATAGCGACGCTCAAGTTGCAAGCCTTGCTGCAAACTACTCTCCCACGCTGCCTGCACGGACTCCCTTGCGAGCTGCACAGCCGTTGCCGAGTACCCGGCAATACCCTCCGCGACTTTCTGCGCTTCAGCTAAGAGTTGCTCGGATTCAATTTTTCTTGCCACGAGACCTGATCGCTCAGCCTCGTCTACATCCATCAGTCTGCCAGTAAGACATAGATCCATCGCTTTCGATTTGCCAATCAACCGCGTGAGTCGCTGTGTTCCTCCAAGACCCGGCATGGTTCCGATACGTATTTCCGGTTGACCAAACTGCGCAGTCTCAGAGGCGAGAATGATGTCGCACATCATAGCCAACTCACAACCTCCCCCCAGGGCATAACCGGACACCGCGGCGACAGTGGGTTTTGCACATTCAGCCAAGCAATTCCAATCGCCAAGGAAGTTTTCACTCAAAGCATCCAGGTGCTTAACGTCCACCATCTCCTTGATATCTGCACCTGCCGCAAATGCTTTGGCCGAGCCCGTGACCACGATCACTCGCACATCCGAGTCCTGCTCCCAGTCTTTGATAACGGAATAAACCTCTTCCATCATCTTTCGATTCAATGCATTGAGTGCTTCAGGTCTGTTGAACGTGAGCGTGCCTACACCGTTTTGTACATTCGCAAGTATTGTTTCGTACGACATAGCCCTTTCTTCTTCTTGATGAATCAGGCGCTATCGTTGCAGGCAAGCATTGCACCGTCAAGCTTCCCAAGAACGCGCTTTACTGAGTTAAAGTACACGGATGACTGAAAAACCCTGCATATTCCATATAGCCAGCACGACAGACGTTGCCGCCATGCGAAACAATGGTGAGTACCGGTGCGAATCATTGATCACCGAAGGATTTATCCATTGCTGTGATAGAAACCAGTTGGCCGGTGTCGTGTCGCGTTACTACCAAGACGTAGATGACGTTGTATTACTGCTACTGGATGCTGACAAAATAACTGCCGCCTTAATCCGTGAGAACACGGTTGGCGGTAGTGAATTATTCCCGCATGTGTACGGGCCGATTAACGGCGAAGCCGTCATTGACACCGTTCCATTTGGAATTAACTCGACAGAGAGACAAGGACTGAGTTTATGACTGGAATTGTTGTTGAGCGATGCGAAGCTGTTGGTTATCTAACGCTTGCGCAGCCCGCATCGTTGAATGCGCTAACCATGGACATGGTAGACGCACTGCATGATGGATTAAAACAACACGAAAACGATTCATCGGTGCATATAGTTGTGCTGCGTTCTGAGTCCGACCGAGCCTTTTGCGCCGGTGGCGACATGAAAAAGGTTCGGCAATTAGCCATAGAGGGCGACCTCAACACCATTGAGGCATTCTTTACTAGAGAGTATGCGCTTAACCTGGCAATTGCCGAATGCACCAAACCCTACATCAGCCTTATCGATGGCGTTGCGATGGGTGGAGGCTTAGGACTGTCTGTTCACGGCTCATTCAGGGTCGTCACTGAAAAAGCCATCATGGCTATGCCTGAATCGCGTATCGGATTTTTCCCCGATGTCGGTGGCAGCTATTTCTTACAACGGCTTCCGTACGATTGCGGCATCTGGCTTGCGCTTACGGCCATGGCTGTTCGAGGACAGCAATGCGTCATGACAGGCTTAGCGACACATTTCATCGAGCGTGAACAGTTATCAACCTTGGTTGGAGAACTGGAATCGTTGCACCTTGACAACCACGAAACCGATTTAACATCGGCGACTAAACGCGTTAGCCAACTACTTAACAACCACTGTAAAAACAGCGCCGATGCGGAATTTGAAGCTCAACTTCAGGCTCGTGCGACCTGGTTTGAATCACGAAATATCGATACCATCAAAACCAGTTTAGCGGCGGAAACAGGCAACGAAGACGCTCAAACCTTACTGGCAAAATTGGAGAGCGGCTCACCACATTCTTACGCGATTACGCTGGCTCTTTTTGAAGAAACCCGCAAGATGGATTTGCGACGCTGCCTGGAAACAGAATTGAAGTTGGCAAAAGAAGCCTGCGCGCACCCTGATCTTGTAGAAGGTGTCAGGGCTGTTCTAGTAGATAAAGACCACAAAGCACAGTGGCGCTAGATTTGCGCCACTGTCAACACAGCTCTCTACAGTAGTGCTTGATCTAATGCGATTGTGGTCTGAGCGCTGTCGGTAATGATGGTTAGCGAAGACTCAACCAGAGGCAACATCCTCTCCGCATAATAGCGAGTCAGTAATATTTTCGCGTTTAAATAATCAGAATCTGAATCGCCTGCATTCAATAAAGCTTGTGCAGCCAGTGCCGATCTGGCCATCATCCAGCCGCCTGCTAATCGACCTTGCATCATTAAATACTCAACCGATGTTGCCGCAGGCAATGTTGCATCGTTTTGACCTAGCAACCATTGAGTTGCTGTTTCCGCAGCCTCTACAGCCGGTTCAAAACGCTTAACGATAGCGTTGAATTCATCGCTATCATGCTTTTTAAGCTCATCAAGCGTCAGTCGCATGTCTGCTATAAGCTCACCCATACCCTGACCACCATCGCGCGATGTTTTACGCCCGATAAGATCATTGGCTTGAATCGCTGTAGTGCCTTCATAAATAGGTGCAATGCGGGAATCACGCAGATACTGAGCGGCACCGGTCTCTTCAATGAAACCCATGCCACCGTGCACCTGAACACCTA
>JAHDGK010000089.1 GCA_020627685.1 Granulosicoccus sp. | reverse complement strand
TGGTGGGCCCGGCAGGACTCGAACCTGCGACCAAGGGATTATGAGTCCCCTGCTCTAACCAACTGAGCTACAGGCCCCTTAGATGGGGTGCCTCCTTGGAAGGAGGGTGGTGCCTTCGCACCTGGCAGTTAACACTGCTATTTTCGTACCGAATATTACTCCGCGGAGTAATCCCCTTGCGCAGACATCGCTGATTAGGGGGAGGGCATTATAGCCCTACAACTATTACTCCGCGGTACTACTTTGGAAAAAACTTTATTCCTGGTTGTTGTCCAGGAAGCTACGCAACTGCTCGGACCGAGTAGGGTGGCGAAGCTTACGCAGTGCTTTGGCTTCTATCTGACGAATACGCTCACGAGTGACGTCAAACTGTTTGCCCACTTCTTCCAACGTGTGGTCGGTATTCATGTCGATGCCGAAACGCATGCGCAGTACTTTAGCTTCTCGCGGTGTGAGGCTGGCCAGTACTTCGTGAGTGGTTTCACCTAAGCCCAAACCGGTCGCTGTTTCAACCGGAGACAGGATGTTTTGGTCTTCGATGAAATCACCCAAATGCGAATCTTCATCATCACCAATAGGTGTTTCCATGGAAATAGGCTCTTTAGCAATCTTCAGCACTTTGCGAATCTTGTCTTCGGGCATTTCCATCTTTTCTGCCAGCTCTTCCGGTGTGGCTTCTCGTCCCATCACCTGCAGCATTTGCCGTGAAATACGGTTGAGCTTGTTGATGGTTTCAATCATGTGTACCGGAATTCGGATAGTACGAGCCTGATCCGCGATAGAGCGGGTGATAGCCTGACGAATCCACCACGTGGCATACGTAGAGAACTTGTATCCGCGACGGTATTCGAACTTATCAACCGCTTTCATCAAACCGATGTTGCCTTCCTGGATGAGGTCGAGGAACTGCAGGCCACGGTTGGTGTACTTCTTAGCAATAGAGATTACGAGTCGCAGGTTGGCTTCAACCATTTCCTTCTTGGCGCGGCGAGCTTTCGCTTCACCAATCGTCATTTTCCGGTTGATCTCTTTAATATGCGTAATTGGCAACAAGCTGCTGACGCAGATTTGCTGAATGCGCGTTTGCAGCAATTCGATTTCGGTGCGGCGCTCTTCTAGCGCGGCAGCGTAAGGCTTCTTGGTTTCGATGACCGAATCCAGCCACGTCAGATCAGTCTCGTGGCCCGGGAAGCTTTGGATGAAAGCACCGCGAGGCATCTTGCACTGCTTAACGCACAAGTCACGAATTTGACGCTCAAGGGAGCGAATGCGTTCGACCTGGCCGCGTAAGCCTGCAACCAATGTGGCAACAAAGGCTGGTGCATATTTGAACTCAAGGAAGATTTCGGACACTTTTTCCATGTCCGCCTGGCCTTTTTCGTCCTGGATGCCGCCGGCAGAGTCGATGGCTTTAAGTGCCTTCGCATAGGCTTTTTGCATAGCCATCATGCGACGTTTGACTTCTTCCATGTCCGGGCCGGTATCGACAACTTCGTCTTCATCTTCATCGTCGGAAGGGGGCTTAGCCACCTTGATTTCGTCAGATGTTTCCATGAAGTTGACGATGATGTCAGTGAAACGCAGCTTCTCTTCCTGCACTTGCTGGTAGCGTTCCAGCAACAGGTTGATAGATTCAGGGTAGTTACCCAGAGCGCGAAGGACTTGCTTTAAGCCGTCTTCAATGCGCTTAGCGATTTCGATTTCGCCTTCACGGGTCAGTAGCTCCACGGTACCCATCTCACGCATGTACATGCGCACGGGGTCGGTGGTGCGGCCGAACTCTCCATCGACTGTGGCGAGCACAGCGGCAGCTTCGTCAGCGGCGTCGTCGTCCGCGTTGGAGCTTTTGTCGGAGAGGATAAGGGAGTCTGCCTCTGGTGCAACTTCACCGACAGTGATGCCCATATCGGCAATCATGGCGATGATTTCCTCTACCTGCTCGGGATCGACAATTCCTTCAGGCAGATGGTCATTAACTTCCGCGTAGGTGAGGAATCCTTGTTCCTTGCCTTTGGAAATCAGTTGTTTTAGGCTGGACTGTTGTGACTTGTCCATTGCAATGCGAGCGGTCATATAGTCTCTGCTGTCAGCGTAACCCCCTATTATACTCGACGGCTCGCTGATTGGTAGGGGAAAAATCTGTAATTGAACAGAAAATGATGAGATTAAGTGGGTTCTAGCGCGCTATGTCGTGCCATTCATGGAACATATTGCCGCCTAATCCAAATTAAAGAGCCTTCCTCGCTTATAATGGGCGGTTCAGACAGCGCGTGCCAGGGCCACTGCCACTCGCATTTAGCCTTATGTGTCGTAATTTTGGAGATCGTTGTCTTATGACTACACGTCGTGAAGTCGCAAATGCCGTTAGAGCCCTGAGTATGGATGCTGTTCAGCAGGCCAATTCGGGTCATCCGGGAGCCCCGATGGGCATGGCCGATATTGCCGAGGTACTGTGGAACGACTACCTCTCGCACAACCCCGCCAACCCAAACTGGTCTGACAGAGACCGCTTTGTCCTGTCCAACGGGCATGCGTCTATGTTGTTGTATTCGCTACTGCATCTGTCCGGCTACGATCTTCCCATTGATGAGATTAAAAACTTCCGTCAGCTGCATTCCAAAACACCGGGGCACCCGGAATATGGATATGCGCCGGGAGTGGAAACAACAACTGGTCCTTTGGGGCAGGGTATTGCCAATGCAGTTGGGATGGCCGTAGCCGAACGCACACTCGGGGCGCAGTTCAACACAGCAGACCACACCATTGTCGACCACAACACCTGGGTATTCCTGGGCGACGGTTGTCTCATGGAAGGCATCTCGCACGAGGCGTGTTCTCTGGCGGGAACATTGGGTCTGGGCAAGTTGATCGCCATCTATGACGACAACGGCATTTCTATCGATGGTGAAGTAGAAGGCTGGTTCACCGACGACACGCCGAAGCGCTTTGAAGCTTATGGCTGGCACGTCATTCCAGCCGTCGATGGTCATGATGCTGATGCAATAAAAGCGGCCATTGCGGCAGCGAAAGCAGAGACAGGCAAACCAACGCTAATTTGCGCTCGCACCACAATCGGGTTTGGTTCACCGAATAAAGAAGGCAAAGAAAGCAGTCACGGTGCTCCTTTGGGCGCTGAGGAAATCACCTTGGCTAAGGAAAAGCTGGGCTGGAACTACGGACCTTTTGAAGTGCCTAACGAAGTGTATGCAGCATGGAATGCGCGCGATGCCGGTGAGCAACGCGAAGCTGCCTGGCAGGTAAAGTTCGATGCTTATAAAGAGGCCAATCCTGAGCTGGCAAAAGAGTTCGAGCGTCGAATGGCCGGGGAACTACCTGCCAATTGGCAGACCGATGCGCAGGCCTATGTGCAGTCTGTTGTAGAAAAAGCAGAAACTATTGCGTCCCGAAAAGCCTCTCAAAACGCGTTGAATGGTTTTGGTCCGTTGTTGCCGGAATTTCTAGGAGGCTCTGCAGATCTGGCGGGTTCAAACCTGACCATCTGGAGTGGCTCTAAAGTCATCCATGACGACCCTGCTGGAAACTACCTCAACTACGGTGTTCGTGAGTTTGCGATGACGGCCATGACCAATGGCATGTGTTTGCACGGCGGTTTCATTCCGTATTCTGCAACGTTCCTCATGTTCTCCGAGTACAGCCGTAATGCCTTGCGAATGGCTGCGTTGATGAAACTGCAGAATATCTTTGTGTTCACCCATGATTCTATCGGTCTGGGTGAAGACGGACCCACGCACCAACCTGTTGAACAAACAGCTTGCTTGCGCCTGATGCCTAATATGTCAGTGTGGCGCCCGTGTGATGCCGTTGAATCTGCTATTGCCTGGAAAGTGTCGGTCGAACGCAAAGCGGGGCCGTCGAGTCTTATCTTTAGTCGTCAAGGGCTAGCTCATCAAGAGCGTACAGCTGAGCAACTGGCCAATGTTGAGCGTGGTGGTTACGTATTGCATGAACCTGCCGCCGAACCTCAAGCAGTCATCATTGCGACGGGTTCCGAAGTGGGGCTGGCTATGGAAGCTAGCGCCCAGTTACAGGCTAACAATATCGCTGTGCGGGTCGTGTCTATGCCTTCAACGGATACCTTCGACGCTCAAGACAAGTCTTATAGAGATTCAGTCTTACCTCCGGCACTAACTGCGCGCATGGCTGTCGAAGCAGGTATGCCTGATTTGTGGACAAAATATGTCGGCCTCGAGGGTGACATCATGGGTATCAACACCTTTGGTGAGTCAGGTCCGGCAGCAGAGGTGTACGCGCACTTCGGTATAACAACTGATGCACTGGTTGAGCGCGTCACGGCTCTAGTAAAGGCTTAACCGCCCAATTAAATTTTCCATCTAACGCGCTTTAACTAGCAGGGGAAATTCGAGAAGTCTTGGTGGGGTATGCGATTGGCGTGGGTAAACAGCCGTTGCCAATCGCATGTTTTGTTTTCAATGTACAACATTAAAAGGAAAAAACAAAAAATGGCAGTAAAGATTGCAATTAATGGCTATGGCCGTATCGGTCGCAATATTCTTAGAGCAATTCACGAACTGAATCGCAGCGAAGAATTTGATGTAGTCGCTATCAACGATTTGGGTGATGCTGAGACTAACGCCCATTTAACGCAATACGATACTGCTCACGGGAGATTTCCCGGCGAAGTATCAATCGATGGTGATCACCTGGTTATCAATGGTGATCGTTTAAAAGTATTTGCAGAACGTGATCCTTCCAAACTGCCTTGGAAAGAGCTTGATATAGACGTTGTACTTGAATGTACCGGTTTGTTTAAAAACCGTGAGAAAGCAGGCATGCACATTCAGGCTGGTGCTAAGAAAGTTATTATCTCCGCTCCCGGTGGTGCAGACATCGACGCTACCATCGTATACGGCGTCAACGAAGGTGATTTAAAAGCTTCTGATCAAATCATCTCAAATGCATCTTGTACCACGAACTGTTTAGCGCCACTTGCTAAGGTGCTTAACGATTCTGTTGGTATCAAGCGTGGTTTGATGACCACCATTCATGCTTACACAAATGATCAAGTCCTGACGGATGTCTATCATAGGGATCTTCGCCGCGCGCGCTCAGCTACGATGTCCATGATTCCGACCACCACTGGTGCTGCGAAAGCTGTTGGTTTGGTGCTACCGGCTCTGGATGGAAAACTAGATGGTTTCGCCATGAGGGTTCCAACGATAAACGTGTCGATTGTCGATCTCACATTCACTGCAGAGAGAGACACGTCGGTAGAAGAGATAAACGAGATCGTAAAGAACGCAGCGGACGGTAAAATACTGGCATTCTCTGAAGCTCCGCTGGTATCAATCGATTTCAATCACACGTCGACGTCTTCAAATTTCGATGCTGGTATGACTCGTGTAATGGAAGGTAATCTGGTTAAGGCGTGTAGCTGGTACGACAATGAGTGGGGTTTCTCTTGTCGAATGCTGGATACCACGATTGCCGCAATGAACGCATAAATATGAAATTATTGACTGAACTACCTTTGTCGGGTCAACGTGTGTTGATTCGGCAAGACCTCAACGTACCGCTTAAAGAGGGAAAAATAACTTCCGATAAGCGGATACGTGCATCAGTGCCAACCTTGCAGTACGCTGTTGAAGCGGGTGCAAAAGTTATGGTTATGTCCCATCTTGGTCGACCCACAGAAGGAGAACCGGATGCTAGCGCATCACTGCAACCCGTCGCCGAACGCTTGAGCGAATTGCTGGGTCAACCGGTACGACTCGTTAGCAACTACTTAGAATCCACACCTGATGTAGCAGAGGGGGAAGTGGTTCTTCTCGAAAACGTTCGCTTTAATAAAGGTGAAAAAGCGGATGACGAAACACTAGGTAAGCTTTACGCCTCTCTGTGCGACGTTTATGCAATGGATGCTTTCGGCACAGCTCACCGCGCACAGGCCTCCACCCATAGCGTGGGTGTTCATGCGCCGGTATCGTGCGCAGGTCCCTTGTTGGCTGCAGAGCTCGATGCGCTAAGCGCAGCATTGGACAATCCCAAGCGGCCATTGGTTGCCATCGTGGGTGGTTCGAAGGTATCGACAAAGTTGACGGTGTTGGAGTCTCTAGCCGACAAGGTCGATCAGCTTATTGTGGGTGGTGGAATAGCTAACACCTTTATCGCCGCTGTGGGCAATGAGGTCGGAAAGTCGCTCTATGAGCCGGACTTAACGTCTGATGCAGTAAAACTCATGCGTCAAGCTGAAGCCCGGGGGGCCGCAATTCCTGTCCCCACCGATGTAGTTTGCGCCACAGAATTTTCAGATACAGCCCCAGCAACGACTCGACCGGCAGGTGAAGTGCAGGCAGACGAGTTGATTCTCGATATTGGCCCGGAAACAGCGGCTGCTTATGCTGACATGTTACGAGATGCCGGCACTATCGTGTGGAACGGTCCTGTTGGCGTATTTGAAATGGACGCTTTTGGTAACGGGACTCGAGTGTTAGCTGAGGCTGTAGCCGCATCTTCGGCATTTTCTATTGCAGGGGGTGGAGACACGCTTGCAGCTGTCGATAAGTACGGTATCGAGGATCAGGTTTCCTACATATCCACTGGCGGTGGGGCGTTTCTGGAGTTCCTTGAGGGCAAAACTTTGCCGGCTGTAGCCATGTTAAAGGCCCGCTCTGTGCAGTGAATTGCTTCGAATTCGTATAAACGTACTGCTCACCCGTCAGGTGGGCCTAGTCAACTTTGGACGGAACAAAAATGACTGACACTATTTCTCTGCTTGGCGCAGATGCTGAATACCTGCTGGACCACACGTGTACTGGCCTTCCCAAAGAGCTTGTCTCCTTGCCGGGGCCTGACTATGTAAGTCGTGTTATCGGTGTCAGCGACCGAGGTCCGGGCACCATGCGAGCGATGCAGCAGTTGTTCAACGCGGGTCGTCTGGGTGGGACCGGTTATATGTCCATGCTGCCGGTCGATCAGGGGATTGAGCATTCAGCGGGTGCATCGTTTGCACCTAACCCTATCTATTTCGATCCAGCCAACATTGTTGAACTGGCTATTGAAGGTGGATGTAACTGCGTGGCTTCAACCTTGGGTGTCCTAGGTTCTGTTTCACGACAGTATGCTCACCGAATCCCCTTCATGGTTAAGCTCAACCACAACGAAACACTGACGTTGCCCGCGATGTATGAGCAGACCCTTTTCTCACAAGTAGAACAGGCGTTTGACTTAGGCGCTTTGGCTGTCGGTGCAACAATTTACTTTGGCTCTTCAGATTCACGTCGCCAGATTCAAGAAATCTCAGAAGCGTTCTACCGCGCACATGAGCTGGGTATGGTCACAGTCCTTTGGGCTTATTTACGTAATTCTGAATTCAAGAAAGACGGTGTCGACTATCACGTCTCAGCCGATTTGACCGGTCAGGCTAATCACCTTGCCAGTACTATCCAGGCCGACATCGTAAAACAGAAGCAAGCTGAAAATAATGGCGGTTACACAGCCATCGGTTTTGGTAATACACATCCTAAGGTTTATTCTGACCTTACGACCGATCACCCGGTTGACCTGGTCCGCTACCAAGTTGCGAATTGCTACATGGGCCGAGCAGGACTAATAAACTCGGGTGGTGGTTCTGGTGATGATGATCTAGCTCAAGCGGTCCGCACGGCAGTTATTAATAAGCGTGCAGGTGGCATGGGTCTCATTTCTGGCCGTAAAGCATTCCAAAAAGACATGAAAGATGGCGTTGCGTTGTTGCATGCTATTCAGGATGCTTACTTGGACGAGCGTGTAACTGTCGCTTAACGCAGTTCAGCTTGCTTAAAATGGACACAATATGTTTCATGCGAACGGTTTATTGCGATCTCTTTTCCTGTTAGTTTCTAGCAATACGACAAAACCCACGGTGACCGTCACGAATTTTGGCGGCACTGGTGGAAACTCATCAAGAAATGGAGGTAATAAACCGATGTGGAAAAAAGTTCTTCCCATTGCTGCAGTATTAATCCTTGGTTGGATAGGCTTAAACCTGTTCAGCGATAAAGAGGCCGATGATGCGGTTGCGGAAACGCAGGAAGCTGTCACCACTGAAGTTGCTGATGCAAAAGAAGCGACCGAAGAGGCGGCAGAGTCTGTAGTTGAGAGCACGACTGAAGCTGCAGAAACTGTAGCCGAAGAAACAACAGAGGCTGTTGACGCCGCTACTGAAACAGCGACTGATGCTGCTGCCGATGTTAAGGAAGCTGCCTCCGATGCTGTTGAAAGTGCGACTGAAACAGCGTCAAACGCTGCTGATGCAGTAACTGAAGCTGCAAGCGATGCCGCTGAAACTGCTGGTAACGCGGTTGAGTCAGCGACTGAAGCCGCCGGCGACGCTGTCGATGCAGCAGTCGAGACTGCTACCGATGCTAAAGACGCTGTTGTTGAAGCTGCTTCCGATGCAGCTGACACTGCTACTGATGTCGCAACCGATGCTAAAGATGCAGCCACAGGTGCTGTTGCTGCGGTAGCTGCCGGTGTGTCTGGAGCGGTTGCCGCTGCTACTGATACTGCTGAAGAAGCAGCAGACGATGCGACAGCCGAAGCCGCAGATGCTACTGACGCTGCTAAAGAGGCAGTAGAAGGTGCAACTGAAGAGGCAGCAGATGCGACGGAAGAAGCCGCGACTGAAGCTGCTGACGCTGCAGAGGCAGCTACGACAGAAGCTACTGACGCTGCAGAGGAAGCGACGACAGAAGCTGCTGACGCTGCAGAGGAAGCGACGACAGAAGCTGCTGACGCTGCAGAAGAAGTAACTGAAGAAGCTGCTGATGCAACAGAGGAAGTAACCGAAGAAGCTGCTGACGCTGCAGAGGAAGTAACTGAAGAAGCTGCTGACGCTGCAGAAGAAGTAACTGAAGAAGCTGCTGATGCAACAGAGGAAGTGACCGAAGAAGCTGCCGACGCTACAGAGGAAGCTACTGAAGAAGCCGCTGACGCTACAGAGGAAGCTACTGAAGAAGCCGCTGACGCTACAGAAGAAGTAGCTGAAGAAGCTGCTGACGCTACAGAAGAAGCCACTGAAGAAGCCGCTGACGCTACAGAAGAAGCCACTGAAGAAGCCGCTGACGCTACAGAAGAAGTAGCTGAAGAAGCTGCCGACGCTACAGAAGAAGCAACGGAAGAGGCTGCTGACGCTGCAGAGGAAGCTACGA
>JAHDGK010000088.1 GCA_020627685.1 Granulosicoccus sp. | reverse complement strand
CACGCCCGCTTTGAAGGCGGGGGAGCCCACCAGGCACTCAGACACCTCCACCCACCAACCTAGCGGGTAATTGCATCCAAGAATGTGAACGTTTACGAAGCTGGTACCCATTCTGGTACCCCATTGTTTAGGCTGCAGGTTTGTTGATCAAGTCTCGGGCTTGGTCAATGAGCCATTCAGGTGCGCCAGCACGTTCTAGGGTGTCAATGTCAGAAATAGTGAAATCTCGTTTGGTATCAACTTGGAGCGTGCCGTCTGGCAGTTGTTCGTCAAGGAGGATCTGAGAGTCGGGCATGTCTATATGATCGGTCATAATTACTAAATCTTGAACGTCGGCGTTGTCTAATAATTGTCTAAAAGTATCCAGAACAGAACTTAATTCACAAGGTTCTAGCTGGAGGTGGCTCAAAGCTATCCTGCAAATTTGAACAATGCGATCGGAATCTAAGTTCACGACATTCGCCTCCGCCTGACCCTGCCTGTTGTTTATTGTACATGGCTAAGTGCTCTATCGAGTTCGGCAACGGTGATTCTGCTCAGTTCAATATGAAGTTCGACAGTTTGGGCTAAGTCTGGATTTGTTCGCAAAAAGCTGTAAAAGCCTTGCGGCATGTCAATTACTAACACGCCGACAACTCGCCCATCACTACTAATTGGGTGCGCTGCAATGCCTTTGTAGGGCCGTTTCTGGAGGTATTCGGCGTCCTTATGGCTCAGTCCCTGTGTCATTTCAGGATCCGCCGTATCCCAGCTCTGTGGTGATTTTAATGCCTCTATACGTTCTGTGCGAATCAGGTTTAGCGTCTTTACTTGGTTTTGGGTCCAAGCATTTCCTAGGCAACCCATACCCGGCTTCCAGTTAATATTGCTAGGTGGGCGGTTGTGGTGCCGAATATCAACGAAGTGTTCAAGTTGTTCAGAGGCATTTCTGCAATAAAGCCTGACAGTAAAGTCTGCTAACCCCAACTGGTCGTTCAACTGCGAGATCGATGTGAAAAGACTTCGGAAAGTGACGTAGAGTTTCGTCTTAAGTCTTTCCACATCTAAGTTCTCTTGTGTCTTGGTTAGGTTACGCTGAATCTCAGATAAATCTTGGTTGGCTGTAGCCAGCTCTCTTAAGATTCGACCGTCGGCTTCCTTGCTGCCATAAAATCCTGAGATCAGGCTCAATATTGCCAAACCTCCTGTCAGAGGAGTGCCAAGTTCGGCAACAATCGACGTGAAGTTCCTGGGAACCAATGTTGTGACGACACCCTGGTTTACTTCTTGAGTCCAAAGCTGCCCAGGGGCCTCAATTTGAGCAGAAAAGGTAGCGACGGTTGTCAGAAGTAAAAACAAACACCCAGACCAAAGGAACAACCGGCTTCTTAGGCACCATTGTGTGAGTGTAGATACTCTTCCCATAGAAGGCTCGTCGGCGGTTTAAGCTGTGGCATGAGAAATCTTCTTGTTTGGGCATCGGCTCTTCCTTGCTGGATGAAGGTCAAAGCAGGAGACGTCGTCTATCCCTTCAAGGGAACATGCTATATTCTTTACGTCATCGCAGCTCTTGATGAAAGCTGGGCTACCTGAACCGTTCGCCCTAGCTGTAACTGTGCTCACAAGCGAGAAACTAGCGAACGTTGAAACGTTACGAGAACGAGTATCGACCGTTACGACTGCCGGATGTCCTGGCGTAATTTGCGCAGCACCAGACCTAACGGAAGTCAAAAAACAAGCCCCAAACATCTTCGCCGTTACTCCTGGAATCAGGCCTGCAGGCGCACCAACACATGAACAAAAGCGCATAGCCACACCAGCCGACGCAATCCGAGACGGAGCCGATCTACTCGTTATTGGACGAGCTGTTACCGCCGTAGAGGACCCTGTGCAAGCGGCGACAAATATAGTGACAGAAGTCGAGAGGGAGCTTGCTCCGTAGCCAATCTGAAACCTTAAGTCGACTAGTCTAAGGCAGTCCTTTCAGACCCTAGCCTAAGTTAGGGTTCGGCCCATTCTGGATTTCGTGGACTGTCCCTAGAGCGACCTGTTAACTGACTTAAGAGGCGGTGAATTATTGTTAATTGGTCTCAGCTTTCGTGCTGTCTTGAGATGTTCTAGTATTCGATTAGCCGAAAAGAGAAGGTTGGATGAAATGGACATTGGATCGGGTGCGTTGCTTGCGGACAAGCTGTTGAGAGCCGATCGTGCGATACGGGTAGGTGCTATTCATCGGATCGACTTTGAGTCGGCCACGGTTCTAACGCACGATCGTTGGAAGTACGATGCAGGTGGAATAGCGAAACATTCGTTTCTTCTTGCGACGGCAAGTAACGTTAACGGGAACGAAGAGGACGATGACGAGGTAATCCTGTTGCGCGTTCAGAGAACGGCACCTCTTTCGTTGGATCGGGACCTGTTGGCAGTCCGAGAAGAATCTTTAAGAAATGCGTTAAGCGCCAAGGGCGACGACCCAAACCCTGCAGTCGAGATTAAGCCTGAGATGGACCCGTTCACGGCAAGCCGCATGGCCTTCGCTGGCTTGGAATGTAAGATCCTCGGCACGTTCTTTGAGGATGTTGTTGATGGGCAGAGCCATATCTCATTTGGCGCAGATGTAGATAATGTGTACTCGACAAATACGTATCGCGTCCTGAAACCTACCAATGACGGGCTGTCCTTCATCGCCTCTTTCTTAAAGGTGTCTAGTAAGAATTCACAACTTGTAAATCTTGGGCACGTTCGGTTTAGTGCTACTACCAAGCGAGCGGTTGCGGCGAAACAGGATTCAGCGGTAGTCAAAGTTGACATCAACGACTTCATTGGGCACAAGACCGGGTTGTTGGGGATGACACGAACTGGCAAATCGAACACAGCTAAGATTTTGGTCGCTGAAACCTTTAAAGTAAGCGCAAGGCGGGCTGCGGAAGATATGGCACCGATTGGTCAATTGATATTTGACCCTCAGGGCGAATATGCAAACCCTAACGAACAAGACAAGACTGAAATAGCTGCAATCGGAGGGGAGTACGTTTCTATTTACAAGATGGGAGCGACCCCAGACGACGTTGGAGTAAGACCATTGGGAATCAATTTCCTCGATCCTGAGCAGGTCTCTCTTGTGCAGTCACTTATCATAGACGAGTTGGTAAATAGTGGGGTTAGCGCTGCTGGGTATGTCCAAGATTTTGGATCGGCAGAATTTGATGACTCAGGTGACCGTAGTCAAATCAGTCATGCTGGGCGTGGACGACTAGCTCTCTATGCAGCGCTAAAGAAAGCAGGTTTCCTGGCTCGACCTCAGCACACGATTCGATTCAGTATCGGGGCAGCTCTTATTGAGAAGGTTAACGAGAAGGCAGGTGAGGTAGTCATAGGGCAAGCCGGTTCAGGTCATGGCTCCGTTGAATATGTCAACCTTGAGAAGGCAGCCGAGGCAATAGTTGCTTTAAGGAAAGGTGAAGGGGATCAAGAAGGTCCACCGAAGAAAGGGACTTTTACAGATTTTTGTAAAGGCGTTCAGTGGGGCGCAGCGGAGCCGATTCTTACTGGTCAGTCTTTGGGCCGCTCGGTAAGGGGGTGGAAAGTTCTTCAAAAACTCCGAGTTTTCCACGACCCAAATGCTTCCGATGTAGCGAAGGATATTTACGACGATTTGTTGGATGGCAAAATAGTCATTGTTGATCTCCATATTGGCAACAGTCAGGTTACCGAACGTCTATCAAAAATGATTGCTGGTCATATCGTAGCTGAGCAAACCAAGGTCTTCACATCTGGTCAAGAGGCACCCCCTATCCAGCTGATGTTGGAAGAGGCGCACAATCTATTTTCTTCCGAGAACTACAAAAACGAGGCTGACGTGTGGGTTCGTCTCGCTAAGGAAGGTTCGAAGCTCAATATTGGCATGGCCTACGCGACACAAGAGGTTTCAGGTGTAGCCCATCAGGTGAAAGCCAATACTGCGAACTGGGTTGTGGCTCACCTCAATAACACAAAGGAGATTCAAGAACTCTCTAGGTTCTATGATTTCAAAGAGTTTGGTGACTCGATTGTTGCATCGGAAGACAGAGGGTTTGTAAGGCTCAAAACTCTATCGTCGCCATACATCGTGCCTGTCCAGATCAAGAAATATGATGCAGAGATAGTTGAATCCGCAAAGGAAGTTGCTTCCGGAGCTAGACCTGGGGGAGAATAGCGGTGCCTTACGAAACGGTTCTAGGGAACCACGAGCTGGCTTCTCGGCTTAGCCACACTCATAGTGCAGTAAGATCGTTGGCAAATAAGTCTGAGTTCTACGTGCCTGCTGGCAAGGTCAAAAACCTGGACTGGCTCGAGGGCCTAATAGTAGATTCAGAAGACCTGGACAGTTCTCGGGAGGCATTCCAGAACGTCTTAGCGATCGATGGATCCCAAATCGTGACGCGTGCTAGAGATGGTATGCCCTCAGTCATGTACGGTTTCGCCCAAGTTGCAGCCGTGACAATAAATTTGGCTCAGTTGGCGACCCAAAGTGCTAGTCGGTTTGTTGATCCGACTGTAATGTATCGAAGCACGAAGCAACAGTTTTTTTCCCTGGATTTCCCTGTTGCAGGAGCGTTTGTACGAGAGGGAATTGATCTAAAGACTTCTTGGCGTGAAGCGATTCACAAAGCGTTTACCTCCGAGCAAGTTGAACTAATGGGGAGAACATCCTCGCTTCAGGACTTACTGTTTAGGTTGCGAGGAACTGCGGATAAGCCAGCCACGGAGATCGAAGTCGTATGCCCCGAGTGCAAACATCACAATAGAGTAGGGTTCAGCCCGAGTACTTGCAGTGGATGTGGGAGCGTCTTGTATGCGACTGATGTTCTGCGAATTCATGAAGAAGTGACTCCAGAAGGAGGATCTAATGAGGGTCCGCTTGGTCGTCTCAGGTCCGTGCTTGAGCTGCTAGCCTTCGTCGGACTGGCTGGGATGTTGTATCAATATTCGCGAGGCCAATATTACCCAGGAATGTTGTTCATGATTGATGGGCCGCTTGCTGTTCACGGTCCGCCCGCAAAATTGAGAGGCTGGGCACAAGACTATGTACAGTCGATGGGGAGCGACCTTCCTGTTGGGGTATGTGGAATTGAAAAGTCAGGCGCATTAGTTGATTGGGCCGATCAGCTTGCGAAACACGATCTTCTAAAACCAATGCAGCTTGTAATTTGTGGTCACGAAGTCAATCAATTTGTACGCGGAACAAATCAGCCGCTTAAGTACGGAAAGGAGACTTATTGGGGACGACAGTTTGTCTACCGAGCCAAAGACGGAAGGGTCGTGTCGATTACGGTGCCTGCCAATTCAGGGGCGGCGTATGATGAAAGAGGTGGACAGCCTGGTCCTCAAGGATATTCAAATTTAAAGGCCATAATCGACGTGATTGAGATGACCGGTTCATCAATGTATCGGAACGGGTTAGTTCCTATTGCCCTTGCACATGGCAAAGCTGCATATCCCATTGGAATGGGTTCTGATGT
This sequence comes from Granulosicoccus sp., assembly GCA_020627685.1. Classification (GTDB taxonomy): domain Bacteria; phylum Pseudomonadota; class Gammaproteobacteria; order Granulosicoccales; family Granulosicoccaceae; genus Granulosicoccus. Next base: position 3,989 of record JAHDGK010000088.1, on the reverse strand, counting down.
GCTAACCCATCTATCAAAAGAACTTTTGGGCGTCGACGGCGCCGAGCGATCTCCGACATTTCGGTCGCAATAGTGGAATTGCTATCGCCAGCTGAGACAGCACAGAGCGTTGACCCAACTTTTGGGAGTTGTATATCTTTATACCCGCGCACAATTAATGAACCTGGCAATGTAACCCATCCACTTATGGACGGACGGCATCAATCTCCTCTTCGATACCCCGGCGGGAAGTCGAAGTTGGCAAAGACCATTGGGGCTCTTGTCGATACTGCCTCGAAGTCGAGGATGATGTCTCCGGTTGAGCTGTTTGTCGAACCCTTCGCTGGCGGTTCATCTGTCGCTCTTCGGCTTGTTGCATCTGGCGTTGCAAAGAGAGTACTGCTAGCAGATGCTGACCCCATGGTTTCCGCTTTTTGGCAAGTTGCGGCGGCCGATCCAGAGTATCTAATTGACCGGATTTACGAGGAACATAAGAAATTCATTATGCCAGGAGCGGTGACTGCTCTTGGGCGCTGGGACTACTGGAAACACTGGGAAGCTACGCACAGAATGGCATCAACCAAAATGCGGAGAGAGCTTGCTGTCAGATGTCTATTTCTTAATCGAACCACATTCTCAGGGATACTGCATGGCCAAGCAGGTCCAATCGGCGGGAGAAAGCAATCCTCAGAACATAAAATTGACTGTCGATTTAACCCAAGGGCGATTGAACAACAGCTGAGATTCATCGGCGAGCTGTATGAGCACGGGCGACTTGTTGATGTGTGGTGCAAGGACTGGGAGTCTACTCTCTCTGACGTATCAGAATGGTACCCACAGCTCATTCCAAACCAAGTCGTGGCTTACCTGGACCCGCCGTATATTAAAAAGTCCGGGAAGCTCTACCGAGATCGAAACCTCGATTGGGTAGGGGAAGGTGAGCACATGCGTCTTGCTCACTACCTGCGTCACAAAGTTGGCTTTCGGTGGGTGCTTTCGTATGACAATCGTCCTGAGCTATTAGACGACCCAAGGTTCTACAAGGCGGGCAGAATGACTCCGAGCGCTGAAGATCGGGAAATGCTTGGATTGCGGTCGTGGCGAATAACGAAACGACTAGTTGATCTAAATTATACGGCCTCGTCAGCGACACGTAGAAAGTCCACGTCCGAGTTATTGCTGACGACTCTGCCTATCGGGAGCGGTAACAATTTGACGGGGTTGAGGCAGGTAGAGGAGACCACTGCTACCCCTTAGCACTAGAAGAACACTCGCTTGCACCTTAACCATTTTCACGGGGAGGAGCGCCTTCTCGAAATCTTTCGCTGGTACCCCATCTGGTACCCGACCGCTGCGGCTTTGCATGGCCTTCGGCGAACTTCAGCGGAATTCGAATCGCTCAGAAAGTGCTCAACGAACGTCTGCGGTACGCCGGTTCTGGCTTTGAAGGCGGGGGAGCCCACCAAGCACTCAGACACCTCCACCCACTAACCTCGCTGGTAATTGACATGCAGAATGTGAACCTTTTGAACACTGGGAGCCCGGGCATTCCGGTAATTCCTGGGTTCCTTGACCTTGATCGGTATTAACAGTAGCGTGGCGTATGCCAATGCGGTAGAGGTCAAAAAAACTGAGATGAGCTGATATGAAAAAATTCGGGTTTTGGAACAACAAAGGAGGAACTGGGAAGACGAGTCTTGCGTTTCAAGTTGCTTGTCAATTTTCTTCGGACACACCTGGCGAGCAAGTGCTGGTTGTTGATATGTGTCCACAGGCGAATATTTCGGAGATGTTTCTTGGGGGTCTTGTAAACGGAGGTAGTAGCAACCTTCTTGATCGTCAGAACCAAGCCCTGCGGGCCACCGTCGGTGGTTATTTTCAGTCGAGATTGCCAGCTCCCTATGCGCCGCCAGAATTTGATGCGACTGCTTTTTTGACGAAGCCGTCAGAGCTTAATAGTCAGATCCCAACGAATATTGATCTTGTGTGCGGAGACTCCTTACTTGAGTTGCAAGCTAACGCAATGCATACCCTGGCCAACAATGTTGTCCCAGGGACTAATACTTGGCTGATGGTTATCGACTGGCTTAAGGATTTTCTGGAAAAAATAGAAGACGAGTATTCGGTTGTCTTCTTTGATATGAATCCGAGCTTCTCGATATATACCCAACTGGCATTGTCGGTTTGTGACGAACTCGTACTACCGGTGATGGCCGACGATTCATCTAGGAGAGCTATCCAAAACGCATTCTCGTTGGTTCATGGTTTAAAATTGCCGTCAGAAATTTACGCTCAACACAACTTTGCTAGTCACCTACGTGAAGCTAACCGTCCATTACCGAAAGCTGGACTGTTGGTGAAGAACAGAATCACGCAGTATATGGGAGAGGCCTCGGGATATGCGGCCGTTCTGAATTCCATCGTTGAAGACGTCGAGTCTCTGATGGAAGACCACCCAGATATCTTTGCATTCCCAGAAATCAGCGAAGGTATGGTAAGTATCCGTGATTTCCAAACCACAGGGGTTGTTGCATCAGCACATGGGTGTCCGTTCACTGAGCTATCGCCGGGAAATAAAAATGTCGGAGGGCGTCAGGTACAGATCAACCGTGACCAGGTGGAGCTATGTGGTGAGGCCATCGGAACTATGGTTCAAAAGTTAAAAGCAGGCATGGACTAGTAACCTCCGTTCAGTATTTCGTTCCCAATCGGCTTTCACGTCTGTGTTTCATGAGCTGGTCTTAACATGGCTATTCGACGGAGGCGGTGGCGGTAGACATCGGAGATCATTGTTTCTGAGGTTCCAGCTCAGTCGGCGTGGTAGGAGAAGTGAGCGGCGTCGTCGATTACCAAAAAGCTGAACTTTTTCTTGAAATATTTTCGTCCGAAATTGGTGGCCGTTTCGAAACCCGGGAACCGAAGTCATCAGCCCGCTACGTCACGGGCATGGAAATCTTTGATGCGAGGCTCGCTCGGGAGCTAGCGTTACCCAAAGTCGGCACCGCCTATCTTGGCTCACAAACATCCACGCCACGTTCATTTGGGGGGGAAGGCCCGAAGGTTCGTGGACGACCTGACGTATTGGTTTAACGAAGAGGTCTAGTCCGGGTCAGTAGTTGTATCGAGAGTTGTATGTTGTCGTAACGAGTCGTCGATCTCGGGAAGCCAGGCTGCTGCGTGAAAAGCCTTTTCGACCGCCATCCGGGAGCGCCTCACTCCTGCTCGGGAACTCCCAAATGCGAGAGCCAGCAAAGAAGGAACCACGGCGACGTAAATCATTGCGGGGAATCGGCGAGCGAACAGTCCCTCCAACAAGACGAGACCAGCACCGGCGAGAATCGGTACCACAGCGTTCCGCAGCATTATTCCAAGAGCCTGAAGACGGCGGATCTCTCGACCAAACTCAGAAGAGTGCAAGTCGACAGCTGTGATAAGTAACAGCGGGTTGATCCGCAGAAAAAGTCGATCGGCAAACTCAGGGTTCCTGGTCTTGAACTTCTCAGCGGTCCGGTTCTTCCAATCTGCGTGGGATCGATTGAACAGGGGAATCAGGTATCGGCCTAGCGGCATAAGAAGAGTGCCAAGGAAGTAGCTGAGAGCTAAACCGCACACAAATACGTATGTGGTGTTCCACGACAAAATTTCTGCCTCGCCCAGCCATCCGGCGCTTACGGCAAGCTGCTGTAGCACGGCGAGACATAGCGCTCCTGGGAAAATATTCGCAAAGATATCGAAGACGCTCCAATTCGACGGCATCGAGATCACTACCCACCTTGCTTATGTTTGCTGTTCAAGACTTGCCTGTGTCTCGAACAATGATTGGCCAAAGACCTTGCTCGGGTCAAATTTGTAAGTCAGTAGGCGCGGTCTATGTTCCTTTCGTTGCCTGTCGGCTATCCATAGAAGAGCTTGTCCCAGGGGTTAAGGTTTGTCCGATGGGTGAAGAAACTGTAAACGACTCGGATCTTCTAGGCGCTATCGAATCGTGGTGGAAGTGTGTTCGTCTTCTC
>JAHDGK010000038.1:30887-49007 GCA_020627685.1 Granulosicoccus sp. | reverse complement strand
TCCGTAGTGCCTGAATCCGTAGTGCCTGAATCTACCTGTTTATTGAAGGCCGAACCGGTAACACCAAACTCACCGTTGTTAGGTACACCCGCCCAAAAATTGGGCGCTATAGCCACATCCCCTGCGGTATAGCCCGCTGCAATACCGTTAACCACATTGTCTATACCCGCGAGAGGGGTAACCGTATCTGTAGAAAAATTCACCTCGGCAATCAAACAATCATTTGATCGCGGTGTGAACGCGTTCGGGCCACTGTTATTATCGTAGAACCAATTGCCATTGCTATAGCTTACGGCCAACAGATGCTCTGTGTTTCCCGACAATGGTGCCGGATTAAAGCGCGTAAAAACATTCTCTTCAGACCACAATATCCAACCAGTGCCCATGGCAGGATCTGCGGCTGCTATTCCATAGCCCGCTTTACCGATAGACATCAGAGCTGGGCACTCTGATTCACCAGAACCTGACTCACCACCCGGCCCAGATGGCGTTGAATCATCTACATGAGTAAGGAAACTTCCAGATACACCAAATTCACCCGCGTTATAAACATTTGCCCATTGGTTGGCAGTAATGGATAAGTCACCTGTTTGATATCCGGCATCGATGCCATTAATCGGTTCACTAACACCAGCGAGTGGGGATACCGTATCAGTAGTGAAATTGATCTCAGCGATAAGACAGTCTGTTGCTGCAGGTTCAAAACCTTTGAGACCGCCATTATTATCAACCTGCCATTGTCCGTTTGAGTACTTAACGGCTATCAGATGATCAGCGTTCCCTGGATGGGGCTGAGGGCTGAATCGAGAGTAAACATCTTGTTCTGTCCAAAGAACCCAACCAAGTCCAGTTGCATTGTCCACGGCGGCAATACCATTTCCGATATTACCCAAAGGCATCGCAGAAGGGCATTCTGTAACTGCAACTTGTTGCGCGTATGTTTTTTTAGCAGGAAATATAAGCGCTAAAAGCATGATGAGCATCAGCCCCGCAAGCTTAATTAACCTTAAATTCCTTTGAGAATCACAAGCTACAGCAGCAAGTAATGTATTCACAAATAAGAACCCCGTTTAATCGCGATCGACACAGGGAATCTGTGAAACTATGTATCCCTATCCGTAGGTATTTCGACCACTACGTTCCATCCATAAAAAATGGATTGGGTTTTGTGAAGTACGGGAGTGAAAGGGATGTTACTTGTGAACTATGCACGTAAGACAGTTTAAGTATCTGCCTAATGGGTGAATGCTAAAAGATTTGTCAGGACTTAGACTCAATGGGAGACTACCACCATTTGGATACCCAACCCACAAGAGCAAAGACAGCGACCACAAGACAAAAACCTACCCACCCATGTTGCAGTGTATAGGGCTTAGCGGGCTCATCTTCAGGCCATTTCATTCGACCGGTGATCATAGCTGATAGCAGGTTCTGCTTTCCCCATAATCGATAAATCGCGATCATTAAGATATGCACGACCACTATTGTCATCAGTAGATTTGAGTTCGCTTTATGCAAAGACAAAAGTGTAAACATCGTCGATTCATCCAGTAGGCCATAGAAACGACCTTCAACAAACTCTTCCTCGTCTGCTATCAGCATACCGCTAACTGCCTGAAAACCAATTAGCAGGAGCATGAGAATTACAGCCCAACCACCTGCCGCATTGTGGCCGCGTTCTGGCTTTACTCTTCCAGCAATCAACTCTTTTAAATGAACGAGTACTGCTGATGGCCCCGCCATCAAGGGTAATAATTTTGCGTTACTGCTACCGATGAAACCCCAGATAATTCTGAACATAATCAACGCCAGAACGAATTCACCAACCGGCTTATGCCAATCAAAAAAGAAATTTCCGGTTTTACCACTGAACAACATAAAAAATATGCTGATAACAAGAGACCAATGGAACAGCCGAATCCAGCTGTCCCATATCTTTGTATATTCAGATTTCACTGAATTTACTTTCGCTCTGCTCTGTAGTCATCGTGACATCCCGAACAACTCTTACTGACATCGCGAATGGCCCCTTGAAGAGATTGCAAACCATCACCAGCAGCGGCGTCCATAGCAACAGCCGCGGAGTGCATAGCTTTACTAGGCTCCATAATTTTTGGATAGGTGGTCCATATCGTAGGCAGTGCGCGATTTTCTCGATTGCCATCAGTTTCTGAATCTGAACCCATGGGCCAGATAGCGCCTTGCTTCATGCTGACTGCAGCTAGCAAATTTGCAGCTGCGTCACTTGCTGCAGCAGCATCATATTCCACTTTTTCCTTGGCCATATCAGAGAGAATGCCAACATTAAAGTCATAGAGACGCATCAGGGCTTGACGAGCTTTAATAGCGTCATCATGTGGACCCGCAGCTGCTTTAACGGATACGATAATTAAACAAGATGCAAGGAAGGTAAAGCCAAACTCACCAAGGCGAGGTAGTCGAAGATTCATGGTTTTTCCTTTGTTAACGAGGGGCATATTCGATGCTAACAAAGAACCAATATCGGAACAGCCCTATAAGCTGTTCAAAAACGCACGTTGAATAATCACAAATGCACAACACTCAATATAGGGTTGTTTTATAGATAAATACGTAAGTACTCAAATAGCATTTGCTTAACAGCTTTGATTCTCACACTATCTCTAAGTTCAGCATGACTTAGAATCCATAGCTCTGATTGAGGCACAGGCGATTCTTCTGAAAATTGAATTTCAATGAGCTCTGATTCCAAAGCAACAACAAATTTCGGCAGTAACGCAACTCCTACACCTTCTTTACACAATGAATATGCGCTCATCAAACCATCTGTTTGAATACTTCCTACTCCTTTCGGCACGGTACCTACAAACCATTGACTAAACGGTAATCCGCGAAATTCATCATTTAATGTGATGTATCGAAAATCACCTCTGCGCGCCTCAGGAACACAGATTTTATTTTGTCTTTCATCATCCCTACCCCCGGCAAAATCAACAAAATGAGCATTCTTCATTTTCATTGACTGCAAATACTGATGAGACAAACATAAACAGAAATCCAGTCTTCCCACTTTTTTACCAATGAGTGATTCCTGCGGGCGTTGGCCACCTCGAACAGCAATATCAGCTTCCAACCGTGAAAGATCCGAGCGCTTATTATCAATAATAAGGTTTACATCAAGTTTCGGATGTTTTTCGGAAAAATCCTTAATGAATTTGGGCATCAACAGATAACCAATTGTGTCGGTTGTCGCTACGGTCACTGTCCCAGATAGCTCCTTCTCTCTGGCAACCAACTGACGTGATACCGTATGCACCGTATCTTGTAGTGAGTGAACTTGCTCGTAAAGTATTTGGCCAGCCTCGGTCAAATGATATCCATCTGGCGTATGTATAAAAAGTTGTACTTGTAGTTCTTCCTCAAACGCGCGTACGCGACGCTGCACAGTGGTATGGCTAACGCCCAGCTGATTCGCTGCATTAGACAGCGTATTGTTATCAGCTAACGCAATTAAGAAACGCAGGTTGTCCCAGTTCCACTGTTTCATATTTAGTAATATGAGGCTGCAAAGGAGTACTTAGCATACAGGTAGGCGTTGATTTGTGTAAGTCTTCTAAATCGATGTCTTAGCTATCAACAGTCATGTCACAAAATTTCGCTTTCGCATTCTGCGCGGCACTAACAGCTAATCAGACAGTTTTTTCGCCTATAAACGGCAAACATCTATCCATTGAAGATCAAGGCGAAAGTCACCATCTACAGAGTCGCTAAGCATGACCCTCATCTCCTGTATAGCATTGGTATCCAGCGGAGGCGCTTGCACCATACGGCCGCGGAACATTGGAGAAAACATATCTTTCGAAATTTCTATTTCCTGGAAGTCTGCACGAGCTTCGGTGTCAATTCTAGCTCTGTGTGAGATTCCCCGGCGAACTGAAAACTGATCGGCGAGGCTTAAGGTGTACGGTCGTCCATCGGAGCGAACCGACATACGTATGTGGTCAAATCCGAAAAATGGTAACGATGGAACAGAGAGCCTTATTGAGGAAAATCCACCGCCATTGGTGTTAATGAAACCCGAAAACGCAAGATGGTTTTCATTTACAGTGTATCGACCAATGGATCTTCCGCCCATAACATCATCGTTCACTAAACGCCACGATGAAGAAATGGATTGTTCAGATTTTTGATAGTCAAACAGGCGAACGCACATAGTGGTTTCAGCGTGGGCATGGGTCACTAAATACAGTGTTATAAAGACTAATGGGAGAATAATTAGTTTTATAACTCTCGTTGCCATAGTCCGCAGCCAGAAGATCACTCAAACAAAGAAGTCTCGCTCACCATAGCCACTATAACTGGCTTTCTGACGGCACTCGATTTTCCAACCACCGGAACAACACGACGATAAGACCGGTTAAACAGATATAAATAAAGCCTACAAATAGCAAAGGCTCATAAACTCTGTAGGTTTCTTGCCGGACAATTGATCCGACGCCGTATACACCGAAGATGGTTATCGTAGAGGCCAAAGGAACGGACTTTAATGTCAACACAGCCTCTCCAGCTAAGGTTGGCAGGACATTTTGTAGCGCACGTGGCAGCCAGACACGCCGCAATAAAGTGAAGTTACTCATTCCGAATGCACGCCCGGCTTGCAGCTCACCTTTTGGTACCGACTGAAAAGCACCTTTCATGACGTGCCCTTCGTAGGCGGCAACCGATAAGGAAAACGCGACAACGGCATAAGGAAAAGCCTCAACCAATATGGGCCAGATAAATGACTCACGCAAACCTGGATAGTATGGAAACACGGACCCCAAGCCGTAGTACAGCAGCCACAACTGAATTAACAGAGGAGTACCTCGAAAAAGTGTGCAATATCCTCGTGCGATATGCCCCAACCATTTAGGGCCGGTGACCTGTACTAAACCAATGGGAATGGCAAGCAAGAAGCCGAAAAATATAGACAATGAAAACAGTTGGAGTGTGACCCACAATCCGTCAACGAATTTTGGTAGATACTCTGGTAACCAATCCCAAACCACAATTAAGCTCCTATACCTGTTCCAATTTCGGAAGGCCGCGTGTCGCACGTCTTTCCAACAATTTGAAAATTTGATTGGAGATTAAGGTGATTCCCAGATACAAGAAAGCAGCGACCGTAAAGGCTTCTAAGAACAGCCGTGATTTACCGGCAGCCTGCTTCGTAACCAAAGCCAGCTCTTCAAATCCAACGACTGCAAGCAGTGCAGTATCTTTGGTAACAATCATCCAAAGGTTAGCCAATCCCGGCAAGGCTAGTGGAATCATCGCCGGCAAAGTGATGCGCCTGAAGAGCTTACTCTTCGACATCCCGAATGCGATACCCGCCTCGGTTTCACCCTTAGGGACGGCTAATAAAGCACCCCTGACAATTTCTGTCGCGTAGGCACCTTGCACTAACCCCAGTACAACCACGCCTGCAGCAACTCCACTAATATCAACAGGGTTATAGCCGAAAGCTTCCAGGCTCTGATTCAGCAAACTTGTACCGGCATAGTACAAGAGGAGAATAAGTACGAGCTCCGGGACAGCTCGAATAATGGTTGTGTAAATTTCAAGAGATAATTTTAAGTACTTACCGCCATGGATTTTCCCCATAGCTCCCAATACACCAATGGTGAGCCCGAGTAGATAGGCCCCAAATGCTATCTGGAGAGTGGCACTTAAACCCCTCAGAAAATTCGGCCCCCATTCGTAGAGAAGGTTCGCAGTACTATAAAAAAAATCCACGCCATTCAAACCTTTCTAATGATGGGTTTAGGGTTGTGCAGAACACTCTGCACAACCCGCAATCAGGTCTTAGTTAGACCCACCGTAGATATCAAAGTTGAAATATTTCTTGGAAATCTCGTCGTACGTTCCATCAGCGCGGATTTGAGCAATTGCCGCGTTGAATTTAGCAAGCAGATCAGTGTCTTCTTTGCGGATACCAGCTCCGACACCAATTCCAAATACTTCCTCATCGTTTAACTGCAGTTTGATTTCGCAGCAAGAACCTTCCGCAGACTCAAGAAAAGGAGCAAGCGCTAGACTATCTGCAACTACAGCATCAACGCGACCGGCAAACAGATCCTGGTTGTGATCGTTGAAATCCTGATAGATTTTTACATCAGTACCATCGCTTAAGTATTTTTCTACATAGTTGGAGTGCGTGCTTGATACCTGCACACCAATTTTCTTACCTTTGAGGTCGTCGATAGATTCAATTGACAACCCTTTAGGAGCGATTAACGCAGCTGGAGTGTTGTAGTACTTATCAGAAAAGTTAATTGTTTTTTTACGTTCTTCAGTAATAGACATAGAACCTAAAATGGCATCGATTTTCTTCGCAGTCAGTGCTGGAATAATGCCGTCCCATGCGATAGGAACCCAAACGCAGTCTTCCTGCATAGCTGCACAAAGTGCATCACCAATTTCAATTTCCCAACCTGTCCAATTGCCATCGGCACTGCGAGAATAAAAGGGTTCATAGTTTGATGAATCGAGGCCAAGGCGAACTTCTGCATTAGCGGCTGTTGACATACCGGCAGCAACGACAGTCGCTGCAAGAATGGACTTAATAATTTTCATTGGATCTCCCAAGTGTTTTAAATTAGTGCACCGATTTAACGAACGCTCGACAACGTTCGCTCGATGAATTATTGAACACCATCTCTGGTGCTCCCTCCTCTTCCACTCGACCTTGGTCGAGAAAAATCACTTTACTCGAGACATCCCGAGCAAAAGCCATTTCGTGCGTCACGAGAATCATCGTACGACCCTCTTCGGCGATTGATTGTATGACTTTTAAAACCTCACTGACCAGCTCTGGATCGAGAGCCGATGTAGGCTCGTCGAACAACATCGCCTGTGGCTCAATCGCCAAGGCACGAGCGATCGCGGCACGCTGCTGCTGCCCTCCCGATAGGAAAGCCGGATATTGATCTCTTTTTTCATAGAGACCGACACGCTGTAGCATGGCCTCACCCTTGTCTATCGCCTCCGCTTTGCTCATGCCCAACACATGAATAGGCGCCTCAATGACGTTTTGCAGAACCGTCATATGCCGCCACAAGTCAAAGCTTTGAAAAACCATACCCAGGTTGGTACGCAGCCGTTGAATTTGCTTAGCATCAGCAGCACGCATTTCCCCGCCCTTGGCCGGCTTAAATTTGACAGCCTCTCCAGCGATAGTGATTGAACCTGCAGACGGCAGCTCAAGCAAATTTATACACCGTAAAAAAGTCGACTTACCGGATCCTGAAGAACCGATGATCGAAATCACATCACCGTCGTGTGCGTCCAGGGATACTCCTTTTAAGACTTCCAAAGACCCGTAGCTTTTGTGCAGATCTTCCACGTGTACCGCAGTAGTCTCGCCATGACTACGACCCAGTTCAGAATTTTTTTGCATAGTTTCATTGGCCTCCCTGAGTATTTAGCATGGACGTATTACTTTCAACACGTAGAGAATGAGAAAACAAGTGTTTGCGATAAACACCCGACCAGCGGGTGGCTCTATTGCCGAACCTTATTAAACCATACCTTGCCGCGCGCAATTGCCGAATACGATTCAAACCGGGAAATTAAACAAGCAGTTACGGGGTGCTGACTTTCGATTCTTCAAGATCCAAGCGTGCCGCCAGTTCGGATTTTCCGAGTTCTGGACAAAGAACGACTAAGTGATCACCTGGCGCCACTATGGGGTTGGTTCTGCGAATAGAAACGACACCACCAGAGGTCGCCACCAGTTCTTCAGGGGCTGCATCGAGACGGTGCACATCACGCAAGCGTGCAACTGCCTGCCCCTTATCAACCCGGGTTCCCATACCGACCAAAGGCTCCACAAGAGCATGAGTTTGTGCGGTGATTACGCACGCGTTTTCACCCAAGTCTAGATAGCGGGTCTGGGGGGCTGATGTAGCCCCCAGGCGCACGGCAGTCGCATCAGTAATTATATTCTTATGGGAAAGTACTCTTAGCATTCCTTGCCAGCCAGCTTCCAACGCTCGTCGTGAAATTTTCCCCTCACCGCCAAGTTCACAAGAAAGCATGGCGCAGCCTGCCTCCAAAGCAGCAGTATCGAAATCTCCCGTTGTATCACTAAGAGGTACAACAAATGTATTAGCCAAGCCCATGACCATCGCCAATTCTTGTGTCTGCCTGTTTCGAGCTTTATGTGGAGATACACAAAAATAGGCGCAATCCAAATAATCTGTCGCTGACCCGCCTGAATGAAGGTCAATTGCAACATCGGCTTGCGGCATCAGCTGTGTACGTACAAAGCCTGCAATGTCGTTGGTGGGGCCGGAAAAGGCCTCCCCTGGAAAACTTCGATTTAGATTACCTCCGTCAAGCGGAGAAACACGGCTTTTGTTCAACACAGCAGGCATATTCAGAGCCGGCGCCAGGATTAAGCGCCCAACTACATCACTGACATCGAGTTCTTCGAAAAGCCGCCTAACGATAATCTGCCCTTCGTATTCATCACCGTGATTCCCGGCACATATTAAGGCGGTAGGCCCATCGCCTCCGCGAATGACACTTAAAGGAGATTGAATACTAGAAAATGCGTGTCGGTTATCCGAATGCACTAGATCGAACGTACCCGCTCGCCTACCGTGACTCTCCAGATCAAGTGAACTGCTAACCGTGCCAAATTTGAGCATCATTGACGTATCTACCCTTCACAGAGAAATTGCTTAGGCCCTAAACACAGCCTCACCCACTGAGTACTTTTTTATATTACAGCGGATAAGAATCGAATCGTGGCCGCTGTCGCACTAGTTTGCTATCCGTTTCAAGAGCGCTAAGCAAGCTAAAATACCGTGGTGTTGAACGATATACTCTGTTCTACTGTAGATAACAGTTCAAACAAACATTAGCCAAGGTTTCCTCAGGTGTCAGCCAACCCTATCGATACAGTTTCGACATTAAGAAACACTCTCGCGGTCATGCAAACTTTGCCAAGCGATGAAGCTCGAGCCATGCCGGCGGAGTTTTATACGTCTGAGGAATTTCTGAATCTGGAAAAGGACCACGTTCTTCGACGCGATTGGATGTGCATTGGGCATGTTGGCGAAGTGTCCAATCCCGGTGATTTTTACACCACCGAAATGCTGGATGAGCAGTTACTGGTGACACGCGACACCGATGGCACTATCCGGGTACTCTCTAATGTTTGCCGGCATCGAGGCAATCGAGTTGCAGAAGGCTCTGGAAACAGCCGACGATTTGTCTGCCAGTACCACACCTGGAGTTATGACAATACAGGTGCCCTGTTATCAGCACCACTAATAAAGAACACACCATCTTTCGATAAGAGCAAATGTGCGCTTCCAGAGTTTGCATCGGAAATTTGGAACGGATGGATTTTTGTAAATTTAGATGGACAAGCTAAACCCCTTACACCACGGTTAAGCGGGCTGCAAAACATCGTCAACAATTATCATCCGGAAGAGCGCTTCTTAAATTTCATTGAAGAAGATACTTGGAACTGCAATTGGAAGTGTCTATTTGAAAACTTCATGGAAGGTTATCACTTGAGTACGACACATCTAGAAACCTTGCATAAAATAACGCCAACTCGGTTATGCAAAAAGATGGAATCAGGTGAAGGCTGGACGGGCTATCATGCCTACTATGACCCCGACTACCCACCACGTGGCCCCTTTCACAAAGACTTAACAGAGGACGAAAAAATCAATTCACCTATGTATGGGATATACCCGAATCTGGTGGTTGGAATGGCGACTAACTTTACGTTGTTTATGTGCCTACGGCCCAACGGTGTAGACAAGGTCAACATACGATGGGGGGTTACCGGACTTGAGAATGATCCAGACGCTCAAAAAGTGAAAGATTACATTCACCTTTGCAAAACGTTTAACGCAGAAGACCGTGAAAAACTAGAAGTATTGCAAGTTGCTTTAAAGACTCGGCATTTTCAAGGCGGGCCGCTTGCACCGGATGACTACGAGGGTTGTATTTGGGACTTTATTCAGTATATGGCTAAACATTTGGCGACTGGACCTGCTGAATAACAAAGTCTCTGTAAATTTTTGCCCGGGTGCTAAGCCGAACGCCTTCACGATGAACCAGATAATAACCGCTTGTCGATTCATCCAACTCAGGAAACAAACGAACAAGCCGGCCATTGCTTAATTCTTCGGACATAACTTGCAACGTAACAAGCGCAATGCCTTGTCCGTTCAGTGCAAGGTTGTATAGCATGTTGCTGTCGTGGCAGATAACGCCTTTAGAGCTATCAATACTATGGAGGCCGCGCGCTGCCAGCCACTCACCCCATTGATCGTAGTTAATTTCATGTAGTAGCGTGTAATTGATAAGATCTTCAGCAGTTTGTAATCCGGGTCTTTGCTTTAAAAGGTCCGGTGAACAAACGGGAACTATATCCATAGGCATTAGAAACTCTGCCTCCATTCCCGGCCATTCACCTTTCCCACAACGAATGCCCAAGTCAATCTTATGCAACTGAAAATCCAGCAGCTCTCTGGCTGGTATTAAATGCAAATCGATGCTGTGCTCTGCCCAGAATTTTCCAAGCCTAGGTGCTAGCCAAAAACTGCCCAAGGAAGGCGGCAACGTAATTCGTAGCGGGCCTTCTAGAACACCCGCACCCGGTTTCAATTCTTTACTGATTTGATCCAAACGATCAAACATTTCAGTGGTAACACCTCGAAGCCGGATTCCTGATTCTGTCAGGACCAGATCTCGGGAAGTTCGATCAAACAATTTCTGCTCGTAATAGTCCTCTAGCAAACGGATCTGATGGCTTATGGCCGTTTGAGTGACGTGCAGCTCCTTGGCCGCCTTAGTAAAACTACCGAGACGAGCACCGGCATCGAATGCCAGCAGGGCCTTCAAAGGGGGTAATTGGCGAAGCCTATCCATGAATTTTATTCATGCTATGTGAAAAGTTGTCATTTGATAGCACCCCTAAGAATGCCGATTATTGTAGCCCGAAGCAAGCAAAGAGAGAAAATCATGAATCATCGATCCATGCAAGAAATACATATTGATTCACTGGCACTGGCCGCTGGGGTCATCTCGCAACCCTATTTGAGTGTCTCTCACGCCAGACCTACCCGCAAACGCCGAAACCGCCGGGCGAGGCAATTTTTCCGAGCCTTGTTGATACGAACCTCGAAATTTTGTCAGCGACTCGCGGATTCGATGGAATTCAACTCACTAGCAGGGAGTACAGCACTATGAACCGTTCAGCGGAATGTTTAGTGGATGCAGGGTGTTTCCGGGAGTTCAGCGCTCCTACAACACGGGAAAACGGCAAAGCGCCGCGCATCCGAGGCTTTTTTGACACATTAAACCTTTGGTATGAACGCTCTAGACAACGGCGTGATCTGCTTAAACTCGCCTCTGATATAACCCTGTTAGACGACCTAGGTCTGTCCATCTATGACATCCGACGGGAAGCTAGAAAGCACTTTTGGAATGAATGATTCCGGTAACCAACCGCGCCGAGCCACAGTATCATCGTGGCCGGCGTTTACCGCCCTGCGTAAGGAGTAATCACCCAGGCAGTGTTAACTCCATCCAAGAGTGGTGAACAAAACCTGGAAAGATGCCAAAACCTCAGTGAAGAAGTCTGATTCACGGCCGATTACCGAGTTACGTGAAGAAAGAAGACAATCGACTTGGAACCAGCATACAAACAAGTTGTAGAGATCAATACTGTGGATAACGTCACACCCATCACAGGGCACGCTATCCCCACTCAGGCTGATCAAAGCCCGGCTAGGGAAGAATTGCCGATTGTGCAACTGACACCCACCGTGTACACGCGATTTGCGAAGACTGCTATTGATCGCGCAGCTGCACTGTGCGGCCTCATTATCATGGCTATACCCATGCTACTGATTGGCGTACTTGTTCTGATGTCGATGGGCAGCCCTATTCTGTTTCAACAACGCAGAGTCGGTTTAAACGGAAAAGTATTTAACGTACTAAAGTTTAGAACCATGGGGCAAGACAGACGCTTGAAGGATGTCTTCGTCCAACAAGAAGATAGAATCACTCACAAATCCGACAAGGACCCTCGCCACACGACTGTTGGGAAAATCTTGCGCCGCTACAGTCTCGATGAGCTGCCACAGTTAGTGAATATTCTTCGCGGGGATATGAGCATTGTAGGACCGCGACCAGAACTCGAAACTGTCGTAAACGCAAAGTACACTCAGAATCTTCACCAACGACACCTTGTTAGGCCCGGCTTGACGGGTCTATGGCAAATCTCTGCAAGGGGTGAAGGCCCAATGCATGAAAACGGAGAGTGGGACTTAAAGTACGTTGAACAGATTTCACTGCTCACGGATATCAAGATTATCTGTAAAACACCTTTCGCCATGTTTGGTCGTAACAAAGGCGGATAAACTGCCTATCCCCGCAATACAGCTGCGGGGACAGACGATACTTAGTCTTTAGAAGTCCCAGTTTACGACCTCATCCAACTGCTCTTGGCTTAGGCCTTCTACCAATGGGCTACCGAGCGCAGGTGTCGTATCGAACTGTGCAGATTCAACAACCGCGTTAACACTCGAAGACGACATTTGGTGAAAAAACAGCAACGATCGTGTTGAACCGGCAGGAATAATAACGTCCACTCTAGCATTTAGTCCGTTTGACGAATAGCAACTGAATGCTTGTTCTTGAGCGAACACAACCGGTGCTTCCGGTGACCCCGGCCCATAAAAGACCGTCGTGTTTGCTGGGTCGCCACCGGTTGAACTGTAGTCATCGGTGATTACCCATCGGTCGCTAGCTTCAAACGTCGTGTTGTCGCTACTCGTTGAGTAGATGCGAGTACCGTTATCAGAGCCAAAGTTACTCGTGAAATTGATAACTGCAAAAATGTCGCTACCTGAGTCATTACGCAAGGTTGTGTAATTACGCAACGTCGCCGAAGAGCTCACAGCGTGATACTGAGCTGTCACCTGAAGTCCCGCAACAGGAACAGTTGCGTAGTTTGATGTTGTATTGGTAACGGCACGTAAAAATCCGCCAACTTGTTCACCGTTTATCCACATCAAAGAGGCCAAGTCGAAGGCATCGTATTGTGTGCGCCCACTTGCGTTTCTTAACGATGCATCAAGTATCCCTACACCACTTCCAGCACCTTCCCGGCTTGTGCAATAACCACCTGTGGGATTTCCGTTGGTTGTCGTCAGGCCATCTCCTATTATCCACCTGGCTAGGCCACCATTTCCGGTGATGGTTCCAGTTTGCGCTGCAATACCAGTCACTGGCTGATCTGCTGGTGTGAAAGCTGTTGCGGATACAGGCGGGCTTCGAAACCCGTCATTGTCGACCGCATAAACCGCATAGATATACTCACGCTCTGGCTCAGTGGTCGGGTCGTAATAGCTAAGTGCATCAACCATCGATTCCAACAACTCGCCATTTCGGAAAATATCGTATCCCATGACAATGACATCGTCGGTTGATCTTGGCCAGAAAAGCTCTACATCATAGCCAGAGTAAGTGGATATATTCAGCGCAGCAGGTGAAGTTGGGCCAGTAGGTGAAACCACTTCCACGACAAAGGGATCAGTACCTACTCGAAGCTCTGCTAAGTTGCTGGTGCCGTCGCTGTCACTGTCCCAACGCTCGCTATCAAACTGATCGGCTGTAATGCGATAAACCTCACCGTCTTCTGAACTTGTTCGATATGTAGCATCGAAGCTGGCGAGTGTTGTCCCTCCGTTATCATCAGAAAACACAACAGATAAAGCCTGCTCAGTATTTTCCGCAAGAGCACCCGTCACCGCCCATGACTCATCAATCAACCAGGCAGCAGTTAGATCAGTGTCACCCCACGTGAGACGTACCTGTAACGCATTCGACACAATAAACGGCACCTCGATTTCGAACGTCACATCCACAGTCTCGCTAGAGACCGGTGGTGCCACATCACCAACTTCGACTGTGTCGCGACTACCGGTACTATGGTTTATGACGAAGTAAGTACCGTTATCAACAACACAACTAAGACCCCCTTCACACACGGTCTGGAATGTCGTTGCGTTCTGAATTTGATACCAGCCGTTGTCAGGCCAACGAATGGTTGAACCGTCTACCGTAATCGTGTCCACACCTGTAGGTGGCGTCACCGGGCCGGTTGTTCCACCGACTTGTATGTCAGTAAAACGCTCACCCGTTGTGTGATTAATGACAAAGTAGGTACCGTCACTCACAGCGCAACTGGTTCCACCTTCGCAGACAGTTTCAAACGTTGTTGCGTTTTGCACTTGATACCAACCATCGTTTGGCCAGCTAATGGTATTACCCGAAACACTCACGTCAGTGCTAGTGGGAGGGGTCGTTGAACCGCTTACGACAATATCTGTGAATCGTTCACCTGTAGTGTGATTAATGAGCAAATACGTCCCGGCATTCACATCGCAGCTAGTACCACCTTCACAAAGAGTGGCGTACGTTGTAGCGTCTTGTACTTGATACCAGCCGTCGTCAGGCCAGCTTATTGTGCTACCGGTGACAGTCACGGTGCTTACAGGCGTGGTCGGCGTCGTAGAACCGCTCACCACGATATCAGTGAATCGCTGACCGGTCGTATGGTTTACAACGATATAAGTACCGACACTGACATCACAACTGGTTCCGCCTTCGCAAATGGTTTGAAATGTTTCAGCGTTCTGTACCTGATACCAGCCGTCATCCGGCCAACTAATTGTTCCACCTGAGACTGTGGGATTCGCGTGAGCTACACCAGCCACAAGGCTGGCGCCGACTGTAAGATACAACGGAAGTTTTAATTTAGAAAACATTAGATTTGATTTATCCCTCTATGAACAAGATCAACAAGAAAGTTGTCGCAGAGACCTTACAGAAATCACACTTCTAGAATCGTGAGCAAATGTAATAGCTTCTCCTAGAGCCATTCTAATGGCGCCGAATTAATTCGCCTGTTAACAATGCCGGGATAAAACGGGCCGATTACCGAAATGTTTAAATAGCTGTATTTAGTCGTTACTACTCTCAAACTGGCTATGCAGCATAGTTCCATCACCTGTCTGTAGGTATACTGAAAGACATAAGCCAATACCCATAGTGTTTAGGGTGCCAACTCCAGCTTTATCCAGGTACGAGTCAATTTTTCTCAAGACTACAAAAGGCGTATTTGAAACAGATGATCACGGTTGGTCTGAGCTTTTGTCTGCGCGCACTAAAAACTCTGCACTTATAGGTAAACATAGAGTGCCATGGCTTGTTATCGGCGCAGGGATAACCGGTCTTTGTGCAGCACGTGAACTAGCTACTCTCCATCCTAATGAGAGCATTATTCTTGTTGATGCGCGCGAGATAGGCCAAGGAGCCTCTGGCAGAAACTCAGGCTTCGCGGTCAGCTATAGTCAGTTCCCCGGCGCTTTCAATGATAACTTGCTTGGCGAATACCAACGAGTCAATAGGATTAACCAAACCGGCCTGTCACTACTTCGTGCCAACGTGCTAGACAATGATATCGACTGCGATTGGCTTGAAGATGGATTTCACCATGCAGCCATAGACCAGATGGCCGTACATGAATGCGAGCATTACAAAGACTATCTGCAAAGACTAGAGATACCTCATACAGAACTGGATCAAACAGGATTACAAGAACGATTAGGTTGCCCCGTTTATAACAGAGGATTTCACGTGCATGAGGGCGCCTTATTACAACCCGCTGCATTAGTACGTGGATTAGCAGACACCTTACCCAATAATATCACTCTGTTTGAATCCAGCCCGGTTCTACATATTTCTTACGACGAACCTATAAGCGCACACTTTGCGTCAGGGACAGTTAAAGCGGATAAAGTTGTTTTAGCAACAAACTATGAAGCAGGCCGCCTTGGGCTATTGAACAGAAGGCTTATCGGAAGCACGCTATCCGGAAGCTTCACGAGAGTGCTTACATCGAGCGAATTAGAAAGCTTAGGCAGTAAACAACAATGGGGAGTGCTCTCACTGCACGGGGGTGGAGCCACTGTCAGACTAACCAAGGATGGCAGAATATGTTTACGTAATACTGCGGAGTACCATGGTGGGCAATTACTCACAGACAAACAACTACACCAACGCCAGACAATACACCGGGAAGCATTTGAGAGGCGCTTCCCTCAACTGAAGCATGTACCGTTCGAGTACGCCTGGTCAGGGGTAGAAGGCATTAGTCGTAACGGAACTAATTTCTTTGGCCAACATAAACGCAATGTTTTTGTAGCCGGTGGTTACAACGGTTCTGGAGTGAGCCGCGGAACAGCTTTTGGTTCTGCCCTGGCAAACTTCGCATCCGGTGGACAGTCCGCACTAATTACTGACTGCTTGAACTCGAAGAAGGCGACGTGGCTACCACCAAGGCCGTTTTTGGATATTGGTGCTGCCTTTACTGTTCGGTCTCGGTTTAAAGGTGTGGGGTTGGATAGGTAGAGCTGCTATTGCATGACCTTCTCAAGAATCTCAGCAAAGGACTCGACTGTTCTATCCACATTCATGAGCTTATCTAAACCGAATAAACCAATTCTGAAAGTTTTGAATTCGTCTCCTTCATCACACATCAATGGAACCCCGGCGGCAACTTGCACGCCTTGTGCTTTGAACAATGATCCGTTTTGCATAGCGGCATTGTCGGTGTAACTCACAATAACACCTGGCGCTTCAAATCCCGGCGCCGCAACACTGTGAAATCCCTTACTTGCGAGCAGTGTGCGCATCTTGTCACCTAGCTCTTGCTGCTTTTCATGCGCTAGCGAAAGCCCGAAGTTTTTTGTCTCCATCATCACATCACGAAAGACTCGCAAGGATTCTGTTGGCATAGTGGAATGATAGGCATGTGCACCAGACTCGTAGGTTTCCATGATGTCCAACCATTTTTTCAAATCGATAGAAAAGCTACTGCTCTGAGTATCCTTAATTTTCTCCCGCGCAAGCTCACTGAGCATAACCAGACCACAACAAGGGGGTCCGCTCCAGCCTTTTTGCGGCGCACTAATCAGGACATCCACGCCAGTTTTTTGCATGTCCACCCATATAGTTCCAGATGCTATGCAATCAAGAACCATTAACCCACCAACCGAGTGCACAGCCTCACTTATGGCAGTTATATAATCATCGGGAAGAATCATACCTGCCGATGTCTCAACATGAGGGGCAAATACAACGGCGGGTTTCTGCTCTTTGATAGCCGCAACTATTTCCTCAACTGGAACGGGATTAAACGGTGCCTGATGAGCAGGAACAGCATTGGATGCTGCTCTTCGTGCCTTTAACACGATAGATTCCGAAGGAAGATTGCCAGCATCAAAAATCTGCGACCAGCGATAACTGAACCAGCCGTTTCGTACCGCCATACACTTCTGCCCACCAGCGAACTGCCGAGCAACGGCTTCCATACCAAAAGTGCCGCTACCCGGAACCACAACCGCACTGTGTGAATTGTACGTCTCTTTCAATGTCTGGCTGATATCACACATAACTCCTTGAAAGCCTGCAGACATATGATTGAGTGCACGGTCTGTGTAGACAACGGAGTACTCGAGTAAGCCTTCGGGATCGACATTTTCTAATAATGCAGGCATTGCGTGTTCCTCTTAACAAGCTAAAGTCTGGTTATTCTTCCACAGGTTCAGTTCGCCTATTAAACCCGCCAAATAACAAATAGTACGCTGCTGGCACGAAAAACAAACTCAGAAGGGAGGCAACGACTAGACCACCAATCATGATTGTTGCCATAGGTTCAAACAACGCACCACCGGAAATTGCCATGGGTATCAGGCCTAACACGGTGGTAAGTGATGTGAGCATTATGGGCTTAAACCGTTTTTCCGATGCTTTGATAACGGCATCGCGTAAGTCTGCCGTTGTCCGCTCAATATCAATTTGATCAATCAAAACAATAGCGTTATTAATGATGATTCCTGCAAGAGAGATTATTCCAAGCGTTGCAAAGAATGACATCGGCTGACTTGACAGTAAAAGCAACACAGGCGCTCCGACTAAAACCAGAGGAATACTGGCAAGAGTCAACCCTACTCGCCGGAATGAATTAAACTGAATCATTAGCGCAAGCAGCATAACGAG
>JAHDGK010000038.1:27382-30787 GCA_020627685.1 Granulosicoccus sp. | reverse complement strand
GGGTCTACCCGCGCCACTTGATCCAATGAAATCAACTGCCCATTGGCGTTCACTGTCAGATTGCGAATATCATCTAAACTATCGCGATCGTAGGGCTGCGCACGAACAGTGATGGGGATTTGCTTGTCGCCCTCTCTGAATGTCGAAATACTTATACCGGTAAAGTAACGGTCTAGAGATTCGGAAAGGCTTTCTGAAGACACGCCTAGATCACGCGCTTTTTCTTGTGAGATATTGACAACGATCCGTAGTATTCGATTACCCCAGTCATCTTCGTTCTGGACAATACCCGGTACATTTGAGAATACCGCCTGGAGCTTGTCAGCCTCCGTTAACAAGACGTCCGCGTTAGGACCGTCTATCCGCACACTGACCAGACCTGACTCGCCTCCTCCCATAGAAAGTCTTTTGACTTTAAATCGCGCTTCGGGCAATTGGTCGTAGAAGTATTGTTGAGCCCGTTTAGCTGCAACTACAGCTCCTTGAAAGCTATTGGTATTGACCAGAAAAAAGGCCGACGAAGATACCGCATCAGCCGGGTTCATTGCCAAATAAAACCTGGGGCCGCCATCTCCTACATACGCTGTGATGTTAGACACTTCGGGATTGATCTGTTTATCTGACAACCAATTCTGAACTCTATTCGCAGTTTCTACGGTTTGCTCAATAGACGTACCTCGAGGCATATCCATGTATACGAGAAACTGATCTCTTTCACTCAATGGGAACATTTCCTTATTGAGATGAGGAAACAGGAACACAGCAGAGGATATTGTGAGCACGTAACTAACAAGTACAACAATCAAAGAGGAAGGCATCAACACGCGTAAAGTTTTCGCGTAGGTATCGCTTAGCGGATTCGATTTCTTAGGCTTCTCAGTACGATTCGCTTTCAAAAACCACACGCATAGCGTTGGCAATATATACATGGCCGAGAACCATGAACCCGCAAGCATTAATGCAACGACCGCTCCTAGGGAAAACGCAAACTCCCCTTCAGTGCCATCCAAAATAAGCATGGGGATAAAAGCAGACGCAGTCGTTACTGATGCAACAGCCAAAGGCAATACAAACTGCTTACCCGCAGACTCCGCAGCAACTTTTGGAGAATCCCCTTTTGTTATTCTTGACTGAATATCCTCGACAATGACCAGACCATTATCAACCAGTAGACCTAACGAGATAATGACGGCTGCGATGGACACTTGCTCTAAGGCAATTCCTAAGAAAGACATACCTATCAGTGCTGCAGCCGCACTGAGCGGAATGATGGATGCGACAATCAAACCACTGCGGAAACCTAAGAACAAAAACATGATGCCAAGCACTACCAGAAATGTCTGACCAACGTTTGACAAAGCACCATTGATGGCGGCGGTAACTTTTGCCTCCTGATAAGTCGATATACCGTACGCAATACCAATGGGCTGAGTTTGCTCGTGAAATTTAATCGCCTGTAGAGTAGCGCGACCCACCTTTTGAATGTCCTGCCCATCATTCATTTCAACCGCTACCATCACCGCCGGCTCGCCGTTGTACCAAACCGGTTTATTCGAAGGGCTTTCAAAACCCCGGCTGACCATAAGCAGGTCTTTTAACCGAACATAATTGCCTGTTCCTTCTATTTTGGTTAAAACGTTTTCAATTTCCTCAAGTGACTTCAAATCACCGTTGACCTCTAGACTTAGGTCTGTACCACCCGCGTTCAATCGACCCGCTGGTGCTATTACGTTTTGTGCTTGCAAATCAGCTAGCAAACTCGGAATTTGCACACCAATCGCGGCCAGCTTTTTGGTGTCGAACTCCAACTTGATCACTTCTTTCTGGACTCCCCACAAAGACACTTTTCCAACGCCATCAACTTGATACAGCCGCGATTGCAAAGATTCAGCAGCATCTTCAATTTCAGCTAAATCAAAACCATCACCAGTCACCGCTACCGTCGTGATAACTACATCTCCATAGTCCGTATTTACGGTTGGACCATCCGTACCTGCAGGAAGCGTCCCTTCAAGACTAGACATCTTGTTTCGAATCTCTTCAAAAGCAAGGTTAAGCTCGTCATCGGGTACTGATGCAGCCACCTCCAATTTTATGATGGCCACTCCAGGCATTACCTGAGAATCAATATCGCTGATTTCGCCTATTTCCCGTGCTTTGCGCTCGATAGGAATGGCTATTAGATTCTCAATTCGTTCCGGAGATAATCCCGGTGATTGAGCCGACACAACGACGACACGCGAAGTAACTGCGGGGTCTTCACGCTTTGGTAACGTCTGGTACTGCATATAACCGAGCAGTAACAACGCAGCAATTACAAGAACAGTTACCCGTCCACGGTTTATTCCAAATCGAGTGAGAAAATCCATAACTCTACTCGGTGTCTGCTAGAAGTTTGACCTTTTGACCGTCTCTTAAAAAGGACACACCAGCAGAGGCTACGCGTTCGCCTGCTGATAATCCTGAGACCACAATGACACTATTGCCTCGGACGCCGGCCACCAACACATCTCTTTCCTTAACGGTAGAACTATCAGAATCAAAGACAAATACAGATTGCTTAACAGGATTTCTTTCAATATCTTGAGCTCCAGGCTCAAAATCTTTTCTCAGGGCTAATACCTGAAATGGAAGTGCAAAACCTCCTCCGTTAACCACATCGAACTCCATGGATATGCTTACGGCCATACCTGCTTTTAACTCAGGAATCATTTCTCGCAATGTGACAACAACAGGAAACGATGAAACGGTGTCTGCTCGAGAACCCAGCTCGCTGATGACACCCGCTAACTGTACTTCGGTGCGATCGGCCAACGTTATCGTGACGGGTTTGCCAACAATGAGTTGATTGACAACTTCAAAGCTTACTGAAAATGACGCCTCAAACGCCGCGGAGCTGTATAAGCTTGCGATTGGCGCCCCAGGAGAAACTGTTGCAAAGGGGTCAACCTCTATAGAATTAATTATTCCATCATAAGGTGCCAAAATTTGGGTTTTGCCCAAATTCGTTTGCGCACTTTCTAATTTGGACTGGGCCTGCGCCAACTGAGATCGCGAGGCTTCTACATTTGCCCGGCTTTGATCTAGCTCGGCCTTAGAAACAACACCATCCTTTTGCAGTTCTGATTTTCGGCTGAAGTCTTTCTCAGCATTGACGTTGCTCGCCTTGGCTTGCTCTAACCCCGCAACTGCTGACTCCACGTCCAAGTTTAAAGATGTAGTTTCCAGCTGTGCCAATACATCACCCGCTTTGACAGATTGC
Source organism: Granulosicoccus sp. (assembly GCA_020627685.1). GTDB lineage: Bacteria > Pseudomonadota > Gammaproteobacteria > Granulosicoccales > Granulosicoccaceae > Granulosicoccus. The sequence continues at coordinate 27,525 of JAHDGK010000038.1, read as the reverse complement.
CCAACTGATAGACTTAGCTCCGAAATTTTCCCGGATAGCTCAAACGCCAAAACCGTCAGTGATGCAGGTTGCAAAACGCTTGGATATTGCCTGACAGTTGAAGTATCAGCATCTTGAACGAGGAATGTTTTGAGGCCTCTAAC
>JAHDGK010000038.1:0-27282 GCA_020627685.1 Granulosicoccus sp. | reverse complement strand
CCTGGGCAAGGAAACATTCCAGAAAATGCCCCCAGCATTGCAGGTATTTCACAGCACTAAGAGCTCCAGCGTATGGATAGGCACAGGCGTAGTAAGAACGGGTTCATGGCCTGCAAAATTGATTGCTAAGGTGTTCGGCTTTCCATCTGCTGGCGACAATATACCGATTACCGTCACGGTCGATCATGAGCTAAACGATTTAGAAGAATGGCAGGAACGATGGACCCGCACCTTTGCCAACGCATCATTCAGTTCCGTATTAAAACTAACTAACGATAATCAGCTTACTGAATCTTTTCCGCCATTTACATTCAATTTAGGCGTGCATGCTGATGAGAAGCAGCTGAACATGCCAGTTGTTGGCTGGCGAATCGGTTTTTTAACACTGCCAACATTTCTTGCGCCCGTATCGGACGCCAAAGAATTTCAGGATGAACAAGGGCGATTTCGTTTTGATGTGAAGTTGTCTCACCCGATTATCGGTTTGATAGCGCATTATCAAGGATGGCTTGAGGAAAAAGAAATATAGCTTCCGGCATTTCGTCAGTCAGACAGCTGAATTGGCCCCCACTCCGGGTATACATCTCCCGGCCCGAGATTTTCGGGGTGCGTGCTGCCGCCTAAGTGATTTATCACTCCCCAAACAGCATTTAGGGAAGTCTGCACCGCACCCTCAACCCAGGCCGGTGTCCAGCTAACACCATCCCCTGCTAGAAATATTCCGCGTTGCTCTATCGGAAGATCGGATTGCATAAATTGACCGAACATACGACTGTTGTAACGGTAGTGACCCGGTAGCGCGCCTTTAAAAGCACCCAGAAAATTATGATCACTTTCCCAACTGACCGTGATTGGATCGCCCAGGATATGCTGCCGGATATCGACCTCTGGATAAACTTTCGCAAGAGAAGACAAAGCCAGCTCTACTCGTTGCTCAACCGGCAGAGGCAGCATTTTCAATGCATCTGTCATCCACGTGTAAGTAAGACATATGACTGCAGGATTATTAGGCCCGTTATCGAATAAGTAAGTACCGCGTGTTAGACGATCTGTCAGAGTCATAGACATAATATCGTGCCCAGTATCGGGATTTTTATCTTTCCAAAACGGGCGATCGACCATGACAAATGTCTTGGACGCCTGCATATATCGCGTGCGATCTAAAGCCATCCACAACTTCTGATCGAAGAGGTCTTCTTGAGTATCTATGGCCGTGGTTAACAAATGCGTTTGACAGGTGACAATCACAGCACTGTACTCTTCGCATCGCCCCCATTGATCAGTTAATACGGTACTTAAACCTTCACGGGCAATACGAATCACACCCGGGCGAGTTGCACCTCCATTCAATGCACTGAGCGAAGTACCTTGGTCCCAGTGCACCATCGAGTCCGGTTGATGACGCCAGAGTTTATGCAAGACTTGCTCAACACCCCCAACCATGTAGCGCTGATTTTCATCTAACTCGGTAACATTAACTCGTAGAATTTCCAACATTGAATTGGGGAAATCAGAATCCCAACCACCTGTTCCAAAACCTACTTGCCCAAAAATTTCGCGGTGCCGAAACGAAAGGGCCTTGAATGCACTAGAGGAAACAATAAAATCATAAAAGGTTCGCTCATCCCAGTCTCGTACAATGGGATTCCAAATAGCCTTGATACGCACCGGGTCCCGCTCCCGAATAGCCTGCTTAAGTTCTGAGAACTGTGCGCTTTCTTCCAGTGCTGCGTGATACGCCTCCGCAACTTCTTGGTAAATACACGGTAGGTCTTCCAGTGTTTCGGCGTAATGCGTTTCACCTTCTAAATCTATAACGGTTGAGCCCGCTGCAGGCGTCAAGGGGTTAGGAAAAGGCTTACTCTCAATACCCATTTTTTCTACATAGTGGTAGAAACCAGCCGACGACACTGGAAATCTCATTCCGCCTAACTCAGCGATAACATCACTCGTACCCTCAAAAATCTGTGATCGTAGACGACCGCCGAATTTCCCAGATTCGTAAACTACAGGGCGTAAGCCCAAGCGCATTAGCTCATAGGCGGCTATGATGCCAGATGCACCAGCACCTATTACCGCAACCTTATCCCCATACCTAGCGGAAGGAATTTCCCCTAAACCTGCAGGATGGCTTATCCAATCGTCGTAAGCAAACGGAAAGTCTGGCCCAAACGCCGTCACGGGATTACCTGAAGCTTCGCTCACTTTAGTCTTCTCATTGGGTGTATAGCTCGTTCCGTAAGTCTTCCAAATAAGGCGTACCCTTGCGAGCATATTGGATTTCTTGACGAGAGATTGATCCATAAACAAGCTCTTCATCACCACGCCCTGCTCGGGCGATGTCATCGCCCAATGGTCCGCACAAACAAGAAAGCCCGCAATAAGTGAACTCACCTTCACTACCTACATAGTTCGCATACGCGATATACAAGGCATTTTCTTGTGCACGCACAGGCACCATGTTGCTCGCAACATTAAAAAAAGGTGCCATGTTAGCGGTTGGTGTAAGAATGAGATCAGTACCGGATTGAGCATAAAAACGCGCCACTTCCGGAAACTCAATGTCGTAACAGATGGCTAATGCTATTTTCCAACCCTGATAAGTGAAGGGATCACACAGCGAACCTCCCGCTGAAAACTGGGCCCGATCAACATCACCGAAGAGATGCGTCTTTCGATAAACACACAATTTCTTCCCGCTAGATGAAATAAAAGCTGCACTGTTATAAACCTGCCCGTCTTCGGCCAGCTCCGGGAATCCCACCACTATTGCAATCTTATGCGTATAAGCCAAATTTGCAACTTTCTCTAGCATATACCCATCTGCTTCTTGAGCCGCTTCTCGTACAGCTGTCTCGCCGATGTTGTATCCCGTCAGAAACATCTCAGGCGCAATCAAGATATCAGCCTGCTCTGAACTTGCCTCCGATGCAGCTTTATCTAGAGTCTGTAAATTTATTGCCAGTGAGCTGTCGCCGCTTCTTGGTGTTGTTTGCATAATGCATAGTTTCATATCGGGATTACCTTCTAGGACTCCGATTAGTTCAATAACCAAGACTGTACGCTTTTCTGCCCTCGTATTCTACGACGTAGGCACTAAGCCGGTGATAGCCCCTATCAGGCTCGACATCTCAATGTCGTTTAAAACCGATTTGGAGACACATCTTTTTATTAGCTTCAGCAGCAGTAACAAACACTATATATAAAACGAGATATGCGTATGATTAGACTTACCTCTCACACGCATTATTAACCCATTTATAAGACCGATGTGCAGCAATACTTTTTCGATGGAAGCAATTGCAACTATCAGATCGTGCTACAGCCAGCGATTTGGGATACCCAGACAGCCTGGATTGGTGGACAGCGCCGTTGCCGCTATCGAATTCGAACCCACAAGCGATAACGCGCTGGCCCTACGAGACTTGGAAGCGTTTTCTCATCTTTGGGTTGTGTTCGTCTTTCACCGCCAGCACTACAAGCGTTTCAAACCGTTGGTACAGCCACCCAGGCTTGGAGGCAAGCAGACGAAAGGCGTGTACGCCACACGAAGCCCCAACCGGCCGAACCCCATCGGGTTAAGCGTGGTGACGCTTCAACAAGTTGCCTTTGACAAGGACCGGCATCGGGTCTTCGTCACCGGAGGCGATTTTCTCGATGGTACACCCGTGCTTGACATCAAGCCCTATGTGTCGTTTGTCGATGCCATACCCGAAGCAAAATCTGACTGGGCAACACCCTTGGAGGATGATCTTGAAGTAACTTGGAACTCAGAGGCACTACAAAGTTTGAACGAAATTAAACCCAGTAGCGATCCTGTGGCATACGGCTTACACGGCTTAAAGAACTTGATCGAACAAACACTGGCACAAGACCCACGCCCTGCTCACGAGCGAGGCAAAGACGGCAAGCAAGATCAACACTGGGGTGTAATGATCGGGCCGGTCGATGTCAAGTTCAAGGTGCGGGGAGGCATCGTGGTTATCGACGCAATAAAAACACGCTGAACACAATCCATACATTTTCACCAAGTTGAAAAACAAATATCTGTAAGAACCACAAACCAGCCCATTTGGAAATTGCTCTATAACCCAAATTAAGGCTGCCCAAAGGTTGTTAGGTCTGATCCATGTTTCGGAAGATTTATAAGCATTATCAGTAACTCATTAGGCGCAACTATTAACCAGCTATTGCATAGATTGGAACCAAAAGGCGTAACTAGCACCGATTGATTTTCAACCTATGCACAGGAAAAGGGCATAGCAGATATTACCTTTGATATAGCTCGATACCCTAGACGTAGACTCAGAATTGGCACATCCTTATAGCCACTGAGAATGCGGCTCTATTGAGAACGGATGAAAGAACTTAACGAGCATGACGACACGCGCTTAACGTTTTACAAGCGAACAATAGCGCGAGTCGATGAAGCTTGTAAAACTAGTGACGATCTCTGTTTCGTTTACGTACAGCATGCTTTTTCACCGTTGAGAACGCACATTTCGTGTTTGCAAGGCCGCATGGCCGCGCTGATAACAAAGGCCAGCTCTTCCAAAAGCAACTGGCGCGTTGTGCAACAACTGGAACAAGAGTTCCCGAGACGTATCTATGCTGATATCAATCGTAGTCATTTGCGCAATACAGACTTTACGCTCAACCTGTTAAAGCACGTCACACACGGAAGACCTTTTGCCATACTTGAGTATGGCGGCTATTTTGCTCCAAGCGCAGAAGCCATTGCCAATGATCCTGTACTGGGCCCAAAGCTCGTTGGCTTCGTCGAAGGCACAGAGAATGGAATTAAAGGCGCTGATGACGGATCCACTATTGGGTATCAGCAGGTTGCTCATAGAATCAACAAACCCATAATTTCAAAATCCAAATCACGAATAAAGATGATTATGGATAGAGACATCGGCCCAGCAATTGTTGAATCCTGTAACAACATACTGCGTGAATCAGCAGAGTTTAACGTTGAATCGACACAACTCAGAGTCGGAGTAATCGGATTAGGATCGATCGGAAGGGGCTTACTGAGACATCTGAACAAAGACAATATACAGCCATTAGTTTTCGATATAGATTTAGCTGTGATGGCAGAAATGGCACATAGTTATCATTCGGCAGCACCGCTAGCAACCTTATTAGCTAACAGCGATTTGATTTTTTTAAATACTGGCAGCTGTTTTTTGGCGCAACAACCAGAATTACTGAAACACATTAAAAAGAACGCCATATTGGTACTTTGCACATCTGGCGATGTTGAGGCGGGTATCCCACAGTTAATCGCCGCAAAGCATATCGAGCTTTTAAAGGGCGACCTAGATAGCCAGATTGCCACGTATAAAACACGTGATAACAACTCCATACGCATCATGCTTGCGGGTGATGGTATTGGGCAAGCACCCAATTTAATGGTTGAAAGCGGTTCTGGCTCTCTGGCTAATTTGATGTCTGATATGGAGTTTTATGCGCTGGGCTGCCACTTGGCCAGCAACGAATGTCAATTACCTAGTGGTCGTATAAGTGACTCGCCTGATGACATTCAAGATCTAGTTATTGAACAATGGCTGCAAGCGTTTCATCCCGAGTGCAGAGATACGCTTAGCGAGTCGACGAACGGAATCAAGCTCAAACGTTCCCACAAGACATCGGTTTTCAGTTGAAGTAGCGACTTAAAACCAAGGTAAACACACGCCACTAACTAAAGAGGATCACGCAGCATTTTTGATGTCTTTTTGGATCAATAGCGAGTTAAAGCTACTAAAGTCTGTTGGCTTATGAAACAGATATCCCTGATATTCCTGACAATAAAAATTATGCAGCATTTCTAACTGCTCAGGCGTTTCAACACCTTCGGCGACGACATACAGGCCAAATAACTTTGCCATAGCAACAATAAGCTCAATGATGGGTTTTGCGCTATCCATTGAGTTTACAAATGATCTGTCTATCTTGAGACAACTAATAGGATATCGATGCAGATAAGCAAGATTCGAATACCCGGTACCAAAGTCATCAATAGCAATCTCGAAGCCAGAGGCTACGAGCCGATGTAGCTTATCGATAATACATCGATCATGCCCCAACAGCACTGACTCGGTAATTTCAAGTTCAATTCTATTTGGATTGCCGTGATGTTCCGCAACAATATCAAGTAAATCGTCAACTAGATGCTCTTCATTAAACTGCAAGGGTGATAAGTTCACTGAAATTCGAATATCGTGGCCCTGCTCAGCCCAGGTACGCTGCGCGATGATGGCATCCTTGAAAACTACCTTCCCCAGCTCAGAAATCAAACCTGATTCTTCGCACGCAGTGATAAAACCATCAGGGCTTACCATCCCTTTCGTTGGATGATTCCATCTGACTAATGCCTCTGCCCCAACAATTGAATTGCTGCTAACGTCAACTCTTGGCTGATAGAATGTTTCGAACTGGCCGCCCTTCAGTGCCGATCGTAGTTCGGAGACGAGGGTCATTTTCGACTCCGCGGCTTCACTTAGTTCTTTCGAAAAGTAGGCGAAGTCGTTTTTACCTGTCTCCTTGGCGTGATACATCGCTAGGTCGGCATGGCGCATAAGTTCGAGAATGTGCGTACCGTCATTAGGGAACACTGCCACACCAATTGAAGGTGTGACCTGAACTTCACGCCCTTGCAAAACAATGGGCACAGACACAACGTCAATTATATTCTGCATGATCGCTTCGAAGTGCTGTTCGCTCTCATAAGGATTTATTAACAGCAGGAACTCATCTCCGCCAAGGCGCGCAATTGAATATTGGGACTTTTCAAGACTTCTCAGCCGATCAGCCACCTCCACTAAGAGTTGATCGCCTGCATCATGCCCCAGGGAATCATTGACGTTCTTAAAATTATCCAGATCAATGAAGATCAACCCACCAGCCTTCCCTTCGGCTAGCATCTTATCGATTTGCTGTTGGAAATAAATTGAAACGTAATTACGGTTAGGCAGTTTTGTCAGCGTGTCATGTTCTGCCAAAAATTGAGCATGTTCTTCTGTCGCTTTGAGCTTAGAAATATCTACTTCGCTTATTAACCAGGCAGCTTCACCTGAGACGGCATCATGACAACGGCGCGCAGTGATATCGTGCCATACAACACCGTTGACCGTGTTGACACTGGTAATGGCTTGTATTTCATCCTTAGCTGGATCTTCTAGTTGATTCAGTAGATCCGGATCTACAAAATGATCCTGAATTTTATTATTTGCGCCTGACACAACACTACGAGCGGCTGGATTTCTATACAGCGGATCACCTGCAATTGAAAATAGCGAAATATGCACGGATGTATGCAACAAAGCCTCTGAACTTCGCAAATTTTCAGCGTCAGCAGTTTTATCAATCGAACCTTCGCAGAACATGAACACACGATCAGCGTTCAGCCTGTATGCGCTGAATACCACATTTAGCGTTACAGGCTCCCCAACGGGATACATTGTCCAAATTTCTGTGTACTGAGCACTTTCGTCTTTGGCAAAGTCGGCTTTATATTGATTGAGTCGCCTAGAAACGGACACCGACATGTCAGTTCCCATTTTACGGCTCAGCAACTCTTCTTTGGAATCGGACTGCCAAACTTGAAGAGAGCTATCGTTACTCCATAGAATACGCGCGTTATCTAGATCGTACACCCAGACTGGATGTTGCAGCCGCTCGAGTTCACGCAACCGTAGCGAAAGCTCAGCGGCCTCTTCGGCCAAAGCCTTTTCAAACTCGATAGATGTCTGGTCTTGTTCCATCAGGTTTCAGACTACGGTAATAGTCTGTTAAGCCGCCAAATTCTGGCTCTGCCCTGTCAGCAGCTGATCAATAGGTAAGTATCCTGGTTGTTCTTGAACTCGCGCAATCCAGGCAGACACATGTTTGAATTGCGACAAGTCAAACCCGCCTTCGTCCGCAAGGTGTGTGTAACCGAACACCGCAATGTCAGCTACCGAATAACCGTGATCAGTAACAAAATCATTTCTTCCCAAGTAATTGTCCAACACAGCTAAGCCCTGATTTCCGCGTTCTCTCCAAACAGGAATCATGGCTTCATGATCTTTCTGCATTTCCGGCACAATGTACGTAAAAAATCGAACAGGTGAGATATTGGCCTCAAGCATCGTTTGCTCATAGTTCATCCAACGAATGCTCTGAGCACGCGTTAATGGCGTAGCCGGCATCAGTTCAGAACCTTCAGCCAGATACCACGCTATAGCATTCGATTCTCCGACGCCTACTCCACCGTCTAAAACCATATAAGGCAGTTGACCCAAAGGGTTAATAGATAAGAATTCAGGTGTTCTAGATTCACCGGCGAGAACGTTCAAATAATTCACTTCGCACTGCAAGCCTAGTTGCGCCGCAACCTGCATCGGTTTGAAGCTATTGCCTGAGCCTTGAGTCACGTATAAAGTTGGGATTTGAGCCATAGATCTCTATTCATCTTGCCACTGTATATACTGATATCGGTAGAGCTATGACGATGCTTAGTGCATGAAATATATTGTTAGGTTACATTTTTCCACGGCCCTAACTGCGTCACCACACTTGGCATATTTGACGGTAAAATTACCAAAATAACTACTGACAATCATTGCTCTATATCAATTGATATAAAAGTCCTTGATGCCGCACTATCACTGTAGTGACTTACACTCTCTCGCCAAATTAATACCCCGGCCTCTTTCTCACGAAATAACTGTTTCATTTGCGTTTGCATTCAATGTCTTAAAGTGATGAAGCTAACACCGATTAGCTATCCATGTTTTGAGTGTGAAATCCTCTGTCAATCGTTTATCGTGCAAGGTTAGAACTCCCAATTCTCCTTGCCATAGCTGCTTGTACAGCATGCTGGAGCGCACAGAACTCATTCAGTCCGTAACTCTTTACGATGGCAATGTTGACATTGAATTAGTGAATTCAATCAATCATTCTCAACCGGATCCAACGCAATTGAATAACTGCAGATAACAGCGTAGCAAACGCGGTAATAGAGATAATTGCGCCTTTGCTATCAGCAAAAGCGTTGACGATCAGTACCGGAGGGTTGGGAGTGGCACTAGAGGTAGTTCTGTGCGTGGTCTCAATAAACTCAGGAGCTATTGTGGAACAACCGGCGGTTCGTACACTGAGCCTGATCAGAACAATGGGTCCTTAACCTGCATTTTTGTGGTTTTTTTAAAGCAGAAGATCCTTAAAGTTAGCTAATCACAGGATGGTGAAGCGTCTTACACTTGCCATGCGCGATAGAAATGGTACCCTTTTGCTTGGTGTGGCGATTGTCCGAATGTGTACACAGAGCAAAAACCAAACATCAGAAAAGCAGGTTTGCCCGATAATTTCTTGGTATCTAGTTGCTTAATTGGTATGACGTATTCTCAGTTTCTAAAACCTGTTTCACTGACGGCGTTTACAGCCTTTATTGCCATGGCCACGGCGTTTGCGCAGCAGAGAGCTTCATCTCACCCAACAGATAACTACGCGTTAAAGCTCGAGCCTACGGTCTATCAAACTCATAGTCAAAACGTTGTGGTGGTAGAGGCCAGTGAAAGACAGCAAATTGTTCCCGCCGTGTTTAAGACTATCGAGGACGCCATCGTCGTATCAGAAGCAAGATGCCCTGGTGATAAGGTTATTAAAACCACGCAAGTCTTCGTAGTCTCAGAGAGCCATGAGATCATCAGAACTATTCCAGCCGTATACGAAACAGTCACAGAGAGGGTCCTCAAGGAGACAGGTAAATCCGGGTGGGTAGCTAATTCAGATGGTTCTTTCAGTTTTCAAAAAACCGAGCCGGTCTACCAAAATATAGTGAAAAGTATTCAAAAGATGCCTGAGTCCTTTTACCGTATCACCGTCCCACAACAGATAGCGCAATACACCATTCAGCGCGTTGCCGAGCCAAGGCAACTTTGCACGGCACAGCAGCAAATTCCGCAACAAATTCGGAAGATACAACGAAAGGTCGTTGTCTCACCGGCAACGGTCCGTAGAATCGCTATTCCGGCTAAATCCTCCACACAACAGGTTCGGGTTCCACTGCAGAATCAGTCCGTAACATTGAGCCAGCTATCTTCAGATCCGACATCGATGAGTAATGTGCGCCAGATACGCGCGGGCGTGAACGAAGTCATGCCTGCTAAGCCCAATACTGAACTTCTATATCGTCCAGAAATAGAGAACGAAGAATGTGTTCTTTGGAAAAGCTTTACCAATGGCGACGTCGACGTGGAACCGGGCCGCTTTCCGTGGCCACCGCCGGACCCATCCTATCAATCCACGATGAGTGCTGAGCTATTCAGAGGCGTTAAGACACTTGGTGAAATGGACACTCTGTTGAGAAAGGCGCTTGATGAAATAGGCATTCGAGATTTTCATCGCCGCTACTACCCCATTCCGAACGGCTTCACACTAGTTACCAAATTAGAAAAAATCGACGATAACGGCGTACCCACAGCGGATCGTTGGTCGGAAGACATATTCAATATTGACCCCCCATCAATCGCTAATTGGTTTCAAGCATTGCTCACGGCACGTAAAGGAAGATTTCGCGTAATTGCAATTGCTGTTACTTCCGACGATGTTAATACCGATGGGAATCTCGGCACCCGTGACGATGCAAAAAATTGGCTAAATTCCGGCCTGTCTGCTTTAAGTGCGTTTCGTGCGGGATGTGAATTTGGTACCAAGCATCGCGTTACCGTGTTGGTTTATGAATTCGAGCATGTGGAGCAGAGAGAACCGCTATTAGTGTCTGGAACCTCCATAGACCATCTTGATGGATCTGGGCTACGCGAACAGCTGACACTGACCGGAACTCAGAGATGAGTCAAGAGAGACTACCAGCAAAGTACTGTCAGCAAAGACTTGCCACTGTTTGGTTAGTGGGCAGCGGCGCATCATTCCTTTTGTTATTTGTGCAACTTAGCACTGGCAAGCACGATCCATCAATTTCGGAATGGCTGTTACCCGCAATTGTTCCAACATTAACGCTTATGATTGGCGCTATGGTGACAGCCAATCTGACCGCTAAAAAGCCAAGTGACGATGACAAGAACGCGGAGGATCCAATGGCGGACCGTTTTCTCTTTCGCCTCGCACTAGGCTTATCAGCATTTTATTTATTGCTACTTTTTGTGATTCTACTAATGTCTGCGACCACCGATATTAAAGCGTTGATAGCCAATGTAGGTGTTATGTTGACGGCAGTCCAGGGGCTTGTTGGCTTAGTCCTTGGAGCATTCTTCGTAAAACGCTGATCTACTCTCGTGAAGGTTTATCTCACAGTTTCGTTCGCGATAAGTCTTTAGCCTGCACCCAACAAAGTTGGTACTTCAACTGTGCGGGGTATGCGAGTGTATCGCCACTTATTGCGGCGTAAGAACACACTTAGCAAGATCGACATGCCATTTCACTAAGGTCTTTCTGCGCAGGCGTAGATGAACACGCTGTCAATCCCGGGTCACAAGCCGTCCCGGGTGTTATTACATTAATGGCTAAGTGGTGCCAGCTAGTCGAGCTTTCAAAGCCCTAATTTATTCGTTCTCCCGAATTAGAATCGAAGAAATGTGCTAGTTCAGGTTTGATGCTAAATGAAATAGTTGAGCCTTTAGGTACTGCTGGTGGCTTTTCCGTTTTCGCAATAAACTCAACCTTAGTCTCAGTCATTAGGTGTACCAACGCATACTCACCTAAATTCTCAACCAATTCTAATGTACCTTCGACGACACCTTCACCTTGTGGCGCGACGGTAAGATTCTCTGGTCGTAGCCCTACTTCCATAGTGTCGGTAATTTCACGGCCTAACATCGCGCTGCAATTGGCAGAGAGGTCTTTGGTCGAAAAGAAATTCATTTTCGGGCTGCCAATAAATTGTGCAACAAAAGCATTTTGTGGAGTCTCATAGAGCTCAATAGGCGAACCTACTTGCTCAATTTTTCCAGCTCGTAGAACAACAATTTTGTCAGCAAGCGTCATAGCCTCAACTTGATCATGCGTTACATAAATCATCGTGCTACCTAAACGCTCATGCAGGCGAGCAATTTCTAAACGTGTCTGCACTCGTAATGCTGCATCAAGGTTCGACAGTGGCTCGTCAAACAAGAAGACTTCAGGATCACGGACAATAGCGCGACCAATAGCCACTCGCTGTCGCTGACCACCCGAGAGGTTGCGTGGGCTACGATCAAGATAGTCAGTAATTTGTAGAATTTTTGCTGCTGATTGAACACGCCTATCGATTTCAGCCGGATCAGTCTTCGCTTGTTTAAGTCCAAACGCCATGTTTTTATAGACTGTCATGTGCGGGTACAGAGCGTAAGTCTGGAAAACCATCGCCACACCACGTTTGGAGGCATCAACATCGTTGACGGTTCTATCGCCGATGGCGACAGTTCCACCCGATATTTCTTCCAACCCTGCGATCATCCGAAGCAGCGTCGACTTACCGCAACCCGAAGGTCCGACGAAAACTACGAACTCACCATCTTCAATATCAAGGTCAACACCGTGCATGACCTGGACATCATCATAGCTTTTGCGTACACCACGCAGCGTCAGACTGGCCATCTTGACTCCATTTCTTTGATTTCTTGCCGCAAAGTGACAGCAAATTCAGGGAAGGTTTCGGGCAAATCGCCCCACAACTGCCGATTAGTGACGAATTCATCCGTTCCTAATAGCGTTTTAAGCATGTCCCAACCGGGCTCGTTATATTCAAACTTAATCTTGTTTGCATCAACGTGAACTGCGAAGACATACCAACTGGCGATACTACGAATTGAGTAGATGGGCGTAATACCTTGTTTCAAACACCCCTCTAACGAGGGGCGGATGAATATTGGGAACTTAGCCACGCCATCTGCACATATTCGAGCAACGGTATCGCCAATAGCAGAATTTCCAAAGCGTATAATAATTTCTTGTAGATACTCTGCCTTAGAGAAAGGTAGATCGAGCGTAAGTGCAGGAAGCACTTCTTTATTTTCAAAATTCTCAAAATGCTCTAGCAACTGCGGCACTCGCATCGCTGCATCGAACGTCTCTACACCTTCCAACGCTGCCATATAAGCCAATGCGGTATGCCCACCATTTAAGACTCTTATTTTGGTTTCTTCATAAGGATCGACGTCAGCGGTTACCGTCACACCTACCTGAGCAAGATCCGGCATGTCAGAACTTGCCGTTGACTGCAGCACCCATTGGGTAAAATCTTCTGCCATGACAGGAGCTGCTACAGGTTTGCCTATCAGCGCCGTTAACTCAACGCTTAGCTCTGCAGGACTTCGTGGGGTTATACGGTCGACCATCGAGCAAGGAAAGGCAACGTTCTTTTCAACCCAAACCGCAAGATCGTGTTGTCCACAAGCGGTGAGGTAGGATGCCAAGTTGCGTTGTAACATTTTGCCGTTCTGACGAATGTTGTCACAACATGCAATGGTTAATGGTGCACCTGTTGCGGCTACACGCTTGGCAAGCGCTTCACGCAGGTATGCATACACACTTTCTGAGCGCTCCTCGGATATCTCGCCCTTAATGATTGGGTCGTTAAGATTTAAGTTGCCGTCCGGATCTGTGTAATAGCCACTTTCGGTGACCGTAAGTGTCACCAAGTGCACAGAGGCTAATGACAGTAAGGCTTCACTATCCGATGGTGCAACACTCCAGTCAGCAAAACTAACGTGGCTGCGCACGCGGCGAAGTTTTTCCTGGCCATTAGCAGAGTACGACTTTACGAAATACCCATCATGCCTATCGTAGTCGTCCATGGCGGCTTTGAAACTAGCAGCATCTGCTTCACGTAAGTTGACTGCTGCGATGCCCCAACGCAAATCAGCAGACACGTCCATGTAGTCGTCTATATAGACTGCCTGATGTGAGCGATGAAACGCTCCAAACCCTAAGTGCACGATGCCGACCTGACACGATGATCTATCGTAGTCGCTGGCCGCAATAAAACCCTGTTGCTCAGTATTCATACTGACGCCTCACGAGGTGGTGCGAGGTCTTTACGTGCCGTTTCACGATACTCTGAAGGCGTCATTCCTTTCACTTTTAGAAAATGTCGATTGAAATTAGCCAGGTTTTTAAAACCGGCTTCTTGTGCAATCGATGTGATTTGACTATCTGACGCGTAGAGCATTCCACAAGCATGCCCGACACGAATTCGATTTAAAAATACAACGAAGTTGTGGCCGGTGACCGCCTGGAAGTTTCTACTGAATGTTATCTCTGTCATTTTTGCCATTACTGCAGCATCCGCTACAGAGATTGGTTCAATAAAATTCTCGGTTACATAGTCAACGACCTGCGCAATACGTACATGCTTACTTCCACCGTTGACTTGAATACGCTGAGTACTCGATAAGGCTTTCTTTTCTGCATGCTCATTGAGTCGAACTAAAAAGCGAACAAACGCTAGAATTCGCTCAGCGCCTTTGTTATCGCGAATAGATTCCATGTGCCCACGCGCAAACGTTGGATTGAACCCTTCGAAATGAATACCTGACCGGGCAAGCTGAAGTAGATTGAGTACCTGGGAAAACTCAGGAAACCCTTCGGCGAGCTTTTCGACACTTTCGTGGCTGAACTGAATCAGCATGTCGCGAATATCGACAGGTTTTGTCCAAACCTGATCAGTGATCCAATTATGCGGTAAGTCAGGCCCGGTCATGAATAGATCGCCAGCCTTAAAATCACCGATATAGTCGCCGACAAATGCCTTGCCACGTGTCTCAACGACTAAATGTAGTTCGTATTCTTTATGAGCATGCCAACGGCAAAGATCAGTTGGCCACCCATGTTCAAGGTAACGTATAGATCGGGTACTACGATCTACCTGTTCAATTTCGGGCTCTATTATCGACATATCACTAACCGCGTAGGGAGACGCTACCGTCGTTGCCGCGTTGCACTGGAAACCTAACCAGACAAACTATCGACAGCGATGAAGCTGTTCCTAACATAGTGAATGTTGAAGACGAGTTGCTGCTCACTTCACAGCCCCAAAAGTCAACCCGCGAACCAACTGCTTTTGGCAAAACCAACCCAGTACGACGATTGGACCTACTGCTGCTGTTGATACAGCAGATAAGCGACCAAAGAATAATCCTTCTGGTGCTCTATTACCTTCAATCAGCTTGGACAACGTTGCCGCATCTGTAGTCGTTAAGCGGACAGTCCAATAGGCTTCGTTCCAGCAAAAAATAAAAGTTAAGAGAGCTGTAGACGCCACACCACCCCAAGCAAGCGGTATGAGAATGTCCTTGATCTCACCCCAGGTGCTCACGCCATCCATTTTTCCGGCTTCGATAATTTCTTTCGGAATCTCTTTAAAGTACGTGAATAACATCCAAATCACGATGGGTAAGTTGATAAGACACAACACCAAGATGATTAAAAAATGTGTATCAAAAATTTGTAAAAAATTCTTGGTGAGGAATGTCATCGGGTAAAGCACGGCAGCGGCAGGCAGCATCTTTGTCGATAGCATCCAGACAAGAATATCCTTAGTGTGGCGACTAGGATTGAAAGCCATGGCATAAGCTGCTGGCACACCCACAAACAGCGCAAACAACGTCGCAAAGGTTGAAGTAATAACCGAGTTAATGGCAAATCGCCAGTAATCGTAGTTCTCGGTCATGTTGGTGTAGTTTTCGAGCGTCGGCGTAAACTTAAACAAAAACTCGGGCTTTACAGCATCGGCGTCAGTTTTAAAGCTGGTAAACACCATCCAGAAAATGGGAAAGAAAAACACCAGTGCAACGACCCAAGCTAAAACGGGCCAGAATACTTTTCCAAGCTTAGACGTTTGATCGATAGTAGCCATAGTCTTATCCTCCGCCTAGTCCATTAAGTTCTTGCCGACCATACGCAGCAAGAATATGGCGACGATGTTGGCAAGTATTACGGCAAAGATGCCGGTAGCGCTCGCTGCGCCGATGTTATTGGACGTAAATTCACCGATTAAGTACGGCAGATTTTTATTGCCATTTCCTCGACTGACTATTTCAATCTCAGCGTAGAGTGACAGATGGAAAATAGATTGAATCATTACTACGATAGCAATGGGTCGTGCCAGGTGAGGCACTGTTAGGTTGCGGAATCGCGACCAGGCATTTGCGCCATCAAGGATGGCAGCTTCTTTCTGACTTTCGTCTTCTGACTGCAGAGAGGTCATGAAAATCAGTACCGCGAACGGCGTCCACTGCCACGTCACCATCATGATGACGGCATAGGCAGAAGTCTGAGTAGCACGAAAGGATATGGGTTCGAATTCTGGCCACAACGAGAAAAATGAGCCCAGTACAGGAAAGCCCCTTAAATTATTAATAATTTCGTTAATACCCTGTACGGCCAAACCATTAAGGCCTAGAACGGGATCGAGAATCATGTTGATCCACAGCACCGCATTAACAGCAGGCATAACGAAAAATGGTGAGATAAGCAGAACACGGACAATGCCACGACCGGGAAATGATCTGTTTACCAACATGGCTAAGGCCAAGCCTAAAAGCACAGTAAATACGAGAATGGAGGCAACTATAAAAATACTGTTTGTCATGGCAAGGCCAAAATCTTTGGCGTTCAGGACATACTCGTAATTACCAAACCCACGCCAGTTACTGAAGCTGGGGGTGGTCCATTCCGGTCTACGTAGACTGTTTAGAACGTAGCGAATGAACGAGAAATACAGCGTCATCCCTAATGGGACTAGCATCCATAGTAATAAAAGTACTACGGATGGTGTTTGCAGTAGACGGGGAATTGTTCTATTAGCCATATCTCTTTAGACCCTTTACAAACCGCAGGTTTGTCCCGTTGTTCGTTGCTTTACTTAATCGTTTGAATTTGACGGGGTGATGTACTTCTTAACCGTTCAAATAGCGTGTCGCCATTCTAATCGTGCATAGAACTCGATCGCGTCAACGAAAGATGAGTTATCTACTTGCAAAAAAAAGGCTCAGCAGGAGGCCTGCCGAGCCTTTTACTACTTACTAAAGCAATTTACTTATAACCGATTCAAAATGAAGCGGCTTAGTATCCAGCTTCGCTCATGATTGCTGAAGCAGCAGCTTGAGCAGCGGCTAGAGCATCATCAACTGACTTTGCACCAGAAAGAGCGGCAGCCATTTCTTGAGCTACTGCACTACCAACTTCTGGGAATTCAGGAATTGCAGCAAATTGAACACCAACGTATGGCTTCAGATCAGTTGCTTCTGGAGCAGCAGAGTTGATCGCAGCCATTTCCGCAGCAGCAAAACCTGCAGCAGCTTGGAATTCAGGGATTGCGTACGTTGAAGTACGAGTACCTGTTGGAACGCTACCCCAACCGAAGTCAGGATGGTTGCCTACAGCTTGGATGTACTCTTTAGAAGTAGCCCACTCGATGAAGTCCATAGAGGCAGCAGTGTTAGGCGATCCAGCTGGTACAGCCATTGCCCAAGCCCACAGCCAGTTAGCACCGACAGGGTTTCCAGCGTTTGGAGATTGCGCGTAAGCAACACCATCAACTGTCAGGAATGAAGCAGCGATAGTAGCGTCGATCCACATGCCACATTTGCCTTCATTGTAAAGAGCAAGGATTTCGTTGAAAGAGTTGCCTTCAGAACCTGGAGGTCCGTAGTTGCCTAGAAGATCAACGTAGAAGTTGATTGCAGCTTTCCACTCGTCAGAATCAAGAGCTGGCTTCATGTCTTTATCGAACCAAGCACCACCGAAAGAATTCACCATAGTAGTGATGAACGCCATGTTGTCGCCCCAACCTGGCTTACCACGCAAACATGCGCCGTAAACACCTTCGTCTGGGTTGTGCATTGCAGCTGCAGCAGCTTTGATGTTGTCCCAAGAATCGTTGTCAGCAACAGTAACGCCAGCAGCGTCAGTTAAGTCTTTACGGTACATAACCATTGAAGACTCACCGTAGAAAGGTGCTGCGTAAAGCTGACCTTCGTGAGAAAGACCGTTACGCATAGCTGGAAGCATGTCGTCTAGGTCGTAAGCTTCACCAAAGTTCAATGGCTCGATCCAGCCTGCAGCGCCCCAAATAGGTGCTTCCTGCATACCGATGTTGATGATGTCGTACTGACCGCCACCTGTTGCAGTGTCAGAAGTTACTTGCTCACGAAGAACACCTTCTTCCAAAGAAACCCAGTTGAGCTTCACACCAGTTTCTGCAGTGTAAGCTTCAGCTACTTTCTGCATGTTGATCATGTGACCGTTGTTAACGATCGCGATAGTTAACTCGTCCGCAGCTGACGCAGTCGTTGCAGTTGCAACTCCCAATGTCATCGCTAGAGCTGTCTTGTAAACTAATTTCATATTTCCTCCGGGAAACCACCGAAGTACTCGATGGTTGTTAGTGGTGCACACAATTTGCCCGATTCCCAAAAACCGGGCAAATACGTTTGCGACAAAACCACATACTTTTTCATCATTATATTCCATTTGTTCACCACTTTATGGAATATAAACGTTTAAAGGTCACAAAAAGGCGGCAGCCCACACCGCCATATTGAGCCGCCATCTTGTAATTTGCGGATGAGACTAAAAAACCTCGAAGAGCACTGATAGAAATAGTTAGGATCTTGATGACGGCCCCCTTGGGTGCCATTCGGCAGATAGACTATGTCTCACAACCTATTGAATTTAATATAATTCTGTGAGAAACATTGGCACTCCCCCATGACCAGCTCCGTTGAAAAGTATTTTAGGTTGAAAGGCTATTTCCCCAACGAAGACTTTGTTGAGTGGATTTTACGAAGAGCAACCACGCTCTCACTGAGGGGTGGTGTTGCTCGGCTGAATGAAAAAGAAATCTGTCTCACCGTAAGTGGCCACCCCATTTTGGTCGATGCCATGGAAGTTGCCTGTAATCTGGGGCCAATTGATGCCTCAGTGGATTTAATCATTGAAGAGAACCAACCTTTGCCTGAGGAAGATCGACAATCCGCGTTAATCATTAGATACTTCGGCTAGGTTTTATTGGAAACGTCAGCGGTGAGATGAGTACTCAACCCGTCAGCCTCTCACGCGACCTCACCATCAAGCAGGTCATGCGCGCCGAACTGGGCGACGTGGACATGGCGGTGTGGAGAAGCGCAAGTGGTGTTGTCTCAGCGTGGGAGAACCGCTGCCCGCATCGCGGCATGCGCTTATCTCATGGTTTTGTTCGCGGCGAGTCATTGGCCTGTGCTTACCACGGCTGGCATTACAACTGTGCCGGAGCTTGTCATTACATTCCCGCACACCCGGAGCTCGCTCCTCCAAAAACCATAAAAGCCAATGCGTACAACATCGCTGAAGCCTCCGGCATTATTTGGGTCAATGCAACTGGCAATGTTGCTCCCATCGATATTCCATCATCTACCGTGCCGGTGCGCAGCATACCTATAGCGTGTCCTGTTGAGTCAGCGCTCAATGGGTTCAGCAAACACACACATCAATCATTATTGACCCAGCACACTCAAGCCGAAATCATTGCCGATACACCTTATGTCTTGGCACTAACACCTGTGGGGTCTAACTCAGTAGGTGTTTACATCGCGTTTCAACACGTCAACGACTCCACAACAGTCGCTCATATAACAGCAACGGACAACGCAAGCATGAATGATGTTGTTGCGTTATCACGCTGGGCTAATGAGGTTCGTGACATCACTGAATTTTCTGCTGGGGTATCTGAGTGAAGTGCCGATGAATGCCGCTTTAGAACACGCTTTGCAAGATTGGTATCCCGTCGCCATGGTTGGGGAGCTGGCACCGGGCGAGTGCAAACACTCCAAACTTCTGGGCGTTGACATTACGGTACTCGCCAACCACGCGGGCAACGCGACTGAATCCACACCCACGATAACCGTGCGGGCCGATGGCGCACCGGTAGATGTGCAACAAGCGTTTGACCATTGGTGGGTATGCCTGGGTAACAAGCCCAGGTCGTTGTTTACGATTGAAGAAGCCAGCGAAGCCGATCGTCGGTTTGTACCTTGTGGTGTGGTCCGCGTGGCCTGTTCACCGTTAAGGGCTGTTGAAAACTTCTTAGATATTGCGCATTTCCCGTTTGTACATACCGGTGTTCTGGGGGCTGAACCTCATACTGAAGTGTACAAATACGATGTAAAAGTGGATGAATCCGTTGACGAAGTTATCGCCACCAACATCAAGTTTTATCAACCCCAAGCAGCTAAATCGGCTGAAGGCGGTATTCAGACGGAATACATTTATCGAGTACCTGCACCGATGGCAGCGGTGCTTTACAAAACGTGTCCGCTTAAACCCGATGCTTTAGATGTAATTGCGTTGTTTGTGCAACCACTGGACGAGCAGACCTGTGATGTGTGGCCTTGGATGGCGCTGTACGATGACACCAGCACACAGGCTGAATTAATTCAGTTCCAGCAACTCATTTTTTTACAAGACCGGTCCATCTTAGAGAATCAACTACCCAAAAAACTACCGCTTGATCCGGGTCAGGAAATTCCCACCAAAGCAGACTACACTTCAGTGGCCTACCGGCGCTGGTTAAAAAAACGTGGCGCTTACTACGGTGCACTTGAGGTACATCCGTGAGCTTTACGTTGCACGACTATGTGCTCTCGGGCAACTGCTACAAGGTGCGATTGCTAGCGCAATTGCTTGAAGTTTCATACACGATAAACCCCGTCGATTTCCATCCGGGTAAGGCGCATAAATCACCGTCATTTTTAGCGCTCAATCCTCACGGTACTTTACCGGTGCTGGAATCGGGTGACACAGTGCTCACCGACTCTGCAGCAATGTTGGTTTGGATAGCACAACAACACGATAAACAACACACTTGGTGGCCGATAAACGATGCCGAGTGCTTAGCCATGACGGTTCAGTGGTTAGGGTTTTCATCACAACTCACCGAATCGATTGGACAGCTACGATTGCACACAATGCTAAATCGTCCTGCTGATGCAGAAACTCTGCGCAGGCAAAGCATTCGTCACCTACGCGAATTAGAAAACCATTTAACCGAGCAATCCATTCGCGGGCAAGCCTTTTTATGCGGCAAGCAACCGACCGTTGCTGATATTGCGTGCTTCGCTTACACCGCCTTAAGCCCGGACGCCGGCTTAGAACACACGCTGTACCCGGGTATACGTGGTTGGCTTCATCGGATACGTTGTTTAGAAGGCTTTTTAACTATGCCGGGTATTTATGAAGCCCATGAAACTCGCAACGAACACACGGCCGCCTCATGAGTAGTTTACTGTTCAAGTCTTGCGACGCTATCGTCACCTGCGATGAGCATCGAACGACTCATCGGCATGCGGATTTATTGATTACCGATACGACGATTGCTCGTATTGCCTCAAACATTCCAGAAGACAGCCTCCCCCCGAACACCGAAGTTATTGATGCGACGGGGCATTTTATCTATCCCGGGCTGATCAATACACACCACCATTTTTTTCAAGTGTTCGTGCGCAACCATGCGCATCTTGATTGGACCAAATATTCGGTTATTGAGTGGCTCGATCGAATTTATCCGCTGTTTTCAAAACTGGACGAAGACTGTTTTTATCATTCCTCGCTTGTGGCCATGAGTGAATTGATCAAACACGGATGCACCACCGCTTTTGATCATCAGTACAACTTTCCTCGCCACGCCGGAAAGTATTTAATAGATAGGCAGTTTGACGCAGCGGAACGTTTGGGTATGCGTTTTCACGCGGGCCGCGGTGGTAACACCTTGCCCAAAAGTGAAGGCAGTACGATTCCGGAAGAGATGCGCGAAACAACGGATGAATTTATAAAAGACTGCGAACGGGTCATTGATCTCTACCATGACAGCAGCACAGGTAGCATGAGACAGGTGGCCATTGCGCCTTGTCAACCGGTTAATTGCTACCGCGATACCTTTACAGAATCAGTGGCCTTAGCACGTGACAAAGGCGTGATGTTGCACAGCCATGTCGGTGAAGGCGAGAGTGTTGTATTGCAAGAGCGAACTGGAATGCGCACCGTTGATTGGTGCGAGAGCATCGGGTTTGTGGGCAACGATGTGTGGTTAGCGCATTGCTGGGAACTCAATGCCAATGAAATAAACACACTAGCCAGTACAGGAACCGGTGTCTCTCATTGCCCGGAACCCGTGTACTTAGTCGGAGCAGAGGTGACCCCGTTGGCACAGATGCACGGCGCAGGCGTGCGCTTAAGCCTGGGTGTAGACGGAGCGGCCTCTAACGATAACTCCAATTTGATGCACTGCATACACAGTGCTTATATGTTGCAAGCGCTGGTCAATGCGCAGCATCAGTTTGCAGTACCGCAACCCAGTGAATTTTTAGACATGGCCACACGCGGCGGTGCCAGCGTATTGCAGCGGCCTGAATTAGGTAGCTTAGCGCCGGGGCAAGCAGCTGATTTATTCATGCTGGATACTCGCAAGATGGACTATGTTGGCGCCTTACATGATCCGGCCAGCCTCAT
The DNA here is from genome assembly GCA_020627685.1 of Granulosicoccus sp. GTDB lineage: Bacteria > Pseudomonadota > Gammaproteobacteria > Granulosicoccales > Granulosicoccaceae > Granulosicoccus. Next base: position 4,815 of record JAHDGK010000038.1, on the reverse strand, counting down.
AGCCAAAGTGGGGGTATCCACACCGGTAGACCTCACACTGATCAATGGACGTATTGTCTGGCGTGACGGTGAGTTTCCCGGGCTGGATGAACAAGCCATGGCGCAAGAAGCACAGCGCCATGTAGAACGTGTTGTGTATCCTCATGTGTAATTTAGTGTTGAATACAGTGCTTAAACCATCATTTTCGTCGTGTTAATACAACCTTAGGAGATTTTCAGTTCAATGAAGACTATGTCAAAACTACTTACGGCTGCGGCCCTAACCGGTGCGCTAATCAGCACAACCACTCAAGCAGACACACTTGATATCGGTGTACTACTGCCCTCACCTATCGCTGATGTAGGTTGGTCACACGCTTTAAATGAAGGCATCAACGCCGTAAAGGAAAAGTACGGTGACGGTGTTACGGTGAATGTTGTTGAGAACATTCAAGAAGGCCCGGATGCTGATCGCATCATGAACAAGATGGTCGGAGATGGTAATGACTTCTTGTTACTAGGCTCATTTGGATACATGAATGGCGGTTTAAAACTCGCCAAGCGTAACCCGCAAAAATCCTTCATCCACGCGTCAGGTTATAAAACAGCCGCTAACTTCTCACCCTTTACGGCCAAGTACTACGAAGGTGCTTACTTAATGGGTATGGCTGCTGCCGAATTAACCAAAACCAAAAAGCTGGGCGTGGTATCAGCCTTTGCAATTCCTGAGCTGATTTCAACCATCAACGGTTTTACCTTAGGTGCCCGCAGTATTGATCCTGAAATCACTGTAGATGTTATCTGGATCAACTCCTGGTTCGATCCTGCCAAAGCGCAAGATTCTGCTAAAGCCTTGTTAGCCGGTGGCGCTGACGTGCTGTTCTCAAACGCTCAAGACACCCCGTCGGTAGTTACCGTGGGCGAGGAAGGCGGCGCTTATGTATTTAACTTGAACAGCTCAATGAAAGAGTATGCTCCTACGAAATATTTAGGTGTAGTTAAAACTGACTGGGCTCCGTTTTTCGTGGCCTCTGTTGATGCGCACCTGGCGGGCAACTTCGAAGGGCAAAATCAATGGCTGGGTATGACTGATGATGTCGTCGTGGTTGAAGACTGGAGTGATGACATCAGTGCCGACATGAAAGCGAAGATAGCGGCGGTTCAAGCAGACATCGTTTCCGGCGCTCGCCACGTGTATGACGGCCCATTAGTTAACCAGGCCGGTGAAGAAGTCATTGCCGCAGGCACTCGCTTGGAAGATGGTGCCATTTTGGGCATTGACTGGCATGTAGAGGGTGTAAATTCTCCGTTACCGAAGTAACTTAGCGCTAATCGTGGCATGCTGCGGGTTAGTAACCTGCAGCATGCTAACGCGGTGATAAAGCCATTGAGTAAACACACACACACGCTCTTGTCGCTCCGCGACATTACGAAACGCTACCCGTCCGTGGTCGCGAACGACTCCATCAACCTCGACGTACACAACGGCTCAATCCATGCCGTGTTGGGTGAAAACGGTGCCGGTAAGTCCACACTGATGAAGCTGGTCTACGGCATGGTGGAAGCCGACAGTGGAACCATGCACTGGGATGGCGAGCTGGTGCAACTTAAGAATTCAGCCGCTGCTCGAAAGCTGGGTATCGGCATGGTGTTCCAGCATTTTTCGCTGTTTGAAACCTTAAGCGTTGTTGAAAATATTTCACTGACGATGCCAGGTTCGCGCACTGAATTAGCCGAGAAAATAAAAACCATCGGCGAGCGCTATCAGTTAGTCGTAAACCCCAACGCATCGGTACATGCGCTATCAGTAGGTGAACGCCAGCGCGTTGAGATCATTCGATGCTTAATGCAAGATTTGAAATTACTCATTCTGGATGAGCCCACCTCGGTGCTGCCTCCGCAGCACATACAGTCGCTATTCGATGCTTTACGAAAGCTACGCGATAGTGGTGTGGCCATCTTATTTATTTCCCATAAACTGGATGAAATTAGAGACCTTTGCGACACCGCCACCATTCTGCGTGATGGGCGTGTGGCAGGTACGGTGAACCCGAAGGAAACCACCACCAAAGAATTAGCCACACTGATGATTGGGCGTGAGGTTCCACATATCCAATCGCAGCGAGATACGGTACAAGCAGCCAATACAGTGTTAAGACTCAATAAGTTGTCTGCTAAAAACCCTGACCCGTTTGGAACCTCGTTATCCGACATAGACCTACACGTAAAGCAGCATGAAATCGTAGGTATTGCCGGTGTTTCTGGAAACGGCCAACAAGAATTATCACGAATAATCTCCGGTGAATGGCGACCCAAGACGTTATCGCCTGATGCAATAGAAATGTTTGGGCAACGCGTGTCAAACATGGATCCAACTCAAAGACGCAACTTAGGGTTTTCATTCGTACCTGAAGAGCGCTTGGGGCGCGGGGCTGTGCCGCCAATGTCATTAAATAGAAATGCATTGCTCACTGCTTTCAGCCAAGGCATTTTGAACCGAGGGTTTATTCGCAAAAAGAAGCTCAGCGATTTTACCGACCGGTGCATCGCAGATTTTGATGTGCGTTGCGGTGGTAACAACGCTATTGCGAGTTCATTGTCCGGTGGTAACTTGCAAAAGTACATTATTGGTCGTGAGCTGATGCTAAAACCCAACTTACTCTTCGTGGCACAACCCACTTGGGGTGTGGATATCGGTGCGGCTACGGCCATACGCCAACGGCTATTGGATTTGCGTGATCAGGGAATCGGCGTGCTAATTATTTCCGAGGAGATTGAAGAGTTGTTTGAGGTTACTGACCGCCTCTATGTCATTAACGGCGGCAAGCTATCACCGTCTCTGGTAACTGCTGATGTCACTCCTAATGACGTTGGAGAATACATGATCGCCACGCATTCAACAGACTCTGCTCAGCCGGAGGCGCACGCACATGGTGTTTAAACTCGTCAAGCGAGAGCACGCTTCCCAGTGGATGCTGCTTGTTACACCACTACTGGCTGTTCTGTTATCGATTGTGGTCAGCTCTTTGTTATTAGTCATTCTGGGTAAACCCGTTTTACTCACGATGCATTCCTTTTTTATTGCACCGTTTGAGAATTTTTACTCCATCACCGAAGTGTTTTTGAAATTTGGTCCCTTATTGCTTATTGCACAAGCCTTGGCGGTTGGCTTTCGCGCCAAAGTATGGAATATCGGCGCCGAAGGACAAATGATTATCGGCGCTATTTGCGCAAGCGCTGTACCTGTGTACTTTGTGGATAGCACATCGGGTTGGATGTTACCGGCCATGGCCTTATTAGGTGCCATTGGCGGTATGGCCTGGGCAGGAATTGCTGCATTCTTAAAAACCCGTTTCAATGCCAACGAGATACTGGTTACTCTTATGCTCAGTGCCATTGCACTGCAGTTGTTGTACTACCTCCTCTTAGGTCCTTGGAAAGACCCCATGGGGTTCAACTTTCCACAAACCGTCATGTTTCAAGATGAAGCGTTATTTGCACCGCTCTTCAGTGGTGTTCGCTTAAATACTTCCATATTCATACCGATTGCTTTCACTATCGCCGTTTGGTTACTGATGGAGAAGCACTTCGCCGGTTTTAAATTAGAAGTGGGCGGGCAAGCACCGGATGCTGCCACCTATGCAGGTTTCAGCGCAAAAAAAGCAGTATGGGTCAGCTTACTGTTGGCAGGCTTTGCCGCCGGCATCGCGGGTATGAGCGAAGTGGCTGGCCCCATCGGGCAACTACAACGTTCAGTGACATCCGGCTATGGGTACGCTGGCATCATAGTGGCGTACCTAGGCGCGCTTCACCCTATCGGTATTGTATTCGCCGCGTTCTTTTTGGCAGTACTACAAATTGGTGGTGATGTTGCCTTGGTCTCAGCCGATTTACCCATCAGTGCAGTGCAAGTGTTTCAGGGTTTACTGCTTATCTTTTATCTTTCGGTTTACACCTTGGTTAATTATCGCCTGCAGCCCGCTCGTACCGAAAAAACTGCCTCGCAGGGAGTTAGCTCATGAGCACCCTCGAATTTTTCTTAGCGGGTACGTTAAGCGCGGCCACCATATTCTTACTGGCTGCATTGGGTGAACTGGTAGCAGAGAAGTCCGGTGTTCTAAACCTGAGTTTGGAAGGCATGATGGCTGTCGGCGCGGCCGTCGGCTTTGTAGTTACTTATGAATCAGGCAGCCATGTTTTCGGGTTTGCCATTGCAGGGTTGGCAGGCGTCTGTGTATCGCTAGTCTTTGCATTCGTAACCATTACGTTTTTAGCCAATCAGGTTGCCACCGGCTTAGCGGTTGGAATACTAGGGCTTGGTTTGTCCGCGCTTATCGGGCGTAACCACGAAAGCTTAACCATAGCGTCCACTCAAGGTATTCATATACCGGTACTAGGTGACATACCCCTCATTGGGCCCGTGTTGTTTCAACAGAACATTGTGGTGTACATAACGTTTGCTTTGGCCGTGGTTATCGCGCTTGTCTTATCAAGCACGCGCTTAGGCTTAGCCATCCGTTCAACCGGTGAAAACCCACACGCCGCTCAAGCCTTAGGTTGTCCGGTGTTTTTAATTCGTTACGGTTGTGTGGCCTTTGGCGGGTTGCTAGCAGGCTGCGCCGGTGCTTATGCATCAACCATCTACACACCACTTTGGGCTGATGGCATGATTGCAGGCCGCGGTTGGATAGCGGTCGCATTGGTAGTGTTCGGTACCTGGAAGACAGGCCGCATAGCGTTTGGCGCAGTGTTGTTTGGCATGGTGTCATTAGGGGAATTGATTGCTCAAGCCATGGGTGCGGGCGTACCGTCGCAGCTACTATCCAGCCTTCCCTA
>JAHDGK010000087.1 GCA_020627685.1 Granulosicoccus sp. | reverse complement strand
GCTGCTAAGAAGCCAGTTCGCAAGGCAGTAGCTAAGAAGCCTGTTGCTAAAAAGCCAGCTGCTAAGAAGCGCGCTGCTCGACGTACTACGACTAAAAAGGCGTAGCGTGTTATTGGGATGACTGCCCAGTAACGCTGGGCAGTCGATCCCAGAATTGATCGACCTCCTCTGCTAACGAGGCTAAGTTAGCTGGGTATCGTACCCTCCACGATTCCGGATAGAGCTGTTGATAAAACGCCTGTCGAAACCTGTCATCTACCAAAATAACCACTCCACTATCTGTCTCGCTTCTGATCAAGCGACCTGCAGTTTGTAATACTCGGGTAAATCCTGGATATCGGTAGGCGAAATTATACCCGTCATGGCCTTGCTCACGATAGTGATCTGAGACTAACTGCGTTTTGGCATCCAAGCCGGGTAAGCCTGTGCTTACAACCACAACACCGATAAGTTTATCCCCAAGATAATCAATCCCTTCACCGAATACCCCTCCCACGATCGCAAAGCCGACTCGATGACCCGGCTGCTCTAGAGTATCGAGTAACTTTTTTTGTTCATCTTTGCTTTGATCGCCCGACTGTTTCCAAACAGCGACTGATGGATATTCCGTTGTAAAAGCCGAATAAACAAGCTCTAAATAAGCGTACGAAGGAAAAAAAACGAGATAGTTTCCGGATTTTGCATCGGACACTCGCTTTATCAGTTCGGTAAGCGGCCCTATAGACGAGGCACGTTTTCTATACCTCGTATCAACCCAGTCAACGACTGCATGCAGTGTACGTTCACTATCAAAGGGAGATGATATTTTTAGCTGAGGCGTAGATTCCGGCAAGCCCAAAGTATCGCGGTAAAAAAGAGATGGCCTCAAGGTTGCTGAAAACACAACTTGAGATTTATATAGCTTATATTGCTTTGCCAAGACGTTTGATGCATCAAGACAATAAAGCGTAACGAGCACCTCTTTTCGCTTACCCATTGAGGATACGTGCGTAATAGTGCGATGTTGTTCTGAATACAATTCGTTAATAGCCACATAACGACACAGTGCACGAAACATCTCTGAATTGGATTCCGGCAAAGGTGGACTATCACCCACAGTCGATAAAATAGCTTCAATGCTTTTCGAGGCCGCTCGGGCAATTGATGAATCATTGATATCACTGACCGTCTCGCTAGAAATCAGGGCACTGGCATGTGCCAGTAATGCTTTACTCAAACGTTCCAAAGCACTCGCGACGGTTGGATGGCTAAAGCGACAAGCATGGGCCTCATCTAAACAGGCAATACGAGACAACTGACCTGAAAACATCTCTCGGGATCGATCCAGTAAATTATGAGCCTCGTCTATCAGAAGAACACTGTCCAATCGAGGTTCCGAATAATGCGGCAGCCTGACAAGAGGATCAAACACATAGTTATAGTCCGCAACAACAACGTGCACCCACGGAAGCATTTGCAAGGCCAGTTCAAAAGGACACAATTGATAATTCCAGGCTATGTCATCGAGTTGTTCATCGGAAATGACCCCCATGGAAATTAACTCTTCTCGCGCTGCGGGTAAGCGATCGAAAAAGCCTATTGTCATTGGACAACGACCAGTATCGTCACGTTCACAGCGACCATTCGAACAAAAACACGTGGCCTGTTTCGCTCGAATTTGAACCGCACTCACTGATAGCCCAGCTTCGCTTAATTCGTTAAGGGCTTGCATGGCACTCAAACGGCCAGCAACTTTCGCTGTAAGGTAGGTGACTTGCCTGACCTCTCCTTCACCAAGCGCTTTCGCAGCAGGAAATAAGGTACTTATCGTTTTTCCAATTCCAGTGGGAGCTTCACATAGCAACGCATCACCGTCCCGTGCACTTCGATATACCGCGGCAGCCATGTCACGCTGCCCTACCCGAAACTTTAGATGGGGGAAACGAAGCTCTTGCGATGATTCCGAAAAACGACCGCGCATTGCCGCAATACGATGCATCCACTTTACGTAGACAGTTAAGGCTTGATGAGCGAATTCAGTAGCATCGGACCGAGTCATTGTCTCTAGCTCGGATTTAGTATCGTCGGCTCTTATATTCGCGTGAAGTAGCTCAAGCTCAACTTTATCCTGCAACTGTGCATTGGGTTCATCTGAATGAAGATAAAGATACGCATAGAGTTTAAGTTGCGCCCATTGCAACGCATGTTGGGTTTTAGGTACGTGCTCCGCCGGCACCAAGGTTGTTTTTATTTCAGTCAACCTCGGAATAGTTAAGTCGGCAATATCAACTCGACCTCTCAAGACGATATCAGTTGACTCAATATTACTTGTGCAACTTAGTGTTAGCTCGGTTTGTACGGGCTCAGAAATGGGTGCGATACTCGAAGAATTCCCTTCTTTCAGAGAAAATTCTTGTAAACGGTCTTCATCACCACGCTCTAGTGCTTTTTTTTGAATAGCCTTGTGCGCACGCATCCCTTCTCGTGCGGTAGGTCCGGCAACCCCCATAGGCATGAGATCACCCGCTTTACACGCAAAATTTGCCAGCGTCGTGACTGACACCCGAAGCTTTTTTGTCGAGCTCATAGGGGCTCGTGATTCGGCCGTTCGACAGACCACTTAACGTTAACAACACGGCAGGGAATACGATGTTCCGTGAAATATCGCATCCATCTCAATTGATTTTGCTGGACGGTATCCCCGGGTCCCTTTATCTCGATAAATTCATAATGCGAATCGTCTGTTTTAAACAAGACCAAATCAGGGAAGCCAGCCATGTTCTCTCGCGGGTTAGACAATATGCGTTCAAACATAGCCCGCCAATGCGTAAAGGGTATTCGCTGCAACGCAAGCGACAGTAACTCATAGGGAAGACCACCCCACCGAACCAAAGGGTTCGATTTTCCTTCATGCTTAACGTAATTTTCCATAACTCGCGCTGGGAATTTCAGCGGATCGTCCATCTCTCTGAATCTATCTTCGAGGAGTGCTGATCGCCTGATTCTAAAATCTGGATCATAAAAGTCTGCCGGTGCGTACTGAAACGGATTGAAGAACGCTCCGTTAACAGGATGGAATACGATATCCCAGATAAACAAACCCAACACACCGTTGACAAGGCAGTTTTCAGTATAACTACAGTTGCCAAACTGACTATAAAACTTCCTGGCAACCTCCTCTACTCTGAACTCTGAAGCCATGAGGGTTAACGTAGAGGTCTCCGGTCGATACCTGGGCTCTTTCTTAATTGCAAGGCCACGTGCTTTGCTGAGCTGTTTCTTTAATCGCGTAGCTACCTGTAATTCTGACTCCCCAATGGGGGCTGAGAGCATTTTTTCTAACAAAGCATCGGCGGCATCAAGCTCATTTTTTGCCAGCAAAATACGAATACATCGTTCTCGAGCAGGCGGATGCATGGACAAGGAAAAAACGCGCAGCGCTCCATCCAGATCACCTAGGCGCTCTAACTGCCGGGCAATGGAATTGCGTAATCGATCGCAACGGCGTAGCAAGGTAAGATCACCGGGAATGACTTCTGGCAGTTGAGTTAATAGGCTATGTAGAGCGTCTGTTGACTTTCTGTCCACCAAATCCCAAAGAGCGACACACTCGAAATAACGCATGTGCGCATCTATGTGCGATCTTGATTTAAACGCACGAAACCCCGCCGGGATCTCATAGTCTTCATACTCAACAGCCCCTAGATCCCGAAGCACAAACTCACTGCTATCTTGATAAAGATTGCCAAAAAAACACAAGTTATAGAGATTCCAAAACGCATGACCGTTTATGCTTATCCAGCTATCCGCGTTTTGTAGTGTGCTCAGGTATTGATGCTGATCCTCTGGATTGGCCGCTAAAATAAAGTCAACTAATTCCACCCTTGATTTCGACTTGAGGGTTTCCAACGAGAGCATGCGAAGTAATTCAGGCTTCGTATAGGCTTGAATTAACGTCGACAGCGAATCAGGCGCACTCGTTACTGACAACTGATGGGACGCCAGTTGCGAAGCTGCATCCCCTAAAGCGACTATCTCGGGATACTTCAAGCGGCTTAACCGAAACACATTACCTTTTCGGGTGAGCAGACGAACATACAGTCGTTGCGCTGACTCGTCACACTGACGTATTGATTCATACCACGTGCACTCCTCCGACGTAAACAGGTCCTGATAGGTGTCAAAGACATACCCTACAAGCGCATGGAAGTTTCTCAGGTAATAGTCGTCCGGCAATGTATCTGGTCGACCCGAATCCATAGGTGGCTTTTCCACTATCGGTGGTTGGAAATGACGTGTTTCCAGTGTAACGTCAAATTTTCACTGAATCCACGTTGCCGTCGAATCAATCCAACAAACAGATTTAGAGGTAGAAAATAAGCTTATTGCTTTATCAGACTACTCCCTCAATCTCTCCTGTCCTACACTAACTGTCGACCCAACAGCCCAAGATTCATTGCCATGGCCGCTAAATCGCAAGTAATACCACCACCCGCGCTGACTCTGGGACTTGCAGGCTTAATTCCCTTTTTTATATGTGCAGTCGTGGCGTGGATACCCGGCTTACTGAGTGCGGCGCTGCAAGATAACGCTGCCGGGTTTTCCAATCCAGATTTGATCAGACAAAAGGCCATTTTGGCCTTAGGCACCTATGGAGCTGTCATTCTGAGCTTTCTGGGAGGAATACGTTGGGGGAATATCGTGAACAATAAAACGCAAGTTCGCCGCTGGGCACCTCTTACGCTAAGCGTATTACCCAGCCTAATCGCCTGGCCTGCTCTGCTGCTACCGGCTGTATGGATGCTATCACTTCTCGCTGCAGGCTTCGTCTTACAGTATGCCGCTGACATTGAAGCTGTACGGCAGAAAATACTCCCTGCCTGGTTCGGGCGCCTGAGAACTTTACTTACCTCTGGCGCAACAATCGCGTTGCTGACTGGGCTTCTGGCCGCAGCCTTCAACTGACCTATAAATAGCGCAATGGATGCTGCTAGCGAACTCTATACCGACCGCTGGAATTAGCAAATCCAATGACCGCTGCGTCGGCGTATCCATTCGATTTTAATTCTGCAACAACGCTGTCCTGTTGACGGGCAGGCACAATGGCAAGAAGCCCACCACTCGTTTGCGGGTCACATAGAAGTGCAAGCCTGTTTTCGTCAACATCATCTGCTATTTCCATCACATCAAGCAACACACTATTAGACGCCCAAAGGGAACTCCGAACCCCGGCTTGAGCTAACTGCAACGCACCGGGTAATAAGGGAACAGCTTCAAGGCTGAGCAGCATACCCGCCTGTTCGTGCAGAGGCTTTAATAATCGATCAGCATGGCCTAGCAGTCCAAAACCAGTCACGTCAGTCACCGCATAAGCACCGTGTTCACGCAATAACTGTGCGGCTACTTGATTACTCTGAAGCATTGCCTCTGTGGCGATACGAACATCCCGACCACTGACTTGCTGCTGCATCAACCCCGCAAACACAGTGCCGATGCCTAAGGGCTTTGTCAGTACTAAGACATCGCCATCAGATAAGTCTTGCGTAAGGGTATTAGGTTTTTCTTCGTTATCTTCGTAACTAGCATTAATGACAACCCCGATGGAGAGCTCTCGAGCCTGTGTCGTGTGTCCTCCGATCAGGGTGCACCCTTCTTCGTTTAGTGCTTGTACCAAGCCTGTCATCACCTGTAGTAAATCCCTCTCAGCAATAACGTCACTAGCTTCAGGTAAAGAGACTATGACTTGTGCTGAGTGAGGCGTGGCATTTACGGTAACGACATCGCTCAAGGCGTGTAGCGCTGCTATTTTTCCCAATAGATAAGGATCATCGATAATGGCGTTAAGTTGATCAACAGACTGAACTAGCGATGTGACCGGCAACTTAACGATTGCTGTGTCGGCACCGTCTGAATGCCCTGAGATTACTTGAGCATGGCCCTTAACATCGAGCGAAGCAATCACTCTATCAAGTACAGCACCGGAAACTTTCGCACCACAGCCTTTACACGTCATCGCGTTGTTAACGGCAGGCTGCCCCGTCGGCTCTAACTCGGAAGGCAGATGAACATTTCCGCTTTGGCGCATTTCTGGTAGACCAATAAACTTATTCATAAAGGTTTGATCAATGTGATCCTTCCATCGCCATACCCAATCTGCCTCGACAGCGAAGGGTCCGCGGCTGGCAATAGCCCGCTTATCACCCGTTGCCATTAAGCTTAAGAAGTCTTTTTGCGGTGCGTAACGCTTCAACGATTGCTTTAACAGATATCGCTTTAAGTTCTGAAACAAGACGGGGGCTTGTCGGACAGCAAACACACCCGCTTTAGAACTCGGGGTATCTATTTGAGTACCTATATCTCCGGTCGCAAAAACGAAATCGTGAGACACACTCTGCAAGTAATCGTTAGTTGTAACAAATCCTCGCTCATCCAGTGTTAACCCTGAGCGTTTCGCCCAGGCGGGGCCGATGGCAGATGTACACCACAAAATCTCATTGAGCGCAAACTCGCGACCATCCATGGCGATTAACGTCCTTTCTTTAACGTTGACGATGTCCACACCGGTATGTACGTCTATACCTTGTTTGCGAGCGGACTCTAATGCCAATGATCCGACCTTCGCTGGTCGGCCGCGTAAAGGTAAATCACCACGAATGAACCAACTGCACTGCGCGGACTCTTCCGGCAATGCATGACGCATTGCTGTAATCAATTCAAAACCACCAGCACCAGAACCCACGACACCTATGCTAATTTTTTCGCTGCCGTGACGCTTAACTCTGGATACGATCTCTTCCCAACGATTAGAAAATTCATAGACAGGCTTTACCGGGGTGCTGTGTTGCTGAGCTCCCTCAACAGATAAATCGGGAGTCGATCCGGTATCTAAAGAGAGAACATCGAACCCCATGGATGGACGGGCATCAAAATGAACATGGCGCGAAACTAAGTCAAGATCAATCATGCTCTCTTCAATGAACCGGACATTAGCCCACGCGCATAACACCCGTAAGTCTATGTGAATCTCATCAACAGAATAATGACCGGCAATGAATCCAGGCAGCATGCCTGAATATGGGGTTTGCGAACTTGTAGATACCAAGGTCAATCGAACACCCGGCAGTGGATTCATTGCCCACTGACGTATCAGCAATACATGGCTGTGACCACCACCGATTAAAAATACGTCCCTGACAATTGGTGCAGAGTTCATTGACTACCGGCCCATGCAAGAATGTCGTCGGCGTTCCCTCTAAACACTATTCGGTGTTCTTTTTTACTGAGTTGATAGTCGTACATGGGGTCGTAGTAATCACGTAACAGCAATTCGATAAAATCGCCGTAACAAGTTGAGTCATTGTGGCTTTCATGTTTGTCCATCGCCATTTCAAGTAGTTCAAGGGCGCGTGCATAATTTTGACCACCAAACCGTTTCTTAATGCGCGACAAACTTCCACGATGATGATCTTTGAAGGCGTTAAATCCTTCCGCGTGACCGAGTTTTGAAATATAACGGGATAGCAAATCCGGTACGTAATCCTGAAAGCAATTCTCAATGCGATCTTGCATATCGGTTTCAAGAATAACTATTGGAGAGCACTTGGTTTTTTCTATCAGCACTTCAGGGATGCAAACTCGCCCAATCAATCGAGCCTCATCCTCAAGGTATAAATGTTTAACCCCCTGCTCTTCAAGTCGCATCATTTCTACACAAAGCGAATTCTCAAAATCTATATTACTAGGCTGTTCGGCAAGTAGACTCCCAAAACTAGAGCCTCTGTGATTGGCCAATGCTTCCAGGTCAATCGTATTTCCGAGTTGGTGAATCAAAAGCGTTTTACCGTTTCCAGTACGCCCGCCAATAAGGTTCACGCTCATGCTTTGGCATAAATGCTCTAGCGTTTTTATAATGAAGGTTCGGAGCGCTTTGTATCCCCCGTCTAGCAAGGGCATGTCTACATCTGCTTCACGCATCCATTGCTGACTTATTCGAGAGCGCAGCCCTCCTCTGAAGCAATACAAAACCCCGTTGGGGTGTTCCTTAGCAAATTGCCTCCAAAGATGAATTCGCTCTGCTCGAACAGCGGGTGTCAGTAGCTCTGCACCCAATTCAATTGCGCTGTCTTGCCCAGACTCTTTGTATCGTATTCCCACGAGGTGACGTTCCTCGTCACTCATCAAGGGGAGGTTAACGGATTTTGGAAAAGCACCTTTAGCAAATTCAACAGGTGCACGCACATCCATCAAGGGTGTGTCGGATAGCAATATCTCGCGGTAATCGGCTCTTACTGGTCCGGGTTTTCTGGGTACATCTAGAGAATCAGACGGACTCAAATTTTCAGTAGTCACGTCTGTTATCTGATTTACCGGTTTCAGTCTTTGTCACTGATGAGCTGTTTCATCGCATCACCCGCAGGCAGTACACCTTTGTTCGCATATCCGTGCAATTTAGATCGCGAATCATCGATATCCAAGTTACGCAGAGAAAGCTGACCGATTCGATCCAACGGGCTGAAGGCTTCGTCCTCTACCACTTCCATCGAGAGATTCTCTGGCGCATAGGTTAAGGAATCGCTTTCGGTGTTCATAACGGAGTAGTCATCACCGCGTCTTAGTTCCAGCGTGACAGTTCCATTCACCGTTTGACCAATCCACTTCTGCAATGTGTCACGAAGCATTAGTGACTGCGGGTCGAACCAACGACCTTGATACAGCAGCTTGCCTAAACGCCGTCCCAACATACGGTAGTTATCTAGCGTATCTTCATTGTGGATGCCGTTTAGCAGTCTTTCGTAAGCAATATGCAATAGAGCCATACCCGGCGCTTCATAGATCCCACGACTCTTGGCTTCAATAATCCTGTTTTCAATTTGGTCGCACATCCCTAACCCATGACGGCCACCAATGCTATTGGCTTCCTTGAACAAAGCTGCAGCAGATTCAAAGCTCTGACCATTAATAGCGACGGGCATGCCTTCGGCGAACGTTATGCTGATTTCTTCTGAAGCAATTTCAACCGCCGGATCCCAGAACTTCACACCCATAATGGGTTCAACGATGTGCATACCTCTGTCGAGAAATTCTAAGTCTTTCGCTTCGTGTGTTGCGCCCAGAATATTGGCATCAGTGGAATACGCTTTTTCCTTACTGGCTCGATATTCGAATCCGTTGGCAATTAAAAACTCACTCATCTCAGCACGTCCACCTAGTTCGGCAACGAAATCTCGATCCAACCACGGCTTATAGATACGAAGGTTTGGATTGGTCATTAAACCGTAGCGATAGAAGCGTTCGATATCATTTCCTTTGTAGGTTGATCCGTCACCCCAGATATTGACATCGTCCTGTTGCATAGCACGCACCAGGATTGTCCCTGTAACTGCTCGGCCAAGCGGTGTGGTGTTGTAGTACTTCTTGCCACCACTTTCGATATGAAAAGCGCCACACATAATGGCTACTAATCCTTCGTTTACCAGGACGTCTACGCAATCAACTGTTCGTGCCTCTTCCGCTCCATAGGCACGCGCACGAGATGCGATATCTTCGAAATCATCTTCGTCTGGCTGACCGAGATCTGCTGTGTAAGCGAAAGGTACCGAGCCCTTTTGCCGCATCCACGCAATAGCCGCAGAGGTATCTAAACCACCTGAAAAAGCAATTCCAACTTTCTGATCGACCGGCAAAGACAGCAAAATCTTATTCATCTAGAAACACTACACACACAAGCCACACGGCCCCCCAGTCTAACAAACATCCCCACCGGGTCGGACCATGATTAGTCATTGATTCTGTTTAAAGTTCTATGAAAAATGGAGCGCATTCCGCCCTTAAAAGCCACTCTACAGGGGTTAAAAACGTGTTTTAGTGACGCGTTTTAAGATCGTCTGCCCCAACAACTCAATCAGAGGCTCGCAAAAACTGCTGACAGTTAATGGCACCACCCCGATAAGCTAGTCGCCTTAAAAGCACATTTTCAGGGCTAAAAAGGGCCTTTTAAGGGCCTAAAGAAGCCATTTCAAGACGCTAACATTTGGAAAATCAGAAGGTTACCGTGGTCCGACCCGTTAGCGT
>JAHDGK010000086.1 GCA_020627685.1 Granulosicoccus sp. | reverse complement strand
ATTCAACGCTCAGCCAAGGAGCTGAAAAACCATCGTTGAAAAATAAGCAACAATACAAACGGCGGCAGCACTGTAATAACAATTAAGGCCATGCCGGGTCCGGACTCTTGGCCTATTAATCGTATGCCTCGCACTAAGGTATATAAACTATCGTCAGTGCTTATCATTAACGGCCAGAGATATTGATTCCAACCCACCATAAACGCAATAACAAATATAGCCCCTGCTCTTGGCAAGCTTAGCGGTAGGATTATATCTCTCAAAAATCGTAGCGGCCCTGCCCCATCGAGTGTGGCGGCTTCGATAAGCTCTTTTGGCAAGGTAAGGAAGTATTGCCTGAAAAAGAACGTACCTAAGGCTGCTGCTAGTACGGGCAATATGATGCCCAAATGGGTATTGATTAAACCAAGATCAACGGTGATTTGATAAGTGGCGATGAATCGGGATTCAAGCGGAAAAAGCAGTGTCGCCAGGATTAACCAGAAGATGGCGTTTTTAAATTTGATATCAAAAAATACGAGCGCATAAGCTGCTAGCAACGACAACATGGTAGTTAACGATGCAACACCTATGGCAATGATCAGCGAGTTCACTAGCATGAGTAAGGGGGTAATTTCATCAAAATACCCTCTCTCGAAACTGATCACCCGAGAGTAATTTTCAATTCCGTAATCACCTGGCCACCACTGCAATCCAACTTGCTGCAATGTTTGTGTTTGATGCGTCGACGACATCAAGATAACAAACAACGGGGCCATCATAAAAAACAGCCCCGCTAGCAGAATCAAATGTGAATAGATTTTTCTCATCTGAACGTTTTATTGATAAGCGGACAGAGGAGTCAACTATGTGAGAACGAAATCTCTAACGTAGTCTATCGCCAGATTCTTTGTCGAAAATGAGTGTTTTATCGGGGTCGAAGCCCAATCTCAACGTTGAGTCAATCTCAGGCATAACTTCTTGCCCCGTTTTAAAACAGAATTCTGTTTCTTCGCTATCGGTATTTTCCGAATTCAATATGGCGCCGTAAATCAAATTGTCGGCTCCATGCTGCTCGACAAGATCAACTCGCATTTCCAGTTGGCCGTTATCGTCTGTTCTGAGTGTATCTGGTCGGATACCTAAAATGAGGTTCTGTGATTGCGGGAGTCCGTCATAGCCAGACAGTGACAAGGTATTGCTAATAAGCTTTTCACCATCGAACTGAGCTGGCAGCAGGTTCATTTGTGGAGCCCCAATAAACGTGGCTACAAACAGTGTCGCAGGGTTGTTATACAACTCGATGGGGGCACCCATTTGCTCGATTTTGCCATCGTTTATCACTGCCAGACGATCAGCCAATGTCATGGCTTCCGTCTGATCGTGTGTTACATAAATACTGGTGACATTCAATCGGCGCTGCAAACGTTTAATTTCGATGCGCATCTGCACTCGCAATTTTGCATCGAGATTAGATAAGGGTTCGTCAAACAGAAATACTTCGGGTTCGCGAACAATGGCACGCCCCATAGCCACTCGCTGCCGTTGACCACCGGATAATTCATTGGGCTGTCTATCCAGGTAATCACCGATGCGCAGCAGACTCGCCGCATCGTTGACCCTTTTGTTGATTTCTTCTTTCGGCATACCCCGGTTCTTCAAACCGTATGACATATTCCCGCGCACGGTCATGTGCGGATATAAGGCATAGTTTTGAAACACCATCGCGACATCTCTATCTGCGGGAGACACATCATTTATGAGGCGATCCCCAATGTGAATACTACCCTCGGTGATGGACTCTAATCCGGCGACCATTCTCAGTAGTGTTGATTTCCCACAACCGGACGGTCCAACGAAAACAATAAACTCCCCGTCGTCGATAGTCATATCAACACCGCGGACCGCAACGGCTCCGTTCGGATAGGTTTTGCGGATACCTGTCAGGGCTAAATTTGCCATTACTTTTCGCTCTCCACCAAGCCTTTCACGAACCAATTCTGAAAAATCAGCACCACTAACACGGGTGGCAACGTGGCTAATATTGTTAATGCGAATGCTTTCTGGTACTGCGGTAGTTCGCCACCTTCAGCAAGAATTTGATAAATCTGTTTAATACCAATAACCAGAGTGTAGTTTTCTTCTTTTGTCGTCATGATGAGTGGCCAGAGGTATTGGTTCCAGCCAACAACGAACATGATGATTAAGATTGCCGCGATCATGGTCTTGGACAATGGCACCAGGATATCGATGAAGAAACCCCACGCGGTTGCACCGTCCAATCGTGCAGCTTCCAGCAATTCGTCAGGCACTGATCTGAAAAACTGCCGAAAGAAAAACGTGCCGGTTGCTGATGCGATAAGCGGCACGATCAAACCCACATGAGTATCCAGCATGCCAAGCTTTGCAAGTACCTCATAGGATGGAATGATTCTGACTTCTAGTGGCAATAGCAACGTTAGAAAGATGACGCAAAAAAGAGGTGTGGCCAATCTGAACCTGAAATACACAATGGCATAAGCAGCCAGCATGGAAATGATGACCTTGCCGATGGCAAAACCAAGACCGAGTATTAGGCTGTTTTTGAGCATAGTGGTGCCTAAAACAGACTTCATGACGCCGCCTTCTACAAAAAGGACTTCATTGTAAGTAGTAAAGAAATGCGAGCCTGGCAGAAACTGCAAACCGTCTCGCAGGATAGTCTCAGGCGCATGAGTAGACGTCGCAAAGGCAACCCAGACCGGCAAACTCATAAACAACACGCCCACGATTAAAATCGCGTGTGTGCTGATTAATCTCCAATTCCAGTTTTTCATCACAGATATCCTTTGGGCAGACGGCTAGTAATGAACCTTGCGTTCAATATATCTGAACTGAACAACAGTCAGTATAAGAACCAGAATCATTAATACGACCGATTGAGCTGAAGATCCTCCTAAATCGGCTCCTCTAAAACCATCTTGGTAAACCTTGAATACGAGTGTGGTGGTAGCGCCACCAGGAGCACCCTGGGTGGTGGTATCAATGATGCCGAACGTTTCAAAAAACGCATAGGTAATGTTGATGACCATAAGAAAAAATGTCGTTGGCGCTAACAGTGGAAACGTAATGGTCCAGAAACGCCGTGTCGGGCTACGGCAATCCATCATCGAAGCTTCGTTGACCGCCTTGGGAATACCCTGCAATCCAGATAAGAAGAAGATGAAATTGACGCTAACTTGCTTCCAGACAGAGATCAGTATGACGACAAAGCTGGCATCGAATGCATCTAACTTATGATTGAAGTCCCAACCAATGGCATTGAAAAATTTGTAGAGATCGCCAATGAGTGGATTAAACATGAGGTTGCCCATGAGACCGGCAACGGGTGGAGCAATGGCGTACGCCCACATTAAGGTTGTTTTGTAGGTGCTGGCACCGCGAATAACTTCGTTCGCTTTGACCGCCAGTAGTAGAGCCAGCGAGAGGGAAAGAAACGTCACCAGTAACGAGAAAATCGCTGTAAAACCTGCTGACTGAAGCCAGGAAGTACTCAGGATGGTATCGCTGTAATTTCTAAACCAGACAAACTGGCTAGACAGGCCAAAGGCATCTTCCAGTAAAAAAGACTGGTATATCGCCTGTGCTGCCGGCCATAGAAAAAATATGACTATTATGGCTATCTGTGGAGCCACAAACAGATAGGGAATACTGCTGTGTTCGAACTGAACGCGCTTCATTCAGAATTCCTGTAAGTCGTTGTTGAATCCGGTGGCAGAGAGAACTGCCACCGGCTTTATCTTACCGCAAATAAGCGGACGTGAAACCGTCCAGTTCCGCGCCAGCATTTGCGTTACTGGATACTACTTGTAAGTAGCGCTGAAACGTTCTAACAGTTCGTTAGATTCTTTCTCCATGGCTACGAAGGCATCTTCGACGCTAGCTGCGCCAGAGAAGATATCGTCATAGTGCTTATACATGACATCACGAATTTGTACGTAATAGCCTAAGCGATAACCTTTGGTCCACTCACCACCCGGCAGGCTTAACTGAAGTATTCCAATTTCTGCATCGGGCGTACTTTCGTAATAACCTTCCTCTTTAGCTGCTGAGTAAGCGGCATTAGTAATCGGCACATAACCAGTTTCTTTATGCCAGAACACCTGGTTTTCAGGTGCTGTCATGTATCCGAAGAAATCTGCCACGGCATCATATTCTTCATCTTCATGACCTGACATTGCGAACAATGCAGCGCCACCAATGAACGTACCAGTAGGCTCTTTAGTGATGCTTTCCCAGTAAGGCAGGAAAGTTGTACCAAATTCAAATTCTGCAGACTTCGTTAAGCCACCGAATGAACCTGAAGAACCCAACCACATAGCCACTTTCTTCTGAACGAATGCGTCTTGGTTATCGCCCCATGCCCGTCCGTAGAAACCATAGTATCCCGCATCCAGCCACTCTTTAACTTTTGACCAATGCATCTTCATGTGGTCGTTGTTATAGAGGATTTTCGCGTCAGTAGAGTCGTAGCCATTGTTTTCAGTCGCCATCTGAATGTTGTGACGGCTGTGAAAATTTTCAGAGAAAATCCAAGGGCTATGACTTTGTGCCAATGCAATGAAACCTGCTTCTTTTAACTTAGGTGCAATGGTCTCGAACTCTTCCCATGTCTTTGGTGGAGCGTCAACACCCGCTGCTGCAAACGCTTCTTTGTTGTAGTACAAAAGAGGTGTCGATGAATTGAACGGTAAGCCGATCATTTTGTCATCGGAGTCAGCGTAGAAATATCGAACGCCTGGAATGTAGTCTTCGATATCAAAGTCAGTCATTAAATCTGCAACAGGTACAGTCGCACCTTTGGCATTGATAATGGTGGCAGCACCAGCATCGAAGATTTGAATGATATGTGGCTGCTCTTTTGCGCGGAATGCGGCTATACCGGCGGTCATTGTATCTTCATACCCACCTTTGTATGTGGGTACGATGACAACGTCTGATTGGCTGGCATTGTAGTTTTCGGCGATCTCATTGACTACTTCGCCCAATCGCCCGCCCATCGCGTGCCACCACTGAATTTCAGTGGCTGAGAATGCAGCTGAACTAGCAAACATGCTCGCACCAAAACCCATGGCTGTTAATAGGGATCTTACCTTCATAAGTATTGCTCCTCGTTTCAAATTTGACGCGATTCTGAGTTCGCGCCTCGTCTTACATCTGTCTTCTCAGTGAAAGAAAACAAAATCTTGTGGCAAAGACTACCCCTGACTATATGGGAAACCACAGCCGCCCGTCCAGAGTCGTTTACGCTTAATTAGAGAGCCGAACAATTGGCATAAAAGGTTGTGGTTGCAGGCCAATCACTGAACACCCCCGTAACCTTTACATCTTGAGCGAGTACATCTAGCACCCGATACACATCAGAGTCTTGCCTGATGGCTTTCTTAACTGTCTGATAGTACCAACCTCCCCCGTTTTCGAGAGAACCTGACCGTTCTAGCGTCCACGCGACTAAATCGAGTCCCGCAGCCTGTGCTGCTTTGGCGTATTGCGATGGGACGATGTTGTCATTTTTATCGAGCGATAGCAGCATCCACAACGGCGGTGCGAGCACCTTTAAGCCAGAATCAGCAAGCTCCTGCATTGAAGGCTTCCAACTCCGAGGTTTAGAAGGGTTGAAGCTTCGGTCGCGATAGCGGCCATCCAACCACACGATCTGGCTGCTGTACTCTGGGGCTTGATCAAGCCAGAACTCAATGTCTTTCCACTGAAAACTCTGTAACCACACATCACTTGTGGGAATCCCCGCGGACTGATAATCATCTAACAGTGCTTTAGCATAGTCTTCTTGACTGTAGTCACCGTTAAATGGCATCTTCACCTGTGGTGATTTAAGTTCTGGAATCATCTTTACATTCAAAGAACTGAAAAGATCGATACTTTCGCGATGAGTCATAAGCGTGCCCGTTCGATCCTGCCACTGCTCGCGTGCTGTACCTACTAGCGAATAGTATTCGTCAAGCGTGCGCGCCTTTTTATCTCCCTTGTCAAATTTCCCCTGCAACGATTTGAACTCAGACAACGTCAAATCCGATGCGCAACATTGAACGTTTCTGAAAGGGGTTTTACTGCCGTAATCCGGAGGAGTACTGCACTTCTCAGCCAATGGAGTCGCTAAGATGTTGGTCGTGGTGTGTAAATCACATTGCGAATGTCGACAAACCAGCTCTTTATCTTTGGTAAACGTGACATCACATTCGATGATGCCTGCCCCCATTGACGCAGCCGCGATGTATCCCTCCATCGTGTGTTCAGGGTACTGAAGCGGTGCACCTCGATGGCTGATAGAAAACTCTGACACCTGCGGCGTACTGTACTGTTCACTGCTTGCACACGCTTGCAACCTGGATTTCAGCGCACCTTGTGGTAGACCTGCGACAAGCTCACCAGGACGAGTGCCCAAGCTGAATTCCAGCGTGATCGGGAGACTGTCTGTCGCCGATTTAGTATCCGTATCCGCGCATAGCGAAGCCGCTAGGAGGCTTAGGAATACAGTGCTTAACATCATTCTCGGCATTTAAAAATCCTTGGACTGATGAAGGGAATTTTCTGATAACAACAAATACTTAGGTGACAGAAAATCGTAAAGCTTAAGAACTATAACCCGATCTCTAGACCAGATACCATAACTTCATGCACTGCCGACCCGGAATAGCCAGTCAAGCTAACGATAGCCATCTAGAAAGCTATACGTGTGAACGACCAACTGATCATCATTGATAATAACGATTGCATATTCAGGGTTATCAACCACTTCCATGTTGCCGACGCCTTTTAGATCTAACGGAGCCTGGTGATTGGTCCCGCTCATAGATGAGAACGAGATACCATGCCAGTGTCCAGAAACCGGCCGATGCGCATGCCCGAAAAATAGATGCCTGATGTTGAGATGCGATTTAATGACAGTTAGAAACGGCTCATTATTGACCAGGCCAATACTGTCAATTGCAGGCATATGAAGATCAAAGGGCGGGTGATGCATAAATAGAAATACAGGCTCAGAGCTGAAATCCATTAATTGATCAGAGAGCCACTGGAGTCGATGCTCACACAGTGTCCCGGCATCAGAATTATCCAGCAACGTGTCGAGTAGCAGGAAAACACCCGCAGGTGTCTTTATGGCTTGTTGCGCAAAGACTGATGGATCTGACCAAACATCGGGAAGCACTGAGCTGTAATTGTGCCGCAGATCATGATTGCCGGGAATGGAATAGAAAGGCATTCCAAGCGTAGCCATCTGTTCATGAAAGTAGCGATAAGCTTCCGGTTCGCCCCGCTCTGCTATATCTCCGGTAACGATAATACAGTGAGCATCACTGTGGTTCTCTTTGATACTTTGCACGCAACGTTCAAATCTACTTTGCGTATCAAAACCAAGAAACCATTCACCGTCACGCAAAAGATGTGTGTCAGTCATATGAATAAACTTCATCGCACAACCTCCCTAGTTACGGTCAATGGTTGAAAGCTGTGCTTTCAATCAATTCGATGACCTTACTCTAAAGAGGCTAAATGACAAAGGGATGAATATGAGGACGTGCTTCCTATCTCAATGACTTTACAGCAGCTGTCTACATATACCGCGAGACAAACTGGTCAAAGGTTTTAGTGCTGGTGTCATTCAAGATATACAGAAGTTCAACGGAATCAGATTGATCGCATTTCCGTGTATCACCAATTGTCGAATAGGCCCAGGCCCACTGTGATGCGTAGCGAGAACCGGCAGCTGCACTTCTAAAACGCTGACACATAGACGAGCTGGCTGGCTCTTGAAAGTCTGCAGTCGCGTTGCCACCAACATTGCCGTTAGCAATAGGTGTCCAAGTGGCAACCGATTTGACCAATGCAATGTTAGCGCTTGACGTCTGCTGTTCATTCCAGGCGGTAGATCCTGCGCTGTGCTGCACCACTCTGATTCGTTTCAAATTACCCGCACTAACTCCACGCGATTGTAATAAACGAAGTATTTCTGCCGTGAAGTCACTAGGCCCACCTTCTGCGATGTGCACAGTGCCACCGCTGTTTAATGTTGATTCGATTCTGTCAGCAACGGTAATAACAGACGTACCATCGAAGCTTGTTGTACCGCTCGTACTGGCTTTTGCGTTCACCCAATCCGGGAACAGAGACTGTGTGTGGGCCTCACTTCCTGCTGTAGGGTTTGTCCAAGCATGCCCTTGCGTCGCACCCACCAGTAAGTAGTTAACGGAAGGATTGGCATCCATGATCATTCTATTAGCGACAATAGCCTGCATGTCATCGGTATCAGGCCCGCTGTCGTGTGCAATAACGACTAGGTCACCGGATTGGTAATAGGTATTTAAAACGCCAGTCCCTGTGGTACTGGACACTACCGGTGTATTGGTAGTGCTGCTATCGATTGTGAACCCTTGCGGTTGCAAGGCAACCCAATCCAGAATGTGTCCTTGCGAGCGGCCCGATACAATCATTTGATGCGTGCCTGCAGAAAGTTGATACGTATTGAAATCGCGTGAGTGCGAACCGTTACGCTCTCCAATAGCATCGATATGCCAGCTACCATCGCGCGTCATGTATACCTTGAGCCATTCCTCCCCGGGTGCTTTTAACCAGACATCGTTTGGTGGCTCTGTAGGATCGTTACCATTACCGGCTCTTGAACGCATGGTAAATCTGTATGTACCTGCAACCGGAACCGCAAAATTAAACACAAGGTTTGCATCATCGTTACGGCTGGTTAGTAGGTATCTGTTAGCGCCTGTATAGACAAGCCCACCCTCACTCGGGCGCCACACATCAGAATTATAGGCAACATCCTCTGCTTCTATTTGTAACACTTGTGCAGTGTTGCTTGTACTTTCAGAAGAAGTATCAGTGGTGTCTGTCGAGGTATTTGTTGTAGAGGTTTCAGCAGTGTTGGTAGTTTCGGGAGACGTATCCAGAGCATTTACAGATGTATCCAACCGCTCTGTTGAACACGCCCACTCACCACTGGATTGTGGGTCACAAAAATTTCTTTCACGCCAAGGGCACTCAGCACTGAAGGCCTCTTGCGCATCTGCCATAGAGGCGCCGTAAGCTGCACACAAACCCTGCGGTGGTGGAGGTGCTCCGGCAACAGTCGCCAGCGATTGAGAATCTGCACCGTCAGTAGTACACGCCCATTGACCGCTTGATAACAAATCGCAGCTGTGCCTAACGCGCCAAGGGCAATCTGCACTAAAGGCTGATTGAGCATCATCAATAGAAGCACCATAGGCCACACAATTAGCCGTTGAATCATCGCTAGGCTCAGGTAAGGATAAGAGCGTTGACGCAGATACATGGAATTCTGAGCAGACCCATTCCCCGTTTATCGGGTCGCAATCAGTGGCACTAAAACCATACATCGCTTGGAAGCCGGAGCGAGCGTCATTTAATGTGGTGGCGGCATATGCGCGTTCGGACTGTGTTGATTGAGCGCTCGACATCAAGGGCGCAAGCAAGGAGGCAACTGCAAGAGCAAAGACCGTAAACTGAGATAGCTTCATAAGGGGGTATGTGTTTAACAAGCATGATGAATCCTCCGCCGCGAGAGGCCGCATGAATTTTAATCCATATAATTATGTGAAGGTTATTGCTATCTAGTCATTCGCACAATGAATGTACTTGGTCTAAGAGGCATACGTCACAGAGAAATGTGATTGTCCCTAAATGGCATAGCCACAATCACCCAAGCACTTCAGTTCACTATATTTTTTACGGTGTTTGTTTCACCAGAATTCAGCAGCCTTAATAAATATGGGTGGCGATTATAATCGCGGTATTTTTAATATTTTGGCGGTGTATCTTTATTACCGTTTTGTCCATATAGAAGGGTTTTTGTCGCAACCCATTTATTGAGTATTGCTTAAAAGAACACAGCCACTAAGCTGCTGTACACCCTGCTGATGTGAACCTAGCAATTTTTCAGTTAAGCAGGTTAAGGTGATCCAGCGCCATAAACGCCGCTCCTGTTTCAGTTAGCTTTCCAGCTCTAACAAGAGATAGAAATTCCTTAAGCGGTAATGTACGCACTACAGCCCCTTCATCTACCTCACTTTGCTCAGGTTGTGGTTCCGCCACCTGAACACAGTTTTGCGCAACAAAA
>JAHDGK010000085.1 GCA_020627685.1 Granulosicoccus sp. | reverse complement strand
ACGTTTGCGCACCTGCACTCACTTCTCATCCGTGTATTTTCCAGCCAGCGCTTGTTGGTTCGACTCGTGCATCTTCTAGTACGTAAGTCTCTGATCGGATAAGCGCGCGTTTCTACAGGTTAACTGAGCAGACTAAAAAGCAGAGGTACGCACGCTTCCATCCCGATGTCGTAATTTCGTGGAAACCGGAGTAAGTGTGTGATCTCTAAGAAATCTTATCGATTTATAATCCCCATTACGTTGTCTACTGTTTTGTCCGCTTGCGGGGGAGGGAGTAGTAGTTCGACTGTCATAGAAGAAAATAACAACGCCAGTTCACCTCCTGTCGATTTAGGTCAGGCTAACCAGAGTGCGAGTGAGGTAACCGTATCAGGCAGAGTCGCTGACGGCTATATCCGTGGTGCGACTGTCTGCGTTGATCTAAATGAAAACGAGGCGTGTGATTCAGATGAGCCCTCTGCCATAACAGGTGTTGGTGGTGCTTATAATTTAGCTATACCCGAAGGAGCGGAAGACAAACCTATTGTTGCAGCAATACCTGCTAACGCAATTGATGAAGATACAGGTGAAGCAGTTGGTGAGCCTTTAGTCTTTATTGCACCTGCGAATCGTCCAGAGTTCTTAAGTCCGATTACCACTCTAGTTCACCAAGAACTAAGAGAAAATCCTTCTTTGGACATCGATGAGGCAGAGCAGGCGGTTAAAACAGTGCTTGGTGTCAGCGGAACACAAATTAGCTTGTTTGATGACTACGTAGCCCAAAGTGACCCATCGAATAATAACGAAGGCACTGCTGCCTCCTTTGACTACTTGCATGACACAGCGCGTGTTATCGCCAGCATGATGAAAGATATAGAGACACAAGTCGTTGATGCTGCGGTGTCCAATGGAGTTGATGTGGCTGGCGATCAGGAAACTCAGCTCGCGATTCAAGATATCGTACGCAATGAACTTCGAGATTTACTACCGGAGATAGCACAGCAAGTAGCCAAACAGTTGGGTAATTCAGATGCCAGCGAAGCATCAAACAATGGTGGTCAGGACAATGAATTTGATCCCGACGTGTTGGCAGTGTCGTTACGTCCAACATTGACAAGCGAAGGCCTCACTGAACGGATCGATGCGAACAAAGAGCGAGTGAGTTTAGAAGATTCCGACTTGCGGCAAGTTTTGAGTAACGGTGTTTACTGGATGGAATTCGATTGTGAATACGGCCAGTATAACTATGACCATGAAGCTGCAGTTAGTGCAGATGGAAGCTTTGATCTCTCGCAAGTCCCAGAGCCCGTGTGTGAAGCCGTATACGGCTCGGTAAAACTTGGTGTGAATGAAGGAGAGCTTGTTTCAGAGGATTACGCCCTGAATGCTGAAACTGGCGCTTGGGAGCTCATTGCCGATGAATCTGACACTGAAGATTACTTCTCTTTGCGTAATGGGCAATGGACTCTTGCTGAACGCGGTTCTCCTGATGGAGCGATAGAATTTACATCGGGGAACAGTGCTCGTATTACGACCGAAACAGGTGTCATGGAGATAAAATCCGTGACTCAAAGTCTTAACGCTACTCCCATTATTCATCACCTTTGGGAAGACGGTGCTGATCCGGCCTGGTTCGATATAGTGAATTCGGAAGATATGTTTGCGAGTGGTTCTGAAGCTTATCGGATTGGAGTTAGAGAATCGGTTTCTCCCTATATTCTTTTTAATGACAGCACTTACCGCATAGAGGGTGAATGCGATGCATACAACGGAAATTGTAACGTTGTTGAAATGAGCGCGGAAAATCAGTTCGCGGCAGTGTCTACTTTGGCTGAGATTATTGAACGTGCCGCAGTCGGTGCGCAATTGAGGGTGCAAAGCCTGTATGGCTATGGTTCGACGATTACATTAACCACTCAATCGGCAGAAGATGGAACGTTGTTAGAAAGAGGTATCGCAACCTTCGATTTTGACTCTTATGATGGTTATGAGCATGTCGATTACGAAGAATACGGAGAGTGCGTGACGACTTGGATTGATACCATTGGAATTTCAGAGGCTACGCCTAACGAACCACCGAATTTGTTTGCACCCGGTGAATTTGCAGGTACTCGAGATGAACTAGCTGCCTTAATTGGTGAAGCTGATTTCTCGCCAGAAGAGCTACAGTTGCTAACAGGCTTGGTTGGAGAAGAAGGAGATGTCATCGCTCAGACGATTGGTGAAGAGGACTTTGAACATGGATGTGAAACAATCATTGATGAGCAGGTGAGTGATAATCTTCAGAGTGATGATGCGAGTTCAGAGTATGCGTACTTAGTCGGTTCTTCACTCGAAGCCACTTGGTCCTTGATTGAAAAAGAGGGTGTCTCAATGATAGAGATCCAGCTCCCTCAAACGCTTCGATACGGTGAAGAAGGTGCCAGTGAAGAAGCGATGTTATTAGCTGAGCTTGATGGTTTTGTCAGGGGAGGGTCGCGCTTGCCCAACACACATATAGACCGAGTATTCACTTACAACGAAAATGCTTTCGTCACGCTACGTTCAATTGTGGAGTCAAGATTCAATAACTGATCGCAGCTGTTAAAAATATCGTTGAGCGCGACAGGGTGTTCACAGCTTGCATCGTGCTCAGCGATATTTATCAAACTCTTTTAGGCAAATGGATTTTCCGTTCCAACGATTTCTGGGTCAAACGGAGGTCGACTGAATACCTGTCTAAGTAAGGGTTCAAAATGCGCTAGGGTTCGAGTGGGGTAGTCGGGATCAAAAGCCTGTTGATCCCAATCATCACAGAAACGTTGGCAGCTATCGAACCAAGGGTGATCTTTGTAGGCAAGATGCCCGTCTGTTGGTAGCCCCATTTGTTGTCCATAAAACTGCATTTGGAAAAGCCCATGCATGTGAACGACCCAGGTAACTTCAGCACGAACATAGGGGCGAATAATGGTGGCAGCTAACTGTGAATGATTTTCTGGCGCGAGATCATCGCCAAGATCATGAATCAGTGCGGCAACAATGAGTTCGATATCAGCGCCGTCGTCCTCCGCACGAGTGGCGCTTTGCAGCGAATGCTCAAGCCTCGATAGTTTGTAACCCGCCAGTGAATTTTCTAAATTCGCGAGTGCTTCCAGGAGTCGATCAGGCAATGCTTTAATGTGTTGTTTTTCGAATTTGTCCAGTATTTCGTAATCCTGAACTGTGCCCTCATCCATCCGCGTAAAACTTACGATTTCTGAATTTACTGCCGTCATTTTAGGAGTCCTTTAGGTAGCATCGAATAGACATGCGCTGAGGGTGTCTAGTTTCTTCGCGCATTCTATATCCAGTGAGGTTAATGCTGAAGCTGAATGAGTGGTAAATGTGATGTGGCAGTATCCCCAACCTAAACTGATATCGGGGTGGTGATTTTGTTCCTCTGCCAACATACCGCAAAGTGTAGTCAGGGAAAGCGCCTGCTTAAACGCCTTCGTCTTAAATTCCCGTCTAATCGAATTACCATCGGCTAAGAGCGTCCAGTCAGCGTGCAGTTTGTTTAGTGACTCCTGCTTTTGACTATTACTAAGAATTGCAGGGCGCATCGTCATTGTTTTCTGTTTGCAGATGATGTGCTTAGGGTATCCAAAACAGCTATTTTGATCCACAGCATTCTGTTCATTAAGCGCCTTCATCGCTATAACGAAAAAATTGTGAGTGATGATAAGGTTAGGTAAGGCTGTTTTCTCAATATGACGTAGTCTCATTTAATTGTCTTCGTATACCGCAATGCTTCGTACACTCGCAGTAGAAAACTATCGTTCACTGTATTCCATCGTAATGCCTCTAAACCGGCTGACCGTGGTCACCGGTGCTAATGGTGTTGGGAAGTCGAATCTTTATGGAGCACTGCGACTTCTGGTATCGGCCGCCAACGGGCAGGTGGTATCTGCATTGGCAAAGGAGGGCGGGCTGCCGAATGTTATGTGGGCAGGGCCAGCGAATGTTAGCCGTGCGATGGAGCGACAGGAGGTTGAGATACAGGGTGGTCCTCGTAAAGGGCCGGCACGTGTAAGGTTAGGTTTTTCAGGCGATGAATTCGGTTACCTCATTGAGCTCGGTTTACCGATACCTCAGCATTCTGCGTTTAACCTAGATCCTGTTATTAAGCGTGAATGTATTTTTCACGGAACGGCTTATCGTGCAGCGAGTACATTAGTTGATCGTAAAGGGCCTGTATTACGCAGGAGAATTGGTCGTAAATGGGATGTGGTGGCAACTGATCTTCCAGTGCACGATTCATTGTTTGATTACGCAGGTGATTCAACGACCGTCCCCGAAGTATTCCGATTACGAGAAACACTAAAACAATGGCGTTTCTATGCCGATTTTCGAACAGATGCCAGCGCGCCGGCACGTAAATCCATTACTGCAACTCGTACACCTGTGCTTCATCACGATGGACGAGATTTAGCAGCTGCTTTGCAGACTATTATTGAAGTCGGAGATGCTAAAGCGTTGGCAGATTGCATCGACGATGCGTTTCCCGGTAGTACGCTTGATATTGCTGATAAAGGAAGCGGACACCTTCTCGCGGGTCTTCGGCAGCCGGGTCTACTGAGGGTTTTGACGAGTTCTGAGTGGTCGGACGGTACGTTGCGATACATACTACTGGTGGCCGCTCTACTGACGCCACGCCCTCCGCCGCTTATGGTGCTAAACGAGCCTGAAACGAGTTTACACCCGGATTTAATTGCGCCGCTTGCCAGGCTTATCGCTCGTGCGAGTGCTCAGTCTCAAGTGTGGGTTATCAGTCATTCAAATGCATTAGTGAGGCGTTTAGAGTCATCAGAAGAATCTGGAAATCACGTGCTTGAAAAATCCATTGGACGAACTCAGGTCGCTGGTTTGCGAGATTTGGACTGCCCGCCCTGGCGTTGGACTTAGGTAAATGAGGTGCGAATCTTTCCGCAACGCGTACAACGCTGAACCGTAGCTAGCTTTCCCTTTTTCACATCAAATCGCTGTTTGGTATCGACCGACCACTTATGGTGGTTGTTCAGGCACAGAGTGCTCTTCTTAGGAGCGGTTTTTTTCCCAAACGGTATGACGTCGCCCATGTTTCCTGATGGTCTTTTCTGACAAAGCCTTACCTTACACCACTCCATCGGCAGCGTTGAGCACTTAAACACAAAGCGTATATTTTCCACTCGAGATCTGGAAATATTCCATTTTCGAGTGTCCGGCAATTTGCGTGGGGCGTTTTAGAGGCGTAATGTGTAAGTGGGTCATACGCAGGAGTGGATTGTTGTTAAATCAATCTTCTGAACGTTATCAAACGCAAAGTTGTTTTTTGGTCTGGTTGTACCCTTTGTTTAAATCGGTAAGGGTCGTTTTATTTAGCTGCGTTTTCTTGAGCACCAATGCGCTTGCTCAAAGCAGCTCATCCGACTGTCAATGCCGCGGGCCGGATGGTCAGATGCGTGATTTAGGCTCCGTGCAATGCGTGGACATCAGCGGTCGGCCTAATCTTATGCGTTGCGTGATGTCGACGAACACCCCCTATTGGAAAAAGCTCGACAACGTGGAGGGGTGTCCAGCGGCGTAAATTTGACGAAAGCTTCGGGCATCGGTTTTAGCTAAGTTGTTGATTAAAAATGTAGAATTTCGTGTCTCAGATTTTTTAGTTGCCGAAACAGGTAATAATCTCATTGGAAATCAGATCGTAGATCTTAATTTCGCTGTGTCAGTTTTACTGGGCTCGTATCGTTGATTAAACAGATCGGTACAGGCCATGGTTCCAACAAATATTGGTGTGTTTGCTGCTTGTTCAGGAGTAACAATGCAGCGTTTAACTGAAAGAAGATTTTTCGTGTAACGTTCTAATAAGCAGGTTCCTTTATCTGGTTTTTTAGTAGCGTGTTTTGTTGTCGGGAGCCGTCAGCAATACTTCGTTTGGCTTTGCTTGAGAAACAATTGCTTTGAAAATAGGGAATTTAGCCGTAATGCCCGGATGTGTGGAGATAATGGGTGACTGAGCAAGTGTTTACGTCGGCGCGCATCGTTCTCGCCGACGAAGTTATAGACGGCAGCGTGCATGTTAAAGATGGGGTCATCAATGATATCGCACCAGGTAAGTCCTCTGCTTTAGCGGCAATTGACTGCGGCGGTGATTACCTTGTTCCCGGCCTCATCGAGTTGCATACAGATCATCTCGAAACGCACTATTGCCCAAGACCAGGCGTTAGATGGGGCATGCTTCCTTCCATTCAGGCGCATGATGCGCA
Source organism: Granulosicoccus sp. (assembly GCA_020627685.1). GTDB lineage: Bacteria > Pseudomonadota > Gammaproteobacteria > Granulosicoccales > Granulosicoccaceae > Granulosicoccus. Next base: position 3,976 of record JAHDGK010000085.1, on the reverse strand, counting down.
AATAGCGGCTGCGGGTATCACTACGGTTTATGACTGCCTACGTTGCGGGCGTGAAAATTACCAAGGCGGATATGACGCTGGTGAAATGAAAGCAATGGCCGAATCCTTAGAGCTGGCAAGAACACAGAACAGACTGCGCGTTGATCACCGATTGCATTTACGTTGCGAGGTATCAACTGCTGATGTGCTTGAAGATTTTTACCAATTCGATGAGATACCCGGAGTTGGAATGGTCTCCTTGATGGATCATGCGCCCGGGCAAAGGCAATTCACATCGTTAGATAGCTATGCGCAATACAAACAAAAGCGTTTAAAAATGAGTGACAGTGAGTTTGCTGAACATATTGATTTGCGCGTTAAAGACTCAAAAACGTATTCAGACAAACACAGACGCAAGCTATCAGAGATTTGTGCTCAGCGAAGTATTCCGATGGCAAGCCATGATGACGCTACGCTTTCCCATGTTCGCGAGTCTATCGAGTATGGTGTGCGAATCGCGGAATTCCCAACCACCTATGAAGCAGCACGTGCCTCTCACGATGCTGGATTGGGAGTCTTGATGGGAGCGCCAAATGTAGTGAGAGGGCAATCCCATAGCGGTAATGTCGCTGCTAGAACTCTGGCTGAAAATCAGTGCCTTGATGTGCTTTCATCTGATTACATCCCATCGAGCCTGATGCAGGCTGTGTTTATGTTGGCACTTGAGTTAAAGCTACTTAGTTTGCCCGAAGCCTTAGCATTGGTATCGAAAAATCCTGCCAACATTATGGGTTTGCACGATCGTGGTGAAATAGCCGTTGGTCGTCGAGCAGACCTTGTGCAAGTGTCTCAGGCGACTCCAACTGATGTCGCACCTATCGTGCGGACAGTATGGCGAGAAGGAAGTCGTGTTTCCTAAATGTCTTTCGATTTGGGTAGGTTGAATAGAATTACTAGTCAGTAGCCATTAGCGGAAAAGCCGCCAGTTGAATAAACGCTGTCTCCCTCGTAGTTTGAGCGTAAATTGCTAATTGATCTAATACGGGTGTGGTTGTAACGCATCGCGCATATTGATCTTGTACCCATTCCTGATAATCCTGATCACTATTTTCCATTGCGTCCGATAACGTCATATGGAATCTAAATTCATCATCGATATAGGGATAGCCGTATTGGTGAAGCAGGGCATCTTGTCGTGGTGTTAGCGATCTCAATTGCCGTCTTTTAATATCAGCTTCCGACAGTGGTCTTCGAAAGTCTTCAAATTCTGTTACGCAGCTAAAAGCGAATTTAGTCAGCTCTTTTTGTTGTTCAGATAATGTTAACGCCATAAAGCGCGAAAGATATCTGGGTGCTAACGTCTCTAAGGCTAAGGATTTTTGTGTGCTTGCAAACGTCTCTACGGCAAGCAGTAGTTGATCGAAAGTGACATCATCGCGAAGTTCGAAAGGTGCTTTCAGTGTTGCATGAAAGCCGTAATGTGCCGGCTTGCTGGTTAAAGCTTTCCAACGTGCTTGATCAGTGAAGGTGCTACTTGCATCCGGCTTTCTAGCGGTGGTCGCAGTACGGGCCAGGATGACTTCACCAAATTGGCTTAGCTCGGCGCTTTCCTTTGGCGCAAAATAGATGGCATATCGTTTCGACATAGGCTGCAGTGTTTTTTGCCATCTTGGCTCGGGTAAGTGCAGTAATTGTATTACGGATTATTTCAAGCTTCTACGACTTATCGTCAGAAGATAAGCATCGTAATAATTCGTTACTCAAAGATTCAATGAGTCTGCTGTACAAGTCTGCGCCAGGCGATAAGTTGACACCTAGCGGGTCTAATACACCGCGTCTGGCACTAGTTCCCTCGGTGATGGTGTTTACCAGGCGTTCGCTGTACTGAGGTTCAGAAAACACACACGTTGTTTTTGTTTCTTTTAGCAATGCCTTCAGTTGAGTAATTTGACTAATACTTGGGTGTGTTCCATCGCCAAGGTTTATTGAAGCAATTGCGTGAATATCGAAATAAGATTCAAAGTAGTGGTAGCTGTCATGAAATACGACATAGGAATGTTCATTGATTGATGAGATTGTCTGCTGAACTTGTCCACTCATCTCTTCAATCATTTTGATCGCGTCCAGAGCATTCGCCTGATAGCCGTCAGCGTTTTCAGGATCAATCGCTGCGAGTTCATTGGCAATTCTCTTCAGCCAAACTTGTGCGTTTGAAGGATCTAACCAAGCATGCGGATCGAACGTAGAGGCTGAGTCGTGTTCGTCTGTTGCGTGTTTATGGTCATGATCGTGTGAGTGATCGTGATCAAATACATTGTTGTCTCTAAACTCCAACAAGGTTGTCCCTTGTGTGGTGACAAGTTCTACCAGCGGCGTACCGTCAGCCAGAGAGGTCAAAGCATCATCGAGCCAGGGAGTTAACACCGAGCTTGTATAAACGATGATATCCGCGTCGCTTAACTTTCTGGCATCGGATGGCCGTAATGAGAAATCATGTGGACTGTTGGATGAGTCTATTAGGAGCGAGGGAGAGGCAATATCGCCCATCACCATAGAGACCAGTGAATGGGTCGGCGCGATATCACTGAGAACTACGGGAGCAGCTATGCTCGATTGCGTGGTCGCAATAAGTGTGGGGCAGAGCGACAGCACGCCGATTAACTTTTTCATTCTGAAAATGCGCGTCGAAAAGATGTTATGTTATATCAATATTATGCTCAGCGGTGCTATACCGGCCCCTAAGTGATCAAGTCTATGAACAAATCTTCAAAAAAATCGGTGGTCGGCTTTGACCAACATGACCACAAGCGTTGTGTTCAGCGTGCGCTCAAAGAAGCGGATGGCTATTGTCTGAAAAATCAGCTCAGATTTACCGAGGTTCGGCGTCGTACTTTGGGCATTTTGCTGGAAAGTCATGTCGCCATGGGTGCTTACGATGTGCTGGAGCGGCTGAAGCTGGAGGGTTTGGGCTCGAAACCTCCTATCGCGTATCGGGCCTTAAATTTCCTGCTGGAAAATGGATTTATTCACCGAATAGAAAGGCTCAATGCATTTGTTGCCTGCGCACACCCTGGAGCAAATCACCACCCGGCTTTTCTCATTTGTTCGGATTGTGGAAACGTTGCCGAAGCGGCGGTGAGTCCAGATTCTGATGCTTTAAGTCGAACTGCAGAGCAAAATGGTTTTCATATAGAACACACGACTATTGAAGCTGAAGGCCAGTGTCCGGGATGTCTTTCACAGGTCAGTACATGAGCGTTAACGACACTTTGCTCAAGGCCGATGACGTCAGCGTCTCATTCGGCAGATCAACCGTGCTCCAGGATGTTTGTTTCTCTATAGCCCCGGGAGAGATCGTCACCGTTGTCGGTCCAAATGGCTCGGGTAAATCCACGATGGTTCGGGCATTGATTGGTGCTTTGCCGATCTCACAAGGCACGATTGAACGCAAGCCCGGTTTGCGCATCGGGTATGTACCACAGCGTTTGCAAATGGAACGTGGTTTACCTATGACAGTTCGACGCTTTTTCGATTTACCCAAGCGCGTTAATGCAAAGGCTCTGCAAACGGTTGTCGAGAAGACGCAAGTGGCATCTTTGCTTAGTCAGCAAATGATGGATTTATCAGGTGGTCAATTTCAGCGCGTATTGTTGGCGCGAGCGCTTTTAGGCAATCCACATCTGTTGGTCTTGGATGAAGCGACTCAAGGTTTGGACCAACTCGGTTCAGCTAACTTTTATCAGCAAGTGGAATCGGTACGCGATGAATTGGGTTGCGCCGTGTTAATGGTTAGTCACGAGTTGCATGTAGTGATGAGTGCTTCAGACCGGGTCATCTGTCTTAACGGACATATCTGTTGTCAAGGCGCACCGGAGGTCGTTTCATCCAAGCCTGAATACAGAGCACTTTTTGGTTCGGGTACTCAAGGTGCTCTCGCATTGTATCGGCATCATCACGACCACGACCACGACCACGACCACGACCACGACCACGACCA
>JAHDGK010000084.1 GCA_020627685.1 Granulosicoccus sp. | reverse complement strand
GTTAACGTCGTACAAAAGTGATGAAGCAAACCTATAAATCAGACGTACAACGACAGTTTTTGTAACGATATCTAACACAAATATAAAGAATCTTTCGAGTTCCTAAATCTGTGATTTTCAATACACTGTCTACTTAAGGATTCCTTGAAGGAAGAAGCCCTCTCGCATGACATCAAGCACCATCAAGGTAACCATAGAACGTAGCCCGGACGCAGATGGTCAAGCAGTGCCTCGCAGTACGTTTGAGGTGCCCTCGTACAAGAGCCAAACGGTATTGGATGTTGTTTCCTGGATTCAGCAGAATGCCGACCCTACGCTGAGTTATCGGTTTGCCTGCAGAGTCGGCATGTGCGGTAGCTGCGCCATGATGGTTAATGGTGTTCCGCGCTGGACCTGTCGCACCCACATGTCAAAGGTCCTCAAAGGAGATACGGTAGAAATTGCTCCACTACGAAACCTCCCCGTCATTAAAGACCTCGTCGTGGATATGGACCCGTTCTTCGATAAATGGGTAGCTGCAGAAGGTGTACATCACGGCACACTGAGCCGCCACGACCCGATACCAAAGGTCGACGCCACGAGCAAAACCAGAGCCACAGCCGACGCTGGCATCGAGTGTATCAACTGCTCCATATGCTACGCCGCTTGCGACACGGTTTCCGGCAACCCCGATTACCTTGGACCGGCAGCACTGCAAAGAGCCTGGACTCTCCTGAATGATGCAAAGGATGATTCGCGTGAAACGATATTGGATGCTGTCTCAGGCTCCGGCGGATGCCACAACTGTCATTCCATGGGTTCCTGCACCGTCCACTGCCCCAATGAACTCGATCCAATGTCAGCTATTGCAGGACTTAAACGCGAGACGGTCAAACGTTTGTTCTCAAGGAGTAAGTAATGCTTAGCCTGCGTCTTTATATGGCCCAACGCATAACAGCGCTATTGATGGCACCGCTGGTTGTAGGTCATCTAGCAGTAATGATCTACGCCATTCAGGGCGGTTTGGACAGCGCGGAAATACTTGGAAGAACTCAAGGCTCCGTCTTGTGGTTCCTCTTCTATGGAACCTTTGTCGTCGCAGTGTCGATTCATGGTGCAATAGGGCTTAGAACAATCGCTCACGAATGGGGTGGCCTGAAGGGAATCTCATTAGAAATATTCATGTGGCTCGTGGGAGCCGCTTTGTTGTGGCTGGGGTCTCGTGCAGTATGGGCGGTGACTTACGCATGAAAGCTCTTACACGCGCACATCCCCTATGGTTTGCCTACCTGTTGCACCGGCTTTCCGGCATCGCTCTCGCTGTATTTTTACCGGTACATTTCTGGGTACTGTCTTTGGCGTTGACGGATCCAAAAAAACTGGACAATTTCCTGCAGCTAACGCAAAACAGCGTCGTTAAGTTTGCTGAATTCGGTCTTGTATTTTTACTCGCTGTGCATCTTTTTGGTGGACTGCGGTTGATGGCCATGGAATGGTTACCCTGGACGCCCAAACAAAAAACCTATGCAGCTTGTGCAACCGCAGTCTCTTTTCTCATAGCCTGCTTGTTTTTCATGCGAGCCATTTGACATGAAACTATCCGACATCGAACGCCACGATACCGACATCTTGATTCTAGGTACGGGTGGCGCCGGATTATTTGCAGCTTTACACGCTCAACAAAGCGCGCCTAAAGGCACGAAGATCACGCTGGCGGTAAAGGGTTTAATTGGCAAATGTGGCTGCACAAGAATGGTTCAAGGTGGCTACAACGTTGCCTTAGGTGGCGGCGACACCGTTGAACGACATTTCATGGACACCATAAACGGTGGAAAATGGCTCCCCAATCAAGATATGGCCTGGCGCTTATGCGAACAAGCGGTGGTGCGGATAACAGAGCTTGAAAACGAAATTGGCTGTTTTTTCGATAGAAACAGTGACGGCACTTTGCACCAAAAAGCCTTTGCCGGTCAGACTGCCGACAGAACCGTACACAAAGGTGATTTAACAGGCATCGAGATCATCAATCGCTTGATGGAAAAAGTGCTTGCAAGCGGTGTTGAAAAAATGCAGGAACACAGGGCGGTTGGGTTAATTCCGACTGTTGATCGAAGTGCGCTTGCAGGGGTACTGATGATAGACATGCGCACCGGGAAAATACGCCTTGTGCGTGCGAAAACTGTGTTAATGGCAACTGGTGGTGGCCCTTCTATGTATAAGTACCACACACCAAGCGGTGACAAGACCATGGATGGATTAGCCATGGCGCTTCGTGCAGGACTTGCATTACGTGATATGGAAATGGTGCAATTTCATCCCACGGGTTTGTTAGCCGGTGAACACACCCGCATGACAGGCACCGTGCTCGAAGAAGGATTACGAGGTGCTGGCGGACAGCTCATCAATCATTCAGGCCAACGTTTTATGTTCGACTACGATGACAAAGGTGAGCGAGCAACGCGCGATGTGGTCAGCCGTGGTATTTATTCTGAAATGCGCAAAAGTAACAATCCGGATCACGAGGGTGTCTTCATATCGATGGCGCATCTAGGGCCGGATAATGTCAGGAAGAAATTCAAAGGCATGGTGAAACGGTGCGAAGACAGCGGTTTTGATCTGGCCGGAGGCATGGTAGAAGTTGTCCCAACAGCTCACTACTTTATGGGCGGTGTTGTTGTTGACGTTGATACCCGTACAGAACTAGAAGGATTGTACGTTGCAGGAGAAGACGCAGGCGGGGCTCATGGCTCTAATCGATTGGGAGGTAACGGCGTTGCGAATTCCACTGTGTATGGGGGCATTGCAGGCGACACGATGGCCCACGACATTCGCGCTATGGGCTCGTTACGAGAACCTGACGAGGATGTACTGGCTGCAGAGTTCGAACGCATCATTCATCCTTTGGGGCGCACGCCTCAGCTAATTTTACCGCTACGAAAGCAACTACAAGATGTCATGTGGGATGAGGTGGGTGTTTTACGGACCGAACACGGCATGCGTCGTGGCCTTGCCGGTATAGCCGACGTCTCTGAGTCACTTATGGACGTCGGTGTGGCCGATGACAATCTGGCCTTTAACCTGACCTGGCACGACTGGCTAAACCTTCGCTCGCTATGCGATATCTCAGAAGTGATCACCAAAGCCGGCATAGCTCGCGAGAATTCCCGCGGTGCCCATTTTCGTAGTGACTTTCCAGACTCTGGAAAAATGGAAGACAGTGATTTTACAGTGGCAAAACTCGATGGTGATCAAGTCAACGTCAGCCGCGAGCCTGTTCAATTCACAATTGTACGACCCGGTGAAACCATCCTGCCGGACGATGCACCCGACACCTTGGTAGCTGCACCATGATCACAATAGAACACCTGCAAAAGACGGCTGAGTCCTTGATGGACAAGGCGGCCATTGAGATCCCCAAAGATTATCATGATGCATTGAAGCAGGCTTCAAAGACGGAAGATGGTGAGCTTTCCACATTTGTTCTTAAAGCCATGCTGGATAACTACGAGGTGGCGAAGGAAGATCGATGTGCCATGTGCGGAGATACGGGTGTACCGCGCTGGTTTGTAAAACTGGGTAACGATGCAAGTGTTGAAGGCGGAATGGTTGCGTTAGAGGCCGCCTTACGACGCGCGACTGCCAATGCTACTCATGGAGTGCCACTAAGACCAAACAGAGTGCATCCGTTGTGGCGTACCGACCACAATAACAACGTCGGTATCGGTGCACCTGAAATCGAGTACGGCTACGAACCCGACGGTGATTGGATTGACTTAATTACAGTGCACAAAGGCGGTTTGTTCGGCACTGACTACAGAATGCTATTTCCCAGCGATGGAATCCAAGGCATAAAACGATTTTATCTAGACAGCCTAATGGCATTCGGAAAACGCGGCCTTGCCTGCCAACCGGCCATTATCGGTATAGGCTTAGGCGGATCCAAAGATACCTGCATGAGTCTAGGCAAACGAGCCAGCACACTAAGGGTTGTCGGTAGTAAAAACCCTGACCCGCGTATCGCACAGATGGAAGACGAATTTAAAGAGCTCGGCAACTCTATAGGCATGGGTGCCATGGGCTTTGTCGGCAAACACATGGTTATCGATTGCAATATAGAAGTTGGTTACTGCCACACCGGTGGCATGCCCATGTCAGTACACGCATTTTGTCTTTCATCGCGCCGTGCAGTAGCGCGTTTGTTTCCCGATGGTCGCGTTGAATATCGAACAGACCCCAACTGGTTTACGCCCTATCAACGTCGCGAAACCGTGGAATGGTCAGCCGATCAAATATCGGTGCACGACGTCGAGGAGGTATTAACATGAGTGGACCTCGCGAGATACGTTTATCAACAACACCCACGGCAGAGGCTATCGCCGAATTACGTTTAGGTGATGTCGTCTACCTCGACGGTTTAATCTATACCGCGCGCGAAGGCGTTTACATGCGTGCCTTGGAAGATAAGGCCAACATACCCATGGACTTACCCGGGGAATCTGCGGCTAACTTTCATTGTTCACCCGCGGCACGTATCAATGAAGATGGTTCTTTCGATATGGGAGCTGTGACAGCCACAGCCTCTTTTCGATTTAGCAAATGGCTACCGGAATGGATGGAGAAAACCGGAGCGAAACTCATCATCGGTAAAGGTGGCATGAGTTCTAAAGATTACAAAGACTACTTTGTACCTAATGGTGCTGTCTACTTATCTACTGTGGGTTACGGTACAGGCGCCCTCCTCGGACGCGGTATTGAACGCGTAGAAGCCGTTCATTGGAATGAAGAATTAGGCCTGGCACAAGCAATGTGGGTGATTAAATGCAACAAGATGGGACCGTTCATTGTCGCTTCAGATCTAACAGGCGAATGTTTATTCGAACGGGAAAACGAGAAAATTTCAAAAAACATTGAAAAGGTTTATGAAGGTACTAAACCCGCTGTACTCAAACGGTATGGAGAAACTGACGATCCAGCAGACGAAGTCATTTAATCATCGATAATACGTTTTCCAACGACAACACCCGTTGAAATTTAATTAGAACAGCAATTGAAGCAGTATCCCTATTCCCATTAGCAGTGTTAAACCAATGAGCAATCGCCTGAATGTATTGTCGCTTACCTGTTTAAATACATAGATTCCGATTTGCGATGCAAGCAGCCCAACGGGCAAGACGACAAACAGGGATTTAACAGCAGCGGCATCGTAGGCGCCGCGAAAAAACAGCATAGTCACTGTGGTGCTCAGTATGGCGACATTGTACGGTTGCAAGACAGCACGAGTGGCCGCTTTTGGCCATGGCCTCAGCGACAGCCACATCCCGGGAATGGCACCCGAAACCGAGGCGGCACCACCCAGCACACCGCCAACAAATCCAATACCGCTATCCAGGATAGGTGTACGGCGTTCAAACTTAGGGAGCGATGTCCGAAAGCTGAAATAAGCACCATAAACAATCAGTAGGATGGCAATGGCCATGCGCAACGTTTCAGCATCGATGGCTTGTAATAGCAAGATACCTAAAGGCACTCCAACAAGTCCGGGAACCACAAAACGGAGTAACCGCGCTGGCTTCTCCTTCATGGCAGAGCGAACGACCCAAAGCCCCTGTAGGCCTGCCAGTACCGACATCAATGCAACGATGGCAACCGCTGTTACAGGCGGTAACACCTGAAGAAAAAATCCCAAGGCAAATAACGCCGTACCCGTTCCTGCCAATCCATTAATAAATCCACCGGCAGTGGCGCCTAGAACCAATAGCGTAATTAATTCAGCGCTCAAAGCTGTCACATTCCTCAGTCGTTTTTTGCCGCGTCATCAATGACCGTTTTCAACGCATCGTGTATTTCTTCGACCACCCGGGTTTTTGGGTAGTTCGAATGATAAGCCAAGCCCAGACAACGCACCGGCGCATCTGCACCTAACGATATTCGTTTCAATGGAATTGAATTATGAGGCCTAACTGAACGTTTTGGAACGATAGAGATTCCCAGGTTTGCTTGCACCATACTTTCAATGGCTTCAAGACTATCCAGCTCCATCGTTTCCGAGACATGGATACGTTTTGACGTAATCCAATTTTCTATGAGAGTGCCCACCACTGCATTTCGATTAAACCGGATGAAGGGCTGCGTGTTTAACAACTCAGTGACATCTTTCCCTTTTATATCGTTGGATACGATCAGTTCTAGAGGCTCGGTGACCAGTTCTTGAAATTCGATACCTAAGGGCAACAGATGCGGCTTACTCAATACAGCAGCATCCAATCTGCCACGCTCTAGGTCTGCGAGAAGAGCCCCCGTCAATGCAGGGCGTATGTGTAGTCGAAGTTCTGGAAAGTGTGTGCGCAGCCTAACCATCACAGCAGGCGTGAGTCCGGTGAGCAAGGTTGGCAGCACCCCGAATGTCACCTCACCGTTTAGGCCGTCATCCCCCACCACTGAGGGTACCAAGTCATCATATTCTGCTACCAATTGACGCGCTTTCCTGACGATCTCATGAGCAACCGGTGTGAGTTCCGGAGTCCGCTTACTACGGTCGAACAACACAATGCCCAGATCGGATTCCAGCGTTTGCATCTGCTGGCTGACAGCAGCATGGGTGACACAAATCTGACTGGCAGCAGCACTGAATGTCCGCGAATCAGCGACAGCAACCAAGGTTCGTAACAATCGTATGCTCATTTACCGCATGGATTTATGAAAGGTATGCTTTCAGAACATACTAGGTAAATAGCCTTCTCGCAAGAAATATTGGCATTAATCGGAACGCGCAATAGATCTCAACCAATCCGCTCGTGCACCTCAATCACATTACCTTCCGGATCCTGAAAAAACACCTGATGCCATTCAGCTGAAAATGTGGTGCCATAATCGGAGTATGGAATGTCTCGGGCATCGAGTATGGCGAGGAAGCCAGCCAAATCATCCGTGCGAAAGGCGATATGTCCCTTATCAATCGGATTGATGACTTGTCCGTTTTTAAAGGCAACCGTGAAATCACGTTGCGCCAAATGCATTTGCATTGCACCATCGGTCGCAAATTTTATCTGGCCATCAAAACCTTTGTCACCTTGTACAGGGGAACGTACAAACTGGTCTTCCGGGATATCATCCAGACCTAAAACGTTCGTATAAAAATCATGCATACGACTTACATCGTCAGCAACAAAGTTTATGTGGTGGAATTCCAGTTTCATATGTCTAGCTTCATGAAGGTTCTGGGAATATTGTACAGTCTATGGTGAAACATGCTCTAAGGAATACCTCTCCTGATCGGGCGCTATGAAGCCGCCTCAGAGCGTGAACTTTAACTCAGCTACAATGTCTCAACAGTATTGAAACAATACAACAAAGGACACTCTGAATTATGCTTCGACTATTCATTGATCAGCGAACTATTTCAAATACTTTGGCTATTTCACGAGCCGGGATTCGCAAATTTTCGCTGTTATTTTCTTTTTTGTTGCTCAGTTGGGCGAGTTCAGCCAGCGCTTTGGATGCTGTACATCAGACTTGGACAGGCAAAGCCATAGACGGATACGACCCAGTGGCTTATTTCACCAACGGCGGCCCCACGGAAGGTGTCAAAGACTTTCAATATGAATGGAATGACGCCACTTGGTATTTTGTGTCTGAAGAAAATCTGGAAAAATTTAAAGCCTCTCCAGAGAAATACGCACCGCAGTACGGTGGCTATTGCGCCTGGGCAGTCAGCCAAGGGTACACCGCATCTACCGACCCGGAAGCTTGGGACATTCATGATGGCAAGCTGTATTTAAACTACAGCAAATCAGTCCAGCAGACATGGCTACAGGATAAGGCAAATAATATCGTCTCGGGAGACAAAAACTGGCCGGGATTGCTAAAAGACTAATAATGTCGTTAACGCCTCGGAGCATACACGTCATAGCTATCTAATAGAGTAGTATGTCAAGCGTCGTTTAAAAGAAAACTGAAGGCTTACGTTAGCTTTCACAGTTTGAAGGCGTGTGACCATCAAAGTATTAGACACCTTTCGTCCAGAACCGCCCATTGTTCTGCTAGCCATAGGTCAAACCTTGGTATGGGCGGGGCTCTATTATATTTTTCCAGCGTTGTTGCTCCAATGGGAGCAAGCTTTAGGTTGGTCTAAATCTGATATCACAGCCGCTATTACATTAGCGGTTCTAATATCAGGTGCGTGTTCGCCATTCACCGGAAGAATTATCGACAAGGGCCATGGTCCAGCTTTGATGGCCCTATCCGCCATTATTGGTGGTATCGGCCTACTGCTGCTATCAAGAGTCACGTCATTGTGGCAATTCTATTGCGTTTGGGGCTTGATAGGGACAACTCTGGCAGGTTGTTTATACGAACCGTGCTTCGCTATCGTTACTCGCGCCAAGGGTCAAGATGCTAAACGCGGCATAATTTTTATAACGTTAATAGCAGGGTTTGCCAGTACGATTAGCTTTCCACTTGTTTATAGTTTAGCTGCGGCGTATGGCTGGAGGGTAACGACCAGTTTATCCGGCATCATGATAATAACGATAGTGGCCCCGCTACTTTTTTTCGCAGCACGTGAATTACAAAGTAAAAGCACCGTTATAGTTCAAGCGGATACGAATACGCCAGAGTCACGTAACGATTTTCTGAAAACACGCACCTTTTGGTTTCTCGCCGTTGGATTTTCGTTTATGGCCATAGTGCACGGAGCAACCATACACCACCTACTTCCATTACTCGATGAACGAGGACTTCCAGCACAACTAGCAGTACTAATCGCCTCTTTTGTTGGGCCAATGCAAGTCGCAGGTAGGCTAGTGATGATGACCTGTGAGCAGTACGTATCACTACATGCAATCTCCTTGGCAGCGTTCGTATTAATGACATCATCCGCTGTAGTGTTGCTTTTTAGCGGTACTTCAATGATTTTTCTCTTTGGATTCGTGTTGGTATTTGGCGGTGCGTACGGAACGATGAGCATCTTACGTCCCTTGGTGGCCAGACATGTACTCGGAGAACATCAATTTGGTGCCAAATCCGGAGCGCTCGCCCTTCCCTATCTTTTTGGATCGGCATCAGCACCCTATCTCGCCTCGATAATATGGGCGCGAGGTGGTTACTCTCTCGTGCTCATAGCAATTTTTATCATTGGATCTGCAGGCTGTGTGCTCTACTTGCTAGCACAACGGGCAGCTAAGCTAAACTCAAACGGGCAGACGTGATTGTCGAACATCAACTTTGTATTAATCAGGTTTGGTCATAAACTCGAAACCAACAATGACTCTATAAAGCAGAACCTAATGAGTCATTGCATAAATAATGTAATTCATGCCCAGTTGATAACCTAATGACGTCATGCTCAGCGGATAGTAAGCATCATCGGCGTGTTCCCAAGAGTCTCCCATATCCATATTGAAATTGATGGCAACAATCCATTGCCCATTGGAGTCTCTTATACCGCGCCACTTATGCGGGCTATGAGGCATCTGCACCTGTACGTTTCCTTGGCCATCATTGCTCATGATATGACGCCTACCCGGAATTTGAACACGATGATCTAAATCGTAAAGAATATTGATAATCGAGTCATCTAGTGGGATGTCTTCAACACTGTACTCGGGTATCACTCGCCTCATAGCTTCAACAAAGGTGTCCCAATCTCTTGGTCCGTGTATATCGTCGGCTAGTACAAAGCCACCTCGACGCAAATACTCACCTAGCTGTTTTGCACTCGCGTTATCAAGATTCCAACGGCCAGCTTGTTGTACAAATAACCAAGGGTAATCGAATAAAGAATTGTCGCTTAACTCGATATGCACACTGTCTAACGACGAATCAATAGCGGTATAACGATTTAAGCCGTCTAGAAAATGCTCTTCCGCTTCTGGCCAATCAATCCGCCACCATGGACGCCCTGGCCCCCAGCTATGCTGATTGTTTACATCAAAAACGAGTCGTGCAAAATGAAATTCGGATTCAGGGCCGGATAATAAAGGAGGGTTTACAACATCACTTCGATTGCTGACAGTGCGCAGCATTGATGGCTCATGCGTTGCAGCCGCTACATGCGTACCGTTAGCTGAAGCACTAGTGTGCAGCAATGTAGCCACAACAACACAGAGCGCAGCTAGGGCAATGCGTGTTTCTTTCCACCCTGGTGGGCGTTGGAAGTTGAATTCTTCTTTGTAAATGGAATGCCCGCCTGATTGAGGTTTCCTCGTGTCTAAGCTATCAAAGCTCGCTCTGTTGTGCCAGTGCAAAATCCTGCGGACATTACTTATAAATAGCTTGAATAGACTATTGGCTTTAGATCATTAAATTTATTAATACATTCTATCTTTGACACTGTTTTTTATAAAAATTAGGGTTTATCC
>JAHDGK010000083.1 GCA_020627685.1 Granulosicoccus sp. | reverse complement strand
TGTTGTTCGCTGCCTTAGTGGTGATGTCAGGCTGTAGCAGCGACGATTCATCCAGTCAGGATACGGCTGGACCCAACCCGGGAACCACGCCTGAGCCAACGCCGGGTGGAACCCCCAGTGGAACTCCCGGCGGTACGCCAGGTGCTGGTTCTGACCCGCTGGCACTGGCTCCACTACCCAATCCGCCGTTGACCGAAGGCCCTTCGGCAAATGATGAGCCTGTTACACAGGCCTCAATTTTTCATACGGTGACCAGCTTCCCCGTGGTGCGTGATACGTCCCCTCGCGTGCCGCTGGAATTAACGCCGGAGTTTACAGAAGCTGATTTTGCTCAGGGCCTTCCGCCGGCTGTTGTAACGGTGCCATCAGGGTTGGACACGAGTCAAAACGGGGCCCCTTTTTTTGAAGGCTTAGCGAATGTTCGAGTTGAGGCCGGTGAGCTTGTGGAAATTCGCTATGTACCGCGTGATCCGGAAGGGGATTTACCTGGCATGTTTCCCCAGGAGCTACCCGAGGGCGCAAGCTTTGATGATAATTTTGATGGGACCAAAACGCTGCGTTGGCAGACCTATCAAGCGGACGTGGGCGTCAACGACTTCACAGTGGTGGCGGTTGATCCTGCCGTGGGCGCTTATCGAAGTTCTCAGACGGTATTCATTGCGGTCGATGAGCCCAGCGATCCGAGCAGCGTGCCTAATGTGGCCCCAAACATTGAACCTGTGGATGACTACACCGTTCGTGTGGGTGACCCAGCGGTTATCTATCTCGTTGGTACCGACCGAAACGGTACTAACCCAAGCATAGAGCTGCTGAACGCACCCTCAGGTACCACCCTAACGCCTGATGAGCGAGACCCGGAATTACTGCAGTGGCTGCAAGTCACGCCGATGTCTGCAGGGCCTGTGACAATTGATTTACTGATCCGCGATGCCGACGACCCTAACCTGACTGGAACCGCTCAGATAAATTTATTCGCAAGGCCTGCAGCGGATTTTGTCCGTGCAGGCGCGCGCTTGCGCGATGCCGCCGCGGGTGGCAGCGTACTGTTTGGTAGTGCGGTATCGCCTGTGTTTTACCTTCAGGCCGATGGTGGTGTTTATGAATCCATTGCCGCTTCTGAATTTTCGATTATTACACCAGAGAGTTCCATGAAATGGGATGCCATAAACCCGGCTCCCGGCTTATTTGAATTCGCCGACATGGACAACTTAATTCAATTTGCAAATGTGAATGCCATGCAAGTGCGGGGTCATCCTTTGGTTTGGCATCGAAGTTTGCCAAGTTGGGTTGAAGACACAACGTCTGGTGATCGAGAAGTGCACATGCGCGAGTACATTACACGTGTTATGAATCGCTACGCTGACCAGGTGGATTACTGGGATGTGATTAATGAGCCGTTGAACGACAACGACGGCAATATGCGCCAGTCCATATGGTACGAAGCTATGGGCGAAAATTACATTGATATAGCGTTTCAGCAAGCGCGTGAGTTGGACCCCACGGCAAAGCTTGTGTTAAACGAATTTGATGTTGGTTTTTCAGGGCCTAAGTTCGATGGCTTACTGCAGTTAGTCGATCGTTTACTTGAACGCGATGTGCCCGTGGATGCAATCGGCTTCCAGATGCATGTGTTCTCTAGCTTTGATCAGTTTGATGAATTGGCCGCTAACATGGCGGCCATTGCCGAACGCGGTCTGGATATTCACATCACGGAGTTGGATGTTGCGTTAACAGGTAGCGATAATGAAAGCGTTCAAGCGGCCGTTTATGGTGGCGTAGTCCAAGCTTGTCAGGCACAACCGCGTTGTACGGTGCTGCAGACCTGGGGCTTCACTGATCGCTATTCATTTAGAACGCTATCGTCTCCTTTATATCTTGATGAAAACTATGGCGTGAAACCGGCTTATTCCGCATTGCAACAAACACTAGCGGGTAATTAGTTACAGTGGATCCTTATCCGAGCTGGATTCGTTTGTACAGCGTGTTATAGAAATTTAATGCGTAATATCCGCACCGCAAAACCCGTAGCTTCTGCAGCGGGTTTTGCTCTTCAATTAGAAATTACTTTAACTGTGTACCTTAAACTGCTCTGAATGCGGGGCGGCCAAGTCGTTACAGTTCAATGCCGCGGGTTAGATTCGAGAACTCTTCGGCATTTTTTCCACTTGATACAAGCGCTGAAACGAGGGCTTTATGAAACGTACAGGGAACGTTAGAAAGCCATAATCCGTGCATGGGTTTGCTACCGGGTATAAACAGTAATCCGGTGCTTGCATAGTGAACAGTTCAACGGCAGTATGTCGCACTCGTTAATAGGCTGGTTCACTTGTCCGATCAATACACCCTAGTAATTACCATGGTGATTTTATTTATCGCGTACTTGGTGCGCGGTATAGCGGGGTTTGGTTCCGGTTTAATAGCCATACCATTATTAGCGTTGTTTCATCCATTAACAGTGGTTGTGCCGCTTGTGGTTTTGTTGGACTACCTGGGCTCTGCAGCACAGGGTGTCAAAAACCGATCAGCCATTGCGTGGAAAGAGCTATTACCGCTGATGCCTTTTACTTTGGTAGGGTGTGTGTTGGCGTTATATGTTTTTAAACAGATAGACAGTGACGGTATTACCCAAGCACTGGGTTGGTTCATTCTTGTGTTTGCGGTTTATCAGTTGCTGCCGATTCCGGATTTAAAAGGCTCACGTATTTGGGCTGTGCCGGCCGGTTTTTTTGGTGGATTAGTAGGTACTTTGTTTGGGACGGGTGGTCCGTTTTACATGATTTACTTGAACGTAAGAGGATTGGAAAAACAGTCCACTCGTGCAAGTTTCGCCACCTACTTTTTTATAGATGGGAGCGTTCGCTTAGCGGGCTTTGCTTTTGTTGGGATGTTAGGGCTTTCGCTGCTACCGACGTTGCTTACATGGTTGCCAGCGGCTGCATTGGGCTTGTTTGCTGGTGGTAAAGTGCATACGGGCATAAGCAATAACACGTTTAAACTATTTATCAGTCTGCTGTTAGTCTTCAGCGGGTACCAGTTATTGACGAATTCGTAAGAGGGAATTTAATGAACACAAGAACACAGCTTGCTGAAACGCACAGCGATATGACCAAGATGTCGCCTGCACTCTATGAGAAACACAACGAATTCTGGATTAACAGCCAGCCTTCTCTTGAGCAAATCACCATGACATTGCCTGATGTCTGTGTAGACGAGTTCGATCGCATTTTGAAACAGAGCACTATGGCAGAGCTTTCGCAGGCTGAACTGAAGTTAGCCATGCCATCAACGGCAGCTTTTGCAAGCCGCGTTGCGGATCAGCTTGAGAACGACTGTGGCGCTGCTCTCATTGATAGAATTCCTACCGAGCGTTACACGGTTGACCAGAACCGTAAAATTTGCCGTTATGTCTCAACCTTGATTGCACCGCTTATGGCACAAAACCATGCCGGTACAACGTTGTACGATGTAATGGACAAAAAGGTAGCGCCTGAGCAAAAGGTTCGACGCTCAATTACAAATTTAAAGCAGGACTATCACACAGATGGTGGATGGTTCATACCACCGGCTCGCTACATCGGTTTGTTCTGTGTAAACAGTGCGGAAACGGGTGGATTCAGCCGCGTCACCAGTATCATGTCTGCCTACAAAGCCATGCAGCAGGGTGCCGATGCCGATGCGATAAAAGTATTAGAGCAACCCCAACCGTGGGACCGTCAAGGCGAGCACGCTGAAAACGATACCGCTTACTCTATGGCTCCTATTTTTGTTGAGAATGAAGATGGATTCTTGTCACGTTGGTATGAAACCTACGTGAGAGATGGCTATCAATTGAAAGGCGAATCGGTACCGCAAGCCGTCGACGATGCCTTGACCAAAGTGGCGGATTACCTTGATAAACAATCAAGCATTCGATTTTTACTTCAACCCGGTCAGTTTCAATATGTGAATAACTACACCGTGGTACATGGGCGTGAAGCATTTGAAGACCCGAACCCGCAAGGTGGTCGTCATCTAATCCGTGTTTGGCACAAATAAGGCATTGCTCATGCGGTAGAGGTATCGCCTCTACCGCATCGTTTTCGCTAGGCAGCTTTCTTCATGCAAAATTCAGCGAAAGCCTCTTCAACGGGTACAGGTTTTCCGATGTGATACCCCTGCGCGTAGTCCACGCCAATATCAATAAGTTTCTGTAAGCCGACCTCATTTTCCACAAACTCAGCAACGGTTGCGATACCCATGGAGCGACCGACTTGATGAATGGCACGTACCATTTCGAAGTCGATCTTGTCTTCAGCTATATTGCGTACAAACTGCCCGTCGATCTTTAACACATCCACCGGTAGGTTCTTTAAGTACCCGAAAGAACTCAAACCCGAGCCGAAGTCATCCAAAGCAACCTTAGCGCCCAAGGTTCGGATAGATTTAAACAGCTCGTTCGCCACCGAAAAATGCGAGATGGCAGCGGTTTCAGTTAATTCGAACCAAAACAGTTCGGCAGGGACTTGGTTAATTTCAATCTGTTCACGGATGAAATCAATAACACTCGAATCCGCAGCGGATTGGCCGGATAAGTTGATTGAGAAATGGAAGTTCCGAGCTACCTCGGGTGGCAGCATTGCGACGTGTCTGATCGCATTCTTTATAACCCAACGGTCAATGTCGCGCATCAAATCATAGCGTTCTGCTGCCTGGATGAAAGCCCAGGGTGTTACAACGGTTCCGTCCTGCTGAACCAGCCGTAACAAGAATTCAAAATGTGTAACCGGGTGATGGGAGTTATCACCGGATATGGCCGCCAGGGGTTGCGCGTAGATGTGGAAATCGTCATCAGTCAGCGCTTTTTGCAGTTGAGGTAGCCAGTTGAGTTCACTGGAACGTGCCTCCATGCGTTCTTCACTGTCCGAGTAGAAGAACACGCTGTTACGCCCGGCATCTTTTGCTTCATAACAGGCGATGTCAGCGGCGCTGAGTACTTCGTTCAATGGACCACTGTTCTGATCAACGAACACAACACCAATACTTGCGCGAACGGCAAACGATTTATCATCAGCGGTAAACACATAATTCTGAAAGAATTCATACAACGAATTCGCGACCCGGCGAGCGTCGATAGGTGCTGCATCAACAATGATTAGGCCGAATTCATCGCCACCCAATCGTGACAGTACATCGCCTTTACGTACCAGCGAGCGTAGATTCTCTGTCAGCTCTTGAAGTAACAAATCCCCAGCGGTGTGGCCGCAGGTATCGTTGATGACTTTGAACTGGTCTAAGTCCATATAACAAATCGCGTGCTGCCGATTCGTTCTAGGTAAGTCTGTCATTAATTCTTGCAAGCGATGTTCAAAGTAATACCGGTTGGTGCAGCCGGTTAATGAGTCGTGGTTAGCCTGGTACTGTAATTTTTGATTCAGTTTGCGTTCGTTACTGATGTCCCGCAACATCACAATAAAACCAGAGGTTGTATCACCTGCATCGTGTGTCCGAACTAATGACAAGCGAAACACTGAGTCGGATGTACTGAAATCCAATGGCTGGATATCGAACTGGCTTTCGCCACCGGATACCAGATTTTCTAAAGCTTCGTCCAGAACAAATCGTTCGTTGCTGTCGTCAAGGGTTTTAAACCGAACCAACTCAGGCAGCAAGCAGCCAATCATATTGGTGGTTGGTCGGTTTATCAGTTGCCGAGCTGCGGGGTTCAGATGAACGACGCGATGTTCAGCATCAAGCAAGATGACAGCATCTGTAATTGAATTAAGCGTTCGTTCTGCTTTTTCCCGTTCAGCAAACACCGCATCCAAGTTCGCCTGACGAGTGCGCTCGGCCAACCGTTTGTGTGCTGTGTGTGTTGCCCCGAGAAACAATAAAGAGATTAAGGCACCAATGACAAGTATGATTCTCGCCAATGTGTAAAGCGTGAATCCGACCTGGCTGTTCATCTCCAGTACTAAAGAAGTCACACCAAGAGACTGTGTGCGACTGACTCGTGCCAGTGGGTACAGCGATGTTAAGTATTGGTCGCTCGAGCTACTCGCCGTATGATTGAACACCATGACATCGTTGGTTGGCGAACGCAGCTCGATACTAAAGTTATAGTCCTGCCATTCTTCGCGTAAGGTATCGAGCAGTTCCACAAGATTAATGACGATAATGAATCCGCCTTCCTGCTGTTCTGATCGCTCCTGCTCGGTAGAGGGTACGGTATTACCGCGATACACAGGTTGAAATAAAACGAGTTGATCTGCCAGTGGCCAATGGCTTGGAAAACGGGACACATAAGCTTCGTTACTTAAAATTACATCATCCAATGCCTGAGTCAAACCTGGCACTAACGCCAGATCGGTACCGAGCAGCAATAAATTCTTGACTGCCATTGGTTCCAGCATTGAAATCGGTATGTAGCTTTCAGCTTCTTCTCGGTTACGGCGTCGGCCGTCCTCATTAATCTTCCCGATCTGGAAGTTAAACAGGCCAGCGCCGCTCATGGAATCTTCAAAATCCCAACGGTCTTCATTACTGATGGGCTTATACCGACCGATTGCACTGATGAAGGGAGCATCTTTTTGCAAGCTTGCAGCGTAATCACGCAAGCGGCCCCCGTCTGTATTGTTGGTAGCGTGGTGCATACCCACGAGCGATGAAGTAACAGTGCGTACTTCATTCAGGCGATTTCTTAAAGCATTAGAAACCGCGGTAGTGGAATCACTTAGTCGCTGCTCGGTTGCAGCGCCATTGGTTTGATGACCTAAGAAAAAGGTTGCAAGAATAAATACCAAGCACAGTAGCGCCAGGCCGTACCGTTCGGTACGGCTAAAGATACTAACTGTGCTTGGTAGCCTGGTCATTACTGAACCAGCTTAGCGCTGGACATTAAGCCTTCTTCCAGTTCGATACCGCTTGATTCCAGCAACTGAGAGTTCACCCAGGTATCCCACTTGCGGTTGGTAACGATAGGAATATCGAGAACCTGAACGCCAGAGAGAATAGCGATAGCAGACTGTGCAGCCCATTCACCGTGCTCTTCTGGAATTTTTGTGTAACCGACCAGTGAGAACGGCATCATCCAACCGTGATTGGTCAAACTTGGCGTTTTCGTTAACTCTTTTGCAGCAGCGGCAGCCAGCTCGTCGTCCCAGTTCTTGATGCCTGAGTAACTGCCCATGATCGTGAAGTCATAAGATTGAGCTTCGGCTAGCGCAGCCTTCCATGCGTCGAAGTCCTCAGCGGCAATCAAGTCCAGACTCACACCCATGCGTTCAGCAGTTGCTTTGATACGAGAGTAGTTTTTCTGCTCAGTTAAGGTGGTAGCACCAACATAAACAGCATTTCGTTTGTCACCGGTGATCTGCAACGCGCGTTCAATCATTGGTTTGATCGGCGCGACTTCAACGATGCCGGTCACGTTTAAGGCCGGAAAATCATATTCTTCCACGGTCCAGTTGATACCGGAAAAAACCACCGGTGTTTCTGTGTTCTTAAGATACGGAACGATCAAATATTTCGCAGCGTTATCGTCTGATGTAATAACCACATCGGGCTTAACATTCTGGATAAGTTCCAGCGCGCCTTTACCAGCCGCAATTTTGTCTTCTGAAGCTTTCTTTCGCTTGGTATCCATATCGTATTGGACCAAGGTACATTCGTCGCCTAACGCTTCTCGTAGGCCGCGTTCTACACCGTCTGACCAGGCATAGCCTTGGTGGTAGGAAGATACATACACGCATACGGGGCCGTCTTTAGTCTCTGCTGAAACAGGCATCGAAACGGATGCGGCGGCCAAACATACAGCAGAGAGAATTCCGCTGTGTAGAGGGTCAATCTTTAACTTAAACATTGTTTACACCTGATAGCCTATTCATAATCACTTGATCAGGCGGAACTGAGTTTGGCTCGTCCTAAAACTCAAACACCAGCAGATCACATCCCTTGCCCCCTCTCGCCTCTGGCAGAGCATCATGTCTGTCCGCGATGGAAGGTGCGTATGTCAGGATGCGACTCACCGCATATACAGCGCTCCCCATCGAGACGCCGGCCTATCCAAACATGGCAAATTTGATAACGGCGGGTTTTGAAAACTCTGTAGTATTTTGACAGTTACCGTGTGGTGGGCTTGTTCCGCCGCATCGGCCACCAAAGGCACTGGATCGACATGACAGACGAAAAGAGGGGTACGCATCAGCCGGTAACGATGGAGGACGTGGCACAGGCGGCAGGTGTGTCGCGTATGACCGTATCGCGGGCTTTGCGTAGCAATGGCACGGTATCCGAGGAGACTCGCGCGCGCATTCTGGCCATTGTTGAAAAGATGAACTATGTACCCGATCAGCTTGCCGGTAGCCTCACTACCCGCCGCTCGGGTGTCGTGGCAACGCTGGTGCCTTCACTAAACAATCTGCACTTTGCAGAATCGGTACAAGCGCTGAGCGAATCGCTCGACGTCATCGGTCTGCAGATCATGCTCGGATATACGAACTACTCCACAGCTCGCGAGGAAAGATTGATCGAGAGTATGTTGAAACGTCGACCCGAAGCCATCGTACTGCCGTTTGACGGCCACAGTGAACGCACCCGCCGCTTGCTTGATCGGTCGGGAGTACCAGTCATCGAACAATGGGAAATGCCCCCGCAGCCAATCGATTACACCGTGGGCTTCTCCAATCGTGAAGCCGCCAGAGAAATGACCCTGGGACTGATCGAAAGCGGTTACGAGAGAATCGCTTTTGTCAGTGAGGCTGAGGATGTTTGGAACCGTGGCGCAGCGAGAAGAGCAGGCTTTGAAGATGCTATGGAAGCCGCTGGTTTATCGGCCCATCGTATGGTTCGTTTTGGTAAGCCGCCAATGTCGATCGAAGAGGGATTTCAAATTGGCATGGCATTCGAGCACCACTTTACGGATGCAGACTGTGTTTTTTGTGTATCCGATGCGCCGGCTTTTGGTGTTTTGTCTGCGTTTTTGGCTCGCGGTATACGCGTACCTGAGGACATGGCGGTTGTCGGTTTTGGTAATTTCGAGATGTCGCGTTTTTCTTCTCCGAAGTTGACAACAGTGGAAGTTGATCCCCGGGGAATAGGGCTGGCTACAGGAGCCATTATTAAGTCCCTTTTAGGAGAATCCGATCCTAAATCCACTCCGGACCAGGGAGTTTCAGAGCCCACAACCCATATGAAAAAACATCATCGGGTAAAGACTCAGATCGCCTGGCGGGAAAGTACACGGCAAGTTATTTAAGAATCTCGTGCACGACAGAACTTGCATGCTGGTAATAAACGGTTTATAGTTGGTTAATTGTTACCGGTAACATTCACTCGCTCACCACCGTGCAGTTAGTGAAAAAGCGCGCTCTGGCGGGCTTTTAGGTTCCTACCGGTGAAAACGACTGTTTTTACTCAACGTACCCAGTAGGCCCTCCATGCCGAGAATTCAGCTCGAAAATTTGACCAAGAAGTACGGCAACGTTGAAGTGCTGCACGGCATTGAACTGGACATGGAGGATGCCGAGTTCACTGTTCTGGTCGGGCCCTCGGGCTGTGGAAAATCCACCACCTTACGCATGCTGGCAGGGCTCGAGTCGGTATCTTCAGGTGAGATTTACATGGACGGCAAGCCGGTCAGTCACCTTGAGCCTAAAGAACGCGACCTCGCGATGGTGTTTCAGGACTACGCGCTGTACCCGCACATGAACGTAGCGCGGAATATGTCATTCGCACTGCGTCTGGCCAAACGGCCGCAAAAAGAGATCGATGCCAAAGTACTTGAGGTAGCCACCATGCTGGGCCTGGAGGACTACCTGGCTAGAAAACCTGCTGAGCTCTCGGGCGGGCAACGACAGCGAGTAGCGATGGGGCGGGCGTTAACCCGTGACAGTGGTACGTTCCTGTTCGATGAGCCCCTGTCCAATTTAGACGCCAAACTTCGCGGGCAAATGCGGGCTGAACTCGCCGTGATGCGTCAGCGGGTTCGCAAGAACATGGTGTACGTAACACACGATCAAATTGAAGCGATGACGCTAGCGGACCGGATCGTGGTCATGCACAGCGGCGAAATTCAACAACAAGGCACGCCTGAGCATCTGTTCAAGCACCCGGTGAACAAGTTCGTCGCAGGTTTTCTGGGTTCGCCACCGATGAACTTTCTGGACGTTGAGCTCGACTATCGAGACAACCAGGTTTTTGCCAATGGCAAAGGCTTTTCATTGCGAATTGATGGTGATCTCGCGGCGCGCGCGGTTAAACAATCGCAACGGCATTGCACGCTGGGTATTCGTCCATCAGATTTGGACTTTGATGCAAACGCCGGTGATAACGCCGCTCTGGATTTAAAGGTGTCGGTGTCTGAGTACATCGGTTCGCAATCTGTACTGATCTGTGAGTGTGGTGAGGCCACAGTCACGGTTGAAGTGA
>JAHDGK010000082.1 GCA_020627685.1 Granulosicoccus sp. | reverse complement strand
CGTGCAGGAATAGCTGATCTTCACGCATTAGCGAGACGACGGCAAGAGTATTCGGCGCCCCATCTACGACTTCGATAGCTTCAACATGCGTACTCGTTCTTGTCGTCGCTATATTCGATCGCGATAAACCACGCAATTGCTACTTAACCTTTCCTATATTCCCTAACGGCCATGACTGAGGGTTGGTCGTTCTTTTCGAAGTGGGCATGTGTCAAGGGAGTAGTCTGTGAAAGTCCTAGTTACCGGTGGTTGTGGGTATATCGGAAGTCACCAAGTAGTTTCGTTACTGCGTTCAGGGCATGAAGTTGTTGTAATCGACGACCTGTCAAACTCAAGCCCAGTGGTTGTTGAGCGAATTGAAAATCTAGTTAAACAACCTCTCAGGCACTATGTGGTTGACATCAGCAGCACGTCTAGAGTTGAGCAGATACTAAGGGATCATCAAGTCGAAGCAATTATTCACTTCGCTGGTTATAAACATGTCCGTGAGTCTGTGTCGAAGCCAACCAAATACTATCGCAACAACGTCGGTGGATTGTTGTCGCTAGTTGATGCCGCTCGGGTAGCCGATGTGCGCAAGATCGTGTTTAGTTCGTCTGGTTCGGTCTACGGAGAAACGACACAAGTCCCGATTGTGGAAACGCATCCGCTGCAACCCACGAACCCGTATTCGACTTCGAAGACAACGTGCGAACGTATATTGTCCGACCTCTGTGCCGCTGACTGTTCGTGGTCTGTTGTATCGCTCAGATATTTTAACCCGGCAGGTGCTGATGAGTCTGGGCACTTAGGGGATGCGTCACCACTCGGGGCGAGTAATCTTCTACCTGTTTTGATGGAAGTAGCTAATGGGCAGCGCTCACATATAGATATTTATGGAATGTCGTTTGCGACCCCCGATGGATCTGGAGTCCGTGACTACGTGCATGTTGGTGATGTCGCCGAGACCCATTTGAGAGCGCTCGACTATCTGCAAGAAAATACCGGACATGTGGCGATCAACATTGGTCGCGGTGAGGGGGTGTCCGTTGTCGAGATGATCGATGTTGTAGAGGAAGTGACCGGATCGAAGTTGAATAGGGTGGTGCACCCGGCAAAGTCTGGCGACGTTGGCGCACTTTTTGGTGACACAACCAGATCACAGAAATTCCTAGGAGACATGAGTTATAGGAGTCTGTTGGACATTGTCGACAGCGCCTGGAAGTTCCAAAAAATGAATCCAAAAGGATACGTATCATGAGAAGCGACAAGCCGAGCTGTTCGATCATAATTCCAACTCATCAGCGGAAGGATCGGTTGATTCGTACGCTTCGAAGCGTTCAGGCTCAGACATACGAGAATCTTGAAATCGTCGTGAGTATTGATGGTTCAACCGATGGAACTTTCGAAGCTGTTATCGCCTTGTCCGACCCCCGAATAGTAGTGGTTCGGTCTGAAAAGGCAACTGGGGTCGCTAACGCCCGCAATAGGGGGGTCGCTGCATCTTCAGGACACTACGTTGGTTTCTGTGACGACGACGATTTCTGGGCGCCTGGCAAGGTCGCTGGCCAGGTCACAGCGATGCAGGAAACAGAACAGGTATGGTCGTACAGTTTCGTCGTGACCATCGACGACCGGTTTAACTATCGAAGCACTGTCGAACCGACTCTGGAACGCGACTTTTTCGAGCAGCTGCTCTATTCCAATATTGTGCCTGGAGGGTGTTCATCAGTTATCTGCGATCGATCGGCGTTCGTAGCCGCAGGGAAGTTCGACCCCGTTTTTTCGATGTTCGCAGACTGGGACATGTGGATACGGCTGGCAGAACTTTCGCCGCCAGCCGTGTGGGAAGAAACCGGGACATTGTATGTCTTTCACAACAATCAGATGAGCCTCGATATGTCGAAGATTTGTCCTGAAGTGTTGGCATTCCGTCGGAAATACGCCGAACAGCGCGGTGCGTTTAGCGACAGAAAAGTCGAGCCGGTTGACCGTTGGATTGCTCAACAGCTTTGGAAGGCAGGCCGACGGTATGAAGCTATCCGCTACCGTTTAACTCGTGATGCGGCACCTCAATATTGGTTGCTTCCCAGAAGCGCTGCCAGAGTCATAGCTCGAAAGCTTAGGCCTCCTGCTGTCGACGTTAACCTTGATGCCGAGCAAACTATCGGGCAGGTCATCGACATAGTAGACCGACCTTGGCCTGGAGTCGCTAGCGCTCAGCCAAGTAGCTTTATCTCGTAGTCCGTGAAGATTAGTTTTGTCACGGCTGCGTATAACGCCGTTGCAACGATCGGCCGAGCGGTGGAATCTGTTTCGACTGCGAAGCGGTCGGGCGTCGAAGTCGAACATATTGTGGTTGACGACGGGTCAACCGACGAAACCTTATCGATTCTGCACGAGTTAAAGACCTCTCACCGTCATTTAGTCTTAGTGGAGCAGTCGAATACTGGGCGGTCCGGAGCTAGGAACGCTGGTCTGGCTGTTGCTTCAGGTGGCCATGTAGTTTTCCTCGATTCCGACGACGAAATTTTTGACGACTTTGTTGTTGTGATGGCCGAAGCTGCCCGGACTGCGCCAAACGCTGTTCACTATTCCGATTGGGTCGAAATTGACAGTACCGGAACAGTTGGTATTGCCAGCGCAAATATCAAGCAAGGTGTCTTCGAAGAAACCGCAAATAGATGCCCGTTCGCTATACACAGCTGTCTCGTTCCGATTGAGCTCGCTAGGTCTATGAATGGTTTTGACCTGTCTCTCGACTTTGCCGAGGACTGGGATTTTTGGCAGCGATTAGCGAGACAGGGCACAGGTTTTAGCCATGTGCCACAACCATTGGCGGTCTATCATCTCCATCAGCGAGTCATCACGGCTGAACAGGCGAAGAAAAACTACGAAAGCGCTGTTGCCGTGATTGAGCGTGCTTTCGAAACCGATCCCCGAGTCTCAAATCCAGTCGATGAGTACCGGTGCGGTTTGTCGGAGGGAAACTTGTTGGTGGGTGCGAGTAATTTATGGGCATGGTTCGCTGGAATTGAGGACGGTTGCGACGAAACGTTTGGTTGGATGAGAGAGAAACTTTTGTCGATCGAGCCGTCCCCAATAGACGACCGGTCAGACCAAAATTCTCTAGCCCATTCTTTTGTCCATGGACGCTGGATGGCGAGGTCCGCTTTCGAACCTACGTATCCGATAGGTAGCTCTCGACTGGTCGAGTTAGCTAGCCATCTATCAGTTGACGACCCAACTATGGTAGCGAACCGGCTGTTAAAGCCCGAACGACTTCCTGAAGAAATTGGGGACCAAATTAACTTGGCGGCGTCAGTAAGGCCACAGGTTGTAGCTACAACAATTTCTGTGGCACGGATTCGTCTTTGGCACGCTCCAAAAGTGATTCCGGCACCGGTTGGTGTGTTTGATATTGGCGGATCGGACTGTGTTCGTTTCAATCCGATGCTTGGTTTGGTTAAAGCTAGCGTTTCTGCTGTTAGTAGTCGCTGTGCATGGATCGCTGCTGGTCGGGTTCCGGCAACGGTTCTAAGACGTCCCCAAGTGATAAAGTCGATTGCCCGCCGTTTCGCAGAAAACGTGATCGACTGTTCTGTCGCTGGTAGCTTTTCTCAGCCTCCTACCTCTCCGCCGAAAAGGGAAGAGTTGATCGGCGGCTTTGACGATATTTTCGCAGTCGAAGATCCGTGGCGTTACGACGAGCCGTACGAGGTACGAAAATATGAAGAGACCCTCGAACTGATTCAGACGGTCGACAATCTTGACGAAAAAGTTGTGGCCGAAATCGGCTGTGCAGAAGGTCATTTTACGGTTCGACTGGCTCCGTTAGTTGAGCGTCTCACGGCGATGGATATCTCTCGCGTTGCCCTTGACCGAACCCAGGAGAGACTCGCCAGCGCGGAAATCGAAAATGTAGAGACGGGTCGGTTCGACGTTCGATACGATTCGCCTCCCGCCGACGTCGACATCATCGTTTGTAGCGAATTGCTGTACTACATGAGTCGATCGACGTTAGGCGTGGCCGTCGGCCGGATGGTTGATTCGCTTTCTGATGGCGGACACTTGGTGCATGCCCATGCGTTTGAAGCTTCCGAGCGGATTAGGAAACCGGGTTTCGGTTGGCGCCAGGCTTTTGGTGCTGCCGCTATATCGGATGCGTTCGCCAGCGAAAGAGGCCTTCAGTTAATCTCTCGGATTGAAACCGACCTATATGTAGTCGAACGTTACCTCAAATCTAGCGAACCAGTCGAACCGTCAGTTGAATTTCGACCTATTGACAGGGCAGCGTTGGAACCCTCAATTGAGCAGCAAGTGTTGTGGAATAGTTACGCAACGAAACCGTCCAGCCGTACACATGTGACCTCGCGTCTTCCCGTGTTGTGTTACCACTCAGTCGGGTCAGGGGCGCCAGTAAAGATTGAACGATACCAGATCAGCCCAGACTATCTGGCCGAACAGTTGGAGTGGCTTCGGTATCACGGCTATCGATCGGCATCGGTAGACGAAGTAGTGAAACTGGTGAGAACGGGCAGGCCAATCGAAGGGCGAACCGTACATCTGACGTTTGACGACGGCTACAAAGACTTCGATGTCAATGCTTGGCCGGTGCTGCAAGCCTACGGTTTTGGTGCGACCTTATTTGTTCCATCTAGCCATATTGGCCAGTCGGCGGCATGGGACAGTGACTATGGCGCTCCGCTTCCGCTGATGGATGCCGAACGCCTACGTCAGCTTTGCCAACAGGGCCTCGCTGTAGGAAGCCACTTCAGCGAACACCGGAGGCTGACGACTCTGACAACCGCCGAGGTGCTTGAAGGTTTGCGGCGATCAAAGTCTTTACTCGAACGCCTTACCGGGTCGCCGGTCGACCAAGTCGCATATCCGTATGGTGACAACGATTCTGTCATTCAGCGGCTTGCTGGTTATTGCGGTTACCGGTTGGGGTTTACGACGCAGGCCGGGTTCGTCAGCGCGTTCGACCGGCCACTCGGTTTGGACCGTCTGGTAATTTATTCAGACGAAGCACCGCATGCTTTGTTTGACCACTTGCCTGAACCTGTAAGAGTCGGCCGGTTTTCCAGGATGGCGCGAGCTGGTGGGCGGCGAGGGCGGGAAGCGGTCAGCTGGGGAAAGTCTCGGGTGCGGTCATGACGAAACGTCCGCTCTATGTCGCGGCGACGATAGTCGGAGCGTTGACCGAAGGGTCGGGTCTCGGGCTTTTGTTGCCGCTGTTCGACTCGCTCAACACGGGTCACACTCGTATTGTCCTAGGTAACTTCAATGTTGAAACAAACACCCAAACACTGGTTGTACTGCTGTGTGTTATGGTTGCGCTTCGTTCCGCCCTTTTGGTGTTGACTCATTTTTTGAAGTCTCGGTTGGTGAATGATTGGTCGCATCACATTCGTGTAGCCTTGTATCGGTCTGCCCATAGTGACAAGCTAACGCCGTTACAGAAAGCTAAGACTGGTACGGCAATGAACATTGTATTAGGTGAGACATGGCACTCGAGTGAATACCGTAAGACCGAACTTGATCTTGTGGCGCGTGTCGTTTCGGTGGTGATTTTTGGGTCTGGTCTTTTGTGGGTTTCCTGGAGATTGACTTTACTGCTGGCGGTTTCGTTTTTGGTTCCTGTTCTGGTTGTTGGAGTAGGTGCGTCGTTGCGTACTCAGCGTTATGGGCGAGAAATCGTCAAACAGGAAAACGACATTCACGACGAAACTCTGGCCAGTCTGAATGGGCGGTTCGAGATTAAGACCTACGGGCTTGAACAGTTCTTTGAGGACAAGTTTCGTGGATACTCGGATTTGCTTCGAACCACGACTACCAAGGCCGACGTTGCCGGATCAGTCGTGCCGCAAGTACAGCAGCTCTTTCTGCTTCCGGCGTTGATTCTTGCATTGTTCGTAGGAAGGAGAATCGGAGTCCCGCTGGAACGAGTAGCCTTGTTCGTTGTTTTCGTGTCCCGGACAATGCCACATGCTGCGGGAATTGTTGGAGCGCTAGGACAGCTGGGCCGACATCGTGGAGGGCACGAGATGGTTCGCGACCATCTCGGTTCTGGAAGTGAAGTCGAGTCTGGATCTAATGGTTTGATTGATATCCGGCGAAGCGAGGTTGAACCGATTGAAACGATCGAGTTGGTAAATATTGGATTTACTTATCCGGATACTGACTCGCCGACGCTGTCAGGAGTGTCAGCGTTTCTTGAAGCTGGCCGTGTCTACGATATTTCTGGCCCGTCAGGTTCGGGCAAATCAACTCTTATCGCTACTATTCTGGGGCTACTCCAGCCTTCTGTTGGTTGGGTTTTGGTCAATGGTCGCCGTTTAGGTCTCGGTGACATTGGTGCATTCCGTGATCAGGTCGGATACGCCGGTCAACGCGGCACTCTCTTTGAGGGGAGTGTGCGATCTAATATTCTGCTGGGAAGGTCAGTTGACGACGGACGGATGAAAGCTATCGAAGACGCTGTCGGTCTGTCATCTGTTTTTGCTGGTCTACCTGAACAGGCCGAGACTTTTGTCGGACGCGGTGGGGTGGAAATTTCGGGTGGTGAACGGCAGCGGGTTTTGCTGGCGCGTGCGATTCTGGCTGAGCCGAAGGTTTTAATTCTCGATGAGGCGACGAGCGAACTCGATCAGGCAGCCGAAGTGTCGGTGTTGGCGGCGGTCGATGAGCTTTGTCCGAATGCAATCAAGATAGTTGTGTCTCATCACAACGGCGACACCCTGCAGCCCCGTGACAAAGCAACATCTTCGATCGAGATTAGCGAATCTGGAGCGGCTCCCCGTTCTTATTCGGCTTCGATAATCGGCTAGAACTCGACTTGTGGAATGTCAAGTCCTAGTTGCTTCTTGTCGACGCTATGTGAGTTTCAGATGTGTTGGTGAAACACTTGCCTCGGGCCAGGGCAAGTTGGTATGAATGCTAGTCCACTAGCAAATTAGGAATGGCTCATGACGATTTCCAGTTCTAAAAAGGTACTTTTGTGGGGGCCGAGGGGGGCTGGCACACACTACAACGGGCCTGGTTCTTTTGCTTACCGGCTGTACCAAGAGCAGCCTTTATCTAATAACGAGGTAACGCTGGCACACAGTAATCCGGATCAGTCAGCTAACACGTTGCCGTTCAAAAAAGTCGTGGAGGTATCTACTAAAGCTACCTCTGTCGGAAAGCTCCAAGATTCTGGCCGTTGGGCTGCCTCGAACGCATCCGACTACGATATTTTTCATGGCCTCGGCGGTTTTCATCCAACCGTCTACCCCGCCTGGCAAGCAGAACGAGCAGGGCTCCCTGTTGTGCTATTCCCGATGTTGTCTGGAGTGGAATTTTCTCATTCTAAGGGCCTGGGGGGTGCGCTTCGTCTACCTGTTCAAAGACGGTTGATGGCTCGTAGGTTTTCGGGGTTTGTTGCTATGAGCAGCTCGATAGAGGAAGAACTGCTCACTTCAGGTGTCGACCCGTCGAGAGTTGCCCGCATACCCATGGGTATTGACTGTAAACGGTTCTCTCCATCAGATATGCCTAGGAGTGTTGTTCGAGCGGCTCTTGGGCTTCAAGATTTGCCAACTGTTATTTTCTGTGGATCGGCAACTAGACGAAAGCAGCCCCACCTTTTACTCGAGGCGCTTCTGCGTGTGGGTAAGCAAATCAAAGTACAAGTTCTTTTTGTTGGACCTATGAATGAAGAAGACTACGCCCTCGAGTTGAAAGAACTTTCCTCGCAGCTCCCACAAAATGTTGCATGCGTATTTGTTGGGCATACCACCGGGCCTGAACGGTTCATGCAAGCGTCAGATGTGTTCTGTTTGCCTTCCCGGAGCGAGGGCCAGCCTGCTTCTGCTCTCGAAGCGATGGCTTGTGGGCTGGCTCAAGTCGTCACAGAGCTACCGGGCTTGGATTCATACATTGATGAGGAATCTGGCGGGTTTTACGCCAAACCGACGGCCTCGGACATTGCGGATCGTCTGTTGAAGGCGTTCGAAACGAATAGCGACCAACGGCACCAGGCGCGTTGCCTTATCGAAGCCCGATGCAGTCTTGAACGGGTTGCGGCGGCACATGATCAACTATTTGACCTGGTCCTCGCTGGCGAGTCACCGAACAAAGCAAGTCTGGAGAACTAACTCGATGGTACACGCTGCAATCAAACAAGAAGAACTGACAGGTGTTCTAGCGGCTTATCGGGGCGGTACTGCCTACTGGCTTCCTCTCGTTGACAAACGTGGTAAAGACGTTGGTAACAACGGAGATGTGCTAATCGAACTAGGGTCGCGTAAGTTTTGTGAAGAAGCCGGAATAGTCAATGTGGCGCTACCAGAAAAAGCAGATGTCCTCATAGTTCGCGGCGGTGGTCGAATGTCTGGGTACCAACTGGCGTACAACCTCATCGCAGGCCTATGGAATAATTTCCCGAACAAGCCGCTAATAGTTTTGCCCTCGAGCTATTACTTTCCTGAAAAAGACTTCGCTCACGTACTTAGGTCTAGGTCAGCCCCAACGCATATTTTTTGTCGGGAAGAGCGAAGTTTCGAACATATTTCACCTCAGCTGCCCCCGTATGTTCAAGTTCTGATGGGGCATGATATGGCATTCTGTCTAAGCGTCGACGACTTTGGCGCACGTCATATCGGCGAACACATATTGGCCGTAGAGCGAAACGACTACGAACACCCCAGTAACGATCTTGCTAAGCCATCTTCGGAACCGTCACCCCTAGGTCATATTAAGGCAGGCTTCGCTAACAAACTTCCCCGACCAGTCGCTCGTTCATTAAGGAATCGGCTAAGGCCAGAAACTCCGTCCCCCGAATTTAAACTGTTTGTCGAGACCACAGCTAGTGAATATGTAGCTTCGCAAGTGCCGATTAGGTACGGTGATGTCAGCAATCAGCGAAGATACTCTCAAGCGGATTTCTATAACCTTGTCAAAGCTTCAAAGCTCACCGTGACGACAAGACTCCATGTTGGTATTCTCAGCGCACTGCTTGGAATTGACACTAAGTTAATTGCTGGCCCGTACCACAAGCTTCGAGGTATTTACTCGCACAGCATGTCAGACATGAGCCACGTCGAGCTAGTCGACAGTATCTGGTGACGTCAATTCCTCTTGCGTTACGTAAGCCTCTAGCTCGAGACGGGGCCTGGTTAGTAGGTAGCGCAGTCATCGCCCGAATTTTTGGAACGATAGCTCAGGTAATCATGGGCATACTCCTAGCACGCGATGACTATCTTGTATGGGGTATAGCAATCTCATTTATCTCGATTCTTGGGTCAGCTAAAGACGGGGGAGCGGGAAAACTCATTCTGCAAGGCGTCAACCGATCCGAATCCGAAGTTCGAAGAGCTGCGATCTATGGATATCGTGTTGTAGCTCTTTCAGTCGTCGGGGCTAGTCTGATAGCGCCTGTAGTTGGATGGTTCTACGGCTCAACCAAGGTAGCCGGGTTGGTTGCAGTCGGTGCGATCTCAATAGCCGTGAATGGCTTGGGGATGTTGCCAAAAGCAAGGCTTACAGTTGCTGGGCATTACGCCACCGTGAGTCGCATCGCCATGTTGGCTAGCCTTTCAGCCACGACATCAATGGTGGCGTGCGCCCTATTTGGCCTAGGTGCGTTCAGTTTTCCAATAGCGCTTTCGATAGGCGGGTTTGTTCGCTTTGTCGGCATGTCGAGGGTCGCTAATCGTGTGGTTGCTTTTCCGGCAACGGTTGAACAAGAAATAAATGTTACTTCCCACGTCGAACGTCGTTGGCTTCTGGCATCGACGATTGCGACTGCACTGGTCATGAACGTCGACTATATGATTCTGGGTGCACTCGCTCCTGAGATTCTGGCTGCCTATTTTTTTGGCTTTCAACTGACCCTTACCTTGAGCACGCTGGTGGCTCCAGCGATGGAACAGACATTACTTCCCTACTTCAGTCGGATTGGAGGCAAAGCTAGCCGAGAGGTTTCACTTCACAAGATGATTTTGCTCACCACGATGGTGGTGACACCCATTGGGCTAGTCGCATGCGTTTTGTCGCCGTCTCTGGTTCGACTCCTGTGGGGTGATAAGTGGCTCGATGCAACGCCAGTCATTCAGGTCTTTTCAGTTGGTGTTGGGGTCAGACTTCTTCTACCAATACTGGTAACTCATCTCCAGGCGCAGCGTCGGTGGAAACGCGTTGCTATTTTTTACTGGCTTGACGCCGCTCTAGTGATGGTCGTAACAGCTGCAACATCTCATCTGGGATTGCTTACCGTGGCGACGGCGGTTACCGCTGCTAGATCCATGACGATTTTCTCTTTGTTGCTCATGGTGTTGAGAACTCGCTACGGAGCTATTGATGTTGCTCAAACCCTCGCTCCCTTTGTGGTGCTTGCTTTGATCGCCGTCTGGGCAGTGTCAAACGAGACTCTACTCATAGCCTGGG
>JAHDGK010000117.1 GCA_020627685.1 Granulosicoccus sp. | reverse complement strand
TTCAACAGGTTTAACAGCTGTGCTTGTATAGATACATCTAACGCAGATGTAGGCTCATCGCATATAAGAAAAGTAGGGCGAGCCATAAGCGCACGGGCAACTGCGATGCGCTGACGTTGGCCACCTGAAAACTGGTGAGGATATTTCAACATGGCTCGCTGCGGCATTTCTACTAAGTCGAGAACCGAGGCAACCAGTTTTTTACTCTCAGGTCCTTTATTCGCCAAGCCATAGAATGTTAGGGGTTCTGTGAGAATGGCCTCTACGGTTCGGCGGTTGTTTAACGATGAGTATGGGTCTTGAAATACCATCTGTATTTCACGACGAGCCGGGTGGTTGCGATCTCTATCCGGTGCGGCGGGTAAGGTCTGCCCGTTGAATTGCATGGCTCCCGATGAAGTCGCTACCAACCCGACAATGGCTTTTGCCAGCGTTGATTTTCCACTGCCACTTTCGCCCACCAGTCCAAGCACTTCACCTTGTTTAATGGTGAAGGAGACATTGCTTAGCGCTTTGAATCCAGGTCTCTTGATAAGCCAACCGTTCTTCTTTCCAAACGTCACGCTTAAATCGTTAACTTCAAGCATGTTGATATTCGATTTTGCTGAATTCGTATGACTGTTATTCAGTAGCCATTGTGAAGCGTATGAGGCACTAGCGCCTTCTATGTTCCAGTTGGCTTCACCCTCTATGGTTTTATCTTCGTTGACGATGTTGATAAACCGATCAAGACGTTTGTCGAGCCTAGGGACGGCTGCCATCAGCGCCTTAGTATATTCTTCAGTTGGATGCCCCAGCACTTGTGCGGTAAGGCCGGATTCAATAACACGACCGTTTCGGAGTACTGTCACATTGTCAGTGATCTCAGCGATGACACCGATATCATGTGTAATCAAAATGACACCGACTTGTCGTTGTTCCGCTAAGTCTTTTATCAGCTTAAGAATTTGTTTTTGAACCGAGACGTCCAGGGCGGTTGTAGGCTCATCTGCAATGATCAGTTCAGGGTCGGTGCATAAGGCCATAGCAATGACAACACGTTGCCGCATACCACCTGAAAATTGATGGGGGTATTCATCAATGCGATCGGCGGCAGAGTCTATTCCCGTCTCTGTCAGTAGTTCTATTGCCAGTGCGCGTGCGGCCTTGTCATCCAACGGCTTGTGTTGCTGGATAGTTTCTATAAGTTGGTTGGCAATAGTGAGTAGTGGATTCAAAGACGTTTGTGGGTCCTGAAAAATCATACTGATACGATTGCCACGCAGCTGATGATAGTCTTCATCGTCGAGCTTTGTTAATTCATCACCGGCTAGTTTGATTGATCCGGCTTCAATAAACGCAGGATGTTCCAGTAGTCCAATAACCGCTGCACCTATGGTGGATTTACCGGCACCAGATTCCCCAACCAGCCCGTGAATTTCCCCCGGCTGTATGGATAGGTCCACGTTATGTACCGCCTTGAATTCACCAAAGCGACTGGGTATGGATACGGTAAGGCCTGTGACGTTGAGTAGGTTTGTCATGTTGATAACCTACCGTAGCTTTGGATTCAGCGCGTCGCGGAGAAAATCCCCAAGCACGTTGACAGAGACAATGAGGAATATCAGCGTAAGACTTGGAAACGCGACAATCCACCATTCACCGGAAAATAGATATTCAGTCCCTATTCGTATTAATGTGCCGAGAGAGGGTTG
>JAHDGK010000037.1 GCA_020627685.1 Granulosicoccus sp. | reverse complement strand
GCCCAACAGAACTAGCTGAAGGTACTTAGGGAGTCGTTTGGACGGGGGTTGAAGTGGTAGTTGATTAACTACCTATGAGATAGATGTGTATGGAAGAAGACCAAAACACACCACAGAGAAAGCACTGAACGAATTCAGTGAATCAAAGTACGGTAAGCATCAAAGGATGCGGTAGAAATCATCAATGGATGATCATTTTTAAATTGAGCCCGAATGCCGCAGCAATCAGTTCCTCGTTTAAGAGCTCAATGAGAGGAACCTATTAAGACCGATTTTCAAAAAAAGAAAAACGGCACAAAATATGGTAGAGATGAGCTTGGTGTAGGATATTTCAAGCCACCGGTGCCCTTCTCCTGATTTTTATCCTATCAAAATATAGACAATCTTGCGATCTTTTACTTGACAGGCAAAGGAAGTCCCGATTTATGAAACTGATGAATACAGCAGCTGTGAACCTAATACGCTCTTCATTCTCGGTGTCCCTGGCCGGCATCACTGTGTTTTTCATCATACTGTGCACACTGATGCTGATGTACTCGATCAATGCTAATGTTAAAGGGATCGTGATTCTAGCAGTGTTACCGGTGATATTCGCTTTTGGGGCGATGCACAGTTACGCCCTAATCAAAGGTGAGAGGCCATTTGACGTATTCCGAAACTCCGGGTATGGCCCATGGGTAAGACTCACCTTGTTTGGAATGACACTATGGGTGGTGACAGACATCGTCAGCCATAGCTTAATAGGCTATTCAGTAGCAATACCCAGCGAAACATACGACCCGAAAAAGGCAGCACTAGTGGACCTTTCGATCTTCTGTGCATTGATGGCAATGATCGGTTGGACATTCATCCCCAGAATCATTATCGAGAAACAAAAACTGGGGCAGGCACTAAAGAACAGTCACCAGGACATGAAAAAGCAACCTGCCCTACTCCACGGGATTGTTCCCACTATATGCCTTTTGGCCATAACGATATCCCCAGCAATATTGCTCTTATCACTGATATTCCTATTTCCATTCTCGACAAACTGTTATCTCATCCGACGCTAGAAAACAACTCTTGGATAATCAAACACCGCTGTCCAGAGATGATGGAAGATCGCTAATCAGCGTCATCGATTAGGCAGCGACTTTCTGATCCCAGGACCATGGAACATACTGCTCATCAACCTGGTCGATAAGATTCCAAACAGCTGTGTCTCCCATGGATGCCGCTTCTCGTACAGACTCAATATCGACATGCCCCTTTTCCCGTGCACTGAACTCCCAAACCTTTGTCTGGCCCTGAGCGTTACGTAAATGACGCTCACCACCCACATCGGGATCTGATGATTCCCAATAGAAACTAAACGCAATAGTACGAAAAACCAACTGATCAATCACCGAAGAGATGATCTTCCCAATATCACCTTCACAGTTGAAGGATAGAGTGAGCGTTGAATCCTCAGTCTCATCCTCCGTATATTTGCTCAACATATGCGATCGAATGATCTCATCCACTGCCGCTCTATCCTCTTGTCGAAAGATCAGAGTAGCCTCTTTTAAATCGTCTTTCATAGAAAACACCGTTTTGTCTTATTAATGATGGCTAACCCGGTGATTAGGATAATCTGGATCATTGAACCACTGACACCCGGCTAGATTGGGTACAGATATACAGATCGATATTTGGTTTTACAACACCCGCTACAAAAACAAGATATTGAATGGACAACCCGTAGTGTGAGTTTCCATCGTACTAAAACCAGGGGAACTAGATGAATTCGTAATACAGGATCAAAGTAAGACAACGAGCAGAGAGAACCAGGTTTAACTATCGTTTTCTTATACGCTTTAACAGGCCAACGATTGACTGGATGAAATAGGCATAAACACCATCAACCATCGCTACTTTCTGATTGATCGTGTCATAGATATCCATAGTGGACGAGCCGTTCGTCTTCTTTCTCTTTAAACGCCCATGGTCATCTAGATCCTGTGAAACCACATAGTTGGCGTACAGCGCTATCGAGATAAGAAACTGCATACAGGTCAGAAAGATTAGAGCACTGTGCAGTTCATGGTTCAAATCCAAAAAAAGTACCGCCATCAATGAAATAACACCCGTAACACACAACAGCTTTGGCACACCCGTACCTTTGCTATTGATAAACATCTGTGAAACTTTATAAAGCCAACGAACGATGTGATAAAGGGAAAAACACGCGACTATCAAAACAGCGAATTGATAATGGAGAGGCATTGCATCAAATGAATTCATGATTGTCGCTTCCTATGGTTGTGTGGCTTGCCAGGGGAGAAATTAAACGGAACTGAAATAACGTTCTAGAGAATATCTAAGTCAGACAATATAATATCCGGGCATTAACCACCCGGATGGCTTAGGTGGCTGAACGATCAGAATCTATGAAGGACAATCAGCATAAGAGGTAATCGATGTGATCTTCCCATAAGTAACAAGCGGACTCTCAAAGACACCCGATTCACCCACTGAAAACTCCATCGTACGATTCTCTGGAAATAGATCTGCCTCTATGAGAGGGCCAAACTCTTGCTGTAACTTTACTTGACCAATGCTTCTCAAATCGTCGTTGTACACGGTGACTAGCAACATCTTATCCCCGGTGCTGTCTGCCAAACGATGAGAAGCACTGAAGACACCACTCAATGTATCGCCATCGTATCTAAAACGATCGTTCTTAACCGTGAATTGTCCTTCGCGGAAAACGTCAGATCCAAATTCCAAATACAAATCAAACCCTGTAGAGGTCGTGATAAGAACATGACAATAATCAGCTATATCTACCATATCGAATGATTGAGGCTCATAACCATAAAGTTCCTCATACGTATCCAGTGCTGGCATCTGAGCATTACCCTGCCAGAAAATGCCACGAGAGGTTGAATTGATCATGACGCTTTCAAACTCTGCCCTACCAAGCAATGTCTGTGAAGATCCGTCCTGTAAACCAGCAGAAGAGGATACACCATCCGAGGATGAACATCCGTGCAAGAAACCACAAAGTGATAGCACCGCCAAGATCTGCCTGGTCTTTTTTAAAGTCGTTGATTTAGACATATTTTTTAAATTTACTCGCCATTACCATAATAAGAACGCCAAAGAGAAACGAAAATGGAGTGATAATGTAATTGGGATGGATACTTCCTGGTATCGAAAGGTAGACAACCCAACACAGAGAGATGACAGGAAACGTTAGTCTCTTTGCCCAATGATAGATGTAACCAGATTCATTCCCACCACCCAAACGCCTGAGATCACGCTGGATCAATCCCTCTGCAAGACCGACAAATGCAAATAACAAAAAGCTTGGGAACGAGAGG
Organism: Granulosicoccus sp.; assembly: GCA_020627685.1. Lineage (GTDB taxonomy): Bacteria > Pseudomonadota > Gammaproteobacteria > Granulosicoccales > Granulosicoccaceae > Granulosicoccus. The sequence goes on along the minus strand of JAHDGK010000037.1, from coordinate 49,196 downwards.
ATCAGTATGCAAAGTCTAATAAAGAACACCACAAGAATATGGGCTGCAGCCATACCATACATGTAATACTCGATGATGAGACTCCTGAAGTAACGCTCTAGCCCGGTATCTCTAAAGTAAGGAAGTCTTGCCGTGGTGAGTATCGAAAAGAATGTGGAGTCCACAAGCAGGTAATGGTGAACACCCCTAATGAGATCTGTCGTTTTTCTCATCAAGAAAACCTGTGAGTCTCCCCTCTGGATATAGCCAGTAAAGTGTTCGTACTCGCTGACCATCATCTCCTGGGCATGTTCGTAATCCTTATAACCTCTATCCTCAAAGTAATAGGCCATTCCAATCCACTCAATACAGACTGTCATTACCGCGGAGATTATGACCAACGAAAATACTTTGAATAAGAACTCAACAAACTTAAAGAAAAGTCCTGTGCGACTTGGTGGTGCCGGTGGTGAGTTATTAGACATGGACCTACAACCACCAACTTTCGGAAGTGTTGTACTTCCTCTGCATTTCTTGGATCAAACCCTGTAGGTCTGTAGGCATTCCATCGTCCTCTTCTTTGGGTAATGGAAATCTAACCTTGTAAAGGTTACCGCCATCTAGCAAACAGAAAGCCTGGCCTTTCGGTAGTGAGGTGATGCTGCTGGGATCCAACATGGGTACTGGCAAGGTAGAGATTCGATCTTGCGTGTTAGAAGTGAAGTCGATTGATGTATCAGTATCCGAGGAATCTGAGGCTCCTGAAACAGTCATCTTGACCGAGATCTCCACCTCCGGTAATTGATCAGTTAGGAGCTCTGCCGTTTGACGCTCTTTGACACGAAGAACAATCAAATTATTGAAGTTTCCCTCCACCTGTCTAGCCTTAGCCTGACTGCCTAATCGTGCCTCGATATCTCCACGAGATTGTGTGTAGGCCGTAATCTGCATCCCCGCACCGCCCGACTTGTTTACCATGGGCAAGAATTCATCACCCATTAGCTCGTTGAATTCATCTGCATGCAAACAGATTTTGGGCAACGCTAAAGAACGCCCATCTAACATACCGTGCTCATACCCGTGCTTGTAGATACCACCGGCTGTCGAGACAAGATCAGAGAACATGGAATTACCGACAGCACTGGCTACCTCGGTATCAGTCATCGCATCGAGTCCGATATAGACAATCCCACGCTTACGGATAATTTGCATCCAATCGAAGATCGGTCGCTCATCGTTAGTATCAAAGTAATCTGGGGCCAACAATTTTCCAATCTGACCCGTCGTCAACTTCTCAAGCAGAGGCAGTAACGAAGCAACTAGCTTGTCGAAGTATGTCTTGTCATAACGCAACGCGGAGAGCAGACCCAGAACGATAGGATCTGACACGACCATTCGTTCGACATACATTCGCATGGCTTCGGTGCGCGGATTAGAGTGCTTGGCAAATCGGGGATTCTTTCTGTTATGAGCCTCTACAGTCGCTATCAAATCATTAAGATCCTCCACCCAACCATAATCGGCATTTTTGGGTAGCCACCAATCCATGTATTCAACCCACAAAGGTTCTATATCGGTAACGTACCGAAGAATATTGTTGTAGTCGGGACGTTGTCCCAATGAGACGAGAGCTCTGGCAACAATGTTAATGAAACGCCAGGCGAATTCTTTAAACGCTGCACTATTGCCCTCTGCAGAAAGCTGCCCCGATATACGACCAGCTATCTCCGTGATCCGAGCAAAGTTTCCTATCGCGTTATAGCGAGCTGATATATCTGGTGCTCCAAGATGGAAAACGTAGAAGTCATCCTCTCGATCATGGCGCTTTGCAGAGGAGTACATCCGACTCAACAGGCCAGCATCTGATTTAGGATCAAAGACTATTACCGGCCCCTCCCCTCGTCGAATATCCTGCTCGATCAGAATCTCGGCTAGACGGGTCTTACCAACACGAGTAGTACCTAGAACAAGCATGTGCCCTACACGCTCTGACATCGGAAGTAGAACTTTTTCTTCATCAAGTTCTACGGCATGTATGGCTGGATTACCACCCACAGCTGGCTCTGGCCGAAAGGGATTTAGGACATGATCTTTGGATGTCAGCTTTACTATGAATCTTAACGGCGTACCATCCAGTGCTAATTCAATTCGACGAACCACACCCTGTGTCGCTGGTGGAGATAAGTATTTCTTAGCTGATGGAGAATGGGTATCTTTGAGTCTCTGTGTATGCTTCTGACCCCAGAGAAATCCGTGTCCAAGATAGAGGTATTTTTTATAACAAGGTATCTGCCTGGATGACATCGAAAACCTGGGTAGACGACGAAGGTGTCTCTGATACCGAATTACTCTGAGCGCATGAATCACTCGCAAGATACACAGGAACAAGAACATCAATCCAGTCGCATACGAAATCATGGGTGTCATCAAAAAAAATGACGGATACAGTATGCAAACTGAGAACGCGAGAAAGGCTGCAAACGCGGACCAAAGCTCTATGGGTGGGCGTAAGAAAACCTCTAATGGATGTTGAGCCATGAAGTAATTGGCACCTGTTCAATGGACTAGCTATCCATTCAGACCTCGTCAATTAGATGTGGTCTAACGTGGATACGCTCAAAGAAAAAGGGTAATTAAGATTCTGGCTACAAGGGTGAGATTGCGGGTTCAATCGTGTAGACCCGGAAATACATCAGTCATGTAGAGCTGTCCATCCAAGCGTTACAAAGCTGTCCATCCTCTGGATTCAGCTGTCCATCCACTAGCTATTGGACATGACCCACCTCAGAGAAACATGAGAAGAGATAAGATCCCATGGCAATGTCGTTGTTGCCAAAGCCATGGGGGATATCAATTCTTGTATGCTCGTTGAGGAGCTTGAGATTAGCGACTTCTCATCGTTTGATAGTGACCCACTAAGAGAGGATTCTCAGGATCTACCCTCTTGCGAATTGGACCTGTTAAAAGAGGTTCAAACCTTGGCATGGCTTCGCCACACAAAAGCCGCTCGTATTGAAATTACTATCGCGAGATTGATTTGCTCGCTAGGCAGCCGAGCCTACTGTCAGGTTTTCAAGAGGTTTAACCGCAAGCGCTAATCAAAATACCCAAGAACAGGCACTTGGATTAACGCTTGCCAAACTGGTTGAATGAGGAATGACACGGCTGAGTGTCAGTTCAAAAGACGCTTAAGCAAAAGCGAAGGTTAGAAGATGCAAGGATAAATTCCTCGCAAGGGGGCCAGCCTAAAGTTGAATGGCCAATATTAAAGTGATCAGAAGATCAAAAATAACTCGTTAGAGTTTATAGAAGCCTAAATAGTTTGGCAGAGCGTATTGGAACGGTCAAGCTAGATTCGAGCCGATTATCATAGCTCACCATCTTGCCCATACATCCTGGACAGCCTCTCGTGATTCGCGTTGATAGGAAAGCACTGATCGAAACGTATGGACTAAACGGAGATTGCAGTTCACTCCCACAAGATCGCTTTCCATCGCAATGAGTGATTCCTTTTGCTGGACATGAATATTGCGCTCAGCCAGATATTGAATGACCGGCTCTGAGTGTAAGCGGTGATATTTCCTATCCCTACTCCGGGTAGAGAATCGCCAAAAATATTGCAGGACCTGCCCGACAGATTTCTTGTTTATCGATAACTCAAAATCTTCTGGATGAGAGTCTGAGAGTAATTGAATAACTTCTTGGCCAAGAGCATGAAGTTCATTTTCATATCTATCCATCCTGGCCAAAAACAGAGACTGTTGAGCCGATGCCTTATTACCCTTAAAAGGTAATATTAAGTTTAAAGGGGATTCCATTTTTTTAGGGGCCTGTATTCCCATGTTGTGCCACGGGGAATTTTCCATGCTGTGCCACACTAAAACCCCATGTTGTGCCACAGGGTTTTCCGCTGTTGTGCCACAAAAAACTGATTCTTCAACAACGATTAATTGGTCGCTTCTAGCTGCTGATCAGCCCCTGCATTGATCGCTGAAAGCTCTTGCTCCAAGCTAGCCGAACCATCAGAGGGTGGATTTGAGATGATCTGACGAATGGTGGCTAGACGGGTAGATGGCAGCATGGGTGCAAAATCTGAGCGAAGCGTTCCTATCAAATAGGCCTCGTCTATGGGACCCATTTCCTTAACCGCTTTGACATACTGAGGGGCATTTGAGGAGACATGATCTCGGGTAACACCAGTGTGTTTGTACGAGAAAGGCTTGTTCATAATCGAGCGAAACTTGGTCTCGATTCGGCTAACGTGGCTCAATTTTTCGGTAGCTGGCATGACGCCGATATGCGCCGCCTGCTGTAGACGGACAATAAGTTTGTCGGCTGCGATGAGCTTATACAACAACTGGTAGGCAAGAGGAGAAGAGAAACGGACAGGCACAATCACCGGATCCTGACTAGTCACGGATGGAAGGCTAGCTGCATCTGTCGTAACCCGTTTAATCTGAATTTCGACATCTTCGGCTATCTCGGAAAGCTCATTACCCAAGTCATTGATGGCCTGCTCAACCTGATGAAAATGATAGTCCGCATAGGGATCATCCTGAGAGACCGCTTGACCCAGTTTGTTGAGCAACGCTGAAAATCCAGCGAAGCCAACAACTCCGGCATGTTTCTCTGTTTTTTTGCGCCCATGCCAAAGTTTGACAGTGGGCTTACTTGAGAGGGTCACGGTCATATCCTGAGAGGATGTGAGTGAGCCTGGTTCATTTTTCGGTGTAGACATGTGTAGTCCTTTTCTATGCGGTGGTGGTTGTTTGAGTGGTATCGGCATGACCAGGAGAGGGTTGGACCTGCTCAATAATCTTGGCTTCGCTATAAACAGATGTGAGGGGCAACCCCGTTTTCTCGGCAACATCTAGAAGCCGGCGGCTGAAGTCAGCCGTTTCAATTGAATCGAGCCAGGCATGGTAAATCGCAAGCTCCTGGTCTGGAGTCAATTCCAATCGGCGTGATCGAGTGTCGGAAACGCCATATAGGTTGCGGAGAGAAGTGAACCGTTGGCTTCGTATGCCAAAAAGATCATTCATCATTGCCTTGGAAGCTCCAAGAACTACGAATGACCGTATCCGTTTCTCTCGCTCAAATTGGTTTTCTGCCTGGGCCAACAGGCATTCCATCATCGAAGTATCGAATCTGAGAAACGAAGCGATCTCGGTTCGAGTGACATACTTATGAGCCAATGTCTGGATGTGGTGGAGGCTCAAAGAATCCAAACGCGAGAGAAGGTCCGGAGATAGATTCAGACTATTTGCCATTTGCATGTCACCGTTCTTATAACGCTCAACGGCTGACTGAAGCATTAATGAGATGAAGCGGGCGCATTCAGGTTTTAATGTTGGAGGGAGCACTATCAGTTCCTCAGTTTGTAGAACCATTTTCAAGGTGGTCCAGGCGCAGAGACTTGAATAAATCGAGAATCTGCTTGAAAGCATCATCATTGGATTGATTGAGCATGCGAGCGTGGAGTGACGGCAGATCTCGCTCCGATAGACCACAGCGAGCGTTGACCAATTCGAATACCGACGAGTGATTGGAACCCACTGGAAAGTCCAAATTTATTTTGGAAAGCAGTTCTGGGGTTGAAGGCTCATCTAACAAGCCGGAGAGTGATGCAAGAAAATACAGCGCATCTGCATGTGAACGATTTATGACCTGTGAAGGAAAACAAACAACAAATCCACATCGGTTGTCATACGGAATGACATCTTCGGGATCAAAGCCGAGAGTTGAAAGGACTCTCATTGCGAAGTACCCGTTCGATTTAGAAGCTGTTTCAGTTCGTGGTCTAGCTATGAGTGAGTTGATATAGGTTTTTATATCCGAAAATGTAAATACCGTAGAGCGAGAGTTAATAAATTGAATGAGTGATGTGTCAAACGTATCTCCATCCATTGCATCACTAAGAGAGTTACGCAATGTGCGGATTTGATCCATCATCGTTCGACTAATGACAGAAGCAAGCAGGGTCGTGTCCGATACACGGGTTGAAAGCGTATCTGAAAGATATAAATAGCCTGAAAGCGACTGCCGACGGATAGGAAGACCTGATTCACTCATGTAGGCAGCAAGTGATTCTTGTGTCGGAGCCTCACCGCCACCTTTCTGAGTCAGAATCTGACGAATTAACGATATCGACTTAGCAATCTCATAGTAGGTGTTCGGGGATCTGAGTTTGTTCTCTACAACGTGCTGAATCAAAAGGAAGCTGTCATCCACAAAGGGCTCAACGATGACATCCGGATAAAGGAATTGTTGATCCGAGGTTTCCTCATAAAGCTCATTGAGTATGGTTAATCGTGTTTGTCCCCCCCGGGACAAAACAAATGCCCCCTCTTCTGGATGTAGAACAACATGCAATGGTGTTGTCAGGCCAGAATGACGTATCGAATCCTTGATCTCTTCATACAAAGGATTGGGTGATTTACGAGGATTGAGCTTAAAAACCCGAATATCACGAATAGAGATAGGTGATTCGCTGTTGATAGCAGGTGATTGGCTCATCTATATGGGAAAACAGTCATTAATCGGCGATATATAGGCTGAGTTTGTTTCATGGATTGGAGAATATCAACTTAATATATACATTTAAACCCTTTAATTATGTTTTTTATATATTTTCTGAGTCTTTAATTGTTATTATTTGTCATGTGACAACTTTTTAGCGCTATAAATGAAGACAGCCCTGCCCTTCTGGAAAGGAAAAGAACAAATTTGTGATATTTTTTGTCACATGACAATTTATAGAAAATTTATTGAGTATCTACGTGAATAAAGCGACAAGTGGAATAAGAGAGCCACTGGCTTACCTCAATGGTGCAGATGATGCGATTGATTTCTGGAAGACCAGCGATCATTTGTCTGGGGCGGAAAAAGCAATAGTGATCGCGGTGCTGAGTAATGCGGGGCTAAAAAATCGACAGATAAGAGATGAGCTGACAATAGAAGAAGCTTATGAAATCTCCCAACTCAAGAGAATCGGTACAACGCTAACCAGAGAGCAGTTAGAGCTATGGCATGAAAACGAACACCGAATTTCACTTGGCCATGTCAGAGCGCTAGCGATGATTGATGACCCAAGGCGAGAATATCTTATGAGGAACATACTCATTAAGAAGGTCTCAGTAAGCGAGCTTTTCAGACTAGCCAAAGGAGAAGAAGGTGAGGAGTTGGATGCAGACGTAGAGCGATTTCGCAGACTGATGAGCGAAGTCATCGGTAGGGATGTCAGGTTAAGCTATAACAGTGGAAAGCAATCTGGAAAGATCACCCTGCCCTACTATGGCGTCGATGATCTGGGAAGAATCTGTAAGCAACTAGGATTTGATTCTGAGAAACATCTATAGGGGCTGCGGGTGCAAACTTTCTGCATTTTTCACACCCGCAGTTTTTTTAAAGCTATTACATTCAGTCACTTAGAAAACTTCAAAGAAAAATCGCCATCATGGCGATTTTTTAGGATTTGCCTGAATATTCGCTATTTATGTAATCAATGATGCGAGCAACCTGATCATCGGAAAAGCCCTGGAACTCAAGTTTAGATGCGCCACGATTACTGACAGAATGCTTGAACTGAAGGCCATCAGCACAAGCATAAACTATCGGTTTTCTTGTTGGCTTTGCTGGGGCTGACTTCTTCTTAGAAGACTCACGAAGCGCTGCGATAACCGATGGATAATCGTGATCATCTGCAGAATTAGAAGAGCGGCTTTCCAGTAGCTTTACCGCACATGATCGAACCTCATCTTTAGCTTTCTTCTCAAGATCCCTGATAACGTCACCGTAGGTCAGTGGCATATCAGAGGGGCTTCGCAAGATTCGGACATACAAATCGTCTAACTCGGACAATGAGCGATAGCGGCGTATTTGTGTCTCTGAAATATTGAGTGCCATACGCAACTGATTCCAGTTCTTGTAATCGCCCTGCCCTATCTGCTCCCGATAACTCATCGCTTTTTCATAATAACTAAGCGGCTTTGATAGGTTCTCAATATCACTAACATCAGCAATATCCGAATCCGGTATGTCGCCCACCATGGCAAGAAAGTCCCTGGATAAGAGCTTGGCGGAAAACAAACGCCGAGAACCGTCGACCAACTCAAAACGTCCATCGCTTGTCGGGCGGACAATACCGGGACGCTGTTGACCGTTTTCCCGAATAGACGGATGAATATCTGAGATTGATATTTCATCCAAAAAAGTCTGAATTCGATAGTTGGATTTGGATACGTCAATCAAATCAGTTGGGATGTTCTGTACGGAGAATGCGACTTTTCTACCGCTGCGTGGCATTGTCAGTTCAAACGTAGAGCCCTCAGCTGCCGCCCTATCCCGCTTCTCTATATCGTCTAGTAACTGGCGAACCTGTCGTGAGTGAAGCTCATCGTTCTGTTTGATACGATCACTAAGGTCTTTATTTTCTGCTTCTAAGCGCTGCACTGTACCAAGCACAGGCGGTTTTCCTCTGGCTGCATCAACCGTTGGGCTTGACGCTGGCTGCTTAAAACTCGAAGCTGGCTTATCGTCACTGGCAATAACATCGGCTAAAAGCTCTTCAGCTAGTGCCTTTTTTTTAGCCGACTTAGACATGGGCAGTCTCCTCTAGCGTGGACGACTCTTCGCGATCGCCATCTTCAACATGTTTATTGGGATCAAGGGTGATATCGATGCTCGGTGGTCTGTGTGAGATATCGGAAAAACAGAACTGAGAAACGACATCGTGCATTTCATCGAACAACTGATTGAATTCCTCACAGGCCCGTTTCAAACCGTTCCGATTGGATGACTCGGACGGATTTTCTTCATAGATCGTGTAGGTGTAACTGGTGGTCTTACCAATCTCACGGCTCGCTGGAGATGAGTTCTCCAGAACATCGCCATCTGAGACAGAAAACACGGATTTGATCACGCTACACATAAAGTCATCGGTTTCACCACGCTGTTTTTTGGCAATGAAAAAACGTAAAACCGGTACGTTATGGCCGGGGGAATCTTTGGACAACATATCCAGAGCATCAAAGAAAAGCTTTACGAAATACAACGTGGACGAGAAATCTGGCATCGATGGCGGTGTTGGAACAAACACCAGGTCACAGGCTAAGATCGAGTTCAATGTGTTCAGATTCAGTGATGGTGTGCCATCTAACAATATGTAGTCATAGTTGTCAGATAACCCCATGAGACCATCGCGAAGCTTGCTGAAAAGTGATGCATGAGGTGCGTCTGTCAGACCGATAAAGCTCTTGGAAAGAAGATCAATACTGAGCAATTTGGAACAGCTAGGAATGATGTCGATATTGCTCCAATAGGTCTTCTGAACAGCGTAATCGAGGGTTTGAGAAGAACCGGGAGGGAATCCGGCGAACTCTAACGAATCTTCATCTTCGAGCAAGTAGGGCGCGATAGTGTGGTGGTAGTGAACGGTGTAATCGGGCATCTTGCCAAAGAAAAAACTCAGTGATGCTTGGGGATCCGTATCGACAACCAGAACACGATAGCCGCGCATCGCTAAATACTGAGAGTAGAGGTGACAACTCGTAGTCTTGGTACTGCCGCCTTTAAAGTTCATGAAACCAACGACAGGACAGGGCATGGATTCAGGTTTTCGTGGGGCGGTGCCAAAGTGCTCTCGAATATGATTGATCTGGTTAATCGTGTAGCCGGCGCGCATCCTATTGGGCGTATCTTGGCGATAGTCCGGGGCAGGGAGCAGTGCGTCCCGCTCAGCCTCAACAAGGGTCTTGGAATCGACTCCAATCATCTCGCAGGCTTGGGCCAACGTGTATCGACGTTTTTGTATCCTAGAATCGACCTCGGCTTGATCAATCCAGTCAACATGATGCTTCTCTCGCTGCACCTTCGCAGCAAGCTCGGGAATTCGAGTCATCATGGTGTGACCACGATTCAGAACCTTGTTCAGACGTGCCTGGTACTCATCGGGAGAGTCTTGAATTTGCTGTTTCTCAGTCATGCGGATTCCATTATGTTCGTGGCTCCCAAGTCAATTAATTCAACGTCTAAGGAGCTAAGAGGCTCAACGTCTAGAGAGGCCAACTGATAGTCCCGTGAAGCGGCTATAGAGGCGTTTTGCAACGTGAGGTTGGGTACATTGATATTGAGATCTGTAAGCGTTCTAGTGAATGCGTGGAGTTTCTTAGTTGCTGCTAAATCAAGCGGTATGATCCGAGATTCGAACATCGAAACAATACGGCTGTAGGTCGTATCCTCAGCTTGCTTTTTAGATGAAGAAGAGGCGCTGACTACGACACTTATAAGGGCTGTTAAAGACGAGGCAGAAATGAACAATGTCTCGATTGGATGTGAATTCAGCCAGTCAATCAACAGAGGATCAGGTGAAGGGGAGAGAGCACCGATCACTACGGGGGTATCGAGAAGAATCACCGAGACTGACCCATTTCAGAGGCCGATAACAAGGAATCCTGAATGCTCATTAGGTGAGCATCGCTCAGATTTAGACTCTGACCAATGGACTGAAGGGAATCCCCGAGGCGAACTCTGTCTTTGGGGAAAACGGCCTGTTCAAGAATAATACGGACCTCTGCCTCAACACTTCGATGACCAGTAGAGGCTCGGGCTTTGAGTGCATCATGAACATTATCGGGTAGTTTTCTAACGGTTATATTTGCCATCAATTTCCTTTTTTGTAATCAATTTGATATCAGTGTAGTAAATTGCCAGCACTTTTTCACAGTCGTTTTATTGGGGTAGGGGAGGGGGGGTTGATGAATTAATAACAAATAACCTCTAGAGAGAGAATCAACGACGGGTACACGCGATTGGTCCCAACATAGGAACCTTCGGCTTTTGGGTGTGGGCATGATGACCAAACCATAAGAACGATAGGAAATGACGTGCTTGATCGATTACTGGGTTTAGGGAAGGGACTGTTAGCAAAGGAGAACGATGGGACTCTTCAGGCTAAATCCGTAAGGGATTTGTTAAGCACCGAGAGCAGGCGCGGAAAGCTTAGGGCCATAAAAAGGTTATGCAGTGTGACCGAGCATGTTTGGGTAAATCACTATCTGTACTCGATCAGTAAATTTGCAGAGCTTGTCCAAGAGCTACCTGCATCGGAGATCCATCACCACTCAGAAAAGGGGGGCCTGCTGGATCACACACTAGATACCCTACACGCAGGTCTTCGAATTGCTCAAGGCTACGTTATGCCGCCAAACGCAGAACCGGAGAAAATTGCTTCTGACGCTGAGAGGTGGAGATTCGCTGTATTCGTTGCGATTCTGTCTCACGATATCGGAAAAATAGTCACTGACATCGAAGTGATTAAATCTGAAAGGAATGACAAATGGGATCAGTGGCATGCCTGGTACGGACCCATACCAGTAGGAGCAAGATACAAATACAGATACAACAGATCTGGGGACAGAGGCTCAAGCCGTGGAATGCACGAAAAAGTATCAATGTCGCTGGTACCAAGACTGATCACAGAAAAAGCCGCGATTTGGATGTTCAAAGATAGGGAGCTGGTGGGGCAATTTGTTAGCACAGTAACCAGTTCGACACTTGGTGGACATGTCATTGCTGAAATAGTCCGAGCGGCAGATAGAACGAGTACTGCGAAAAATCTAGGAGCCAGCACAGGGATTGGCAATGACTTTAGCAACGCCGTTCCTTTACAACAAAAACTCATCGTCTCTCTGCGAAAGCTGATTACCGACAGGGACTTGAAAAGCAACAAGCCAGGTGCTGCTGTTTGGGTGACAGAAACAGACACATGGGTTGTGTCTAAATCAACAATGGAGGCAGTCAGAGCACAGTTAGTAAACGAAGGGCACAAAGGAATACCTGTCAACGTGGTCAGACTATTCGATATTTTAAAAGACCATGATCTGGTTGTTCCAAACAAGGAAGGGGATAGCATTTGGTGGGCTGAAATTAACTATCGTCCCAAGAATTGGAAACAGAAGTTTACGCTGCTGAGATTTAAGAACGAAACGCTATGGCCCACGTCCCAGCCAGACTCGTTTGATGGAACCGTGAAAAGCGAAAACGCCGATGGGGATTGGGTAGTAATAAACGGCGAATTCAATACAGCTGAGAAGGGCAGGGCAGGGGAGTCAATTAGGGAAATTGATGAAATGTCAGTCGACAAAACAACCGGGGAAATCATATCCAAACCCGAGCTGATTGAACAAAGTGTCGAACAAGAGGATTCAAGTGAAGTAACTAGTGAACCTAATAAAGAAGAATCTAAACAGACGATTATCGAGAACGATGAACAAAAGGTAGAAATCAAGCCGGTATCGGAAAACGCGGACCAGGAAAATAAAAAGCCAACCAGTAAAAAGGAACCGGCCAAAGCAAAACAGAAAAAGAAAACTACGCCCAATAATGTGGTGGCGGCTAAAGATGCACCTGTGAAAAAGAAACGAGCCAGGAAGGTTTCACTCAATCAAAGTGCTATCGCCAATGAGCGAATATTGGCCGCGAACGACTTTATTAACTGGATGCTCAAAGGCATTCAGAACAAAAAAATACGCGTCAATGAAGGTAAAGCGGAAGTCCATGTTCTGGATGGCTATATAGCCTTAGTAACACCGAAAATATTTGAACGGTATCTGGATGAAAATCCAATGATTAGACGAAAATACAGGTCCCAATTACAAGGTGGTGCAGCTGAATACACGGCCATTCAAAAAGAGATTCAGGCGTTAGGGGTTAACCATATTGGGGAGGAAGGGAAAAACATACACCGACTATTTGTCGTTGGGGAAAGGGGGGCATCGGAGCTAAGGGTATACCTCATAGAACGCAGGTATCTGCCATCGTTGAATCGGTTTGACGTTAACAAAGCGATGAAGATTGCAAAATGAGCAAAATAAGGGTACGTGCTAGAATCCTATGAAATTCAAAAAGTTTGATCACTTATATGACTCTCTAGAACCACACGGACTCAGCAATTTGGACGCTTAATGCAGGGCGTACAAACACGATGAGTTGCATTAATGAGAGGACTATATTGAAACGATGATACCCAGATTGAAAGACGGCGATGACAATGGAGAATTGAGTGTATCTGATGAAAATCAGGACGCAGCCAAAGACCGCCTAACGTCTCCTGCAGACAGGTTATCGTACATACTGAATAAGATCGAATTTCGCCAAGGCCACGGCAGGGTAGCAGAGCTTGTGAGGTATCTAAAAGATACCAACGAAAAAGACTTTGAGAACCTGAATTACCAAACCGTCCACTCGTGGTTCAAGAGTAATTCGCCGGCTATGAAAAAGATGATCATAGTCATGGAAACACTCGGAATACACTATCAACTCGGTTGTGACGAAAGACGTCTATCTCAATGGTGGAAAATTGGTGGTGATGATCCTTACGATAGCGGGGCTCTCAGCCAATTAGATGAACAAAGAAGGCAACGGCAAAGCGCTTTGAATTATCTAATCATGTCGGTAATCACATCTGACCCAGAGGGACAATTTGCAGAATTAAACGGTGAGCAGCTTTCCGAGTTAGTTGACCGAGGTGTTCAGTTTGCAAAAGACTACGAAGATCCATTTAAAAACGTGATCAGTAACGATGCTATAAAAACATGGTTAGTTGGCTACTACCATGAATCCATGAAGTCTAACAAATAGATTCACGTCCCCAGTCACTAGTGCCCAGATAATGATACTAATTCAAAACTCTCAATCCATTGATTTTGATCGGGTACTCGAAACGATTAGTGAGACTAAAGAAACACTCGTCGTGGATGACGAATTGATGGGTGAGTCGTTATCGACCAACAAAAACAAGATCAGTGGAATCATGTTGTTTGAGCTTACTGATAACGCGATAAAAACTGCCGAGTTATCTCGAAACGAACGTTTTTGTGATCCAACGATACCGATAGCCTACCTCGGAGTCGATTTAAACGATAAACCTATACCATTAGGATGCCGGTTGTTTGATAGTGAAAACGTATCCGGCCTGAACCATTACTTCAGCGAAAAAGTAAAGATGCGAGTTCTTTTAGTCGAGGACGACGAAGGGATTTGTGAGTTTCTGAATACGACACTATCCAAGCACTATGTTGTTGATATAGCCCGCGACGGAATAGAGGGCAAAGAAAGGATTGAGAACAACGAATACGACGCAATCGTTTTAGATGTCATGCTACCGGGGATAAGCGGAGAGGAGCTTTTTCAATTAGCGAAACGCCATAGCCCGGGAACAGCGATAGTTGTCATAACAGCGTATGACACTCAAGAGCGTGAATTTGCTTTCAAATTCGATGACGTAGATGCGTATTTAAAAAAGCCTTTCGACAGCAATAGAGACTTTAGAATTGCGCTTATTGAAGCGATATTGAAAAAGCACAAGTCTGTGAACGCTAGACTATCCAAGTCAGTACAAAAGATAATCAGTGATGATAGGGATGACTATATGAATAGGATGAGTTCCTATCTGTAAATGAACCTTGAATAGAGCTAGGTTGGTATTTTTTCAGAATAATTTCAGTCTTTTTTCAGTATTTGGTTGTTGAATCAAACGGACTAAAGGACTCGGGTTAGTAAATTTTCATGATTTTTTCAGTATTTGGGTGTGTATTAAAAGCACCTTGATTTGAGAAAGTAAATAGCAAGTCAACAAGGCTTGATACCAACTGGAAAGATCATGTCAAATACACAAGTAGCCAAACAATTAGCAATAGGCGTCGCTGCAAATATAATCGCTGCTATTCTCATTTACATAGCGATTAAAGCGGTGATTGTGTTCATAGGTTAGTTTTGTATGTCGGATGAATGGATATTTAAGATAGGGGATAGTCATTATATTTTTAATGAATCGTCTCGTGAGCTTAAAGATGCTGACGGACAGCAAATAAAGCTGTCCGAGCGTCCTGAGAGCCTGTTATTACATTTCCTAAACAACCCTGTAGCTTGTTTCAAGAAGGTTGAACTTACTAGTGTGGTCTGGGGAAAACCAATAGGCGACGGTTCTATCGATAAAGTCATTGGAACAGTGAGAAATGCACTTAAGGACAAGGGTGGAAACTTCAGCATCAAAAACGAACATGGGAAGGGATACAGGTTTGTTGGTCAGATTTCACAGACACCAATTCAAAGCGTTTTAAATTTCAATAAAAACGGAGCAAGGATGCTTCAAGAGGTGGTATCGCTCCATGCATTTAGATCAAGCTACAAGGGAGAGAAGCAGATAGCAGAGCTGTACTGCTCTGTAGCATTCACAGAAGGAAGTAACCGGCTTATTAACGGCGTCTAGCGCATTGTTTGTCAATCTTCCATGCTTGTCTCCAGTCACCCTGGAGAATGTTTATGACACAAACCAAGATCACCGAACGTCAGCACTATTGGCGTGAGCACGTGCTCGCTGCCGCCGCTTTTGATGGCTCGATTGGCCAGTACGCTGCCGCAAACAACCTAAAAACCAAAGACCTCTATCAGTGGAAAACCTCACTGACCAAGCGTGGGCTTCTTCCGCTGCAGAGCGAGGAGCCCATGCCTGACTTTGCCGAAGTTAAACTCGTCTCCACGTCAACGACAAAACCTAAGAGAGCAACGGATACAGTGCCTGCACAGTGCCGCCTGACACTTCCCTGCGGCTCAGTCCTCGAGTACTTTAACCCTGTTGAGCCAGAATGCATCGCTCGACTACTGACACGGCTTCGTACCTGAGCATGCTTCGACCTCAGAGTGATAGCGGGACGATCTATTTGTACCGCAAGCCCGTTGACATGAGAAAGGCCATTAATGGCTTAGTCACGATCGTCGAAGCCGAGATGAAGCTCGATCCGTTCAGCTCTCGCTTGTTCGTGTTTTGTAATCGTCAACGCACACTGGTCAAGCTGGTGTACTGGGAGGGCAATGGGTTTGCACTGTGGATGAAGCGTCTGGAGAAAAGCCGTTTCCAGTGGCCAGATCAGTTACCCCTGGATGTGATCGATCTGAACGCACAACAAGTCGCCTGGTTGCTCGATGGTTACGGTTTAACCTTGATGCAAGGTCATGCTTCATTGCCGCACCACACGGTTTTGTAGTGAGTCGATGGCAATGCCGCGCTATAATGATGGCTCATGAGTAGCGCAACGACATTGCCCACATTGCCCGTTTCTGTTGATGGCTTAACGGCATTGGTTATCGAGCAACAGAAAAAGCTCGACCATCAATCGTTGTTTATTGAACAACTGCTCGAACAAATAAAACTGGCTAAGCATCACCGCTTTGGCATCAAGAGTGAGGCGATATCACCCGATCAGCTCCGACTGTTGCTCGACGAGAAGCCGGTTGCGGAGCCTATGGCTGATGATGAGGCAGACAATCCCATCGAACCCGCATCACAAGCCCTAACATCCAAAGCCAAACGAGGACGCCGCGCATTACCGGCCCATTTGCCCCGCATCGAGATCAAACACACACTCGATGATGAGCGCTGTCAGTGCGAGCACTGCAATCAGCGCATGGTGCCGTTGAGTGAGAAGATCACGGAACAGCTCGATATTATTCCGGCTAAAGTGCGTGTATTACGCCACCATAGAACCACGTACCATTGCCCAGGGTGTAAAGACACCTTCAAAACGGCACCGCTACCACCACAGCCGATTCCAAAGAGTAACGCCACGCCCGGTTTACTGGCTTGGTTGATTATCGCTAAATACCTTGATGGCATGCCGCTGTACAGGATCGAGCGAAAGCTTGCGCGGTACGGCATGCCCTTATCGCGTTCAACGCAAGCGAGTTGGATGATCCAGTGTGGTCAGCTTATCCAACCACTGATCAACCTGATGCGCGAGAAGTTATTGAGTTACGACATCATCGCGATGGACGAGTCGCGATACCAAGTGTTGAAAGAAGACGGTAAAACCCCACAGAGCCAATCTTACATCTGGGTACAACGAGGCGGGCCACCTGAGTCACCGGTGATTCTGTACGACTATGATCCTACGCGATCCCAATCCGTGCCGGTTCGACTGCTCGACGGGTTCAGCGGTTATCTGCAAACTGATGCCTATGAGGGGTATGGTGCGGCGTGCCGAGCGAATAAGCTCACCTGCGTGGGCTGTATGGCCCATGCGAGGAGAAAGTTCGACGAAGCGCTCAAAGCCCAGCGCAGTGTGGATCCGAACAAACAAAAAAGCACACTGGCGGCCAGCGCGTTAAAGCAGATCCAGGCACTGTACACGATAGAACGAGAGATCAAGCCTCTCACTGCGCAGGAGAAGTACGCCATTCGGCAAGAACAAGCCGTGCCGCTACTGAACGAGCTGAAACACTGGTTGGACACTCACATTCTCGTCGTACCACCACGCTCCACGCTCGGTAAAGCGATGAACTATCTGCACAAGCAATGGGATAAGCTCATCGTCTACACCGCCGACGGTCGACTACGGATTGACAACAATCTGACTGAAAATGCCGTTAGGCCCTTTGTGATGGGAAGAAAAGCGTGGCTCTTCGCCACATCGGTTGAAGGCGCTAAAGCCAGTGCCCATTTATACAGTCTGGTGGAGACGGCCAAGGCCAATGGGCTTGAACCGCACAGCTATATCCAGCACGTATTGACTAAGCTGCCGGCAGCTCAATCTCTGGAAGACATTGAAGCGTTGTTACCGTTCAACTTGCAACCTCAGCAGTGTCAGGCTGCTTAAAATGCGCTTACTCTGCACCTGCAATATCCTCCTAATATTTGATGTGCAGATTTTACAGGTGAGTAGTAAACAGTGTCACACGGGGTGATCTTTGAGCAGCTCTTAGTAGATTACACACTGCAGCGTGACGCTATCGGGGGGGGGGCAAATCGCGCAGGCAATATCCGGCCCGAACATGGGGATAAGCAGCCTAGGGTCTGTTTCCGGGATTTTTACATTTGGGTTCTTGGTAGTGAAATAAGTCTTGCAATAGGATTCTTTTTGTGATCTATTTTAGTGCGACTGCATCACAGTCGTGCACATCAATCCTTTTCACTTGACGAGATTTGGTGACCCCAGATCTGAAATACACCATTTAAGAACTGATGCCAGAATCAGTTCTGCCTTTATCTAGTCAATTCACGCCTCCAAAAGAGGCTTACTAAAAGAAGGTATATCTAATGATTGTAAAGAAATGCGGCAACCTTGCCGCGGCTTTTGCTGTGTCCTCAATTATCTTTATTGTAGGGTGTAGTACCGAAGAACTTTCGACAGAAATTTCCCCTGATTTCTCGGAAGATTTACTTCTTAGCGATTCGCTATTGTTGTCTGATACCGAATCAAAGTCCTTATCGCTAACAGCAACCGATGAAGGCTTACAACTTCTCTTTCGAAACGTTCACGATTATTTCAATGATGTTAGTGCTGTTCTTGTTGACCAACAAGATGCGACTGAGGTGATTTATCAGGGTATTGCAACGAGTGAGGTTACTTATGAGCAGACCGCAAAGGGTGTTGTTCTGAGCGTACCTTTTTCTACTTTGGATCAAATCGCTTTAGATTCCGCCACTGACCTTGTGAATATCGATGTTGAACTGAACTCAGGAGAGTCCATCTACTTCGATGCGATTACAGAGGAAAGTGCGGCTTCTGGTGCTGGAATGGCGAGAAGTTTGCCGAGAGCAGTGATCTGGGTCGGTGCTCGTGTCTGGACAGGAGCCCGATACAGTTACAGATGGGTACGTAAAACTGTTTCTGGAGCGCTAGCTGTGCGTTCTGTCTCTTTTGGTCATGGCGCACGACACATCACTCAGCGATACTGTGGGTTTTCCGGAACGCGTAGTATAATTAGAGGCATCCAGCGCGCGATCAAATCAGACATGAAACGCCGTGCTTCTCGTGGTGATTTACCCGATGTTGCTCGACGAGGTCAGTACCCTACCATTAGTTATAAGGGGCGAACAATCGAGTACAAGCCGTATAAAAGAAGTAGTAGCGGCAGATGGCATGTGGGCACGTACTACTGTAAATAGTTGAATAATATCAATGTTTAGAGAGCTTAGTGTTAACGAGAGGAGAGTGGTTACTCTCCTTCTCGCCAATGAATTCTCGGGGGCTGATTGCCTCCGAGAACAATTCTCTGATGCGATGGTGCAAACAATCGATGAGGCTGGAAGCTTATCGTTTCAAGTGAGTGAGAAATCACGTCAGCGCGTTTTTGAAGCCAGTGAGGTGATACCCGTAGAAGGTCATGTATCAATAAATGATGATGTTCTGAATTTCGATCTTCACGTGGATCAAGATAAATATTTAGCAGAGCTTCATGTTTATTCTCGATATGGACAACCAGTAGTGAATGTTATTGATTCACTGAGTGTAGAGGATATTCAATCCATGGTCATCGAATCAGGCTGACCACTCGTCTTAACATAAATAATAATCTATTCCCGAACAGACGGGAGCACTTTATCTGTTCGGGTTTGCGGCTTCATGATATTTTTATCTTAGGTCATCACTTCTTTTTTTGACCCTGGGCTTGTATATCTGCATTAGTGTCAGGCTCATTAACCTGTATGGTATATGCACCATCGCCTTCGTGATGGTGGGGCGCAGTCGAATTGCAATGCGATCTGTATGGAAGCTTGACAAGCAATGCGCTAGATGCCGTTAATAAGGCGGTAACAGAAGGAAGACTAGGGTTTAAGTCGAAATCCCCAGTGAGTTTCAAGTTATCTCTAAAAAAGGCACAGATAAAAATAGTCGGTGACGACTCAGATATCTTGCGATTTGTTCCTGACTCTATACGTAATACTGGTGATTTCTTACCCAGAAATTTACAAGTGAATAGACATAGCACGAGTAGTTCATTGACGATCTATGAATTCAAGCCCGAGGAGGGAAATTCATATTTAGAAGGAGAGATGTCTACTGACAGCCTGAACAAACCGATGCTCAACATAAGGGACACTCGTTCTGATCTATCTAAAGAACCCCCAGAAGTATTAGTACAAGTAAGGTGTAGAAGAGAGGATTTAGACATCAAAAACATCCGATTAACCAGTGATGATGATGCGGTAGACTGGGAAAATGCATCGGAGAATAAAAAGCTTTGTGTAAAACAGTATCTACGCGAAGAACTACTGGAGTTATCTTTAGAGATGGGCGATTTAGACGATGGGTATTCAACATTTGTATTTGCAGAATCAACAGCGTTCGAAGAACATTATGTTTGATAAAGTGTTGGATATTCTGTCTGCAGACACAGATGATATAAGGGAGCTAGCGAAGATAGCTGGTGCCAATCCTAAAACATTCTTTGTAGGAGCTGACTTCAGTTCGATAGAGATAAAACCAAATGAGCTTGAAGGATTTGAGCTTCGTAATGCAGTTTTCAAAGATTATTCTGATGAAATCGATATTGCTGTGGAAAGTATTCCATATAGTAGACATGTGATAGTAGAGAAGGTAACGGAAGCATTAAAAGCAAAGGACAGAGACAGTATTTTCATGGACCTTAAATATATTAGTGACTCTATAAAAGGGGCTCCTGACGGGGATACATTGGAGGATGTATTGGGGCTTGCACTAGAAGCAGCTGCGAAGAATGGCGATAATAAAATGGTACGGACGTTAATCGAAAGACGTGCTCCCGTGTCAAATATTTTTGAGGATTAAGATCCAATTCGTTGGTGGAGGCTGCTAAACAAGGCCACACTAAGATAGTTTTGGAGCTGATTAAAGAAAAAGAGGATCGTTTTGTTGATACAACGGGTAGAGATATGCGTTCTGCGTTACACAATGCTGCTGCAAAAGGTCACACCGAGTCAGTCGAACTGCTGATTAATGCCGGTGCTTCTGTAGATGCACTAGCTAAACGTGGGCGTTCTCCGTTACATACTGCTACAGTAAAAGGTCACACCGAAACAGTCAAGGTGCTGATTAATGCCGGTGCTTCTGTAGATAGAGTGGATGCTTTTGGACGTTCACCGTTACACGATGCTGCCAGAGAAGGTCACTATGAGATAGCTAGACAGCTATTGTGGGCGGGAGCTGATCCGAAAAAAAGAAATAGAAAAAACAAGTCAAAGTCATCGCCATTGGATGAGGCTATGACAAATGGGCATGAAGATGTAGCTAATCTACTAAGGAATATCCCTGAAAACTAGACAAGCAATTATATTTGGCTACTTGAAGTAACTATCAACATGGTGATATGGAGGGTCTGTAAATATAATAATTTTTGTTCAATTGTCTTGATTAATGATCTTAGAGCTATAGTGATAATTGGCAAAATAAACTAACTCGGTATCGTGACTACAAAGACTGTTGACGCCGTTGTGTCATCTCTCAAAGTTATTTCACCACCCAACTTATCCACCCACAGCTTAGTTAAAGAAAGACCGATACCCATTCCTTTTGCTATGGTTTGACGCTGGTTAGCAGTTTGGTAATGGGTTAGAAAGATATGCTCTTTCTCATCATCGGGTATTCCAACACCATTATCTGATACGACCAGAGACAAGGTATTGTCGTCTGAAACAACCGATAGAACACTGACAGAGCCGTTATTACAATACTTATGTGCATTGGTTAGCAGGTTATCTAAAATGTGCTGAAGTAGCCGCTCAGAGGTTTTAAATGCAGACTTTCCGCTATGCTGATATGAAACAGTGTTGTTGGCAATAACAGACAGCTCATGTGTTGATGTAAGGCATTTTTCAACAAATTGCTTGATATCAAATTCGTATCTAACAATGTCTGACTCTAATGACGTTGATGATGCGTATTGAAGCAAGGAATCTATCTCATCGGACAGAACAACAGACGAGCTTCTAGAGATCTGCAAGTGACGCATGACCTCTTCATAATCCAAATCTGAGCCAGCCATACCATCTTCTATCAGCTCTATGACATGATCTAAATTACCGCGATTAGCCGTCAGTGGTGTCCGCAAATCGTGTGATAGATTCATAATCAAAGAGGACTTTGTTGCATCTTGGGAACGTATGAATTCCAAAGCCTCAGAAAGCTCCGCTGTTCGTTGTGCGACCAGCCTCTCCTGACCAGATTGAACTTCAGAAAGACTCTCTATAAGTGTATTAAATGTGGTCTGTAGATTCGCCAACTCCTGGGTATCAGGTGAAACAGATAGGTGTGGTGAACCGATATTCTTTGGATCGATGCTAGTTATCTGATTATTGAGGGATTCAAGACCATGAGTGATCCCGTTAGATTGGCGGCGGATAACTATATATAAAAAGAATGTCACAAGCAGAATCGAGGCTACCAGCCAGATATAACCGGTGTTCACCTGATCAGTTAAAGACGTAGAATTTATCGTCAAGTGAAGTACGTACTGTATTTCAGAAACCCCATTGTCATCTGAAACACGAATAGGAGAGATATAGTGGCTGAAAGAACCTGCGGAATGAAACACAGGTCCATCAAGTGCATCGGTATATTCAGGGTTCCAGTTCGATGTACCTGATACAACGAGGCTACTATCGCTAACATCGTAAAGAGCCACACCCTGTGTCCATGGGAACTTGTTGACATCATCAACGTACTCTTGGGTTAATTCACGATCTCTAACTAACAATACGTATTGAATGTCATCAACAATAAACAAGGTAAGGTTTGATAGATAGCTACTGGACAAACGATCAATGAATATGGGTCGGAATAGGGTGCTGACAAAGAGAATGAGGAAAAGATTAAAGCCAATGATGAATAGAAATCCACGAGTGACCTTTTGCCTAAATGTTGGGCGAATTGTACTCATCGTATGACAATATCGTCCTTGGCGTGAGTGTCTAAATCACGGGGCAATCGTAAGCCTAGATGTTCAAGTGTTCGTTTATTAAAAACACGTTGGGCAACATCGGTACTGATATAACTACGAGTACCCGTTTCCGATTCAAGCTCTGAAAGAAGATCAACCAACCGTCTAGCGTATAGCTTCAAATCCGGTAGAAAGCCTATTGCAACTGCACGTCTGGCGTATTTTGGAAAGTGTGAAACGATAGTCACAGATCGTTTCCAAGAAGTTTCCAATAGATACTTATAAGCTCCTGATTCCTCTAGGTAGGAAGAGTCTGAAATCCAGATTGCCTCGGTCTCGTGATCAATTGAAGCCAGAACATCAAACCAGGCTCGGGCTGTTGTTTGCTTTCCACTGGATGTTTTCGTTTTAAGCTCTATTCCCAATTCAGCAGCATCTAACTTGGCAGATTGCAACAACTCGGGATTATGGTTCGGCGTGATAACAGTCCAAACCGCTTTAAGGGGAAGCCCTACTTTTATAATCTCTTGATAAAGCACACGAGGACGTACTTCTAACGTTAGTGAGTTTGAGAAGGGGGCTACATCAACATTACCAGCGAATGCACCCACTACATAAGGGATGGTTAGAGCAGTAGGAAATGATTGAACAGCCAAATCATCTCCAAGCAAAATCAGAGAATCATATTTACGCTCTAATTCTGGTATATCGAGTGATAATGAATCGGTGTATAAGATATCTGTGTCGTTAGCATAAAACTGAATCTCTTGAGCGATTTTGGAAACAGCATTAGATTTGGAGTCTTGTTCAGATAATAGTATGAGGGTATCGGCGTCGGCTTTGTTGAAGACGGATAAATAGATGAGGGCGACGATAGATAAATATCGTATGAAGATCCAGTGATCTATCATCTCGCCAATGACCGCTAGGAATTGGTGAAAAATGTAAGAAGGCTTTGGCGGTCGCTATGACGTTTTGCGCGTTTGTTGTATGTCACTCTGGGTATGCCTGCAACATAACTCGCAGATTCAGCTAGTTTGCACCGATCACGCAGTTTTACCATGACCATGCGTTCTACCTCAGACATAATGGAATCGATAGATAAGCGATCAAATGTATCGGTAAGCTCTGTAAGGATATCCCCTGGCTCTACATTTCTGGCATCTTGAAAACCAAGCAATGAAAGATACTGATCGGGACAGTACATCGCTTCTACGGTTATCTTATTAACGGTGGGGATAGAGTGGTAGGACATCTTGTGGATTGTATGCGACTGTTGTGCAGAACAACAATAAGCCAAAAGGTGAGAGTCACCGGTCCGGGTACTAAGATCTCGGAGTGTAGCGGTTTCTATCTCCGAATCTTCTTCTATATCGGATAAATCCTCACCAATAAGTACAGTCATAATACTCGGAGATGATTCCAAGTCTGATACTTGTTGATACAAAGAGAGGACATTATCCAAAGTGTGATTTGGGCCCTCTATCAAACATAAACGATCTAAAGGAAGCGAGCTAAGGCCCTCGTTGTCGCCTCTGATAACCTGTGGTCTTATCGACTTTGGCATAAAGTCGAAAAGAAATGAAAAAAGGGCTTCTCTGACCTTTAATGAGCAGACAGATACAATCAGAGATTCTCCATGTATTACGCTACGAATGATCTTGGATATCTTGTCGCGATACTCTAAATCGGCAGATATGAGCGATGGGAAGACAGTACGATCGTTGGCGTATGACAGATTCTGAACCGTTAGCTGAGTTCTTATTTGCCACATAACTTCCAACGGATCTGGCTTTACCAGAGTGACTGCATTGAGACGATACAGCACATCTAACTCTTGCTCTGTATAGAGAAGGTCTTCATCGAGTAGGAAAATATAGGAGCCGTCTGGCGATAGTGGGCTGTCAAAACCCAAAAGATCATGAGGGATATGATTGAATATAGTGACCTGTGCTTTCTCACCCGTATAACTGTCATGCTGAATGGCACCGGGGTAATAGCGTCGAAGAGGCTTTAGAAAATCATCTTTCTTGCCACCGATGTAACAAATTACAGGCATGAGATAGCGCGTGACATCGCTGCTAAATCCTTCTATTGCCGTAATAAGTTGATTCGGACCCATTAAAGGGGAAGATGACGCCGTCTTCATGCGAACTGGAAATTTGTCTCTCGTGAAGTAGAAGAGTGTTGTTGGGAGTTTTTATTAAAAATAAGTCGAACCCCCTTAGACCACATACGCTGGCTTGTCAACCCATACACACCCTTCAAGCATGATTATACAGAGCCGATGAAACGTATATCGGAGGGAAAAATGGATCATTTATGATACATTGCAATGGTTTGCTTTTGATACTGTAAGAAGTGTGAGTTATTTCTCGCTTTGATAAGTTGACAGACATAAAACAACCGAATTTTGACAGAAAATCAAAGGGTTCGGATGTCTTTTCGCTCTATTAAATCAGATATCTAGATAGCACTCTCTCGCAGGATCAGACCTTAAATATAGAAACAGCATAAAAGGCAGCCATGAAACTGATTCCCGTGCTCTCCTACAAAGTCGTTCTGTTTATTTCAGTGATACTGGTATCGGTGGTGTTCTACGCACCAAGCCTGTACCTACTAGATCAAAACCAACAATCCAAGATAGACATAGAGAACAGCGAGTACGAGCTATCGGTGGAGAGGAACATTGAGAGAATGATCTCCTATGCAGTCAACAAAGGAGATAGAGAGTTACTAAAAGCTGTTTTATCCAATGTTAAAAGCTACGAGTTCATACACAGCATAACCGTGGTAGACAACATGGGAAATGTGATTGGGTATGTGAACAATATTGAGAACTACCAACAGAACAACGAATCACCTGAACAAACTGGAACAGAAAGCGCCCTGGCAGTTGAATCCAAAAATGCGCAAAGCATCATCAACGCTCACTATGCCACTATCTTTAAGGAAGACTATGAACAGAACTTTTCTAATAACACGCTATCGGCGAAAAAAGGTAGCGACGTAATAGGAAAGGTCACTATCTCATTCGTTGAGCCAGTGATCGATAGTGAAAGCATCAACAAGTCATTCAACAACATACTACTTATTTCAGGGATATTCAGTCTCATACCAATATTGATCGTCTTCGTTGTTTTCAGGGAGCAAAACAACCAATTAAGAATAATTCTGGAGTCAGCAAAGCGTCTAGCAAGGGGGGAGAGGGCGGTCAAGCTTTCGGATAAAACCGGTATCAAGGAGATAGAAGAATTCTCCAATGCGTTTAATGAAATCTCAGATGAACTGGAAAGAGGAAGAGACAACCTGGTTAAAAAAGGTGAAGTCTATGACATGAAATCCAACATCCTGCAGCTAGCAGCCCATGAGCTAAGAACGCCTATGGGACGAGTTAGAACCTACTTGGACATGGCCATAGAAAGAACACGAACCAAGAGGCCGGTAGAGGCAATGGAAACACTGAGACTGGCCTATGGAGATGTCGATAGCATAACTCGACGTATCTCTTACATCTTGAACCTATCAGCATTGGAGAACGGCTCGCTTAAAATAAAAAACGAGTGTTTTGATGTTCAGGAGATGTTCGGCGAAATAGATCACCAATTTGGTGTTCTATGCGAAAACTCCAGCAAAAATGAGAAAATTTCGTGGAGATGCCACGCGGATAATTCATGCCCCATGTGGGTCGTGAACGACTTCCAGCTTATCTCTGTCATCGTTTCAAACGCGATAGATAATGCCATCAAATACACGGACAAAGGATTCGTTGAAGTGTACTACGCCATAGAGGACGGATCACTTAACGTCATGGTTAAAGACACAGGCGTTGGATTAAATGAAAAAGAGCTTAAAGACCTACGAGAAACAAACCCCAACTTTGAAAATACAATTACCAGAACAAAAGATGGATGGGGGATAGGATTCAAGACGATGAGACGATTCGCTGTTTTTATGAACGGCAGCGTAGAGATTCAAAGCAGCAAAGGGTTTGGTACAGAGATTCAGATAAGCATACCGGTGACATTAGCCACAGAAAGTGAAATCGCTATAGCCAAGGGTATCCAATACCAAGTAGAGGAAGAGCCAGAAACTGAAAAACGCAAAGATGGAAACAATGAAGCTAGTGAATCAATAAATCTGTTCAAAATAATAGTCATCGATAACGACCTCGGAAACATCGAACAAATGAAGCACCTTTTTGATAGCGATCTGATAGGTAGGGAGGATATTCAGGTTACGTACATCGATGATCCGGTTGAAGCTATCGACAAACTTGAATCAATTAAATTTGACTTGATTCTTATGGACTATCACATGCCTGAAATGGACGGGATGGACCTATTGCGATTCATAAGAGATCAACCAACCAAAAACAAACACACTAAGAAGATTGTTATTACCGCTGATAGCGCAATTTCGGATGTCGTATACACTGAAATGACTGAAATCGCCAGTGAAGTCACAAGCAAGGGATTCACAATCAAAGATATTCTACGATGGACTAACACTAAACGTAGCGAACCAAAGCTAGTGTCAGTGCCAGCTGGAAATTTAGCGAACGCGTAGTTTGAACCAGTTTTCTGGTAGCTAGAGATGTCGCTAACGCGAAATACAAAATACTGTTATTCGCAATTATCCAATGCGAATAATGAGTTATGAAGATGCTTAATGCGCATGTATCTGGTCTTTGTGGAAAATAATTTACGACTGCAGTTTTGGATTTCTTTGCCTGCACCTTCGCGTTTAATCGGTGGGCACACTACTGCATCTACCAGCCGTTTTTCCGCATATCTTTTCAGAGAGTAAAGCGCTGGAATAAAATCGCTGTCTGAGGTAACCAATAACGCTCGATCCATTCGGTCATACAGAGCGTCTTCCAAAATCTCAAGGGAAAACCGGGTATCGGATTCTTTCTCTTCTTGCGTCTTGGTTTTCTTGCCGCAGTGTTTGCATTTCCTGGTGGTTTTTCGAAAACTAGATACCCGTGTTGAAACACCCGTATCGTTGAGCTGCTCGCGGTACCACGTGTGTCTAGAAACTATTGCGGCTTGATCGGGGTCTCGCCAATTCAACGGTGGAATAGCGGAATACCAGCGTACTCCTTGAAGAGTTTCGTAATCGTGTAGAAGATGATTTTCAATCAGACGCCATAGATCAACCTTGTTGTGCGGCAAAGAATTTGGGTCTGACTCTAGCTGACTGGACAGCCCGTGATAAAGATTGAACCCGTCCACGAAGGCAATAACCCTCGTCATATTTCCTGCCCTCAAAATGACAAAAGGCCCCAACTAAGTGGGGCCTTCGAAACAGGGGCTGCTCTCCAAGGAGAGAAACGAGCGAGTCCTGCTAGTAGTCAAAATAATATAGCCAAATGACGGAGATCGCAAGTCTCTTAACGTGAGATGAGATCCGCGATTGCCGAATTCATGACAGTCTACTTGTTTCTATTTTCGCAAAACCAAGCCCAGCGATCACTATTCCTTCAGAAACAGGACATTCATTTCATAATTACCAATTCCTGATTTGTATTGAGGAAGAGCTATGAAGGGCCGATATAGAGGGATAGAACTACATTAAAATGCTGATATAGGACATAGAAACCTTACTAAAGTTATAGATTCGAAGTCGGCACGTATATTGACAGGGAACTATATACCTTGTTGTATAATGCTGTCTGAATCGAGTATTTCTTCAACTTAATCAGAGGGGTGATGGCATGATAAATAAATACGCTCATATCCCCGACATGATACACGGGGCAGTATTCACGCATATCATCGAAAGACTGGTACCCGGTGTAAAAGATATTGCTATCTACAGATTTATTAGATCCACATTTCTGTGGATGATTAAAATCTCTGCAGTTCTCATTGGACTAGGATTGTCTGTCTTCCTCATATGGTTATGGTTCGTAAAACTTATTGTCTTAGGTGGTACACCTGGACAAAGTGATGATGACGAAGCGTTGCTTGACCCTGATGAGGGTCACAGGAACATCATGTTCGAAGAAACAGGCGCTGGGATCGAAAAATACAAACTCTGACGTTTGCTTAACAGTCTTAAAGGGCTGAATATTGGGAATTGATATGTTGGTGGCTCTCGAAGTATGAGCAACAGGGTAGTTGAATTAATAGAACAAGAAAATATTATTTCAATTTACCCTTAGTCCCAACCATCTTGATCGTGCTGCCAACAGTGGAACCGGGCTTACCAGCAGCACTGCCGCCGACCTTAGCAGCAGAGCCCGCTACGTTGGCAGTTGTAGCCATGCTACCAGCACCCGTCAACAACATCTTAGTTCCCAAGCCAGGAAGAATTATGTAGAGCATGAGTACAATAAATTGGTGTACGGATGCCTTTAATGCGCTGCCGGGATCAACATAGGTGGACAATATGTTATCTACAACATTCTGCCAAAAGGTATCTCTTAAAAGAGCATCGGCGTGTGCTGCAATCTTCCAAAGAGCAGTCCAAAACGTCACTGAAAAAATCAACACTGCGCCTTGCACAAGGAACTTAAAGCTATACCCCGAAACAATAAGGCCAAGCGGGATAGTCATGTAGAGAACCATCAATGTATAAGCCTGAACAATAGGGGCTGCTTGAATAACAAAATTGGTGAATATTCTTGTGATGCCGTTGATTATTGTTAGCAAACCCGCTGCCGGCAAGTCAGTTACCGCGCCAACAACTCTTCCGAATAGATTTTGCTTCTCGGTTACCTCATTTACGAGATCATCTACCTGATCATAAGAATCAATATCGGTACGCTGTATATGGCCACGAACAACTTGTGCTTGTCTTTCTGGCCCCATACCTCCGAAATACTCCTCTATGATGGCATTAATACCACCGAGTTCTGCCTCCTCAAGTATGCCCTCAGAAACTACATCCCACAAATCATTGCACGTTGGTCTACCTCCCGTACCGGGATCCTGTGAGTACTCAGGGGAGGTATCTGGATCAAACGGTATGCCTTCGATCATAGAGCGCGTTCGCAAAGTGTCATAGTATCCAGGCTCATTAATAAAATACTCTGACCCTTGATAGTTAACATCTATCCCTTCTGTATTGTCGTTTGTTCGCATGAACAAAGACCGAGCAGGTAGATAACACTCGCGATTAAAAATACTAAGATTCTTTTTGGTTTGCGGCCTTCTTATGGCTGCTGTCTGCATAGCCATTTCAAGCTGGCGTAGAGCACCCTCAAACTGTAGATCCATCGTGCCCCCTACAGCCTTAGTGACACCATTACTCAATCGCATAACCAACAACCACCAAGCAGGGACTGGCACCGTTGTTCCGTCAATAAGGGTAGATGCACCAAAAGTGTCATCATAGGCGGTATCGGTATTACCAACTGTTAAACCATCAAACGTAAAATCACCACTTGTGACAGTGGTACCAGCGGTAGGGGCAGCACCTACCAGCAACACAAGGAGCAGAGTAAAGACTTTAACTTCCAAGCCCGACAATGCCGAATCAACGTTTACCGTAAACAAAGATCCAGAGCTTCTTGCGTCTGACAAGGTAGAGATAATCATTGTGAATATAGGTAGGAAAACAAGCCCTGTCTGAACAATGACGGACCAAAGAACACCATAAAACTGCCACCCTAAGATGGTAGTAAACAGATTGATATTGGAATTTACATCCATTGGCTTGCTTTATCCCGAACGTGTTATTAAGAGTAGGTACTAACGAACATCTTCGAGCAGTCTTGGGACACCCTGACTGATATTCGTACTCAATGGTGCGTAGGCCCCACGTGTACCAGCCTCTTTAATCTGAGATCCGCTTTCTTGCTGGATTCTATTGCGTGTAATAAGTGCAGATGCGGTTTGACTAGTAAGGCTTTGACTAATTTGAATCTCCATGATCATGTTCTGAATTTCTTTCCTCAGTCGACTAGTAATTTTCTCGACCTCTGATTCCGCTTTTTCATAAGCCAACACTTCAGGGATAGTTCCAGCTGTTTCAAAGATACGAATTACCGTGAATGCCTTTTCTACCGTGTCTGAAACGGCTGCATCAGCTGCAAGACGATCGATATACATTGCAGCATCCTGTGGAACCATTCCATAGAGGGCTTCTATGACTTCCTGGACAATATGAACACGTCCACCAGAGACTGTACGCATCGCATCTATGGTTATGGTTGCACCAGCGTTTACATCATCTATGATGTCTGCCCAGGCTAGAAGGTATTCTTGCCGCTTTAGAAAATAGGCTGACTGAAGACCAATACCTGCTTGTGTGGAGGGGTCACACGAAGCAGCTGCACACGTTGAGATAACCTGCTCTCCAACGACTAGAGTTGCCCATTCAACAGCATCTTGCGTAGTGGGGAAGTATGTCGTTAAAGAGGCTTTCTGAATAGTGGTATTGATCAGCGGATTATCGTTTGGCAGATCTATATCGTTGATGTCATCGTCATCGTACTGATCTCGCAATGAACGTCCATTGAGGATATTCCCGCCCGCTTTGACAAGATCCTCTACCAGTCTTATCGGTGGATCACCGAGTCCACCAGCAGGTCCACCAATCCATTCGATCGATGCATTACCATCTGACTCACGGATAGTCTCTTCGGCATCCAAGATGTGATTACTACCACCCGCGATCTGTATCGCGCCGCTGTTCTGGAACGTGATCCCCATAGCTTCCTGCCAACCAGCGACTCTGGAATACTTTTTCCAAGGTGAAACAGGGCTAGTGCGAGCCTCTTTAAATACCTCTTCACAGGAACGCTTAGCTGCAGAGATCTTTGTTCCAAGCTGACCATGGACATTCTGGGTATAACTGTATAAGCCTGGCATCGCTCTTTGTATTGTAGATGCAAGAAGTCCTTCCGCATTAGCCACAAGATTTGTCATGATGGTTTGTCCTAGAGCATCTAGCTGTCCCTCAACATAACTTGTGACCATATCTCCATAACGATCAAGAATATCGTCAAGATGTTTGTACTCCCATAGATCACAAAGACTGGGAAGTTTAAATCCAGGACCAAATCCAACACGCTCTGGACGGTTAAAAACAACCGGAGGCATAACGGGCTCACCGCCCCCTAATTGGTAGTACGTCAAAGAGGATTCTGCGGGAGTACCATCCGCAATAGCTGGTGAAATACTGTATGCAGAGCTAATAGCAACAACCACGACCGAACAAACTAGGAGGTTGTTCTTTGGTTTCTGTGTTTTCATATCTATATATCCGAGATGAAGAATGCAGCTTCGAATACCCAATACCAAATCAACACCCGATACTGAAGAGGGAAGAAGTAAAGGGGGTCTATTCGCATGATTCGTCCGAATATCCGACAGAACGTAGGCCAGAAAAACAGCCCAACTAAGCTGACGATAATAATTCGGGCAAAACGAATAAAGCTAAGTGTGTTGGAGAATCCTTCGTTTAAGTTGAAGACCCTTCTTGAACTATCGGCGTTACCGTATATGTAGGATATAAACGCGCCAAGAATCAGAGCAAACAATAAGCTCAGAAAAATATATACAGCGCGCTTTTTATTTCCAAAATTCACAATAAAGTATTCGTGGTTGACACAATTAAGTAGGCTTTAGTGCTCGCTCTCGGTTGGTACCAATGGTTTCTGCTATCTTGTAGGCTGCTTGAACCTCTGTTATTCCGTGTTTATCCATAAGCTTCTGACGATCTACCTTCTCGTCCTTTTCTGTCATGGCTAACGCCAAAGCTATTGGGGGAGGTACGTTGCGAAACAGCATCTTCATCTGCTCACTCAAAACAACACCTTCTGTGTACTTAGCTGGGGCTTTTCGACAGGAGAGCATCATTGCCTTCTCGTCTTCGCTTAGCGTTTTGAATCGTGCTATTTGCTCAACTTCGTCTGCTGGCATGTTCAAACACATCCACCACTCAATCATGTTGAGAAGAACCTTACCGCTGTCCGGGAAATCGGCTACGTTCTGTGTTCCAAGCCAATACCAGGCACCTAACTTACGCCACATCTTTACGATAGAGACGACATAGGGCATCAGTAGCTGGTTTTTCAGGATAAGGTGAGCCTCATCTGTTAGTACCACCGTCATTCTCTGCTCAAATTGATTTTTCTCTACCTCTGCGTTGATATGTTGAATCAACGAGGTATAGGCAACGGCCAGTGTGTCTTCGTAGCCCCGGGCTGCAGACTGGGCAAGATCGATAATCGTCACATCCGCATCAGGCCATGCTTCACCCTGACGATTAAACAGGTTCCCATTAAGACCGTCAGTAAAAAGTCTGATCGACGCCGCTAAATTTTCAATTTCTTGTTTTTGTTGAACGTTGTTAGGGTCTGAAGCAACAAGATCGAGATGACGTGCGACATCCTCTGGAAGTACTGTTTTACCCTCGTTCGGAGGGCGATCATAAACTTCACGAGCAGCATTCTTTAGAGCAATTTTTATTTTTCCTTTTAGTGAGCGAGTCAGGTTATCCAACTCCTTTTGCTCACCTCCTGTGGCCATAAGAACGGCCATAATTTGAGCCTCGCCCAAATAGTCTCTGACCTCCTCGTCGTCATCTTCGTCGTCATCCTCTGAAAAACTATCCATCAGATCCTCATCGGAGCTGCCTATAGCCTCTAGATCCAATTTCTCCTCGGCCTCGATAACCTTTGTTAGATCTGCAAAAGGTGGAATGGAAACATTAGATCCCATCGACAGTTTTACTTTGTGGACAGTCTTGCCCATATCACGAGCATGATCGCCAAACAATCCAAATGAGTTACCTGCCTCGATAATGTAATACTTAGGATTATTGAGAGCGCCCAACGACATCATCAAATGAACTAAACAGGCCGATTTACCAGCACCGGTAGGACCCAAGACAAGCATATGAGCATTCTTGCGCCTATCGTATTTTGATAAAGGATTAAACGTGATCGGCTCGCCACTGCGATTAAAGAAAAGCAATCCGGGATTGCCTGTACCACGAGCTCTACCATAAAGAGGGGCGAGTGATGAAATATGTGAGGAAAATGCAAGCCTTGCGCGTTGACGAGCCTTACGATCAAGCGCCTCGACCTGCACACCAGGTAAATTCTTAATGTAGTTATCCAACGCTATAGGATCTTCTGCGCCATTGAGTGTTCTAAGACCCAGTGACTCTACGTGTGACTTTACTTGCTGTATTTGGGTTTTGAGATCGCGCTCGTTGTTACCACGAACGTAAATTGCTGCCTCAAATGGAAAAAGTTTGTCATTCCTCGCCTGCTTCTCTAACACATTGGCCGCTTCGCTACGTGTTATGCCAGATTCAGCTGTATCGCCTACGGCTCTATCTGCGATGAGTTTGATACGATTTGTAATGACATCCTGTGGGAGGATGAATATTGTCATTGAGACGATAGCACCTATAGGGAGCTTATCCGTCAACGCATACAACTGCTGCTGCAATCTCATCTCACCAGACAATGCGCCATGAGCTGGCGGTTTCATTATCTTTCCAATCTGGACAACGGTATGAGGAAGATCATTAAAGTGCCAGTATCCGGTTTTACGATCTGCTCGGGGTGCATCCAATAGAACCATTTCTGCTAGATCGTTGCCTGGAACTGGATCTTTATCTGAGGGATAGGGGATATTCTCTAACGTCTTTCGTATGTCTCCATCATATACAGGAGGCTTTGGGTTAAACCAGATAAGCATCCAACGATAGAAATCAGCTCCGTCACACAACGATGTTGAGATACCAGCGGCCCGTAAACTGGTTGACAACCTTGAGGCCATCTGCTCCATCTCATGCTCTGTATTACCACTGGGGCGAGAACGAAAGTACCGACGATAGATTACAATTCGTATCATCATCATCTGACCGCGCCATACTGATTCGGTGGTTTCTTGGTCGAAGAAGTACCCTTTCTCGGCAGCGACATTAGCAAGGTGTTGACTGTACTGTTCCAGGTAATCTTCAGTGTACTGAGAATCCATATCGTTATCTGATGCTGTACTCCTAACATCATTCATGTGTTGTTCTAAGCTTGGTTCGGTATTGAGGAAGAACTGTACTGTCCAAGGATCTCTATCCTCTTCGGGGAATGTGTCTGAAATAACACGCGCCAGCTTTTCACTGGTCTCCTTGAGCATTTCCTGTGAACGCCCTTCGGTTGGAATGGGTTCCACATTGAATACGCTCATTCTTGAAACACCATCTTCAAATAAAAATTGCTTTGAATCAGGCAGGTATTCGACCCAAGGTAATAGGTCAGCAAAACTGGCATTGGTTTTATATAAATCTTGAAGATCTGAGCGCCTTGCACGACCTAGTTTGAACTTAGGTTTTTGGGACTCAGCGTTATCATGTTGGTTTGTTTTGTCAGGTTCTAAATGATCTTGGGGGGTGGGAATTCCCGTTGAAACTGGTTTTTTCGTCCTTGCTCCGGCCAGCGATGTCAATCCAGATATAAAGCCATCCAGCTTAGCCGGCAGTGTACTTACGACATCGTTTAGTTGTGCCTGAAAACCTGACTTGGGGCCTGTTTTAGATCTTTTGACTGTGCCTACTCGTACATTTTCACCACTATCTTGGCTATCTACAAGACGCGCATCATCTAGGGTATCTTTAGTGGATATATTCATTGATAGATTCTCCTTGAGCGAGCAATCTCATTGGGCAGCGCGTACTCATCTCGCTCATACAAAGAAATTGCTGTCGTGTATCCCGGAACCGGGGCACGTGTTGACGTAGCCATGTGGGGATAAACGTAGACACGAATCTGCGGGTTAGGAAGCATGGGGAATAACTGCTCTATCTCTTGTGCTGCTATTGCAGTGTAGTTCTCGATATTTTGGTTCTCTGGTAGTTGCTCACCCTCTATACCTCTTGTAGTTCCATGTACGTAACGTTCATGTACAGCACTATCGGATGTGGTCTTAGCGTTATGTTGAATGAGCTCTGCCATAGTCATTTCGTACTGACGATTAAGCACTTTGGTAGGTGCGTTTGAGCAAGATGCGAGAAGGCAGGGAAAGACAATCAAATATCTAATCCAGATCTTCATAGTAGTTTCCGTTTTGTGTATTGCTGTAACTAATGCGCCTATCATCTTCCGTTCTGTCTAGTCGCAACTCAGTCTGAAGGTTGATAACCATCTTCTCGCCCGGTGGGGTGTAAACAGCATCAAAGGATTGCTTCTGACGATTCCTTATCCACTGGCCAGATTCTTGAAGGGCAGCAACGTAGGCCTCGTTGCGAGCGTATTCGCGCGTTGGATTGATAACTCTGTCAACCGTGGTTGACGTCCCATCTAGAGCAGTCGTTGTTGATCGTTGTTTAAACTCATCATTCAAAGCATCAGCAAATCCAAGAACACCGGCAGTTAAGGTTTGAGTAGCAAGAAATTTAGGAGCATCGGTTAATTTCTGTCCCGATATGCAAGGATTCCCGTACTGGTCTGTAATGTATCCAATGGCTTGTTTATTGAGCCTAGATTCCTTGGGTCGTGATCCAGGGGAATTGGCATAGGCTGAAATAGTTGATCCATCCTTGAAAACAAATGTCGCGGCGGTGAGCCATCCCCGAACACAGCCAAGTGTCCAATCGCCAACGGCATATCCTTCAAAAAGCATCCCGTCCAAATCAGGTGGTAAAGGTGTATAGTTCGCAGCAACATTCTCTCTACGAACCATTGATTTGAAAGGCCATGGATCAGTGACTTCGTTGTTTGCGTAAATGCGTCCGACTAACGCTGTCAACCCAACAGCATCTGTCATCATAGATAAATCTGGTATCGTGAATATCTTAGAGTTATCTGAAGCCTTAGCTACCTGTGTAGCTTCACCTGAAGCTGAGCTATCGCGTTCGCCTAAACCACCGGAAGATGTTGAAGATGTTCCAGTGTTCGAACGAGACAATCCTAAAGCGGGATTTGATAGTTTTTTCGATACGGAACTACCCCCGGCTGTTGTATCGTCAAGATCTACATTAGGGCGGTCCAGAGGATTAATCCAAACAATATCAGACAGTGAGATGCCATTGATCTCTTCACCAGCGGGGGTTGCATCAAGCCCTAATCCACTCGGTAATTCAGCGCCAGTTATGAAATCTTCGACGGATTGAAGCGTATTAGGGTTAGGATTAGAACGAGAAGGTGAACCTCTACGAGTATCAAACTCCATGCGATCAGCATTGCCCTTGAGCTGTTGTACCTCTCGCTGAACTAAGGCCAACTGCTCTTGAATCATACGATTTTGCTCAGTGGCGAATTCGCGGTATTCTCGCTGAGATGAATTTACGATGCTCTCTAGTTCCTTAATCTTTGCATCAGCATCTTCAATAACAGATTCCTTAGCTTTGGCTTGTTCTATGGCTTTTTGGGTTAAAGCAAACATTTCCTCCTTAGAACGATCTACCTCTCCAGTCAACGCTCTAATAGTGTCAGCTGTGGAATCGGCATCAACCTCTGTTACAGCTATATTATCCAGCTGGTCAGATGGTTGATAATACTGACTAACGGTGTCTGGCTTAGATGCGAAGAATATGAAAAGCGCAGCTATGATGACGATGCTAACCGCTACTATCGGCAAAATTCTTTTAGTAATCATTTCATCCAATCACTAATATCGGTGAATGATTGTCGTGTGATCACAACCGCTATCATCCTATCCCCGTATTGTTTCGCGGGATGCAGCTCGTTGGCTATGGACGAAAATGCTACCCAGTCCGGGCTTGATCTGAGCTTTCTAGGATCAATACGTATGGTGTAGGGCTCATTATTAGTGATGTGTAAAGCTGTCGCGTACATGCCATCTGTAGTCCACCATTGAGAAAATGGAATGGCTATCACATCGTGACCAGGTATCATTCGTGTGTACGTTGGAGGGTTTTCAAACGTCTTACTTGAAAGGTGAGTAGATGAGTCAAGTAATCGATCTGGCGCATAGATATCTTGATACACAGCTCGTATCACTTCAGCCATACCCATTCGTTTTCTGGAAGTTGAAAACCTAGAAGTAGATTGATTCGCATCGTGAGAACTAGTATCGGCACTGGTTCTTGAAGAAGTTGACTGTGTTAATACCCTTAGCGCTGTCTTCTCACCAGATTCACTGGCCGTAATATCGAAAATATAGTGTTGTGTTGAATCAATTCCTCGAAAGTGAAAGCGTGTCGTTTCAAACGGCGTTGACGAAGTTAGATAGACATTACCGGCTACCGCTTCACCGGATACAATTCCGGTCAACTCTCTGGGTATGGACCACTGAACATCCTCTGGAAATGAGAGTATCTTTTCCTCACCCACGCGCATAGTAAAGGGAACAGGAAGGTTAGAATAGACAACAGTTCTATAGTTGGTCGTTTCCTGTGAATAAGCGTTGAAACTAAAAAATAGCATCATCAAAACAACGGATATAAATGATGTCTTGGTGATCATTGGTCGTCCTCGAATACTTCTTCCTTGTATCCAGGAGATATTCCATTCAACGCTAGCCCCCATATATTCTTCTCTGGGTCTATAGAGATACGAACAACATTAATGGGGTATTTGATTTTTATTCGTTTCGCTTCGACTTCACCGACCTTCTCAACAACTTGCAATACCATCTCAACATTCCAACTACCGTCGCGCAATGCTGTTACATACTCAGGTTGATAGTCCGTATAGCGAGTATCTACAGAGGAATATCGAGTTCTCTTGGCAAGCTCACCACGAGACATCTTATCGTTCATTGTCCTGATCTGTTGATCACGGAACGTTTGCGTCATATACGCTTGGAGATCTTGAATCCGCGCTGGATAGTCCTTCTGACCATCTTCTTCCCAACGGTTGAGACTTTGGGTGTACATGGTCGCAAAAGCAAATACCTGGGCAGCTTGATACTCATCGGGTCTGGTTATGGCGCCTGCTCGAAGATCGGGCGGGATAAATATGCGTAGATTCTGAGGGGCTGTCTGCCACCCGTACCAAAGTCCCATAGATATGAGCATCAGAAACACAACGATCATGTAAAGAGTCGCTATATGTGCATCTTTTGCCGTTAGTTCGTTAAGAAACCGACTACTCATAGTCCCAAATCAATCCAATGATCGTTAATATTTGAAAGATGGATCGATAGCGTTTACTAATATCCGAACCGGATACTGATGGTTTCGACTATCTATCCAATGTTTGTTTAAGATGCTTATTAAGCAAAATAATTTGTTTTTTTCGGAAAATGCTCATTGACCCGTGCTGGATTACGAAGGGCGCCTTTACCATTCCGATTTTTTTACCGATAAGCATCATCCAATGATTAAAGTATCCATCCGGACGACCACGTTTCATCTTCTGCATGAGCGTTGCGGTTCCAAAAATTGCACCGAAATTCGCGGCGAAACCTACTGCCATACAAATCATCATTTTTCCCATGATCAGACCGACAATCAGAAACAATGGGATGATGATGGTGGTACACGCTATCGATGCGCCTATAAGCTCACTTGTCGTACAACCACGTAAAATGACCGCTTCTTCGTTTACGTTGGTAGCAACTACGCCACTGAGATGCTCTGATTCCATTTGACTAAACGCTTTCTTTTAACAACGCGGAGAGGTGTCTTAAGCCCCTCCGCATCATTTACGTCAGGTATTAGTTGTAAACTAATTACGCCCCGCCAATTCCACCGACCAATTCTGTGGCCTGTGCAAATAGGAAAGTACAAATACCGATAACAATTACTCCAATTGCTACAGGCATAAATACTTCGCCCCACTCAGAGCGTCCCTGGAGTGCAGAGATGAACTTAGTGAGAACGCCCCATCCGACCATCAGAAACACGATGACCGAGATAACCTGTATGGCCAGAGTTAAATAGGTTGTAAATGAGTTGGTGATCGCTTCGTCAATACCAGCGGTATCAAAGGCTTCCGCAGACGCCAAGGAAGGCAGTGCAGTTACAGCAACCGCTAACGCAACCTTTGCGAAAGTAGATGTAGCAGCTCGGCGAGCAACATTAAGAACAGAAGCTAATAGTTTTCTCATGATTTTTCCCTTAATTTTTAAATTACGATAAATGAATGTTTTTTATATAAATGTGAATAGTGATCCGACAATAGCGGTCAAAATGACAACCCTTATTACCATCATGAATGTGGCTATAAAAGTAAGTTGAGCGTCCATGTATGATCTAAAAGTAGCCACCTGTACCCATATGGCGAATACTGCAACCATTGCTATGGTGATGGTTTGAAACAAGTTCGCGTACGAATCGACAGAACCACTGGCTAGCTCAAATAGTTCTAGCGCTTGGGTAAGTATCTCCGCATGCGAGTTGCATGTGTGTAGAAGTAAAACAACCGAAAGGGTTATTCGAGTGTGAATCTTTGCCATTTCGGTGAGCTGTTTAGAAGTTTGATATGACTTTCTATACCTGCCATTTGTTGGCGTACTTCATCGAGCAGAACACCGTAGTTAAAAATAACTCCTCCTGATGTAGGATCAGAAGAAGCAGTAGAATCTCTATTCATTTCTAGAACAACAAGCATTTGCTCGATTGCAGCGAATTCACTGTGGATTCTTACTAAAGAATCTCTTTGTGAATTCTGTAGTTGACTATCCGCTACTGACGTAGCGCTAATTATCAAAACCAACAGGGATAGTAATAGTGATTTTGTCTTCATTGACGGATTAATCCCTGTTGAGTGTCCAACACAAAAGGATAATTGGGGATGGAATACTGAATAACTAACTCATCAACGTTAGGCATTAGGAATAACTTGATAAACCCTGTTTTCTCTCGTATCTCTTGAACCTCATTGGGATAATCTGAGCTGATCAGAAACCCGATAGCGTTATTGTTGTTAAAAAATTGGGTATTAGCTTCTAACCATCCTATCGACGTTTCATCGTTTCCTATAGCGAACATCATGAAAGGTATCTGATTCGGATTCTCTACTGCGTAATCTTTAAATACACCAAATGTCAAAGATTTGGGTCGAATAGGGAATTCCAGCCCTAAAGGGTTTTGAGGGGTAGAATTAGCAGTTGATAGACATGAAATGTTTATGATCAATATCGTTATCAGTCGATAGTTGATGAAGTTGGTGTTATAGCTAATCAATTTAGCTTCTCCAACTCTCGTTTTACTTTAGCTATATACCGATCTGAATTTACCGGCTTACGTGAGTGATATCGGCCAACAGCACACCACCAATCACCACATTCTTTTTTCTCGGCAACGAGAATGCTTGCTGCAACATCAATGTTGTTATAGGGATTAACGTGCTCTGAATAGCTACTAAATCGATGTCCGTGATAGATCATGTTCACCTGCATTAAGCCTACATCGATATTGCGTACACCACTTTCACGAAGCTTTTTAATGGCTCTGACCGTCTCGGTACTGGAACTAAACCGATGAGGGGTACCTGATGTATTCAGAGTCCAAGGCCAAGGACGCGCCTTTCCTGCAGCAATCAACGTCTGTGATTCAACCATCGCTATTGAGTACAAAATGCCTGGTGGTATACGGTATTTTTTTGAGATACTTTTATAGACAGGAGGAATAGTCTTCAATGTCATATCCTGATCTATGGCATTCACTGTCCCAGTAGCGGATATAAGTGGTAGCAACAGGGCTATTGATAGGCGTTTAATCGAAAGCATCGCCTGTCCCTGAATTAACGAGAATGGGTAACTTTCGACCGGCCACTATGGCACCCCAGGCGGAAGTCATTCGATTGAGCGTAATATCTTGCTTAGCAAGAAGATCAACGTCCATATTGACGCTATCCGTCCAGGCAATTATCTGCTCATTTGAAAAATCAGTCGTAAATACCAAATTGATCCTTGTAATAGCACCATCAATTAGATCTTGAAGTGCCTTGCCATAAAGCATCTGGCAACGACTACACGCAATAGGTATAAAAAGGTGGTACTGATCTGTTTTTAAAGGGCTACTGGCTGGAGATGGGGATGATGGAACAAGCCCATTATCAACTACACCATTAGATCCATTTTCAATCAGATAACGATTTATATTGGGATCTTGACGTAGAAAATCTCCGTGATCCTCCATTTTGTTATCGACTGAGGCGACAGTTACAGCCCATGCAATAGTCGCTCTTTGATGTTCCGATCGCGCCTTGATGTAGGCTTGAGCGTATTTAGATCTCTCGGCCTCTGTTTCAGCGCCCAATCCCAATATTTCAAACGGGCTCATCAGATCAACATCTGCAAAAGGTTTAAATTTCTGTTTAAGCTCTTGAAGACGTTGTAATTCTGAATCCTGCAGGTTCCAATACGCCAAGCTGGAGGAAGTATCGGATAGGGAAGAAGACTGCACACCACCTGAGTTTGGATTACTGGTAACTTGCTCCTGAGCA
Source organism: Granulosicoccus sp. (assembly GCA_020627685.1). GTDB lineage: Bacteria > Pseudomonadota > Gammaproteobacteria > Granulosicoccales > Granulosicoccaceae > Granulosicoccus. The sequence continues at coordinate 7,204 of JAHDGK010000037.1, read as the reverse complement.
ATGGAAGAATTTCCCCAGTACAAACTCAGGGAAAGACAGAGACTAGTAACTAGAAAGCGCGACATAACTCTCCTTCCTTAGTCCTGTAGACTCTCAGATCCGGTCGGTAGGGGCGATCCAAATCGCGCTCGGCGTAACTCATGTTAAGAGGACAATCAGCGAGCGATGATTGAACTGGGTGAGATGGAATTAAGGTTGACGTAATAGTCTTTAAAGACAAGCTTGAACAAGAGCTAAGCGTTGAGGCTAATACCAAAGACCCTATACAGATAAAAGCTCTCATTGAAGTCTCGCATTCAAACGCTGAGCTTGATTTAGTATTCTTCGCTGCGGTGAGACATCCAACGTTGTTCTTCTAATTCGATGGTCAAAGACAACCGTGTAGCTTGGCCCTGCTATCGTAGTCAGAGCATCAATTACGCTGATGTTATCCATGTTGAAATGGATCCGGGGAAGTCTTTGATAAAGTATTTGTGTAGCTTCGGGATCTGTACTCATGCCCTTTGCTATCAACGAATACCCTATCAAATCCAGTATCTTTGCCATCGCACCACCCACAGTATCCGAATGGGTAAACCGAGTTGATACGATTATAGAAAGCGACTTGGGAAGGCCTTCTGAATGTATAAATGACGTATAGGGAGAGGCCGCATTAGTACCTACTTGCTCAACGATGCCAGCTGAAGCTGGAGAGTAAACAGATTGAGTGTAGCGACTGGTAGCAGGCTGTGTTTTCGATGATCCAGCCGCTTTAGTATTTAGAAGCTCATCGTCTGTCTTAGCCTTGCTCATAGCAACACCGCTATTAGGCGATGCCGTAAATCTGGATTTCATTTCGCGGCGATTTATGTTTCTCGCTTGACTTGGAACGTATTCAGAATCAACTTCCTTCAATTGATCTAAAGGAAGCAATTCAACATTTATAAACGCAGTATCTAGATCTATGAAGGGTTGTTCAGTCATTTCTTCAGACTTTAGATTCTTAGCTGACTTACTAGGTTCCGAGTAGGCTTGTGTCGATACAAAAACTAAAAGCGTGAGCAGTAAATATGATGGTTTTCTAATTGACAACATCTACGTATTCACACGGTTATAGAAAAATAAAGGTGTTGGTATAACCAACGGTGTTTGAAATTTTCGAAAACAATGAGGTTTTCTTTAAGTGACTGAGTACTTAGCTGAGGCTTTCGCCAGCAGTCAGAAATGCGGTAAATAATCACGCTTGTAGAAGAAGCCAGACGTTTAATCTAAAACGCTGACCGTCAGAACTAGGTTCTGAATTGGACAAGTAAAACGTGCAGTAAATAACTCATCCTAGCCAAAACAGTAACAAAAGGATTTACAAGAATCAACACTTTTCTATATAAAAAACATAATTTATAATGACTAAAACGGCATTTTAATGCCTTTTACGCTCGTAATCTGGTTAGAAATAGGTCAAAATACAATTTATATGTAATTTATGTTTTAGATTGACCACTGCGCACTAATTCACTTGAGTCAGGGATATCCAGGTGGGATTTGTGTCCTTAAACGGTCTAAGAAAGGCGTGTGTTGATAGAACGCATTCGCTTGAAGCGTCCCTTGCCAAAGGGTAAGGCGATACCAAACAACAATCTAAGTGAGCCAAATGAGATTTAGAAAATCAATTACAGCGGCACTGATCCTGTCTCTTCTTCAAGCACCTTCGCCAGCAATGGCCTACTCGGGCAATGAAGATCCGTTGACACTATTTGAAAAAGCGAAAGTCAATTTTCGTGAAGCAACAGAAGAAGATAAAGAGTATTACAACAGCTTCAATGGAAAAGATAACCCTCTAAGTAAATACAATCGAACGATCAGTCTTGATGACTTCATGGAGTCAGGTACTGAGGTGATAGCGATGGTCACCGACGAAATCATTAATGATTTAAGAGAAAACATAACCGATCAAACATCGTTACTAGAAATCTTTAGAGATAGTCATCCGATTGATTGCTTGAAAATATTTTTGCGTGGGATCTGTGTTTACACGGTTCTTAGATGCAGTATTTTTGGTTGCAGCATCTCTATAGAATTTTTCCCTCAGATAGAACACTACAACCCAGACTTTATAGTGACTTCTTACGGTAGAACGGGAGCTTCACCGGTCAACGAGATTGATAGACTCTACGATGGAATTCAAACCGAGTCTTCTAAAGCCGTATTAGAACTAATCAGTGGTGAGGATGTTCCTGTTTCTTATAGACAAGAGCACATGTTCAGCGGCGCTAACACACAGCAATCGAATACAAACGAAGAAGACAACACACGTCAAAGCGGTACGATATTTTCAGAGGTCGAGGTCATAGGGCATCCAGGAAACCTAATTTCCATATCTGCTAAAACGTTGACTGGACAGCTAACCAATGACGCTACAGCTGTCTTAGAAGCACAGGTCGGATTACTCGCAAATATAGCAACACAGGGAGTTAATCAAGTAAACGCTGTCGCTGCAGAAGTCACAGGCGGTGGTCCGAACAATATAAGCGGCCCAGTAGGTAATCCGGGAGCGTGGGCAGGTGAACCCGGACTTGGTGATACAAGCAGATGGCAAGACAATTTATTTGAGCCTGTCGATGCAGCCATTGTGAACATACTAGGATCTGTTACCGGTGCGCTAGGTGACATCAACAATGCCGCAAACTCTGTCAATAACGGCCAGCTTGGTGATCAGGCACAAGAGATTTTGTCAGACCCTGGTACGTTCTTGTTAGACCAAATAGCAGGACTGGATGCTTACGAAAACATACAGCTTGAGCTTGATAACATCGCTGAAATTGGCGGGTTAGCTAACGAGACTGGTCAAACGCTTTTGGCAGGTGAATTCAACGAGGCCAACGCCAATGCAATGATAGAAGGTTTGCAAGATGCAAGTGGTCTACCTGGACTGGACGGTGACTTTGGAGCTGACATAGAGGAATCTATTACACAAATCCAAAATAGCTTAGACAGTGGAGCGCTTAGCTTTGAGGTAGCTGGGCAGAGTTTTGATTTAACCGGTGGTTTAACGCTGTTTTGCCCATCTGTTACTCAACCACTTATGCCTTACTATCTATCAGGACTAAATGTACTGAGTTGGAGAATGCAACTGCCTGAAATGGTTTATCCGAGATCGTACGCTCTACCTTTTCCGGACAGTGAGCTTTTCCTTGGTAACTTTTCTGCAGGTGCTCTCAGTTCTCCACCCACATCTATACTGCCAGTAACTTTGCCCGACTGGTCTACTTGGAGCAATATCTACCCAAGATCAGGATGGGTACTTCAAAATGATGAATTGAAAGCAAGGGCTACGGCAGCATTTAGGGGTGTGCACGTGGTGACTAGGGAAAATCAGAGCCACCTTTACAGACCCGCGCTGAACATAGGTGCACCAGGTATAAGAACATGGTTCCCTGAACCGTTGAATCCAAACGATATAACAACGGGTGCATGGCAAATGGTATACCCGGAAAAACAAGATGAATGCAGTCGTTTACCAGATACCGGTATAGATCCTGGTATCAACACACCCCGAGATCCAGATCTGACATCGGATAGTGGTAGTTATGTTTGGAATGTATGGCGTCAGTATCGTTGTTGCCAAGAGCCAGGAGGTGGCGCAATATTAGCTCGGACTGTCATACCGATAACCATACCGATCATTCCATAACGGAAGGGGAGGGGAGTGCTTAAAATTCAGTATCTCTTACTTCGAGCTAGCGAGAATTCCAAATGATACGAGGATCAGTTCTGTTGTTGTTCTATCCATAAAAACAACATTAGTACATTTAACAAACTGTTAAGAGCTCATTATTCATACGTGTTTTCAGATGCTTAAAGGATTTTAGGTGAGTGGATCGGGGCCCTAAAAGTGAGTGGATCGGGGATAAGTAGGTGAGTGGATCAGGGGCAATGCGCAAAAGCATTTATATAGGTATTTGTTTTATATAAGGTTTTTATAGGTGAGTGAATCGGGTTTTATGTCTATTTGGGTGAGTGGATCGGGGACGATGGCATTCACAGATTAGCTATATGACTGTTTTATTTGAAATTTCACGATTATGAGGTGAGTGGATCGGGGAGAAAAGGTGAGTGGATCGGGGGAATCAGCTAATAGCCTTTTCACTAAAGGTGAGTGGATCGGGGAAGACGTGATAATCCATATGTGACAACCTGAAATGAACTATTTAGAAGATCGATATAGCTTAAAATTATATAAGACATTGAAATATAAATAGTTATTAGGTTGTGAGTATGTGCAGGAAATCGTCTCATCCCTGGAATTGACCATTAAAGGTGAGTGGATCGGGGAAGCTTAGTTCGTCCAATATGATGTTTTTATCTGATAAGTTATTGATAAATAATATATTAATGAGGTGAGTGGATCGGGGAAATCACAAAAGGTGAGTGATTTGTGACCCAAATATTAAATAAAACAGGTTGGTTGTAATGTTATTTTTTCTATATCGTTGATTTATATAGTAATTACTATTTAGAGTGTATCAATAATGATATGGTGAGTGAATCGGGGTTCATGCAGAATTCGCGTAGAACCTTCGTTATAGGACCGATTTACGGGGTAAGAGCCGATCAAAAGAGAAGTTATCGACGTTAAAGGTGAGTAAACATAGAAAAAAACAGCTTTTTTAGGGTTTTTGCATCGATTTGTTAGCTCTATCTAATTGATTTAATTGAAATATATCTAAAGGTGAGTGGATCGGGGAGCGTTTTATATTTATCTAAGGTCTATTTTTTAACGCTTTGGTGATATAAAGTTGCCTCTGCTTTATCACCTTTAAGCAAAATATCTGAAGCGGGCGAAAGTCATGACAAACCAGTCAAAGATGCCAGTACTGAAAAAACCGACGGCATCTATTCAGCTTAAGAACCCATTATCCAATAGTGAGAGGAAGCTACTCAATACACTACTGTTCAACGCACAGAATATCCAGGGTGGATACACGGCTAACTCTCGTCAGGAAATATCGGTAAGAGAAGTTTTCCAAAGCATCGGTTGGACGGACAGTCACAACATCGATAGCCTTAAAACGCATATGGAAAAACTAATGACGACGATCATTAGTTGGAATGAATTTGAAGAGGATCGATCAACCAGTTGGGAAGCCTGCACGTTTATTACGTACGGCAAGATTAAAGCTGGAACCTTAACTTATGCGATCAATGAAAGAATTGCAGAGGAGATGGTTAGGCCAAGATTATTCGGTAAGGTACAACTATTAGCGCAGGGAAGTTTTTCAAAGCGCTACTCGCTGATCATCTACGAATACCTGCAAGACATGATTGGTAGGCGCAAGAGGACAGATAAAGTCTGTATTGACTACATCAGGAGCATTACCAACTTAAGTGGTGATGCTTACACTCAATATAAGTACCTAAGACGAGATGTGCTCTTACCAGCAACGCAAGAGATATCAAAATACTCTGATTTAGAAGTTACCTTTAGCCCTGTAAGGGAAGGTAGAAGTACAAGGTACATAAACTTTGAATGTAAGGTAAAGAAGAGTTTCCAAAGCTCATTCGATTTTGGTGATGACGCCGATTTTGATGAAGATATGATCTCTGAGATGAAGTCTTATGGAATCAACAGAGACGCTGCAATAGAGCTGATAGAAGCGCATGGAAAGCAAGGGTGTAGAAACGGTTTAGACAACATAGAACATGCACTAAAGGCAGGTGATTCGAAAATACAGAATACCGGTGCCTGGTTAAGAAGTGCAATAGTGCAAAAGTGGGCAAGTCCAAAAACGCAAAAAAGCAATGTGAGTGTTGCTGCTGAAAAGAAAAGGGAAGTAGAGAAAAAAGCAGCTGCAGAGAAGGGCAATAAAGAGGCTTTGGACAAGAGACGATTTGCCGATGCAAAAGCTGTATTTGATTCAAAGCCAGAAAAATTCAAGAACGAAACCAAAGATGCCTTCCTTGAAAGAATGCGTAAGGAAAAAAGAACTATCGAATTAGGGTGGCACAAGAAAAACGGTTGGAGAAACAAAGCTCTTTGGGGGTGCTTTCTCTATGACAACAATCTAATAGAACAACTACTCAAGGAACATCCTAACTACTCTAATGGACAATTGATAGAGGAAGAGGCGGTAGCGTAGTAAATAGATGAAGTTAAATAGTGGTGGCAACACTGTTTTTATGCATGACCCCAAAAATCGTCAAAAAGGTATCCGTGATCAGGGGTTCATGGATGATTTAAGCATGTTGAAAGAACAGGCGTATAAACCATGTACTGCCGATGCACGATCATGGGGAAATTGACTTGGACATACCCCGAGATCGAACCGGCAGCTTTAAGGGGCGGATTCAACCGGTCAACGGTTAATACTACAAGTTGCCATTAAGAGAAGCCATAGGTACTTGGGGGGGGTAGATCTATCAGTATCATGGATTCCCTATCTATAGATAATCTATGAATCACCAACACTAGGGATACTTTCTAACCGTTCTTCCAATTCAGATAAAATAGATGTCAGATTGTGATTCTCTTTCTCCAATGAATCGTTTCGTTGGTTAACGACATCCAGCGACTGCTTTAAAGCGGTAACAGAGTCTTGCAAAGATCCCAACAACTCTAGTTTGGATTGCTGTGTTTCAGAAGATGAACGAAACTTGGCCAATAAGTTCTTGGTTGCAGCCAATGAATCCTCAGACGATGCTAACTGTTCGTTAAGTTTATGAATGCGTTGTTGACTATTCTTTTGTTCATCAACCAGATTCGAATGAGTGAGTAATAGCTTGTCGTGCTGACGCTGAAGTGAGTGATGTTGAGAGGTGAGCTGCTGATCATCAAGTCGAAGCTTTTCAACAAGTGTTTGAAGCTCTTTAACCTTAATATCTGTAGAAGACTGCTCATCGGTTGCGCGAGCCAGCGCAAGATCGGCGTTAGTCAACTTTTCACTTGTCACAGCGTGTGACTTTTCTCTATCTGACAACGCTTGCTGGAGTGATGACACGGTACTGTTGAGTGTTGTTATAGATTTCTCTTGCTCATCAATCTTCTTTTGCTGAGATGCATTGGAATCAGTAAGTGTCTCTATTTGTAGCTTGTAGGATTCAGCTAGACGATTAAGTGTTTCCTCTTTTTCGTCTAACTGTGATTGGCGAACGGACAACTCCTCATCGGCTGAGCGACGGGCCCAGTCGACCAGGGCGATAAGGTGCTCTGAAACGAAATCTGGAATCT
>JAHDGK010000081.1 GCA_020627685.1 Granulosicoccus sp. | reverse complement strand
GGTTGAGTGAATACGCTAGGTACCCATTGAAACGAGAAGAACTCTGAGAGTCTGTTCGTTAGGCCTTCCTGACCCTCTGTATATCTGTAATACAGCCCCAGGGCTAATATGATTAACCCAATAGTGATAAGTGCGTAAATCACTGCGAAATCTCCTGTGGCGGGGAATTTGCCCAAGAATACCCCGAAATACGCGAATTACCGCTTCAATAACAGGTTTCGAGTCAATTATTTACAAATCAACAGCACTCGTAAATTGTTGTACAAAATAAAAAACTTCCGTAAAAAACGCCTTTTTTGCGCAAACTTCAGTGAGTTACGTAAGCACTTTCCATTTATGACTCGTTTTTACGCGTTGGTATCAAAGACGCTGTCTTTCAACAATACAAGTGCAGGGGCTGGGTTAGTTTTAGTTTTATCCAACGTTGAATCTACGTCTGCCATTTTTTCAACGGTATAAGTAGACCAACCAAAGGCTTCGGCAATAGCAGTGATATCGGGTTCCAGTAAATCGACGCCAACAGGTGCAATGTCACTTGCGGTCATGAATTTCTTTATTTCTTTGTAACCGCCGTTTTCATGAATGATAAGTATCAGGCGTACATTGGCATCTACCGCCGTGGCAAGTTCGGCTAAACAAAACTGAAGCCCACCATCGCCTGATATTGCAACAACGGTGTCATCACTATCGCCAATTGCCGCACCTATGGCTGCGGGTAGTGCATAGCCCAATGTGCCAAAACCCATGGCAGAGTTAAAGTATGCGTTGGCAGCAGTAGAGCCGTAGTGACTATTACTGGCATAAATAATTTGTGTTGAATCGCCAACAATAACGGGGTTGTCTAAAACCTTATTGATGATGGATAAAAAATCGACATAAAGCTTGTCTTTATCGCTTGTCGATTCTGCTAACTTTTTCAAACTCTGCGCCGCACGCTGAGCACCGTTGTTTTTGCCTGAACGCTCATCAAGTAATGGCAGCATGGCTACCAAACTTTCTTTGGCATCTCCGACAATACCAATGTCGGGAATGATTGAGCGCATTAATTGCTGAGCATCCAGCTCTATGCGTATAAATTTTCCGTTTACAACGAATTGCCCGTCTTCGTTAAAGTCGTAGTCGGTTGGGCCCATTTCGGTGCCAACTGCCAGCACAACGTCTGACTCTGCAATAAGCTCTCTTACTTCAGGAAGACTTGCTGAGGCAGGTACGGCTAGTGGATGTTCTGCGGGCACAATACCTCGAGCGTTCACCGTCATAACCACAGGCGCATCTATCATCTCTCCGAGAGAATCAATAGGCGTATGAGACCGTGCAGCACCGCCGCCCACTAATATCACGGGCTTTTTAGCGCTGTTAATTAAGCGTGCGGCGTCCGCAATAAGCGCTGGATTGCCCACACTGCGATTCAAGCGAGGCACGCTAACGGGAATTGAGGTGGAAGGTGCGTCCTGCATAAGCACATTGATAGGAATTTCTATATGTACCGGGCGCGGACGACAACTATCAAAAACTGCATAAGCCCTGGCGAGCACATGTGGAATTTCAGACGCGGCATTAACCGTATGACTGAACTCACAGACACCACTAACAAGAGCTTGCTGATTAGGCAATTCATGCAGCCAACCTTCACCGGAACCCATGCGCCCATGCTCATTGACTGTTGAGATGACCAGCATGGGAATGGAGTCGGAATACGCTTGCCCCATGGCGGTTGCGATGTTGGTCATGCCAGGGCCACTGATAATAAAACAGACACCAGGCTTACCCGTGACTCGGGCATATCCATCGGCCATGAAGCCAGCACCTTGTTCGTGGCGCGGTGTTATGTGTTTTATTCGGGCGTCGTTTAACGCGCGGTAAAGCTCTAAGGTGTGGACGCCGGGTATGCCGAATACGCAATCTACATCGTATTGGGTGAGTAGATGCGTTAAGTAATTTCCTGCATTCATCAAGACAAGTATCTACATTTTAACGAGGGTATTAACGCGACTTGCCAGTCCCAGTTTTTCGGGTAGGACTTCCTTGTCCATACCGTTTTTTGGTTGCTAGACAGCGCGCCCGGTTTTCTCGGGTAGCAGTCCTCTGGGACTAAACCTCAGCGTGACTAACAATATCAATCCCATGGTCGCTAGTCTCATGTGCTGTGCAGAGTTCATCAAATGTGCTTTTAACTCGCTTCCTGCATCCATTTGCGAGGTAAGCACTTCCATTAACCATGTGCCTAGCGGTTCCGCTTCAATCCAGAAGAACCAGATAACAAAGCCACCGAGTACGGCACCCCAGTTATTTCCAGAGCCTCCGACGATGACCATGACCCATATAAGGAAGGTAAAACGAAGCGGCTGGTAACTGGCTGGCGTGAGCTGGCCGTCCAGAGTGGTCAGCATAGCGCCTGCAATACCGACAACCACAGAACCGAGTACGAACACCTGTAGGTGCCGGGCTTTAATGTCTTTGCCCATGGCATTTGCTGATACTTCGTTGTCTCTGATAGCGCGCATCATTCGGCCCCAAGGGGAGCGAAGCGCCTTCTCGGACAGATACAGAACCAGTAAAAGTACAACGGTAAATAGCGCGGCATAACAAAGCTTGACGAAGATACTGGAGAACGTCACCGGGTCCATCTCAAGGCGTGTCGCCAAGTCGATAAACCATTGGGTGTTTTGTAAGTCGATTTCGTACGGTACCGGTCGGGGAAGACCCACAACATTCTTTACACCGCGCGTCATCCAATCTTCGTTCTTAAGCATGGCAACGATGATCTCTGAAATACCGAGCGTGGCAATAGCCAAGTAGTCAGCACGCAAACCCAAGGTTATTTTGCCAACCACCCAGGCTGCAGCGCCTGCAAAGATTCCACCGATTGGCCAAGCAATAATAATAGGCAGGCCGAATCCGCCGAGATACCCGGTGGACGCTGGATTTACTTTTTCGATAAGTGCTGTCGCGGGGTCGAACAGGCTACGCATAATGAAGTAGCCGACCACGCACACCAACACCACGGCGATCATGCCAAAGCGTTTAGCTTGTAGTTTTCGGTAGGTTGCTACAGCTGCCACGATGGTCAGAATAAGTGCGACTACACCCATCAACACGCCAATACCGCCGGCAGACCATGCCTCTCTTACTGGAGGTACTGAAATGAGCATGGCAGCTAAACCGCCCATAGCGGCAAAGCCCATAACACCGACGTTAAATAGCCCGGCGTATCCCCATTGCATATTCACGCCTAAAGACATGATGGCTGAGATTAAACATAGATTGAGTATCGATAGTGCCAGGTTCCAGCTTTGAAACTGGCCAACCAACACGATAAGCGTGGCCATGATGAGGAAATAGCCGACATTGCGAAGGGCGCTCATGTTCCGGTCCCCCTAAAAATCCCATTCGGCCTCACGAGAAGCACCAGAAGAAGAATGATAAAACTCACGGCGAACTTATAGTCAGTAGACAGTAGCTGCATAAGCCCATCGGGCTTCCAGTCGCCGGGCACCATGTAGGCTGCGAATTTCTTATAAGCGTAAGTCACCATAATTTCCGAGAAAGCAATAACAAACCCTCCGGCAATTGCTCCCAATGGATTGCCTAAGCCGCCCACAATGGCTGATGCGAATATGGGTAGCAGCAGTTGGAAATAGGTAAACGGTTTATAGGATTTGTCTAAACCGTAGAGTGTTCCTGCGATGGTTGCTAGCGCCGCTGCAATAATCCACGTGATGGCTACAACACGGTCAGGGTTTATACCTGAAAGCAGCGCTAAGTCTTCGTTATCTGAATAAGCACGCATCGATTTACCCGATCGCGTTTTATTGAGAAACCAGAACAGGGCGGTAACCACAATGATCATGGTAACTACAGTGATGCCCTGGCTTACCTTAATCGATATGCCTTCGGACAGCCCCGTCATCTTTTTGAACTCTCGCGCCTTTATGATAAAGCGTTCGCCGTCTGCGAAGTTCTGATCGTCAGGGCCGATGATGAATCGAACAATACCATTGGTGACGAACATAACGCCAACCGAGGCGATAAGGTAGATAACCGGATCGGCACGCTTTGCCCGGTAAAACCGGTACACCAGGCGATCACTTGCAAGGACAAACAACGCACAAAATGCGATACCGAAAGGCAAAGCTAAGAGTGCGGTAGGCAAGGGACCTAAATTGATGCCCATGGATTGAAACCACCAGGTGAACAGGATAGTTACCATGGTTCCAAATGCCATGGTGTCGCCATGCGCAAAGTTTGAGAAGCGCAAAATTCCGAATACCAGGGTGACACCCAGTGCACCCAAGGCAAGCTGGCTGCCATAAGCGATGGCCGGAACAAATACGTAGTTAGACAGAAGTGCTAATGCGTTGAGTATTTCCATGATCAGCCTCCCAGGAAACTCTTGCGAACTTCAGGGTCATTCATCAGCGCTTGTCCTGTGTCGGTAAATCGGTTGCGACCTTGCACCAGCACGTAGCCTTTATCCGCAATATTCAAAGCCTGTCGAGCGTTCTGTTCAACCATAAGAATGGATAAGCCTGTTCGGGCAATATCGATGATCAAATCAAACAGCTCATCCATAACGATGGGTGAAACACCCGCGGTGGGTTCGTCGAGCATGAGTAGCTTTGGTTTCGTCATGAGTGCTCGGCCAACGGCCACTTGCTGGCGTTGTCCGCCTGAGAGTTCGCCAGCATTCTGCTTGCGCTTCTCTTTCAAAATAGGAAATAGCGAGAAGACTTCTTCCATCGTGGAGTTGATGTCATCACGGCGAAGGAAGGCGCCCATCTCAAGGTTTTGTTCAACCGACATAGAGGGGAATACGTTGTTGTTTTGCGGAACAAAGGCCATGCCCTTTGCCACTCTATCCTGTGGCGAGAGTGCCGTTATGTCTTCGCCATCCAACACCACACTGCCTGTGTGTATGTTCAACATGCCGAACACCGCTTTCATAGCCGTGGATTTACCTGCACCGTTCGGCCCGACGATGACAGCTATTTCGCCGCGTTCAACACTGATGTTGCAGTCGTGCAGGATATCAACGCTGCCATAACCGCCGGTCATGCCAGCTGCTGTTAAGTAACTCATGAGGAGGCCGCCTTATTTTTCAGGCCTGTGCCCAGGTAGGCTTCGATAACCTGTTCGTTGGCTTTGATTTCACCCAAGGTGCCTTCTGCTAACACGGCGCCCTCAGCCATAACAATGACCGGGTCGCAGAGCTTGTCGATAAAATCCATATCGTGCTCAATGACGCAGAAGGTGTACCCACGCTCTTTGTTCAATCGTATGATGGCATCACCGATGGTGTTGAGAAGTGTGCGGTTAACGCCTGCACCTACTTCATCTAAAAACACGACCTTGGCATCGACCATCATGGTGCGTCCAAGCTCTAAGAGTTTTTTCTGTCCGCCGGATAAATTGCCGGCAAGTTCGTCCGCAACATGAGAGATTTCAAGAAACTCAATAACCTCATTGGCTTTAACGCGAACGTTTTCTTCAATTTCCCGAACACGCTTGCCTTTAAACCAAACATCCCAAAGCGATTCGCCAGGCTGCTCTCCAGGCACCATCATGAGATTTTCGCGCACGGTCAGCGATGAGAATTCATGGGCAATCTGGAATGTACGCAACATGCCCTTGTGAAAAAGTTCGTGGGGTGGAAGCCCGGTGATGTCCTCTCCGTCTAGATAGACTTTACCGCCTGTCGGTTCATGCACACCTGCTATGACGTTAAACAGCGTTGTTTTGCCAGCGCCGTTCGGTCCAATTAGGCCGGTGATTGACCCGGTGGCTATCTCCAGCGAAGCATTGTTAACGGCGGTAAATCCACCGAACTTTTTGGTTAGGTTGTCTACCTTGATCATGGGCGTAGTGTGGGGTTCATGGATAGACTTGAATCCGCTTAATAAAAGTTAAAACGAAAAAGGCGGCCAACAAGTTGGCCGCCTCGGGTAGTGCTAAAGACTTCTCTTTACTAACAGAAGCTATCGATTAACGGTAGCCAACAGTTGATAGAGCGGCGTCTTTGATTTCGATTTCACGGTAGTTACCAGCACTCTCACCAGCACCAATCAACTCAACGTTAGAAGCACCAACGTAGTCGATATCGCCACCAGCAGCTAGGATTTCCAGACCCTTGGCAAGTTCGCCAGGAAGGATTTGCTCGCCAGGTGCGTTAGCTACGTCCATAACTTTTCCTTTGTACATCTCAGGATCAGTTGAACCAGCAGCTTGCATAGCCAGCATGATCAGAGCAGCAGCATCGTAGCTTTCAGCAGCGAAAGGAGAAGAAGCGTCATAACCTTCAGCCATTTCTACTAACTTGCCAGCACCCGGGCTGTCTGTACCTGGAACCTGACCGAAAGAACCGTCGAGGTCTGAGCCGATAGCTTCTGGAAGTGAATCACCAACCATTCCGTCAGGCAGTACGAATGTGTCGAATGCGCCTGTGTCGAGTGAACCCTGGATGATGCCTTTTCCGCCTTGGTCAAGGTAACCAGCTACTACGAGTACTTCACCACCAGCTGCCGCCAAAGCGCCAACTTCAGCAGCGTAGTCTGCTTTGCCATCTTCGTGAGAGGCAGAGATAGTGACTGTTCCGCCAGCTGCTTCGAATGCAGTTTGGAAAGCATCAGCCAGGCCTTTGCCGTAGTCGTTGTTTGTGTAAGTAACCGCAACTTCTTTGATATCACGATCCATGATGATGTCAGTCATGACAACGCCTTGGCGAGCATCAGACGGAGCAGTACGGAAGAACAAACCGTTGTCTTCAACTGTAGAAAGAGCAGGTGAAGTTGCTGAAGGTGAAATCATTACCATGCCGTTTGGCAGAGCAACGTTTGTCAGTGCAGCAGTCGTTACACCAGAGCAATCACCGCCGACAACGCCAGCAACTTTGTCAGATGTGATCAGACGCTCGATAGCAGCGGTCGCGGCAGCAGCATCGATACACGTTGTATCAGCACGAACAGCAGTTACAGTTGAACCGTCTAGCAGTAGGCCAGATGCGCTGACTTCAGCGATAGCCGCTTCAGCAGCAGGAGCCATGTTAGCAACGAGTGATTCGATTGGACCCGTCAGGCCCAGGAATACGCCCAGTTTAATTTCTTCAGCAGAAGCTGAAACAGCAGTGGTGCCGAGACCTACAGCAACTGCAGTGCTTAAAAGCAGTTTTTTCATTGAGTTATCTCCAAAAAGGGTACTTCTATGGACATGCATAATTAGCCGCTATGGTGCGGTTTCTCAGCAAGTGTATGTTCCTGTTCACAATTTTCTGCGAATAGAGCCTCTGAATGGAACATTGAGGCACTAACGAATTCACGAAACTAGTTCCAAGACCGCAACATTATAACCGCGACTGATCATGCGGGTGGTACTTTGGGCCACTTGTGAGAGTTAATCTGTCAAATTCCTCACCCAGTGGCGCGTTATGTTTGCCGAAAAGGCCGATTAGCGTTGTGTACACATGATAATGTGGGGCGATTTGTCGCGGCCAGAGGGCTCAGATTGTCCAGTTTAATCAGAAATATCGAATCGCTAACTCTCAAAAGGTGGCCAAGGGTCGAAAAGGACCCACTCCAGGCTTGGGATGCGGCCGATGAATATCTGCTTCATCACTTACAAGAATCCGGTGACTGGTCGGTTGAACCCGGGCGCACTCTCATTATTAACGACTCTCATGGCGCCCTGGCAACCGCGCTCAATGCGCTCAAACCCGTCAGTTGGTCTGACTCCTATATCGCTCATCAAGCTGCCATTGCGAACGTGGCAGACAACGAGTGTGAAAACCCGTTTCAGGAATTGCCCTCAACGGCTACCCCGGATGGACAGATTGATCTGTTGCTGATCAGGGTTCCTAAAACCACCGCTTTGCTTGAGGATCAGCTGGCAAGAATTCGTCCTCACTTGCACGCAAATACGCGCATCGTTGCCGCGGGCATGATTAAGCACCTGCAGAAATCTGCGTTTGCCTGCTTGGAGAAAATGATCGGTCCGTTGACGACATCGTTAGCCAAGAAAAAGGCCAGGCTTCTATTTCCGGTGTTTGATAGCACGTTAACGGTTAAGAGTTCGCCGTATCCAACGATCTATACAGACGCGGATATTCCTCACCCAATGTCAAATCATGCGAACGTGTTTTCGCGTGACGGCCTTGATCACGGTGCCCGATTTTTAATGTCTCAGTACGATCAACTGTCTGACGTCTCTCAAGCCGTTGACCTTGCCTGCGGTAACGGCGTGCTAGGGCTGATGTATCAAAAACGTTTCCCGACCTCTCACATGACTTACATCGATGAATCGTATTCCGCGATTGCGTCGACCAGTACCAATCATGCGAGTTGGTTTGCTGATTCAAAACCCTCCGCAAGCTTTACTGTGTGTAATGGCCTTGATAAAACTGAGTCAGACTCGGTTGAACTCATACTGTGTAATCCTCCGTTTCATCAGCAACACGTGGTGGGTGATCAGGTGGCAATGGAGTTATTTCGTGAAGCCAAGCGTTGCCTGCGGCAAAAGGGTGAACTTTGGATTGTTGCGAATCAACATTTAGGTTACTCCGGCAAATTAAAGCACCTGTATGGAAACTGCCGGATTGTTGCGATGAATAAAAAGTTTGCCGTCTTTAAAGTTGTGAAACGCTGAGCTTGGAAAGTTTCTATGCCTGGTCCTCCTATTGAATCTCTACCACGTACGGATAAACACCCTGACAAGGTCGATGTCGTTGTCATCGGTGGTGGAATTATCGGCTTATTTACGGCGTTGGAACTCCGCGAGCGCGGGTTTGACGTTGCACTTTTTGAAAAAGGCGAAGTGGGTGCGGAACAATCGACGCGTAATTGGGGGTGGGTAAGAATAGGGCGACGAGACAGGCGGGAAATCCCGCTGGTCATTGAAGCACAGCGCATGTGGCTGGGTATGTCCGAACGATTGCAGAGCGATACCGGCTATACGCGAACAGGTATCGTATTCACGGCAGAATCGCACGCTGATATCGAAAAACAGACTCAATGGCTCAAGAGTGCGGAACCGTATCAGATACAGGCGCGCATGCTGAGTAAGCAGGAAATGTCACAACGCTTCCCTGAATCGAACCTGGTGACAGAGGGTGGTTTTTATTGTGAAGAAGATGGCCGTGCAGAACCGCAGTTAACGTTGCCAGCCTTGGCACAAGCTGCCCGACGTGCCGGTGTGAGTGTTCACCCTCATTGTGCGGCGCGAGCCGTTGAAACATCGGGTGGACAGGTCAGTTCGGTAGTGACTGAACACGGCGAAGTTAAATGCGATGCTGTAGTTGTTGCCGCGGGTGCGTGGTCCAGCTTGTTTTGTAGAAATGCCGGTATCGATTTACCGCAGCTTAGTGTCTTAAGCACCGCGTTAAGAACCGAGCCTTCAGAACAAAGCATAAAGCATGCGTTGTGGACATCTGACTTCTCGGTTAGAAAACGCAAAGACGGCGGGTTTACCGTTGCTAGCGGTACAAGAACCGTCGTTGATATTGTTCCTGATTCGTTTCGGTACATGAGGCAGTTTATGCCCAATCTCAAAGCTGAGTGGAAGAGCTTGGATTTCCGTATTGGCGAACGTAGTTTTCAGGAAATTAAACATCGCAGCTCTTGGGCAAACGATGCATTAACGGAGTTTGAAAAGCAGCGCATTCGAGACCCTAAACCTGCCGATAAGCAGGTGCTATACGCATTTGAAAAGTTGAAACACACGCTGCCGCATTTAGCCGATTTACAAGTAGCGCAAATTTGGGCAGGCTTAATCGATGTCACCCCGGATGTTATACCGGTTATCTCCGGGGTAGATTCTGTGAATGGACTGCACATAGCCACCGGTTTTTCAGGCCACGGCTTTGGAATCGCACCCGGAGCAGGTTGCTTGATGGCTGATATCGTCGCAGGCACCACGCCGATTGTTGACCCTTATGATTATCGATTCTCGCGATTCAGTGATGGGTCGCCCATAGTTTTATAGCCATGATGAATACGTCAAACATACCGTCGTACTTGCATATCACCGAAGAAGGACCGCGCGAAGGCTTTCAAATTGAACCGGGGCCGATAGCCACTGCAGATAAGATCCGTCTTATTAACGCGTTGTCAGAGACAGGGTTAACCACCATTCAAGTGTGTTCTTTTGTGTCTGAACGCCTAGTGCCGGGTTGGGCCGATGCCGATGATGTTGTAAGCGCACTGATAAAGCCAGACAAGGTAGATTACGTAGCGCTGTGGTTTAACGCTCGTGGCCTTGCGCGTGCAATGAACCATGCAGATACGTTAACGCTATCGGGCACGATTCATACGGTTGCGTCCGAAGCATTCTGTGTGAGCAATTTAAATAGGACGCTGGCTGAGAACAATGCTGCTATGCGCCTGCAAACCAAAGCACATCAAGACAACGGTTTAGCGATTAAGAAAA
Organism: Granulosicoccus sp.; assembly: GCA_020627685.1. Classification (GTDB taxonomy): domain Bacteria; phylum Pseudomonadota; class Gammaproteobacteria; order Granulosicoccales; family Granulosicoccaceae; genus Granulosicoccus. The sequence continues at coordinate 694 of JAHDGK010000081.1, read as the reverse complement.
TCAGCGTAATGGCAGCTTTTGGCTGTAACTTTTCTGGCGATGTGCCGGTTGCCGATGTACTTAGAGCGGTCTCAGATGGAATGGATATCGCCCATGAGGCTTCAGAGAGTATTCGCGAAATTGCATTAGCTGACACCATGGGGTGGGCCAACCCCACGCTTATTCAAAAAGTTGTCGGTGCTGTCAAAGACGCCTGGTCTGATATTCCTGTCAGGTTACATTTACACGACACACGTGGGCTGGGTATCGCGAATGCTTATGCGGGTATGTGCATGGGTGTAGACCGATTTGATACAACGGTGGGTGGCCTGGGGGGCTGTCCTTTTGCTGCAAAGCGTTCCAACGGCAATAACCCTCAGCGAGCTCTTCCACCCGGAAATATCGCCACAGAGGAACTCGTGTTGCTGGCCAGTGAAATGGGGGTTGAGACGGGCGTTGATATTGATGCCCTTATAGATGTGGGACGGCAAGCCGAATCAATTGTTGGGCATAGTCTGCCCAGTGCTGCGCTACGCGGTGGCAGTTTGTCGTCATACCGACGTGCCTTGACGAATTAAACGACGGACTTAGACATGGTTGATTCCAGCGATAGTGAAAACGCAGCTCCGTTAAAAGGCATACGAGTACTTGAGTTTAGTCACACCATCATGGGGCCGTGTGCAGGATTGTTATTGGCGGACTTAGGTGCGGATGT
>JAHDGK010000036.1 GCA_020627685.1 Granulosicoccus sp. | reverse complement strand
GAGTTTTGCCCGTTGGGCGCTGGCCAAAAGTTCGTTATTGCCCTTGCATGCTTCAACGAAAAAGGCAGCAACTTCGTTTTCGTCCATAGCTATGGTTAGCGTATTTTCATCAAGCATGCGCGCCACCATGTCATCAAAATTATGAGTATGTGGGCCGACGACAGTAGGGCAGGCATATCGCGCAGGTTCCATGATGTTATGACCGCCTCGCTCTATCAGTGAACCACCAACAAACGCTGCTTTTGCAAATTGATAGAACAATGAAAGCTCACCGAGTGTGTCGGCTATGTAGATGTCATGGTTAACTGTTAGCGGTTCTTCGGCGGTTCTTCGTACAACGGAATAACCTTGCTCACGCAACTGTTCGTCAATGTCAGAACTGCGCTCCGGGTGTCTAGGCGCTATCACGAGTAATGTGTTGTCTTGCCGGGCATTCATCCATGATTTGGCAATGCGGATTTCTTCATCAGCATGAGTGGAGGCTGCTAAAACAAAATCTCTGTCCAGCACGGGTTCATTGGCCAAACTCAATTCATCGGATGCGTATTTAAGATCTCCGGCTACTGTCACATTTTGTGTGTCTGCACCTAAGTTTAGAAACCTTTTAAGATCTTCTTCAGAGCGCGCTAGTACTTGTACGTTTGTTAAGGCGTGCTTGTAGCTTTTTCCTAAAACACTATTTTGTTGTTTGCTGGTTTTATCTGACAACCTTCCATTGATAATACTGATGGATACGTTTTGATTCGCCGCTATGGCGTAAAGCCAAGGCCATATTTCGGTCTCAACAATCCACCCTTGCTGAATGTTGGCCTGCTTAAGAAAACGTCTGCATGCACCGGGGAAATCGATGGGCAAAAATTGATGCTGTATACGTGGGTTGTTTTGCTTGTTTAAAACAGCTGCGCCAGTAGGTGTGCCCGTCGTAAACAACACATCCATATCGTTATTCTTAAGCCAGGCATTGACCAACGGCAGTACAGTAATTACTTCCCCTACAGAGGCGGCATGAATCCATAGTCTTTCGCGAGTGCCATAAGAATTTTCTGTGGCTTTATAAAAACCTAAACGCTCGTTAAAGTATTTCCATCCGCCATCTTTTGCTGCGCGCCATGCGGTGTAGGCTAGCAACAACGGGCTTAGCGACCGAACAAGAATTCGGTAGAACCAAGGAGGGAAGCTACTTCTGGTAAGGGTTGGCATAGTCAGCAGAAGGCTGCTTGAAACGTTTATGCGCCCATAGGTACTGCTCTGGCTGCTGTCTTACTTGTGCTTCCAAATGATCGTTAACCTGTTGTGTTGCTTCAACCGGGTCATCGCTAGTAAGCGTCAGCGGGCTTCCAAAGCTCAACGTATAACCGCTGCCATCATCTGCGCGTTTGGGTACAAACGGGATTATGGTAGCGCCTGTCATTTTTAATATTCGGGCCGTACCGCTGGTGGTGAGTGCAGGCTGATCAAAATAGCGGGTGACGATACCACCATGGTTGATAGACACGCTTTGGTCAGGTGAGTACCAAACCATTTCACCGCGTCGCAGGCAACGCACCATCTCGCGTATTCCACGGTTATCGATGAGGCCTGTTAAATGACGCAAGCGTTGTTTAAACAAGTAGTCTGCAAACAGCGGGTTCTTAGGAGGATCATAAACAGCAGATACCGGCCAACGGGCACCGACAATAGCGCCACAGAGTTCGAGCACCGTGAAATGAGCTTGCAAGAGAATAACGCCTTTGCCTGCGGCTAGCGCTTCATCAACATGTTCAGCACCTTCGAATTCGAAAGGGCTCATATCGGAAACTTGTCGGTACCAAATCCATGCGGTTTCTGCGGTGGCCATACCTAAATGCCGAAAGGCCTTGCGAGCGAGCGTTTCGCGCTCTTCATCTGACAGCTCGGGAAACGCGAGTTTAAGATTGATTGCTGTCACGCGGCGGCGACTGCCAAGCACGCGATACATTAAAGAGCCCATACCGCGGCCCACCTTCATAACAACGGTGAAGGGGAGTCGTGTTAGCAGATAGAAAAATCCAAAACCGATCCAGGTGGGCCAGTACCTGGGAGATACATAGCGTTGCCAGCGAAATTCGCTGGCTTCTGGTTGTTTGGGTTTATTAGTGGGCTGTGCTTGCACCAACCATCAATACGCGGTTAATTATCACTCTTCAACAATCAAAAAACGATTGATTGCAGTGATGTCTTTTTCGCTTAATGTGCCTGAGGCAGCTTTAAGGTTCAAAGAATTAATGATGTAGTCATAACGAGCGCCAGCATAGTCAGAACGGGCACGGTAGGTATCACGCAATGCTTGCAATACCTCAACGGAGGTACGTGTGCCAGCGCGGAAGCCGGCTTCGGTTGCCTCTGCAGACTTTTGCGTTGAGACCAGTGCTTGTCGTAGTGCATTAGCTCGACTGATAGAGGCTTCTACACCGCGATAGCCGTCTCGGGTTTGTTGTGTGGTCGCACGCTCTTGAGCCACCAGGCTTTCAGCGGCCGAACGAGCTTGTGCTCTGGCTTGGGAGACCAACGCGCTAACGCGGCCGCCTGTCAGGATAGGCACTCGCAACTGCAAGGCTATCTCTGCCCGATCGGCATCCTGGCGGTTAAATTGATCGGTAGTGGTGGATGCCGCTGTGCCAACTAAATCGAGAGTGGGGCGAGAATTAGAGCGCTCGATATCGATTTGTGTGTTGCTACTCTCGGATGCTAGGCGCGCAATCAGTAAATCCAAGTTTTGTTCTTTAGCGACTTTTACCCATTGATCGATATCCGCAGGCTCAGGGGGTGTTAGCGGTAAATCACTGGCGAGCGTGGCTAAATTATTGGTATTCAGTCCACTAATACGAAGCAGGGCTTCGCGGGCAGTGGAGAGCTGGTTAGTTGCAGCAATTTCAGAAGCAATAGCTAAATCGTATTGCGCTTGAGCCGATCGAACGTCGGTGATAGGTACTAAGCCAACGTCGAAGCGTCTTTCTGCTTGGTCTTTCTGGCGGCTGATAGCTTGTAGCTCAGATTGACTGAACTCCTGATTAGCTTTTGCCCGAAGTACATCGAAGTAGGCCGTGGCAACACGAAGAATAAGCGTTTGACCGACTGCCGCATATTGCGCGTCAGCTTGAAGCACGCCAATCTCTGCCTGATCGACTAGCTTTGAATCTGAACGGTTATAGAGAGACTGAGTTAGGGTCAGGCTCAGAGCGGTCTCTAGATATCTCCCATCTCCATCATTTGAAAGCGTTGCCATGCTGCCTTCGGCACCAAAAGTCAGTTGCGGTCTGAATGCAGACTTAGCCAGAGGCACGCGCTCTAGCGCGGCTTCCTGATTGTATTTAGCCGTTTGAAAATCGGCGTCATAGGTTTTGGCTTGTTCGTACACTTCTAGTAGGTCAGCGGCATTGGCTGAACCTATGAGAAGTGCGGAGGCTACTAACGCTGCGCAAGCGCTCAGGCGGGGTAAACGCCTATTTGGAAAAGAGAATACAGAGAATTTTTCCATGATTATCGTCAGAACACGAAGCTAGGTGATTCGGAGTCAAAATTGACTAGTGGGTCAACAGAGGTTTCAAACAGGCTTTCACGGCTCCATTCGGAGTCTCTTACACGCGTGATGAGCACAGCTTCCATCGTTGGTTGCGAACTTTCACCTATGAAGGCAAAAAGGCGGCCACCCACGTTTAATTTGTTTTGATAGTACTCAGGAACCGATGGCACAGCACCGGTAAACGCAATGGCGTCGTAACCGTCTTTCGCATCCCAGGATGCAGCGGCATCTTGTTGCATGACCGTTGCGTTGCTTACGCCGCGCTCCTTCAAGCGCGCCTGTGCAGATTCTGCCAGTGCAGGAATGATTTCAATGCTTTCAACTTTTGCAGACAATCGAGCTAAGCAGGCTGTCATAAAGCCAGTACCTGTACCTATTTCTAATACGGTGTCAGTCACTTCAAGCAGAAGTGCCTGCAATAAGCGTCCTTCTACTGTGGGTTTAAGCATGTGCTGCCCGTGGCCAATCGGCAATGGGAAATCGCTGTAGGCAACGCCTTTATGTTGCGCGTCCACAAATGCATCTCTGGGAATTTCTGCCAGAACATCTAATACACGCTGATCAAGTACGTCCCAAGGGCGCACTTGTTGTTCGATCATGTTGCTACGAGCTTGCTGTAAATCCATTTGAGGGGCCGACGATATCTATTTAGGTTGTGTTGAAATCGCTGCAATTTAATTCTGGAGGCGCTTTACGTAAATTATAGGCCAAGCAGCGGCGGACGGCGGTAACAAGTAGTAACACCGCCGTAATTTCTGGCAATCATAGGCCATCGGGACCCGTCAGTGCGACAACACTAGGGTCTCGTAACTTTGAAAGCCAATCAGACCGACACGCTTTAGTACGTTGCGAGTCGCTCAGACAGTTTAATTTTATTCAGGGACTACGCTGGTTGCTTGAGGGCCTTTCGCACCAGCTTCCACATCGAAGGTCACTTTCTGACCTTCATTAAGGGTTTTGAAGCCTTCAGATTTGATAGCGGAAAAATGCACAAAAACATCGTCTCCGCCGTCGTCTTGTGCAAGAAAACCGAAGCCTTTCGCCTCGTTAAACCACTTGACTGTACCTGTCGCCATTTTGCTACCTCTTCAATGATCCAATCTGCGACACCGAATACGCCAATGCCAGATAGTTGGCGATGTTGTGATGCGATGTCGCTCAGGCCAGTCTACTGCTTTTGGTCAGTAACACCACACTTATAGACAAATAAGCGATTAATCTTTTTGTTTAGGATCTGCACCAGATTGAGGCGTATCGGTCTGGCTGTTTTTTGACGCGTCGGCAGAATTCTCACCGCTAGGCTTACGTCGTCTTCGCCGTCTCTTTGGCTTGGGCTTCTCCGCACCGTCGGTAGAGTCGCTTGCGGTTGATCCTTCTGGTGATGGTTTTTTGGCCGAATGGTTACGGTTGGGGCCGCCGCGGCTAGGTTTGTTGCGGCTGGAACCTCGTGAATTTTTCTTCTGTGGTCCGCTACTAACACGATCCCGCTCAACACGTTTGGCTGGTTTTGGCGTCACTAGGAGTTCGTCGGTGATCATCTCTAAAGGGATGCTCTGGCCGATATATTCCTGAATTTCAGGAAGGGAGAACGAGTAGTTTTCACACGCGAAACTCACGGCCACGCCTTGCGTGCCTGCGCGGGCAGTACGACCGATGCGGTGCACGTAGTCTTCTGCTTGCTGCGGAAGGTCGTAGTTGAAGACATGACTGACATCGTCAATGTGCAGTCCGCGAGCGGCAACATCGGTTGCGATGAGCACAGGTAGTTTGCCGGCGGTGAAGTCGGCCAGAATGCGTTGCCGCTTGCTTTGGCGAACGTCACCGGACAAGGTGCCACAGGCCACATCGTTGCCGAGTAGAAAACCCTCTATTTTTTCTGCAGCGCGCTTGGTATTCACAAATATGATGGACCGGGGCGGCTGCAAGGCATCTAATAAACCGAGCAACAATGGGATTTTTTCATCGGTCGCTGGCTGATAAAGTGATTGTTGAACTCCCTCAGCGGTGACACCGGTAGTCTCCGTTTTGATCGCTTCCGGGTTGTCCATATGCTCGTAGGCCAGTTCCATGACCCGGTGCGAAAGGGTGGCGGAGAACAACATGCTCAAGCGTTCGCCAGGTGGTGGCATGCGCCTTAGCAGAAACCGGATATCCGCAATAAAGCCTAAATCGAACATACGATCCGCTTCATCAAGGACCGCTATTTCAAGCTTCTTTAAATCAAATACTTTTTGTTTGAAGTAATCGATGAGCCGACCGGGTGTGCCGATAAGGACATCGACACCTGCCGCCAACTCTTTTCGTTGTTTGTCATAGTCGATGCCGCCGTAGACGACAGAGCACTTTAAATCGGTGTATTTGCCGAGTGAGTCGGCGTCCTTTTTGATCTGCATGGCCAACTCACGCGTGGGTGCTATCACCAGCATTCGTGGTTGATCTTTGCGTCGTTCCCCCGGGTCCTGCGTTAACAGGCGAGAGAAGCTCCCTAATAAGAATGCGGCAGTCTTTCCGGTACCGGTTTGCGCTTGTGCGGCAATATCGTGCCCGTTTGAAATAGCGGGTAAGGACAAGCCCTGAATTTCAGTGCAGTTGCTAAAGCCTAATTCATCGGTGGCCTTGAGCAGAGGTTCCGGTAGCTTCAATTCGCTGAAGGTTGTCGCTACTGCCTGCTGGGAGGCTGAAACAGAATTGTCGTCTTTGGATGTATTAGTCATGCAATTTGAGCCATGCGATCTGATAAAGTAGAGGCCCATTACGGGCTCGTTGTAGGCGGTACAAGTCTTGATATTTCGCCGGTTTGTCAGGCCTGGCTCATTTAGTCGATAGGTCGTGTATTTTTGATGAATTTCATAACAATGAGTTGAACGTTACAGGTATTGGCTGTTCAAACGCTTGATAAGCGTCTGTTCAGTACCCACCGTAACTCCGTTGCGGCAAAGCGCAGATTTCTCTCCGCCCCTGGCTATATATTTCATGGCTAGTGGCTTAAACGACAAAACACTGAGGTTCACATGAGCGACCATATTACCCCTATTACGGATGCGACCTTCGAAGAAGAAGTACTTAAATCAGATACTCCTGTATTGGTTGACTACTGGGCGGAGTGGTGTGGTCCCTGTAAAGCAATCACACCGGTACTTGAAGATGTTGCGCCGGAGTACGCTGGAAAAGTAAAAATCGTCAAGATGAATATAGACGAGAATCCGAATACACCGCCTAAGTACGGTATTCGCAGCATTCCTACGCTCATGCTTTTCAAGAACGGCAGCGTAGAAAGCACCAAAATTGGTGGCCTTAATAAAGCGCAGCTGACTGAATTCCTCGACCAGAACGCTTAGAAGGCTGTAACCGCTATACGGGACGCAGGGCATGGGTAGCAGGCCCTGCGGCTCTCGTACAGATGGCGCAAATCAACAACTTGCGCCATATCCGGCCACAAAAAGTGGTCAAGTTTTTGCTACGAAACCTACTAACGGTTTAAATTCGCTAGACTAAGCGAATTCTTTCGTGCTAAGTTCCACACATAACGTCATGCAGCCCGCCACCTCTGATGCGCGCGCCACGTACTCCAAGTTTCTAGATAAAATCTCAAATCCAGACTGATCCGCCACTGTTTGTGGCCATCCCCCGATTCCGGCGATCATCGCCTTCTCACGCACTACGTGTATGAACCTGACCGATCTTAAGAAAAAAAATCCAACTGAGCTTATCGAGCTAGCAACTTCGATAGGCATAGAAAACGTCGCCAGACAGCGCAAACAGGACATGATCTTTTCGATCCTGAAAGCGCAATCCCGCAAGGGAGAAGACATCACTGGCGGTGGAGTTCTCGAAATACTGCAAGACGGCTTCGGCTTTCTGCGTTCTTCGGACAGCTCTTATCTGGCTGGCCCGGACGATATTTATGTATCGCCTAGTCAAGTCAGACGTTTCGCGCTCCGAACCGGCGATACGGTATTCGGCAAAATTCGGCCACCTAAAGAGGGTGAGCGATACTTTGCATTGCTCAAAGTTGATGAAATCAACTTCAGCCCACCAGAACAAGCTAAGAACAAAGTACTGTTCGAAAATCTGACTCCACTACATGCCAACGAACGTTTCACGATGGAACGAGGCAACGGTAGTACGGAAGACATTACTGCTCGTATTATCGATTTCGCATCACCCATCGGGAAGGGTCAGCGTGGTCTTATTGTGTCACCGCCGAAAGCGGGTAAGACATTAATGCTCCAGAACATCGCGCAAAGTATTGCGGCGAATTCTCCAGAGTCCTATCTCATTGTTTTACTCATTGACGAACGACCGGAAGAGGTCACGGAAATGCAGCGCATGGTTCAAGGCGATGTCATCTCCAGTACGTTTGATGAGCCTGCAGCTCGCCATGTGCAAGTGGCCGAGATGGTTATTGAAAAAGCCAAGCGTTTGGTTGAGCACAAAAAAGACGTTGTCATACTGCTCGACTCTATCACTCGACTAGCGCGTGCTTACAACACGGTTGTGCCGTCATCGGGCAAAGTACTGACCGGTGGTGTTGATGCGAATGCACTGCATCGTCCTAAGCGCTTCTTTGGTGCTGCACGAAATGTTGAAGAGGGTGGTAGCTTAACCATCATCGCAACTGCACTGGTTGATACCGGTTCTAAGATGGATGAAGTTATCTACGAAGAATTTAAAGGCACCGGTAACATGGAATTGCATCTGGATAGACGTATCGCTGAAAAGCGTGTCTTCCCGGCAATTAATATCAACCGCTCCGGTACACGTCGTGAAGAGTTAATGATGGATCCGGAAGAGCTGCAAAAGACGTGGATCTTACGTAAGTTCATCCACTCTATGGATGAAATTGAAGCGGTTGAATTCTTACTGGGTCGATTGCAACAGACCAAGACTAATAACGAATTCTTTGATGCAATGAAGCGCTAATTGCGCTGCATCTAATGATTTATCACTAAACACTGCAAACGCCTAACCGGTGTTTGCAGTGTTAGTCAGTTAGATTTACTTTACCGATCTATTGCTTTGTAACCGATGTCTGATCGGTAGCGGCAACCTTCCCACTGAATACACTCTGCGCCAGATTCGGCCAGTTGCTTGGCTTCTTTAAGAGAGCCGGCCACGGCGGTCACACACAGAACTCTGCCGCCAGCTGTCACAAGCTGATCACCATTAAGTTTTGTTCCTGCGTGAAACACTTTGCAGCCTAAGCTATCTGCTTCTGCAATACCTGTTATCGGTTTGTCTTTACTGCTCCCTGCCGGATATTCTCCTGCGGCAAGCACAACACCGATTGAACTGCCGTCATGCCATTGCACATCAGCTTCCGTTAGAGTGCCGTTGACCGCATGATCCAGTAAATCCAAAAGGTCGCTTTCCATGCGCATCATCAGTGGTTGAGTTTCTGGATCGCCCAGTCGAACGTTGTATTCCACCACTCGAGCTTGACCTTCATTGTCAATCATTAAGCCGACGTATAAGAAGCCGGTAAACGGCATGCCGTCATCGGCTAAGGCATCGATGGTAGGTTGCAGAATATCTGTGACAACGTGTGCATGCACGGAATCGGTAACTACCGGAGCAGGGGAGTAAGCACCCATACCGCCAGTGTTGGGTCCTTTGTCGCCTTCATCACGTGCTTTATGATCTTGACTGCTTGCAAGTGGAATACAACTTCGGCCAGAGACAACGGCAATAAAGCTAGCTTCTTCGCCCGCTAAGAATTGTTCGATAACAACATTGGCTGATGCATCACCAAACTGACCGTCCAGCATGGACTTAACGGCATCGCACGCTTCTTCTGTCGTTTGCGCAACAACAACACCTTTACCAGCGGCAAGACCATCGGCTTTGATGACAATCGGTGCACCTTGTTCTTCAATGAAGGCGATGGCGGGTTCAACGGTATTAAATGTGGCATAAGCGGCAGTCGGTATTTGATGACGCGCCATGAAATCTTTTGCGAATGCTTTGCTGCCTTCCAGTTGAGCCGCTTGCTGACGCGGACCGAATATGCGCAGTCCTTTATCGGTGAACACATCGACTACACCTGCAACCAAAGGGGCTTCAGGACCTACGATAGTCAAATGTACCGATTCGCTAACCGCAAATTGTGCGAGGGCTTCGATATCTGTCGGGTCTATGGAGAGGCACTCGACTTTGTCCTCTAGCTGCATACCAGGGTTGCCCGGAGCAACGCTAACTCGAGTCACTTTTTCCGATTGAGCCAGTTTCCATGCCATGGCATGTTCACGCCCACCACTTCCGATTAGTAACAGATGCATAGTCAGTTTGTCTGTATCAGTTTGGTCAGTAAAAGAGTTATTCTACCTGTACCGAACTCCACTAACTATGCAGTTGCGGTCACTGAACCTTATTCAGGCAAATTTTTCTGATGGATCCGACTGCTGAGACAGCTAAGGCGGCTGTTAGCACACCTCGATTACACGACTTGTCCCCCCAAGCGGTTGGCACGGGCCTGCTTGCAGCCATTGTGGGTTTCACCAGTTCGTTTGCCGTCATCTTGCAAGGTTTAAGAGCGGCAGGAGCGAGTGAGGCCGAGGCCACGTCAGGTTTAATCATGCTGACCATCGGTATGGGCGTATCGGGCATCATGCTGGCGCTTCGCTACCGAATGCCTATTGGTGTTGCGTGGTCCACTCCCGGTGCCGCACTGTTGGTGGTTTCAGCCAATACCCTTAACAGTGTGAACGAAGCCGTCGGCGCTTTCATTGTCAGTTCGCTGCTATTGGTCATTGCTGGATGGTTCCGACCGCTGGGCAGATTGATCGAGGCGATTCCGGCAAGTCTTGCTAATGCCATGCTTGCAGGCGTATTGCTGAGTTTGTGTTTAGCGCCTATTCACGCAGTGGCTGCCGATGCCTGGCTGGCCACGCCACTGTTGTTAACCTGGTGGTTGGTTGGCCGCTTTAATCGGTACTTTGCAGTACCTGCAGCACTTCTGGCGCTCGTGCCTATTGTCATTTGGAAACTCGGTGTGCCTGATAACTTCAGCGAACAACTTACCGCTAGTTTGATTCCAACCATCACTTTTATAAAACCCGTATTTGAACCTCAAGCGCTCATCAGCATCGGCATACCATTGTTTGTCGTGACCATGGCATCCCAGAACGTGCCGGGCGTAGCGGTCTTGCGGGCAGGCGGTTTTAATCCGAAGGCTGGCCCCTTGATTATGAACACGGGTTTCTTCTCTTTAATCACAGCACCTTTTTGCGCCCACGGAATAAACTTAGCCGCTATCACGGCAGCCATGATGTGTAGCACGGATGCTCACGAAGACCCGGCACGCCGTTATTGGGCTGCTGTGGTTGCCGGTATTGCCTATCTGGTTTTGGGGTTTACCGCAGGTGTTGCTGTGCTGCTTATAACATTGGTACCCAGCATACTTATCGAAGCCATTGCAGGACTTGCGTTACTGGGTTCTTTCTCATCGGCCATCTATGCCGCGTTGTCCGATGTAGATCAACGTGAATCGGCGGCAATCACCTTTTTGTTTGCCGGATCCGGTTTAGCCTTTATGGGAATTGGCGGTGCTTTTTGGGGATTGCTGGTGGGTGGGCTGATGTACTTTGTCGCCCAGTCTAGGCGCAAACAATAGTGATGATGTTATGAATGAATTTGATGCAAAAGATTGTCGCTCGGTTTTATACATGCCTGCTAACAATCAACGGGCTGTGGCTAAGGGGCCTACGCTAAACGCGGATGCCATCATTCTCGATTTAGAAGATTCAGTCGGTACTGAAGAAAAAGTTGCCGCCAGACTTCAAGCTGTTAAAGCCATTGGCGGAGTGGACTATGGACATCGCGTTAAAGCTATACGAATTAACTCAGCTGAAACTGTTTGGCATAAAGATGATGTGGCTGCAGTTGCCGAAGCTAAGCCTCACGCGTTAGTTATGCCCAAGGTTGAGTCTGCAGAAGACATCATCGCTGTCAGCGAATTACTCGATTCTATGCCCAACACGGATCAGATAAGCATATGGGCCATGATTGAATCACCGCTTGCTGTGCTCAATGCAAAGAGCATAGCGACAGAATCGGGCAGCAGGTTAAAGGCCTTGTTAATCGGCAATAACGACTTAGCAAAAAGTGCCAATATGCAAGTCAGCTCAGATAGAACGTATTTGATTCCTTGGTTTATGCAATTAGTGGCTGTTGCGCATGCGCATTCTTTGGCGTTGTTCGATGGTGTTTACAATAATTTCTCTGATATCGACGGTTTTACGCGCGAGTGCGAAGAGGGGAGTGCCATGGGTATGCATGGAAAGACGCTCATTCATCCGTCTCAAATTGACATCACCAACCGGATTTACTCCCCTAGTCCGGATGAAATAGCACACGCGACTGCCATAGTAGAGGCGTTTTCCAAAGACGAAAACCAAGGTGTCGGTGTACTGCAAATAAACGGAGAGATGGTAGAACGTTTACACCTGCAAATGGCCGAGCGCTTGTTGGCTAAAGTCTCTCGATAACACTCATAGGCATAACACACTCCGTTGAACAAACTAGGTATACCGCTATTGATGTTGCTGATTGCCGTATCGGCAATTGGCCCAATGGCGCTTAACGGGGTATTGCCGGCCACCAGTGTGGTCATGGTGGAATTGTCTACGGACTACGAAACCGCCCAGTTGGTATTAACCGTTTTCCTTATGGCTACCTTGGTCTCCCAATTAGTTATGGGGCCATTGGCAGACCAGCATGGTCGGCGTCCTATCATGTTGCTGAATTTGTCTGTCTTCGTTTTAGGCAGTGTTGTCTGTGCGTTGGCAAGTTCTATTGAGTGGTTATTGATAGGACGTTTTATTCAGGGTGTGGGTGTTGCGGCCTGCGTGTTCTTACCTCGTACCATTGTTAGGGATATTTACTCGCAAGATAAAGCTGCCAGCATGATTGGCTATATGACCACGGCAATGATGGTTGCGCCTCTGTTCGGACCTGCTGTCGGCGGGTGGATTACCGATACGTATTCATGGCGATATATGTACGGTGGGCTTGCAACGCTTGGGTGTTTATTGGTCGTAGCAGCATTTAAGTTTCAGTACGAAACTCTTGAGCGACTACGAGTGGGCGCGGCTACCGATCAAAGTGATGCTCACAAGCCAACGTTTTTAGAATCCTCTGCTGTGTTGCTAAAGGACCCTCGTTTCTTATCGTGTGCCTTGATGCAAACCGGTGCCGTAGGTGTCTACTATGCGTTCTTATCGGGTGCACCCTATGTCGCTATAGAGAGTCGTGGCATGACGGCGTCGTCCTATGGTGCCTGGTTTTCAATGGTGGCTATTGGGTATCTTTCAGGTAATTTAATTGCAGGGCGTTTGTCTGAACGCTTCGGCACGCAGAAGATGATTCTGTTGGGGTTAATCCCCTATGCGTTAGGAATAGTGTTGTTTTGGACGTTGCGACCCATCAACCACCCAATCAGTTTGTTTCTGCCCATGCTCATACTTGCGCTAAGCAATGGCATGTCATTGCCCAGTATGATCAGTCTGGCCATGAGCATTCGCCCATCGTTTGCAGCGTCAGCGTCAGGTCTTGCGGGTAGTGCACAAACTGCATTTGGTGTTGTGCTTACACTGATATCCGGTTTCGTGTTGCCCTTTGGCGATCATTGGATGCTGGTATTGATCACCGGTTCTGCCGGGCTTACGTGCATTGGGCTTTGGTTTTCTATCAAGCAAGGTGTCATTCGTTTGAAAGGGTAGATTTGTGGCGCCCGGGGGCATCCAAATTCCTGTGCTCTCATTCGCTGCGCACCCTCGAGGGCGATGCGTATTCTCCATATTCGATGGCTTTTCCGGCAGGAACTATTAGCGGTTCTAAAACGCGGTAGTGCTGAAATAATTCACACAATATTTATTGTTATGATATAACATATCAGTAGATATCAAGCCGCAGTACCAAATTGAGCAAATTCAATAAATCCATTGATTGGAAATCTAAGGTGTTAGGAGTGTTGCGAGCTCGAGGAACAGCTACCTCTGCCTATCAAGTTCTAGAGGAACTAAGGCAATACAACCCGAAGATTGCGCCGCCAACGGTCTATAGAGCGCTTGCCGTACTGTCGAGTAAGGGACTCATTCACAGGCTCGAATCGAAAAATGCGTTTATTGCTTGTCAGTGTGATCGCCATCAGCAATCGCCGGTGCTGTTTATCTGTGATGACTGTGGCGCAGTCTCAGAGAACCTATCCCCCAAAGTCCTAACGGCGTTGTCTGACGTTGCTGGGCAATCAGGATTTGCACTGAGCCGCCATGTCATTGAACTCCATGGAACGTGCTCCTACTGCGCAACTGAGATAGCTTGATGAACAGGTTTAATAAGGAGTTTCTCGGGATTCTCACCATGGGGGCGGGGCGTCGATTTTTAATAGCCATGCTTCTCATTGCGGTGCTTTGGGTGCTGTTTTTTTTAGCCACCGCTCCCACAGGTGGTTCATGAAGTATGCATTAGCGTTTGAAAACTATTCGTTGGGTTACAACCGATCTCCAGCGTTGATGAATCTTCAAACTGAGATTCCTAAGGGGAGTTTGACCGCAGTTGTCGGCCCTAACGGTGCGGGTAAGTCCACACTGTTTAAGGGAGTCATTGGTGAACTCACTCCTTTGTCTGGCCAGATGTCCTTTGGTGAGATTGGTGGCAAAGATATCGCCTATATGCCTCAGCAGTCGGAGGTTGATCGTTCCTTTCCCATATCGGTTTATGAAATGGTTGCCATGGGCTTGTGGAAAGAAATCGGTGCTTATGGTGCAGTTGGGCTTAAGCACCATAACCGTATAGCTGAGGCATTGTCAGCGGTGGGTCTTGATGGGTTCGAAAAACGAATCATCGGATCTTTGTCTGGCGGCCAGGTTCAGCGAACACTTTTTGCGCGTTTGCTATTGCAAGACTCACCCATTGTTCTGCTGGACGAACCCTTTAACGCTATAGATGCTGGGACAACAGCTGACCTTATTGAACTGGTGAAGCGGTGGCACAGCGAAGGCAGAACTATTCTGGCCGTTTTGCACGATACTGAAGCGGTGCGTTTGCATTTTCCAAGAACGTTGCTGCTTGCCCGCGAACTAGTAGCACATGGTCCTACCAAAGATGTATTGACTGCTGAAAATCAATTTCGAGCGCGTCAGATGTGTGAGGCATGTAGTGGAGCCTCCGATATGTGCAGCAGGCATGTCGCGTGATGTGGGAACTGTTCTTTGCTCCATTTGTGGAGTTTGGTTTCATGCGCCGAGCATTGTTGGGTTGTCTGGCAGTTGCACTCGGATCCACGCCTTTAGGTGTATTCCTCATTTTGCGAAGAATGAGTCTTACCGGTGACGCCATGGCGCACGCTATCTTGCCGGGCGCGGCGATAGGATATTTGTTCGCGGGTTTATCTTTAGGCGCAATGACACTCGGTGGATTGGTGGCAGGCATGATTGTCGCCGTATTGTCCGGTTACATCACCCGGGTTACCGCGTTGCGTGAAGATGCAAGCTTAGCCGCGTTTTACCTGATTTCACTGGCTCTCGGGGTTCTTATAATCTCGATTAGAGGTAGCAATGTAGATCTGATGCACGTGCTGTTTGGTTCAGTGCTGGCGTTGGATAATGCTGCGCTGACGCTGTTGTGCGGTATCACCTCTGTAACCTTATTATCGTTGGCTCTGTTGTTTCGACCACTGGTGCTGGAATGCGCAGACGCACAATTTCTAAGGTCGGTTGGTCGTTTTAGTGCGGCAACGCATTTTATATTCTTAACCTTATTGGTACTTAATCTTGTCGGTGGGTTTCATTCATTAGGAACCCTTATGGCCGTTGGAGTCATGATCTTACCGGCTGCGACAGCGCAGTTTTGGGTAAGCCGCATAGGTAGCATGATGGTTGTTGCATCGCTAGTTGCTGTTCTGTCCAGCTACGCTGGTCTTCTATTTTCGTATCACTTTAGTTTGCCTTCAGGCTCCACAATCATTCTTGTTGCGGGTGTTTGTTACGTCGTGTCTACCGTATTTGGGCCACGTGGCGGAGTCTTACAGGTGACGCGAGCAGTCAGAGCGATGGAAGTTTGAACGTTCCCACATTGAAATTAACTCAGAGATTAAAGACGTAATGAAATTGCTACCTATGTATCGATGGCACGCGGCTGTGCACTTAAGTACTAGAAGGATGCTAGTTTTCTTAGCGTTGCTTTTCGTAGCTCAGCCTATGGCTGCTAACGCGCAAGAGCCTATACCCGTAGTTGCATCCTTTTCCATACTGGGCGATATGGTGCAACGCATCGGCGGTAGTACAGTTGATATAACCACCTTGGTGGGAAGGGAAGGCGATGTTCATGTCTATCAACCGACACCTGCTGATGCGAAAGCACTAAAGAGGGCCAGTCTACTGTTTGTTAATGGGCTGGGGTTTGAAGGCTGGCTGGAGAGGTTAGAGGAGTCCGCCGAGTTTGAGGGTGAGTCTATTGTTGTAACTAACGGCATTGAGCCTATTTCGCTCGAGCAACACGATGATGAGCATGGTGAGGAGCACCAAGACGAACATCATCATGGGGAGTTTGATCCACACGGCTGGCTAAGTTTGCGAAATGCCATTACTTACGTAGATAACATAACCGCAGCACTCGCTAAAGCTAGTCCAAAAAACGCATCAGCATTTTATGAAAACCGCGCAAGCTATGTTGCCGAGATAACGGCTTTAGATACTGAAATAACAGCGATGATTTTATCGTTACCAGCGCAAGCTCGTACCGTTGTCACATCCCATGATGCATTTCAGTATTTTGGTAGAGACTACGGTTTGACGTTTCTCGCGCCACAGGGCATTAGTACCGATAGCGAGGCGTCCGCCAAAGACGTTGCAAACCTAATAGAACAAATTAGGGTGAGCAATATAGCCGCTGTATTTGTTGAGAATGTTGCTGACCCAAGGCTCATTCGCCAGATCGCTAGCGAGACTGGCAGTACAGTCGGAGGAAAGCTGTTTCCGGGGGCGCTCTCTGCGAAAAATGGGCCTGCCAGTACCTATCTGGATTTAATAGCATATAACGCCCAGACGATCTCAACCGCTCTATCAGAAGCCAATCGATAGGTATAAAAATATGGAAGGTCATGCGTTAGAGAAACTGCCCGTCACTGTGCTTTCTGGATTTTTAGGAGCCGGAAAAACCACTGTCCTTAGTCACATATTGAATAATCGCGAGGATAAAAAGGTAGCGGTTATTGTTAATGATATGAGTGAGATCAATATTGATTCAGCCATAGTGCAAAACGAAGTATCGCTTAATCGTAGCGAAGAAAAGCTCGTGGAAATGAGTAACGGCTGCATATGCTGCACGCTTCGTGAGGATCTCCTACAAGAGGTGACTAAACTTGCTGAAGAAAAGCGATTTGACTATTTAGTTATTGAGTCGACAGGTATTTCAGAACCCTTGCCAGTAGCTGAAACTTTCACCTTTGCAGATGAAAACGGTGTGTCTTTATCTGACGTTGCCCGATTGGACACGATGGTTACTGTCGTGGATGCAGTTAACTTTCTAAAGGATTACGAGGAGGCGAAATTTTTACAAGAAACCGGAGAATCCTTAGGTGAGGAGGATGAGCGTAGTGTTGCCGATTTGCTGGTCGATCAAGTGGAATTTGCCGATGTCATACTGATTAGTAAAACGGATTTAGCCACTACCTCCGACATTGAGCGGTTAACCGCGATACTGAAAACACTAAACACCAATGCGAGTATTGTCCCGATATCACAAGGCAATGTGAAAATAGATGATGTGCTGAGCACTGGCCTTTTCGATTTTGAACGTGCTCAACAAGCACCGGGTTGGCTGCAGGAGATGCGTGGAGAGCACGTGCCGGAAACTGAGGAATACGGTATAGCTAGTTTTAGCTATGAGGCACGTAGGCCTTTTAATCCTGAAAAATTTCATCAGTTTTTACATGACACTGAAAAATATGGGAAGTTAATTCGGTCCAAAGGCTATTTTTGGCTGGCTACACGTCCTGAGTTTGCGGGGCAGTGGAGCCAAGCAGGGGGGATAGCTCGATATGGTTTTGCCGGTATGTTTTGGAAATCGGTCCCGAAAGAAAACTGGCCAAGCGACGAAGAATACTTAGCCACCATTGAAAAGCAATGGGTAGAACCTTTCGGCGATATGCGTCAGGAGTTAGTGTTCATTGGTCAAGGATTGAACCAAGAGGAAATGACTCACGCGCTAGATGATTGTCTGTTGAGCGAAGAAGAAATGCTACGCGGTAAAGCGTATTGGGCAACACTGCATGACCCGTTTCCGACTTGGGAACAAGCCTGACTGCTGCCTAGTGCTAGCCATTGCTAGCTCAAGCTTCTAAATCTTGAGCTAGCAACTCGGTGAAAGTTTTATTGAACGCCCAGTTTCTTTCGAGCATTGCCAACCAAAGCCACTAGCGCTGCGCGAGACTCTGAGATGTCGGTTAGGGGGCTATTAACATCAGCATCTGCAAATAGGATTTTGCACGTTTGCACACCTTCGGAAGACTGATAGCTCAGTGTTATTCCAGTTTCGTCCATACCCGTCATCTGAACCTGTGAGTACTCTGCTTGCACATTACCGAACGCCTGGAGGTATAGACCTACGGCGTCTGCATGATCCTCATTCATGTGTTCGATGATGCCGGCTGTTGATTCCGGGCTCCATTGTTCGTTGTTATTCATGGCTATTTAAGTATTCTTTCACCGATCTGATCGAATTCATTAATCGATCAAAACCGTCTAGTCGGGTGGTCATCAATGGTGATAATGGTTCTGGCGCCATCCAATAATATGACAAGACGGGAGAATCACCATGCACACTAGAATAATCAGTTTCTTAGCGAAAGCAAAGATTGTAACCCTGCGGCGTATAACGTCAGCCATTTTACTACTGCTAGCAAGTACCACCGTTTGGGGTCAGGCAGGGACGGGTGATCACAGTTTAGACGGGATATCCATTGACTGGACATACAACAACTCAGAGGCCCGTATGGTCGTATCGTATGCTGCGGGGCTGGGAGAGTACGAGTGGATCGCCGGTGCTAGAAAGGGTAATAGCGACAGCGAAATCCCATACTCTGCTCGCGAAATAAGCCCGAATATTTTTCTGATGTCCTGGATTCAGGCAGCTCGCCCGGATTTCATCACTATGATTTTCGACCTTAACGCCATGACGGTCGCTACGACGGGGTTGATTGGTTACGGCACTGATAACGAACGGCTGCTTTTCCTTGATGGGGTGATCAATAGCGTTACGCGCTGATCTCGCGCGTCTGGGGTATCCAGCCCATGTAACCTGCCTTAAAAAACGGTAATGGAACCACTAAAAAAGTGACCACAGGTGGTATGCAAACTGCTGCTACCACCTTATCTACTGGTGTTACGTCGCGTCAGTGAATTCAAAGGAGTGGTCATGCAGTTAGCGAAATCATCTGTTTCTTTTCTAGCAAACGTTCTCATGTTTCCGCTGCATTTTGTGCAGTTGTTTAGTGGTGCGAAATCATTTGAGAAAAATGCGCTTTTAGGCAGCCGGTTTCTCAATAGACATAACTTACATATTATTCGCGTAAAGCTCGCTATGCATATGGCAAGTATGCGAAGGCGTCGCTTGAGACCATTGGTGCCTGATCATCTGGCTGAAGCCTACGATCAAGACGGATTCGTGTGCATTGAGAATTTCCTGGATGATGAACATTTTCAAAACCTGTTGCATGATATCGATCAAACAGATTTTGATCGCGTCGATATGTATCAGGGGGCAACGACAACCCGTCGTTCTATGATCGATGATGTTGACCTAGAAACTCGGCCAGCCGTTCATGCAGCACGTGAAAACGAAAGCATGCTTAACTTGGTTCGCTATGTAGCATCGCATGCTGGGCAGCCGCTGGTGACATTGCAAACTGTACTTGCCAAGGCAAGTGGAGATCAGGATCCGCAGAGCGATCTTCATAGTGATACCTTCCACGCAACCGCAAAGGCTTGGTTATTCTTGAATGATGTTGAAGAGGACGACGGCCCGTTTTGCTACGTCCGTGGTTCGCACAAAATGACCAAAGAGAGACTGGCCTGGGAAAAATCAATTTCCACGTCTATCGATTCGGTTGAGAATAAGTATTCCCGACGAGGTTCAATGCGAGTGTCTCCCAATGAGCTGGCCGAATTGGGGTATCCGCAGCCCACCAAGATGGTAGTAAAAGCTAATACATTGGTTGTTGCGAATACTCAGGGTTTTCATGCGCGTTGTGCAAGTTCGAAAAACACAACGCGAATTGAAATCTACGCATCGCTCAGGCGTAATCCATTTTTACCCTTTGTCGCGGCGCCCGTTGGTGGTTTTCATTTAGCGGCTATTCCAATGATTAAGACGCGAGTAAATCGATTGGTTATCTCGGCACAGGCCAAGGTTGCCCACTGGGGGATCAAGCCTAGTCCGTGGAATTCTATTGGGTATGGAAAATCTAAGGAGTGGAGGCATCCGGACTAAGCCAAGCAGAATCTCTTGTCGCAGCCTCGCATTCAGACTCGCTTCATTCCGGCGTTTTTGAGTAAAGAGATCAGTAATTCGCTGGCGTTTTTACGATGTTTTCGATGGGTGTCGTGAGCAGCTTCTGCATTCCCTTTTAAGATGGATGTATAGAGTTTTTTATGATCCTTGTTAGATTTTGTGGGTAAGGGACGCATATTCAATGTGAAGGCTCTGGCGCGTCTAACTTGATCGTTTACATTGCTAACCATGCTTTCTATACGACGATTTCCACCTAGGCGAACCAGCTCTGTATGAAACGCCTCGTCAGCCATTGCCCAGGCTTCTCTATCCTCTGAAGCGAGCGCTGTTTCCATGGCGTTTATGGCATCCAATAGAAGTTTTAGATCCGTTTTTTTCAGATCTGCCTGAGCGGCTCGTCTTGCGGCAAGACATTCCAATTCTGTAAGGATTTCATAGATGTCCTCCATATCCTTGATGGAAATGGAATTTATCCTTACGCCCTTACGTGGCTGAACTTCAAGCAGCCCTTGTGCCTCTAGCATGAGTGTTGCCTGACGTACGGGTGTGCGAGACATGCCTAGGCGATCGGCCAGTTCTGTTTCAAGATAGTTGGAATCGGCGAGCAGCTCTCCGGAAAAGATCAATTGCTTAATTTGGTCTTTCGCGATGAGTGCGGAAGATTGATTTTTTTGTTCTTTTGCTAACGCTCGCATTCCGGAATCTCTAGCCTTTTTCCGCAGGTCGCGGACCTGTAGATCGTATCAACCATATTAAGCACTGGCAAATAGTCGGTGGCTGTATTCTCAAGTGCTGAGTTATCGAGTAGGGCTGACACTACGTGATCCTGTAGGGCGTACACACAGTCCCCCGAGAACCCGCCCCAGTCCTTTGCTGCCATCAAAACTGATTGTTTAGTTCTGCCAAACTCTCGATGGTAGATTGTGCCGTCTCCTTCCAGTGTTAATACGCCATCAGTACCTTCCAACAAGGCTTCGCCGAAGGTAAGTCTTGTATTTTCCGTCTTGTGGTCAAGGTGTCTGTTCCCATCCAGAACGCTGCGGAAACCGCTTACATGCTCAAAAATGATATAGCCTGCGTCCTCTCCCTGTAAGTGGGTATTCAAAGTTCTCAGATCCGCATAAACGCTTCGAATAGGGCCGAACAAGTATCTAAAGGTATCAATGTAGTGCACTCCTGTTTCGTGCACTAGAAATCGCGGCATCGTTCTGAAGTAGGGTTGGCGTGCTAGATATGCATCTGCTCCCTGTCCGTCGCCGGTGCGTAGGCGAAAGCTAAATTGTAATGCGTCGCCAATGAGCTTTTCGTTAAGTGCCTGCTTCATCTTGCGGAACCACGGTTGGAATCTGAAGTTCTCGTGAATGATGAGCGAAATCCCGGTCGCCGCCGCAAATTCCATAGCAGATTTAGCCTCATCGATACTAGTGCAGAAGGGCTTTTGACAGATGATCGCTTTAATGGGGCGTTGAGCAGCCGTCTTAATTGCTTTGAAATGCGTGGTGGGCGGCGTGATGATGTCAAGAATGTCAGGTCTGACATCATCCAGCATCTTCTCTAGAGATGAGAATGCTTTCAAAGCGTTGCTACGCTTGGCTTGTGCGATGCGCACGTCCGCTGACCCTACAAGTTTACAGCGCGGATTTCTTTGCCATGCTTCGTAGTGATACTGACTGAAAAATCCCGCTCCAAGACACGCAACGGTAAGCGACTTTTTCATTAATCTTGCAGCCTCAGTGCTTCGTTAACAGCCTTGGCCGCCTCCTCAGTCGATGCGCACCCGCCAATGTCCCGGGTTGATGAATTCTTATCTTGAACACATTTGTAAACAGCGTTTCTTAGTCGGTTCCCATCGTCGCGCATGGAGCCGATTTCGTGACGATTACCCAACCAATCTAGCATCATGGCTGCAGACAGTATCATCGCAAACGGATTGGCTAAATTTTGTCCAGCAATGTCTGGAGCTGAGCCATGACAGGGTTGGAACACTGCATGTTGTTCACCAATGTCTGCAGAAGGCGCAAGTCCGAGTCCGCCCATTAGTCCTGCACCAAGGTCGGACAAAATGTCGCCAAACATGTTTTCAGTGACTAGGACATCAAACATTGTTGGCTGTTGTACCATCCACAACGCTACCGCATCAACATAGGCATGATTGCTTTCTATCAACGTGTGTGAACGCGCTTCTTGGTCAAATATTTCCCTAAAAAAGGCAAACGCTCTAAATACGTTTGCTTTGTCTACGCAAGTTACTCTGCCTTGGCTGTCACCATTTAATTTTCTTTGTGTCGCTAGTTCGAATGCAAATTTAAACAGCTTCTCACTTGTATCCCTAGTGATTTTTAAGGTCTCCGTGGCTTCGTTTTGTGAGACTTGGCCAATTCCGCGAGAGTGAAACAGGCCTTCGGTACTCTCTCGTATCAGTACAAAATCGACTGGCTCTGTTAACGACAACGGTGAGCAACGACTGTTGTTTATGCGTACTGGACGAACGCCTGCAAACAACTCGAGAGCAATTCGTAAATCTATCTGAGGTGAAATTTCAGTTCCATCGTCATATCTGACAGACGGTAAGCCCATGGCCGAAAGTAGTATCGCATCGGCTTTTCTTGCAGCGTCCATTGAATAATCAGGAAACGATTCACCGGTATCAGCATAGAGTTGGGCGCCGGCAGGTAGTTCTTCGAAATGTAGTTGATAGTCCGCATTGGACTGTTGCATGGAATCTAGGATTTTCAGAGTAGGGGCCATGATCTCCGGTCCTATCCCGTCACCGTTGAAAACAGCTATTGAAAGCTGCTTTTTCAAATCCGAATTGCTTTTCATATGTCTCGTTGTGTGAATGCTAAATGCGAAAAAGATGCTGTTGACAACTGATCAGTTAATGAATACATTAACAAATCCGCAAATAATTGCAATCACGAAGTTGGAGGAATTATGCAAATCACAGGTTTAAAAAAAGTGCTTGGCGCGGCTTTGTTTGGTGTCAGCGTCGCTGGTGCAAGCATTTCAGGGGTAGCTTTTGCCCAAGATTATCCATTCAGGGATATCACTACGGTTGTTGTCTGGGGGGCAGGTGGCGGTACCGACAGTATCAATCGCATGATCATGTCAGAAATGGAGACCCATTTACCCGTTTCCATAAATGTCATCAATAAGACGGGCGGCGTAGCGGGGTCTAACGGTATGGTCTACGCCATGAACCAGCCCGATGATGGTTACACTCTTGTAGGGCTGTCCGAATCCAACGTCACGGCCGCTGTTCAGGGTGGTTGGGATAAAAAGTTTGAATTCTGGCATCCCTTCATTGTGGGCGGTTCACCCGATCTAATATCAGTTCCAGCCAATAGTCCGTATAACACGCTGGAAGAACTCGTCGATGCTGCGAATAAAGAACCCGGCAGTATTCCAGCCGCAGCGTCTGGCTCAGGATCTATACACCACCTGAACTTACTGGCTATAGAAAAAGGGGCAGATGCTACGTTCAAATTTGTACCTTACAAAGGGTCAGCTCCTGGTCAGGAAGCCGCTATTGCCGGTGAGGTTCAGCTTGTCGTAACTTCACTAGCGGAGCAGGCTCCATTGCTACAGGGAGGTTTGCTCAAGCCACTGGCAATGCTAACACCAGATGACGTGGTCTTTGATGGAAAAACGATACCTTCGGCATTTGGCATCTATGAAGGTCTTGATGCGTATCTTCCATTGAAGCAGGCGATTGGATTTGCTGTGCATGCATCTGCGTCTGATGATGTAAAAGCAGCGATCACAACAGCCTTTGAGAAAGCGATGGCTTCAACGGTTGTGTCAGAGTGGGCCACTGCTAATTTCTATGACATTGGTGGTCAGTCTGGCGATGAAGCGAGCGCACTTTTTTCCAATCTGGAAAGCACCTTTGCCTGGACACTAAACGATCTTGGTGTTGCAAAGGTTGATCCTGCCTCACTTAACATCGAAAAACCTTAATCGATTGTAAGTCGTAGTGCGTTGTATTCACATGAAGTCTTTTAAAGCAGTGAATGCAACGCACTTGATTTAATTCAAGCGGGTTGGCTTAAATATGTCTGACAAATTAGTTCTTCGAGCCAGAGATTTCTGGGCCTCTTTGGTACTTATTGCTCTTTCCCTGTTTTTTCTCTTTAAAACGACAGATATACCGTTTTTTGTATCTGATAATGAAAGTGTCAGGGGAGGGGATTGGTATAACTCAGCGGCGTTGGTGCCTTACGGACTGTTTGGAGCATTGTTGCTACTTTCATTCGCGCTGCTATTTATTTCAATTCGAGATGGGGGCGCAAAGTATGCGTTGGCGTCAAAAGGGCTGAATGTTAATCGTTTCGAAGCGTTGCGATTAATAAGCCTGTCAAGCATGCTGTTTTTTTATATATTCGCACTAGTACCGCGTGTGGATTTCACCATCGCTAGTGCATTGCTCTTTTGTGCACTCATTTACGGATTTCATCGAAGTACTCCTATTCGATCCATTATTGCTGCGTTGTTCGTCGCTGCCGCTGGTGCTTATGCGTTGTTAGTACACTTCCCCCGAAAAGAGTGGGGGAAGCCGCACGATGATGACTATGTCACTTTACTATTTTGGGCTGTATCGTGTGTGTGTTTGCTGATTACCGCGATTAGAGAACGAAAAAAAATCAAGAGTACTCTGATACTCATAATCCTCTCGATGTCGGTACCGCTACTACTTGTGTGTTCAATGGCGTTTGGATTCCGGCAAAACGTACCCAATCGAGGAGGGCTGTTCTTCTCCTACATTGAGTATTTCTACTATGTGAATCTTGTTCCGCTGTGGAGAGCATAGTGGAATTTTTAAGCACCCAATTAACCGGCTTTCTTGAGGCCTTGGTCTACTTAGCAAGTGACCCTGTAACGTATGCCTATATTTCTGTATCTGTGTTTCTTGGTATTGTCTTCGGAGCGTTACCAGGTCTAACGGCAACGCTTGCGGTTACCATCCTAACGGGATTCTTCAGCAACAAATTTCCGCTTGAACAGTCAATGATTGCATTGATTGGCGCGTATGTTGGTGCAATTTATGGCGGCAGCTATCCAGCCATATTACTCAATATTCCCGGGACCGCTGCCAGCGCGGCAACTGCAATGGATGGACACCCTCTGGCAAAAAGTGGGCGCGGTGGTGAGGCGCTGGGCCTAACAACAACTGCCAGCTTCATCGGTACATTGATTGGAACGGTATTTCTTCTGGCATTCGTGGGTTTGCTATTACTGGTATCTAAGAACATTGCTTCTCCAGAGAAAGCCATGTTGGCGTTGTTCGGAGTTCTTCTATCCGGCACGCTGATGAGCCCCGACCTTCCATTAAAGGGTTGGATTTCCGGGCTGATCGGATTGGCGATGGCCATGGTGGGGATGGATCCCATACTGTCTGAGGATCGTTACACGTTTGACTGGTCCTATCTGTTATCAGGCTTTCAAGTAGTACCCGTCTTAATGGGTGCTTTTGCTATCCCTCAAATACTCGACGGTATGAGGTCAAATTT
This sequence comes from Granulosicoccus sp., assembly GCA_020627685.1. Lineage (GTDB taxonomy): Bacteria > Pseudomonadota > Gammaproteobacteria > Granulosicoccales > Granulosicoccaceae > Granulosicoccus. The sequence goes on along the minus strand of JAHDGK010000036.1, from coordinate 28,086 downwards.
GAGCAAGCAAAAGCCACTTCCAGTTGGTCGTATTATTCCTCGCATGGGAGCCTTGTTCAGTCGTATGGGGTTAATCGCTCGTTCCGGTGTAATAGGCACCGGAGTAGGTGCGCTTCCGGGTGTGGGCGAGGATGTCGCAGGATGGGTGAGTTATGGAGTTGGAAAGAGTATTTCTAAAGATGGAGATCAGTTTGGAAAAGGGTCATTGAACGGGTTGGTGTGTGCTGAAGCTGCAAACAATGCAGCAATAGGTGGTGCGCTTATTCCACTGCTTGTGCTCGGAATCCCGGGTTCTCCTCCAGCAGCCGCACTGTTGGGCGCACTCAAAGTTAACAACGTAATACCAGGACCCACAATAGATCCGTCGTTCGTTTTGCATGTTGTTGCTATCTTGGTACTAGCGTCTTTTACGATGGTGCTAATGGGCTTGTTCACTGCCAGAATATTTATTCTCGTACTGCAAATACCCCAAACAGTCTTTCTTCCCATTGTTCTTATTCTGACCACCATTGGTAGCTTTTCAGTCGGTGGGGGAATCAATGATCTTTATTTGATGCTGGGGGTTGGTCTCGTGGTAACCGTAATGAATACCATGCAATACCCAGTGGCACCCTTAGTTATTGGGGTCATTCTCGGAGGATTGTTTGACGAAACATTCCGGCGCTCGCTCTTTCTTGCTGACGGCGATTTGTCGGTATTCGTGTCCAGACCAGGTGCAGCTATCTTACTAACGTTGAATGTGCTGTTGATTCTGAGCCAAACGCCGCTCACGTCGTTTATTCGCCAGAAAATAAGACTAACTTAAGTACAGAGGTGTTAAGTAATTTTTTTACTTTGAGCCGGGCAGATCAGTCATGACAGATGTATGGGAAGTGTACGCAATTAACTACGCGCAAAGACAGGGCCGAACTCGAGCGGATAGCTTTTTGTTTGATGATCACAGTAGCAGTGCGCATCAAATGGAATACTACATTTGGGTTTTAAAACAGGGCACCGACGTTATTTTGGTTGATACGGGCTATGATCATGAAGAGGCTAAGAAACGGGGGCGGCCTATCCGTTTAAGTCCTGTTGAAGCGCTAGCACCATTGAGTATCCACCCTGAGCAGGTAAAAAGCATCATTTGCACGCACCTGCATTATGACCATGCCGGTGGGTTACATCTTTTTCCTAATGCAACAGTGCACTTGCAACAAGCCGAAATGACCTATGCCACAGGCCCTTGCATGTGTCATCAAGTACTTAGAATGCCCTATTCGAATAACCATATTCATTCGGCTATTGATAAGCTGTATTCCGATAAATTAGTTTTTCATACAGGCGACTCAACAGTCACCAGCGGAGTGAGTGTGCATCTAGTTGGTGGTCACTCCCGAGGATTGCAAGTCGTCAGGGTGTTTACCGATTCGGGTTGGTTGGTGTTGGCATCCGATGCAAGCCACTATTACGAAAACTATCTTGAAAACAAGCTATTTCCGATTGTTGTAGATGCGGAGGATATGCTGGCAGGGTTTTCTAGAATCCGAAATTTGTGTACGCACGCTACTCTGATAGTACCCGGGCATGATCCCTTAGTCTTGGATTACTTCCCAGAAACCTATGCGTCTTTTGTTCGCAGGTTGGATAAAGGTGTTGTCGACAGCTGTCCGCTGCAATAGCGATCGTTTATCAAGCACTTCTTTTAACTTTGCCGCTGTCAAATAAGTACTGGAGAAACCAATTAATGTACGTTGTTTGCGTCTCGTTTACCGTAATTCCTGAGCACAAGAATGCCTTTTTAAATGCGACACTTAAAAATGCTCGTGAGTCTTTAAGTCGTGAAATCGATTGTCATACGTTTGATGTATGCAGTAGTGATGAGAACAATGAAGTTTTTTTGTATGAAATTTATGAATCTCGTGATGCTTTCACCTCGCATCTGAATACAGACCACTTCAAACACTACGATAAGTGTGTAGCTGAGCTGATTGTAGTAAAGACGGTAAAATCCTATCAACTAGTGAGTGAGCAATAGCATGATTTTGGGGTGCATTGCCGATGACTTTACCGGTGCCAGCGATATTGCCAATACTCTAACGAATGGTGGGATGCAGAGTGCACTTTACAGTGGTGTTCCGAAACTGACTGCGCCTGAATCTGTTGACGCTGGAATCGTATCGCTCAAGACTAGGACCGTGCCAGCTAATGAAGCTGTTGAAGAATCTTTGAAGGCTGCGCGTTGGTTACTGGATCAGGGGTGTGAGCAGCTCTACTTTAAATACTGCTCTACATTTGATTCCACTAAAGAGGGCAATATTGGACCTGTTGCCGATGCATTGGCTGGCTTGCTCGATGAATCACAGGTACTTTTTTCACCGGCATTTCCAGCTGCCGGCAGGACCGTGTATCAAGGGCAACTTTTCGTAAACGATTCTCCACTACATGAAAGCAGTATGAAGAATCATCCTTTGACACCCATGACAGATTCCGATCTAAGACGATGGCTTAGTTCCCAAACAAGCACTCCGATCAAACACGTGCCTTATGGGATTGTTTCGAACGGTGTAGAGACTATTTCACAATTTTTAAGAGATGAGGGCCCGGGATATTTCATTGCTGATGCCATCCATGACGACGATTTAATACATCTGAGTAAATCCATGGCGTGCTCCAAGCTCTTAACCGGTAGCTCTGGTCTTGCTCTCGGTTTGCCGGAAATTTACAGAGGTTTAGGGAAACTAAATGGCAGCCTAGGCACGTGGCGTGGTGTGAAGGGCAGAGGTGTCATTTTGTCTGGTTCATGTTCTGAAGCAACTCGGGCACAAATTGAAGAGTATAAAAAAGGTCACCCTTGGTTAGAGCTTAGTGCAGATAAGATTCACAACGAGCAGACGATTCTTCAAGAGGTTGTGGATTGGATTCTCGATCAGGATCAAACTCCCCTTGTTTATACGTCTGCTGATCCGTGCGTCGTTAAATTATCTCAAGAAAAGTATGGTGCTGAATCCATCGCAAATCAGATTGAGTCATTTTTCGGAAATCTGGCTCGGTTACTTGCACTAGAAGGCTTTAGTAAAATTGTGACAGCGGGAGGAGAGACTTCGGGTGCGGTGGTCCATGCATTGGAAATCGATGCTATGGAGGTTGGTTCTGAGATTGCACCGGGCGTACCTTCACTTAAAGTTGTGAACCGCGAGCTAGCATTGGCGTTGAAGTCCGGCAACTTTGGGCATAGGCACTTTTTTCAAGATGCAGTGGAAGCCCTAGGATGAGTGAGACTGCGTTGCGTGAAGAGATATGTCTATTGGCTAAGAGCTTATACGATCGAGGTCTTACTCACGGCTCTACAGGAAACTTGTCGGTTAGATGCTCCGATGGTGGGCTTATAGTTTCACCAACAAATTCAAGCTTTGGTTTTTTGGATCCTGCTCGTTTATCCCTAATTGATAGTCAGGGCCGTCTGGTCGATGGAGATCCTCCCACGAAAGAAATGTGCTTACACACTGCCTTCTATGAATCGTCAGATGCTGATGTCGGCGCGGTGGTTCATCTTCATTCTCACTATAGCGTTCTTCTTTCTATGCTCCCGGAGACGGACCCGGATAATATGATTCCGCCGATAACCCCATATTCAATAATGAAGTTGGGCAGGGTAAAGCTACTTCCATACTTTAAACCTGGAGACGGGGCAATGGGAGATGCGGTTCGATCATTACGTGGTCAGCGTAAGGCAGTTGTCCTTGCTAGCCATGGGCCAGTGGTGGCCGGTAAATCGCTGCGTTCGGCCGTCTATGCGATGGAAGAACTTGAAGCGGCAGCCCGTTTAACGATTGAAGCAATGGATAAGCGGGTGAAATTACTTAACGAGAACGATGTCGACGAACTACAGTCGGCATTCAACAATTAAGCTCACCTTAGTGTTCAGTTGCTTTGGAACATTGATTCCCTAGCGCTGCCCACCATTAATCTCAATCACTTGTCCTGTGATATACCCGGACAATGCAGAAGACGCTAAAAACAGGAATGTGGGTGCGCAGTCTTCGGCGGTGCCCAGTCTTTGTAAAGGCACTTGTTTGCGGGTGGCTTCCAATTTCTCTTTGCTTGAATAGCGGCTGTGGAAATCGGTATCAATAACACCGGGTGATACCGCGTTAACGCGAATTCCATCGGGCGCCAGCTCTCTTGCGAGTCCTCTGGAATATGTGCTGACAAAGGCTTTGCTTGCAGAGTAAACAGCTGAGCCCGGGCTGCCTCCCGTTGACGCTGATATGGACACGGTATTGACGATGGAAGACTCAGGTGCTCGTTTTAATTCGGGCAGTAAGCCACGAGTGATTCTGACGACGGCATGTTGATTTAATTCGACAATGTTGTCGTACTGAGTGTCGGTAATCTGGTCAGCAGGGAATCGACCGAACATCGTACCGGCATTGTTGACCAGTACATCGATGTGTTGCGTCGCCGATTTTATGAAATCAACGAATGCCTGCTGTTGCTCGGGAGCAGTAAAGTCGCCTGTCCAGGTGACAATGTCCGCAGGAAAATCGCCCTTGTGGGTGTCGCTACGGCCTAGATGAGCGATGACTGATGCACCAGCTTCGTGAAAGGCGAGAGCTGCGGCTTTTCCAATGCCGTTTCCGGCGCCTGTTATGACAACTGTTTTTCCAGCGAATAAATTACCGAATGCCCGTGTTGCCATAAAAGTGTTTTGTTAATTTGCGGGAAGGGGGTATTGGATTTTCTGGCCGACGTCGATTCGCGAACCACTGATGCCGTTGATGTCTTGCAAGGTTCTAACGGTAGTCCCGTAGCGTTGTGCGATTTTCGACAAGTAGTCACCGGAGACCACGGTATAGGTGCCGTATAACGCACGCGTTTCGGTAGTGCTGGGTGCACTGACGACTGGATCGACGATAACAGAGGCGGCAGAGTTATTAGAGTTGCTTGCTACCACTTGCGGGGTTGTGACTGAATTGTTAACGGTAGATGTCTGCACACCGGTAACGGATGTGATGGTAGTGCGAGTCACCGAGTTGTTGTTGGCGATGGCGCTGACAACTGACGTGCCGCCCTGATTAACAGTGGGCGCTTGTACGGATGCCGCACGCGCTTGTTGCGCATTGCTGGCCATTGCAGCCATGTTGTTTTGCCAGCGGTAGATACCCGCAGCTAGCAAAGAAGCAGATACAACTAGTATGAACAGATCAGTTTTTGCAATCACTGGCTTTTCCGTAAGAGTACATCCGTCCGCGCATTCTAGCCCCTAGAAGGGCATGTTTGGGGTCGTTGGTCACAAATCATTGGGAATATTGAGCCAAATGGGTAATATTCACGACATATATCGCACGTCAGCCGGTGGGAAAACCGGAAATTGCGACATGAGCTAAATCTTGTCCAGCCAGGAATATCCGGTCATTGCCACGGCCAATAGAGCAGGGCGCAAGGCTGCTCCTCCTGGAAATGGCTTTGTGGGTAGTGTGCTCAGCAGGTCAAACGACTCGGTATCACCTTGGATATGTTTCGCTATCGACCGGCCGTAGAAACCTGCTAATGCAACACCGTGACCGGAGAAACCGCCCGCGGTGTAAACACCTTTTGAAAGCTCGCTGGCATAAGGAAGACGGCTTCGGGTAATGGCCAGTGTTCCTCCCCACGCATAGTCAATTTTTGCTTGTTCAAGTTCCGGAAAAATACCGAGCATGGCCTTCCTGACAATGCCGTCTATGGAATCTGGAAAACGATAAGAGTAATTTTCTCCACCACCAAACAGCAATCTGTCGTTGTCTACGCGACGGTAGTAATTAACAACAAAGCGGGAATCTGCAATGGCATTGTCTTTGGGGAGAAGCTGCGTTGCCAAGTCGCCGAGTGGCTCTGTTACAACAATGAAATTATTGATGGGCATAATCCACCGATTAACTTCGGGTTTTAAATCGTCGAGGTACCCGTTGGTAGCCAGAACGATTTTCTCGCACAGCACGCTACCTTGACTGGTCACCACCCGGTAACCGGAAGACTGTTGCAATGGCTCAATGCGAATAACTTCGCTCATTTCAAAAATGCTGGCGCCAGATTTCTCAGCTGCCGATGCCATGCCGAGGGCGAATTTCAGTGGGTGAATGTGGCCAGCTCCATGATCAATGGCACCGCCGTGATAATCATCACTACGAACCCTTTCATTCAATGCGTTTCGGTCTAGAGCTTCTAAGGCATCGTAGTGATATTCCTTTTGCATAAACTGGCAATACTCCTGCAAATGCGGGAGAAATTTTGCCTTGTGTAATGCGCTGACAATGCCGGGTTTGTACTCGACGTCGAAATGATGCTCGGCAGATAAATCATGAACAAATTGTTTAGCCTCTTCACTAAAGCGCCAAAGCGTTCGCGCATTCTCCAAGCCCAGGGACTCTTGAAGTGATCGCTGATCCTGGTTGAACCCACTGCCCAGTTGTCCGCCATTGCGACCGGACGCACCCCAACCGACTCGATGAGCATCAAGTACGGCCACGGATGTACCGTTCTTTGCCAGCTCTAAGGCTGCAGACAGTCCTGTAAAGCCTGCTCCAATGACGCACACGTCGTGCGTGATCTCGGTTTCTAACGTAGGGCGGGTTGGCGTTGCACAGGTAGCTTCATACCAAGATGCCGCGTGTTGGCCGCGCTTATCGTTAGCGTGTAGCAGCTTCATAAAGGCATCAATGCTGTATTTGTTTTATACGTTTAACAACAAGTGTTCGCGTTCCCAGGGGCTAATGACTTGTAGAAATGCATCCGACTCCTGGTGCTTAATCGCGCTGTATAAAGAGCAAAAGTCTTTGCCCAGAAGCTCGTTTATTTCCGGGTTCTCGTCAAACAACTCCAATGCTCTTGTTAAATCGATAGGTAGGTCGTGCGGCAGTGAGTAGGCGTCACTGGTCACGGCTGCGCGGGGTTGCATCTTATTGCGCATACCGATGAGTCCACATGCAAGGCTTGCTGCAATAGCCAAGTACGGATTGCAATCCATACCGACCACACGGTTTTCAATACGTCGGCTTTGTGGGCTTGAGAGGGGAACACGAATGCCGGTTGTTCTGTTGTCAGTGCCCCATTCCAAGTTTATAGGTGCAGAGTCATCGCGACGGAAGCGTCGATAGGAATTTACATACGGGGCAAGTATGCACAGGATGTCTGGAATCAGTGCTTGCTGGCCACCGAGGAATCCATAGAACAGTTCGGTAGGTTGGTTATCGTCAGTATTGAATATGTTTTTACCATCGGACGTATTGATGACGCTTTGATGGATATGCATGGCGCTACCGGGTTGCTCTTCCATCGGCTTGGCCATAAAGGTTGCGAAGCAATTATTGCGAAGCGCGGCCTCACGTATCAGCCTTTTGTAAAAGAACACTTGATCTGCCAGATGTACCGGATCGCCATGTTGCAAATTTATTTCAATTTGTCCGGCACCACCTTCTTGAATGATGGTGTCAATTTCAAACCCTTGAGCGTCGGCAAAGTCATAGATGTCATCAATAACAGGGCCGTACTCTTCAACGGCGCTCATTGAATAAGCTTGCTTTGCAATGCCTTGTCGGCCTGTTCTGCCAATGGGTGGTTCGACCGGCAGGTTAGGGTCAATGTTCGGTTTGGTTAAGTAAAACTCTAACTCTGGTGCGACAACAGGACGCCAGCCGTGTTTTAGATATTCACTGACAACACGTTTGAGAACATTGCGTGGTGCCATGCCTACTGGTGTGCCGTCTTGATGCGATATGTCATGAACAACTTGAAGTGTGACATCGTCAGACCAGGGAACAGCTGTGGCTGCGGAAAAATCGGGCGTTAATACCAAATCCGATTCGGTCCATTGATCTTCCATGTCTTCAAGATCAACGTATTCACCGGTAATAGTTTGATAAAAAATAGAGGTGGGTAAGTACATGGCATCGGCACGAGCGAACTTTCGCGCAGGCATTGCCTTGCCTCGCGAGGTTCCTGCAATATCTGCAATCACGCACTCTACGTCGTCAACACGCCTGCCGTTTAGCCATGTGTGGAAGGCTTCGGGAAGTTGCTCCATCCACTTCGAGTTTGTACTCATAGGTTTCGCACTGTTTGTTGGGTGTTAATAGATCGTTAATGTGAGTTACACGTTTTCTCGTTTTAAAAAGTTTCGCAACGTGTCAGCGATGGGTTCCCGGACAATAGGTTGGTGCAACGTTTCTGCTGCACCTTCTCGAATGTCTTCGGGCAAGATATTCCGTCTGGCTTCAAGTAAGCCGCCAATGAATTCTGAATAAAATTCCGGGTGTGGTTGGATGGTGAGCATCTGGTTTCCGTACAGTAGTGCCGCGTGCTCGCAAAAGTCAGTGCTGCCAACTGTTTTGGCAGAGTCGGGTGCTACAACGACTTGGTCTTGATGAAATGCTAATAGCGCTGTTTGGTCAGTTGTTTTGTGATTCGCACTGCCCCAAACCGATTCATCCAAGTTGTATTCCACTCGACCAACCGACCAGCCACCGTTAAATTTTTCGACTTTCCCACCCAGTGCCTGTGCGATAACTTGATGCCCGAAACAAATGCCCACCATCGGTTTTTCGCTGGCATAAACTTCTCTGATGAAATCTTCTAGCGGTGGTATCCACGGCAAGTCTTCATAGGCGCCGAAACGAGAGCCGGTGATAAGCCAGGCGTCTGCATCGTCAATGCTGTCTGGCATGAATCCATCGAGAACGGCCCAGTGGTGATACTCAAAAGAATCTTCGCCTAGCAAACGCACAAACAACTGGTCGTAATCCAGATGCTCGTCAGCCATTTCTGGTGGCACGCGACCCGCTTGAAGTACGCCGAGTCGAACGTTTTGATTGTTTGTATCAGCAATTGTATTCATAGCGGTTTAAATACCCAGTTTATCTCTCATGCCATACCACCAAGAGCCGACGGTGGAGTAGGGGGCACGAAATCTCTGGCCACCAGGGAATGGATACCAGGGTAACGCTGCAAATTTGTCAAAACGAGATGGATCTCCACCAACAGCTTCTGAGAGTAATTTACCGAACAAGTGTGTGCCGGTGACTCCATGTCCACTGTAGCCCATCGCGTAGTAAGTGTCTGGACCCAGTTTCCCGAGAAGAGGTACTCGGGTAAATGTCAGTGCGAAGTTGCCGCTCCAGGCGTGAGATATTTTTACGCCGGCAAGCTCTGGAAATATTTTTTCCATGTTCGGTCGCAACTTGGCAATGATGTCAGATGGTTCGCTGCCACCGTAAACGGTGCCGCCACCCCATAGCAGTCTTTTATCGGCAGACAAGCGGTAGTAATCGAGAATGTAGCGAACGTCTTCAACAGAACTATCACTGGGTAAGAGTGATTGTGCCTGTTCATCGGACAATGGCTCTGTTGCCATGACTTGCGTGGAAACCGGCATTACTCGCGGCTCGAGAATGGGAATGCTTTTTCCTAAATAAGCGTTTCCACAGACAACGAGTGTCTTGCAGCGGACCTCTCCGTGATCGGTGATAACCACAGGCTTTGTCTCAATGGAGTCCACACGCGTGACTCTGGATTGCTCGTAAATTTTGCCGCCTTGCTTTTCCAGCGCAGCCGCTTCGCCAAGCGCAAGATTCAGTGGATGGATATGACCGCCTGAATGGTCGAGCATGCCGCCCAGATACGCGTCCGTTCCAATGTGGTCTCGAATGCTGTTTTTATCCAGCATCTCGTGATCATCCATGCCGTGCTTGCGCCACAAAATTTGCTTGGCTTCCAGTTCCTTCATTTGACGGGCGTTAAAGGCTGCGAAAATACTGCGCTGCTTAATGTCACAGGAAATAGAGTGTTCCTGAACAAATTGCCGAATGACGCCAGCGCCTTCCTGCACCAAGCCACCGATAAAATTTGCTGTTTCCTGACCGTATCGTTTTCCTACAGTTTCAAGGCTTGCGTTCAAACCGTGGATGAGCTGGCCACCGTTGCGACCAGACGCACCCCAACCGATGCGGGCACCTTCAATTAGTGTGACGTGTCGGCCTTGGGCGGTCAGGTGGAGGGCTGCTGAAAGACCGCTGAAGCCACCTCCAATAACGCATACGTCAGCGTCGATGGCTCCTTGAAGCGATTCCCGCTCGGGAGCTGGGTTGGCTGACGCGGCGTAGTAGCTTCCGGTGTGTTGTATGGAAGCGTCAGCTGAGACCGCTGATTGTGAAGTGTTTTGCACGAGTGACCTGAGAGCGTTGGTTAAAGCCGCCGGCGGATAAACCTGCAGATTTAGCATCAATTTGACTGGATATTAGCATGCTGATTTGCTGTGAATTTGTGTCTACAGAGCTTTGTTTGAACAGAGTGGGGTGTCTCTATGGGGCCAGTGCCGTAAAAGGTATACTTAGAGGCTGAATCCGACTGCGTAACAGGTTCTGCGCAGCGGGTATCTAGGCTGAATTTAAACAGCCACCAGTTTTCATCATCCAATGGCCCATTATGTCGATTCGTCAATATCCCGAGGTTGCTCTTCACGAACTCGCAAAGCTTTCGTCTCATGAGTACGAGAGCCTGCTGAGCCGGGCAGAAGACGACTTGGATAGTTTTCTTGCAGGTGTTGACCCCATCATTGAAGCCGTCCGCGAAGAGGGTGACGAAGCGCTGGCCCGATTTGGCAGAGAATTCGACGGAGCAAGTTCTTTAACGGCTGGTTCAATCGCCGCTACCAAAGCCGATATTGATAGCGCTTTCGATAAAATCGATAAGGCTATGGTTGAAACGCTGGAGTATTCCGCTGACAACATACGTCGTTTTCACGAAGCTCAATTGCCACCTGAAATGTGGATGAAGGAGATTCGGCCCGGTGTTTTGGTTGGGGAGAGGGCGACGCCGATTGATTCTGTTGCTTGCTATTCACCACGCGGAAAAGGCTCGTTTCCATCAGTCACATTAATGACAGCCATTCCGGCATCCGTGGCGGGTGTTCCAGAGCCCATCATACTGACACCGCCGGGTCCTGACGGGAACGTCGATCCGGCGACCTTGGTGGCTGCTCGACTGGCAGGTGTTGAAAGAGTCTTCAAAGCCGGAGGTGCTCAGGCAGTTGCCGCGGTGGCTTTTGGTACACAGAGTGTTCCTCGCTGTTTCAAGATAGTGGGGCCGGGTAGTCCTTGGTTAGTAGCCGCTAAACGGCGACTGGTTGGACGCATAGATCCGGGTTTACCGGCAGGTCCCAGCGAAACCATCATATTGGCTGATGAGACGGCTAATCCGTTTGTTGCTGCACTGGATATGACGATTGAATCCGAGCATGGCCCCGATAGCAGCTCGTTTCTGGTCACGTGGAGCCGTGAAATTGCAGAAGAAGTTAGGTACGCCATTCCCGATTATTGGGATAAACAAAACGAGACACTGGCGGGCTACTCCTCGACGGTGCTCAGCGGTATGCGAGGCGGGGTGGTGCTTGCGGACAGCCCAGAGGCAGCTTATGCGTTTATCAACGATTACGCGCCCGAGCACTGTCAGGTTTTATCCAAAGTGCCCTACGAGCATTTGTCACACATCAGAAACGCCAGCGAAATATTGTTAGGTGAGCACGCGGCCGGTTCCATCGCCAACTACATGATGGGACCCAATTGTGTGCTGCCTACCTCTGCAGCTGCTCGGACTCATTCGCCCCTGGGTGTGCACGATTTTATGAAGACCTGCTCGGTGGGTCACATGACGGCGAAGGGTTATACGGAAATGGCCCCGCACACACATCGCTTTGCTACGTATGAAGGGTTTGATGGCCATGCTAACGCGGTGTCTGAACTGCGTGGTCAGGCTATGGCTCTGGATAAAAAAGGTAATCAATAATGAAGTCAATTTTACTCGTAGCACACGGAAGCAGACGCGCTGAGTCTAATCAGGAAATTGCTCGGCTAAGTGATCGTTTGGCCGCTAAGGCTTCCGCTGATGTACAAATTGTTGAGCATGCGTTTTTGGAATTGTGCGAGCCACTTATTCCAGATGGTATTGAAAAGTGCATACAACGAGGCGCAACCAGCGTTAGTGTCGTGCCTTACTTTCTTGCCAGAGGTACGCATGTGGCTGACGATATCCCTGAGCAGGTCGCCATTAAACAATCTGAATACCCGGACATGGATATCCAGATTACCGATTACCTGGGCACCTCCGACGAGCTTGTCGATGTACTTTTAAAGTTAGCCGTTTAACCACAAAGCAGCACATGAGCACATTAATCGAGTCTCTGGAAACCGACCATGAAGGGTATTTGAAAAATCGCTCTGATTGGACGCGTGAATTGGCCGATGAGTTGGCCAACGCAGATGGTATCGACTTGAGCGATGCGCATTGGGAAGTGATCTCTTTTCTGCAAGAGTATTACGAGAACTATGAGATAGCCCCGGCAATTCGTATTCTGACCAAGCAAATAGGCAAACGCTACGGGCAAGAAAAAGGGAACAGCAAGTACTTGTACGAATTGTTCCCGAAGGGACCCGCTAAGCAGGCCTGCCGATACGCAGGATTACCCAAACCCACTGGTTGTGTTTGATACGCTCCTCGGAGTCAGCTTTACTCTGCTTGCTTTGTGGGCAGTGTTGGGCACGCTTTATCGTATCGTCACTTGGGTGCGTACACCTTCGCCGTTACCTATCCCCTTAACACCGGCGCCTCGGACTCGCTTGGGTGTCGTAGGGCGTCTGTGTTTAGAGATATTTTTATTTCGGGCACTGGCTCGAGCGAACACAGTAACTTGGGTAGCCAGTATTCTCTTTCACTACGGTTTGCTGTTTATCCTCATTATGCATATGCGATTTTTCTTCGCGTATCTTCCGGGTTGGCTTATACCGTTTGTTGTTTGGAGTGGTTGGGCCGTTGCTGCCGCAGTTGTGGGTTTATGTATTCTGTTATTGCGCCGGATCATTGTGGATCGCGTTCGCTACATCTCATCGCCCAGTGATTATTTGCATCTAGTGCTGCTACTCTGCATTGTTCTATCCGGATATGCCTTAAAGCGCCACTGGCCAGTTAATACCAGCACTGTGGGTGAATTCCTAAGAGGTGCATTAAGCTTTCAGTGGCAACCGTTACCCGACGGTGCTGTGCTGGTAATACATCTTGTTTTCGTATTGCTGCTCTTCTTCGTTTTCCCCATCAGTAAACTACTTCATGGTGTTGGTATCGTGTTTACCCCGACGCTTAATCAACGCGAGAACGTTTCGGTAAGCGTAGCTACTAAAAAAGGCGAACACTCGTCATGAACACACCGGATGTTCAAGGGGTTGCCGATCAAGCGCAAGTGGTAGGCCGCTATAAAGTTATACCCTTAATTCAAGAGGGTGCCGGGGAGTCCTTTAATACCGCTGTGGCCGAATCTGATGTGCAGGAGTCATTGGGGCTTCCGGGAACATTGGTTGACGACTGGCACGATAAGGCTATTGCCCGTTTGGGACAGTTGCTGAAGGAACGTCGTGGCCTACGGGTATTCATGGATACCTGTACTAAGTGCGGAGCGTGTACTGACAAATGTCATTACTTTTTAGGCACTCACGATCCGAACAATATGCCGGTGGCTCGCCAAGACCTTATTCGATCGGTTTACCGTCGCTATTTTACGTGGGCCGGTCGTTGGTTTCCTTGGCTCGTGGGTGCGCGAAAGCTTGATAAAAATTTATTACAACAGTGGTACACCTATTTCCATCAATGTTCTGAGTGCCGTCGTTGCACGGTGTTTTGTCCAAAGGGTATTGATACCTCTGAAGTCACCATGGCGGGCAGAGAGGTGCTGGCCAGTGTTGGTTTGGGGCAGCAGTATTCGCAGGAAATCATAACCAAGGTTAAGAGCGTGGGTAACAACCTTGGGATGAAGCCCCGGGCTCTTGCCGATGTCTTGGAGAACCTAGAAGAAGATATCTTAGATGAAACCGGCATACCGGTTCGGCTACCTTTGGATGAGGAAGGGGCCGACATGCTCGTGGTAACACCGTCAGCGGATTTTTTTGCAGAGCCGCATGTTGACGGGCTTATCGGTTATGCAAAGGTGTTGCATCAAGCCGGAATACATTGGACATTCAGCTCGGAAGCCTCTGAGGCTGCCAACTTCGGTTTGTTTACGGGGCAGCACGATCACATGCGTGAAATAGCGCTACGCATTAGGCACGCCGCAATGGGCTTAGGGGTCAATAGAATTGTCATTGGCGAGTGTGGCCATGCGTGGCGAGTGGCTTACAGCTTTCTCGATTCTTTAGTCGGGCCCATGCAGTTTCTGTCAAAAGAGCATCCGCGAGCAGAGCATATTTGCGAAGTCACTCATCAGCTGCTGCAGCAAGGCATTATTCAGTTGGACCCGACGCGCAACGAGGGTGTTATTGTGACCTATCACGACTCCTGCAATGTGGCTAGAGGCTCTGGTATGGGTAATGTCGCTAACGGTCAGTTGACCATTCCCCGAGAACTTCTTAAAGCCAGCGTCCCGGGCTTTGTTGAGATGAGCAAAGATACCGTTGGACAAACTACATTTTGCTGTGGCGGGGGCGGAGGTTTACTGACCGATGACTTAATGGATATACGCATTAAGGGTTCCTTACCTCGTGCTCAAGCATTGCAGGCGGTTGTTAATTCCGACCAAGTGACACATCTGGTTGCTATCTGTGCAATATGCAAAACACAGTTAAGCTCTGTGTTGCCTCACCATAATCTTGTCGACGTGCGCGTCACCAGTTTGCATCATCTGGTTGGCGACGCACTGGTTCTTACATGAAACCACCTGTTGCAAAAAGACTCCCTGTATACCGCCACGTTCACGGCCTTCCACTGACCGATGACTACAGTTGGTTAAAGGCTGATAACTGGTCGGACTGTGTGGACGATCCTTCACTGTTACCGCCCGATATCAAATCGTATTTAGACGCTGAGAATGAGTGGTGTGCGTCGGCTATGGCTGACACCCAGTCACTGCAACGGCAATTACTCGACGAGATGAAAGGTCGAATTCAAGCCGATGATGTATCCCTTCCGGATGAAGAAGGTACCTGGAGTTACGTTGAACGCTATCAGGGAGACGATGAGCACTCAAGTTATTGGCGTTATGCAAGAGGCGCTGTTTTTAGTGAATCCATCGCTGAGAAACTCATCGACTTTAACATCGAGGCTGAAGGGCACGATTACTTTGATCCTGGCGATGTCGAATACAGCCCTACGCATACGCATTTAGCGTGGAGTGCTGATATCACGGGAGCAGAACGCTATACCGTTTTCATTAGAGACATCGCTACGGGTAAAGACGAAGATGTGATATCAGACGTTGAATCCATTGCCTGGGGCGACGGCATCTACCTGTTTTATACACGCTTGAACGAAGATCACCGACCGAGCAAAGTCTTCCGGCACAAGTTGGGTTCAGATGCAGCAGAGGACGTTTTAGTTTACGAAGAGACGGATGCGCGGTTTTACTGCTCTGTATGGACCAGTTTGTCCGGAAAATATATTTTTATTTCATCCGACATGAATGACCAGAGTGAAGTCTGGATGCTACCAACAGACGATCTCACCGGCACTCCCATCATCATTGAACCTCGTGCCGACGGCATTGAATACAGTGTTGAACATCAGGGTGACAGATTTCTTATACGCACCAATGCCGATGACGCCGTTGACTTCAAAATAGTGGAAGTCAGCTGTGAACACCCATCCCGAAGTAATTGGGTCGATTGGTTGCCCTATGAGTCAGGGAAAATGGTGCTTGATCACTATGCTTATAAACACTGGGTAATGTGGATGGAACGCGAAAACGCGTTACCGCGAATCTGCTTTAAACGAAATGATTCCGATGAAATACAAAGAATCGATTTTGAAGAAGAGGCCTATGCATTGAGCTTAGAGCCACTGTTGGAATTTGACGAACAGATTTTCCACTATGGTTATGAGTCGCCATCAACACCTTCGCGTACCTATAGTTTTTCCATGACCAGTGGCGAGCGCGTGTTGCTCAAAGAAGATTTGATTCCCAGTGGCCATAATCCTGATGACTATGTGGTGCTTAGACGCTACGCGTCGTCGGCAGATGGCGAGTCTGTGCCGTTAACCGTTCTGCATCATAAAGACACGGCTATTGATGGCTCGGCGCCGTGCTGGCTGACTGGGTACGGAGCGTATGGCTCCTCTATGCCTGCAGATTTTGGCACTAACCGACTGTCCTTGGTTGATCGCGGCTTCATATATGTGATTGCGCATGTCCGTGGCGGGCAGGAAAAAGGGCGCGCTTGGTACGAGTCATCTCGTTTTGGCGGTAAGCCGAAGAGCATTGACGATCTGATTGCCGTGGGTGACTATCTGGTTGACCACGCGTTTACATCAAAAGGCAAAATCATCATTGTGGGTGGTTCTGCAGGCGGGCTGTTAGTGGGAGCAGCATTAAATCGCGATTGTGATTTATGGGGTGCTGCCATTGCAGATGTTCCTTTCGTCGATGTGTTGAACACGATGTTGGATGACTCATTGCCTTTAACGCCTGGTGAGTGGTCGCAGTGGGGCAATCCAATCGATGACAAACAAGCATTCTTAGATATTCTGGACTATTCACCTTACGATAACGTTCAGGCGCGCGAATACCCGCCCATGCTGGTGACTGCGGGAATCTCTGACCCTCGAGTAACTTACTGGGAGCCTGCAAAGTGGGTCGCTAAGCACAGACATCTGCGAGACGACGATCAAACTTTGCTATTGAAAACCAATATGCACTCAGGACACTTTGGAGAGACCGGGCGCTATGCCAGTTTGTCGGATGTAGCGCTTGAGCAAGCATTTGCTATTAAGATGCTGGATAAAATATCCTGAGCACGTGTCTCAACTCTTGTAGTCTTCCTTTTACAGGCAATCAGGAGAATTGGAACGCACTACAGTTCAGTTTTATTCAAAGTGGAGTAGCGTATGTCAGACGATAACCCCAGTATTTTGTCACATGTGTCTCTGGGCACTAATGACCTGGATACTGCCAGCACGTTCTACGATAAAGCACTGGCCCCTTTGGGTATAAAGCGTGTAGAGACGATAGAAAACATTGCCGTCGCGTATGGGAAAATGTATCCAGAATTCTGGATTGCTGTGCCTCACAACGATGAGGTCGCGACGGTGGGCAACGGTGTCCACATCGGCTTTATTGCCAATTCAAAAGCCCAAGTGCATGAATTTCACGAGGCCTGTATCGCAGCTGGAGGCCGTGATGACGGTGCGCCAGGTCCTCGGCCTATTTATGGCGAGCCTTACTATGGCTGCTTCATCATAGACCCTGATGGACATAAAATAGAAGCCAGCTTCTGGGATGTGACCTTAGCAGGGGGTTAGTCCCGGTCTCTCCTGTAAGGATCGTCTGGCAGAATCTGCTACTGTGAGCGAATTGCCTGAAACCGCTTAATACGAAGGAGAAAGTTCTTGAGCAATTCGGTAACTTACGAGTGCCAAAACGACATAGCGCTGATAGCCATCGATAACCCGCCTGTTAACGCGTTGTCTCAAACAGTGCGACAGGGCCTGCTCGATTGCATGGAGCGTTTTGATAAGGATGACTCTGCACGTATAGCCATTGTTATCGGCAAAGGGCGTTTATTTCTAGGAGGCGCTGATATCGCTGAGTTCGGTAAGCCACCTTTACCGCCCAGTCTGCCCGATGTTATCAATCGAATCGAAGCTTGCGAAAAACCTGTTGTGGCCGCTATTCACGGTGCTGCGTTAGGCGGTGGACTGGAGGTTGGCTTAGGCGCTCATTATCGTGTAGCTGCCCAGGGTACAAAGCTTGGTCTGCCGGAAGTCAAATTGGGCCTTATTCCCGGTGCAACGGGCACTCAGAGAATACCCAGGCTGATAGGTATCGATAACGCCTTAACCATGATGACGACAGGGCAACCGGTACTGGCAGAAAAAGCCGTCTCCATGGGATTGATCGATAAACTGATTAGCGGATCGGATATCCATGCAGGTGCGGTGGAGTTTGCTGCCGAAGTATTATCGGGTGACTTTAGCGATGAATATCAGCAAGCCTCCTTGGTTCGGCGCACGTCAGAAAGACCAGCGCCGATTATGCCGGAATCCACTCGGCAAGCTTGGCATGAAAAACTGAGCGCAAGTGCCCGGGGTGAGGTTGCCGCTATTAAAGCCTTAGAAGCGGTTGCGCTGAGTTCGAAAGTCGATTTTCACCAAGGTGTTCAAGAAGAACGGCGTTTGTTCATGGAGCTTATGGACACGCCGCAACGATCTGGACTTATTCATGCGTTTTTCTCCGAACGCAAAGTATCGAGCTTAGCTGAGCTTGAGGGTGTTGAAGCACTACCTGTTGCAAGCCTGGGTGTTATTGGCGGTGGAACAATGGGAGCGGGCATTGCCACGGCTGCTTTGTTAGGCGGGTTTCATGTCACGCTTATTGAACGCGATCAAGAATCTTTAAAAAAGGCAGGTAGCACCATAGAACGAAACCTTGATGGTGCCTTAAAGCGCGGAAAAATAACGGAGCAAGAACACAACAAGCTATTGGGAACACAGCTCGTTACTGAGACTAACTACAATACCTTGTCAGAGGCCGATCTCATTATTGAGGCTGTGTTTGAAAGTATGGATGTGAAAAAAATGGTGTTTGAAGCGTTAGATGCCGTCGCAAAACCTAACGCCATTTTTGCTACCAACACATCTTACTTAGATGTCAATGAAATCGCTGCAGTCACTAAACGTCCTGAGTCTGTCATTGGCTTGCATTTTTTCTCGCCGGCCCACGTTATGAAGCTACTGGAGGTTGTTGTTGCAGATAAAACATCTCCTGCGCTAGTGGCTACAGCGTTCTGGCTGGCAAAGCGATTAGGAAAAACCGCCGTAAAAGCCGGTGTGTGCGATGGGTTTATCGGCAATCGTATTCTTATGCACTATCGAACCGCCGCGGACCACATGGTGCTAGACGGCGCCAGCCCCTATCAGGTTGATAAAGCGCTAACCAACTATGGATTTGCCATGGGGCCTTATGCGGTGTCTGATTTAGCAGGGCTTGATATTGGGTACGCCACACGACAAAGACGCGCACCCATTGCGCACCCAAGAGAGCGTTATCCGATTTATGCTGATGAGCTTTATAGTCTGGGACGCTTAGGTCAGAAAACAGGTATGGGGTACTATCTGTACCCTGATGGATCGCGTATCGGGGTAGAAGATCCTGCGGTAGAAGCTATCGTATCGCAAGCCCGGGTTGAAGCGGGTATCACGCCAGTCACATTCAGCGATGAAGAAATTGTGCGCCGATACATGGCTGCCATGATTAATGAAGCGGCCAGAGTGTTGGAAGAAGGAATTGCATCGCGCCCATTAGATGTAGACGTTGTATTTCTGTACGGATATGGTTTCCCCCGGTGGCGGGGAGGGCCCTTGCACACGGCGGATCAAATAGGACTGGACAAGGTCCTTAAAGACATCGAACTCTTTGCGGAGCAAGATGACTTCTTTTGGCAACCCGCACCGTTGTTGAAAAAACTGGTTGAGCAGGGAAGAAACTTTAGTAGTTTAAACCCCTGAGTATTTGGTTCTAACAGGCATACACATGAATTTAAATTACACAGCTGAGCAGCTTGCCTTCTCTGAAGAGGTCAAAGCGTTTCTTAAAGCCCGCTTGCCAGAGACTCTGTCAGAGAAAGTTAGATTGAGGAAGTCTCTTAGTAAGGCAGATTACGAGCTTTGGCACAGCATTCTCAACGAGCAAGGCTGGCTTGGTGGGAATTGGCCGAAAGAATATGGCGGTACTGGTTGGGATGCTGTCCATCGTCATATTTTTGAGGATGAACTCACCCGTGCTGGAGCACCGCGAATAGTGCCCTTTGGCGTGGCGATGCTGGGACCGCTACTACAGGCATTTGGTTCTGACGAGCAGAAAAAGTATTACCTTCCACGCATACTTAATGGTGAGGACTGGTGGTGTCAGGGGTACTCCGAACCAGGTGCGGGTTCTGATCTTGCGTCGTTAAAGACTACGGCGGTCAGGGATGGTGATCATTATGTCGTAAACGGTCAGAAAACCTGGACCACCATGGGCCAGTACGCCAACAAAATATTTTGTCTGGTTCGCACCTCTCAAACCGGTAAACCTCAGGCAGGTATTTCTTTCCTGCTGATTGATATGGAAACGGAAGGTCTAACAGTTCGTCCGATTGTCCTGATAGATGGCACTCCCGAAGTCAACGAAGTCTTTTTTGATAACGTGCGTGTTCCCGTCGAAAACAGAGTAGGGGAGGAGAATAAAGGATGGACCTATGCGAAGTATCTCTTAACACATGAGCGAACTAATATCGCAGGCGTTGGTATCGCGGTAGCAGAACTTGAAAACCTGAAGCGTATAGCGAGGACTGAACAATACAAAGGACGTCCGCTAATCGAGAATCCACATTTTGCCGCTCAATTAGCCCGCATTGAAATTGATCTTATGGCTATGTCCACAACGAACCTTCGAATGATATCCGAGGCAAGTGCGGGTGCGGCTCCGGGTGCGGAGAGTTCTATGTTGAAAATTAAAGGCTCAATTCTTCGTCAGGAAATTCAGTCGCTAACTCGCTCAGCTGTCGGTGTTTATGCCATGCCTTTCATTCCAGAAGATGCAGAGGCTGCTCACAACGATGTGCCTGTCGGGCCTGACTATGCAAACGCAGTCACCGGATATTACTTAAACCACCGTAAGTTATCCATTTACGGTGGTTCGAATGAAGTTCA
Organism: Granulosicoccus sp.; assembly: GCA_020627685.1. Classification (GTDB taxonomy): domain Bacteria; phylum Pseudomonadota; class Gammaproteobacteria; order Granulosicoccales; family Granulosicoccaceae; genus Granulosicoccus. The sequence goes on along the minus strand of JAHDGK010000036.1, from coordinate 7,410 downwards.
ACGCGGCATCATTAGTAAGGCCATTTTAAAATTATAGAGAATGCTATTGGCCGCTTGACCTTAAGTCAGGCAGTTCTATTTGGCGACTTTCTATTCGAGGATACACAGTGAACTTTGAACTCAGTGATGAGCGTAAAATGTTGCAGGAAACGCTAAGCCGTTTTTTGTCAGATCATTACTCAAACGCAGTAGTAAACGAATTAAACAATACCGAACACGGGTTCAGTCACGAGATTTGGGCTGGCATGGCCGACTTGGGCATATTTGGCGCACTCTTTTCGGAAGAGCACGGTGGCTTTGGTGGTGAAGGTTTTGACATCGCCTTAGTATTTGAAGAATTGGGTAGAGTCGGCGCTGTTGATCCGGTACTTGATTCCGTTTTATTAGCGGGTGGTTTGCTGGCAGAACTGGGTAGCGATGATCAACAGGCCATGCTCGAACCTTTACTTGCCGGGCAGACCCAATGGGCGTTCGCTCACAGTGAACCCAATAGCCGATACGAATTAAATCGTGTACAAACAACAGCCACGCTTGAGGGTGATCATTATGTCCTCAGTGGTCACAAAGCGCTGGTCGTAAACGCTGCCTGCGCTGATTTTATGATTGTCAGTGCAAGAACATCGGGTGATGTGTCAGATCATCAAGGGATTAGTTTGTTTTTGCTACCCGCGAATTTAATGGCGCAAGGTTTACAGAGCTATAACCTAGGTACGGGAGGCCGCGCCTGTGAATTGTCCCTAGACAATATCAAGGTGCCTGCTGACTCTCTACTGGGCGAGATCAACCAGGCTTACGATTCCATTGAAAAAATCACTGCCTGTGCAACAGTTGCTGTTTGCGCTGAGGCCATTGGCCTAATGGACGCTATAAAGCAACTCACCATCGACTACCTGAAGGTTCGTACACAATTTGGTCAACCCATTGGAAAATTTCAGGTGTTGCAGCATCGTATGGCGGACGTACTGATAGAAATAGAACAAGCAAAATCGGCTGTCGTTAATCTGGCAGGGCATATTGATGCAGAGCGTCAAGAACGAGAAAAACACGTGAGTGCAACAAAGAACCTAGTGGGCTTAGTGGCAAAGTTAGTGGTTGAAGAGAGCGTTCAGATGCACGGTGGTATCGGTGTGACAATGGAGTATGAACTGGGTCATTTGGTTCGAAGACTAACGCTGGTAGATCACCGCTTTGGTGACTCCACACATCATCTGGAACGATATATAGAGCTCGCGGTTGCCTAACAATGACTGAAGACACTTCAAATGGAATCATAAAAAACGAGACGGGGGCTCAAACGCTGCTCGGATATGTCCTTGATGTTGGTCAGGAAGACCGTAGGGCTCGTTGTATGATTGAAATAACGGATGAACATCTAAACCGTCATGCGTCTTTGCATGGAGGTATCACGTCAGCCGTACTCGATAATGCAATGGGTGCAACAGCCAGTCTTACCGTCGATGAAACAGGGCGCCGGCCCTTTTTAACAATCTCGCTTAATACACATTTTCTAGCACCTGCCAAAAAAGGCGATGTGCTGACCGCTATCGGCCGGGTTGTAGGAGGTGGCATGTCCACGAAGTTTCTTGAAGGCGAGCTGGTTGATCAAAACGGTAAGCTGATAGCAACTGCAACCGGCGTATTTAAGCGAGTACCTGAAAAGAGGCTTGCGCCGGAAAGTACCGCGGAGTAATGAGCGACGCTTTTTCAAAAATTGCGCAGCTGGTTGAGAAAAATGCTGAATTGCATGCGCATGACCTTGCTCTGATCGATTCTGATGGAGCAGAGCTGAACTGGTTGGCCTATTTGAACGGAGTCAATGAGTTCGCAACCTTGTTAAAAAGCCAAGGAGCCGGTCAAGGGGATAGGATACTCATCGTGGGAGAAAACTGCGTCCCCGTTGTGCTGTGTATTTTCGCAGCTACTCAGCTGGGCGCCATAGCTGTCCCTGTTAATGCCCGAATGAGTGCTGCCGAGATAGGGGCTATCCAGGCGCATGCAAACCCGAAAGTGGTGGTGTACACATCATCGGTGTCAGTTGCTGCGAGTAAGCATGCTGATGCTTCGCAAGCAACAGAGCAGTTAACTACCCATGGCGTTATAAGACTCACTCGCTGCGATAGCTGTCTAATGGTTTCTGATGATCATCTTGGTAGTACAGCTGTAATCTTGTACACAACAGGAACAACGGGTGATCCAAAAGGCGTCATGCTGACACATGAAAACCTATTGTTTGCTGCTGGCGCATCAATGAAGCTTCGCAGCATTACGAATAAGGATCGTTTGTATGGTGCACTTCCGCTTAGTCATGTATTCGGAGTCGCGTCCGTCATTATGGCCAGTGCGGCGGCTGGCGCCTGTGTACAGTTGGAGACCCGATTTAAGCCAGAGCATCTGTATCAAGCTTTACAAAAGGGAATAACCGTGTTGCCCGCAGTGCCTCAAATGCACGCACTGTTAATGCAATATACGGAAGAGAACAATATCGCTGGCATTCATTGTCCACAACTACGGTATGTGTCGTCGGGTGCAGCTCCGTTAGACCCGGCATGGAAACGAAAAGCCGAACAATTCTATGGGCTAGCACTGCAGAATGGTTATGGCATGACTGAGAGCACTGCCGGTATATCTGCTACTAACCATGCTATCGGCAATCCAGATATCAGTGTGGGTAAGCCGTTAGAGGGAATTGAAGTGCGTATTGATACGCCTTCCAAAGAGCACGAGCCTAACACTGAGGGTGAGATTCTTACGCGTGGACCTCATGTCATGCGGGGTTATTTTAATAACGTCAACGCGACGCTTGAGGCAATCGATTCCAGTGGTTACTTGCGCACGGGAGATATTGGTTATATCGATGAGAGTGGCTTGCTGCACATTAGCGGACGATGCAAGGAACTGATTATCCGAGGAGGGTTTAACGTATACCCACCAGAGGTCGAGGCGGCTATTAATCATCATCCGGAGGTTGTTCAATGCGCAGTTATTGGCAAAACCCTGGAGACAGCGAATGAGGATATCTTAGCTTTTGTCCAGTGTCTTGGTGATTCCACACTGAATGAAGCTGAGCTTAAAGGCTTTGTAACAGATTGTATTGCCCCCTATAAAATTCCTACCAAATTCATTATTGTTGACTCGCTGCCTGCGGCTGCAACAGGAAAAATTCTTAAGCACAAATTGTTAGACGTATTTGCTGACAAAATTTGATATTGCTGAATTTATTTCCTGACATAAACTCTTGTTAGGAGTTTCTTGTACTTATTACTTACTCGAGCGTGAATATGTCTAAATACTTCGGCTGTACTTTGGCCTTTTGTGGCTTATTGCTTAGTGGGTGCGCCGTCGATTTTGGCTATCCAACTGTGGTACTGCCTCAGAGCTTTGAAGCATCTGCGCAGCGTATAGAAGTTAAAGCCCCCGTACGAAGATATAAACCGTCTTTTTTTAATGTAAGCCTCGGTGAGTACCAAGTTCAAAATACATCCATTGGCAAGGTCTCCAAACGAAGGCTATCGAACCAACCCGAGAGTCGAGTCACGGAAGACAACACACTATGGAATATTCTCACCAAACGAACACTTGATTTTGAAAAAGTGAGCTACGATCAATACCGAATAGAGGAAACCAGCGGTTTTGGTTTTTCTGTCCAGTCGCCTGCAATAGCGCCTATTCAATCCCAATGTTCGCGAAGCGTTATCGGTTTGGATAATGTTGAAAGGAGTCGTGTTTCACTTCGATTTGAAGAAGTCGATGATAATGAAGGTTCCGTTGAGCACTACGGCGAGTGGCTTGCCACACGCTTGAGTTGCAATTTGCAGCAAGCTGGTAGTGTATGGATTATGACCAGCACTCAATCTGTAGACACGCTTGCAAGTATCAGTCTACAGGGCGGCGATACTCCCTATACCGTCAAAGTGCTACGCGAATCTTTCGCTGATGAACCAGGTCGTGGAGGCCGGATAGAGAATACACCCGACCCTTATCTCGCGGTTGGTGATCCAATACCCGGCTTAGGTATTTTCCAAGATGGACAACAAATAGCGGCTGCTTCGCTTATTGGCGGTAACAACTGGATCTGGCTATCCCCGGAAGTCGCCGAGAACGATAAACCTGTGCTGCTCAGCGCTTTACACAGCCTGATTCTAGATTCCTGGATTTACGGAATCTAGCGGTATCACACTTTCTATTTCTGAGCCTCTAGCAGCCGTTGATAAAGAGAGTCCTTTAACACCGCACGGTCATGCTTTTTCTGATGCATGTCGCTGTCACTAATTGGAGAACCATCCAGCTCCAGACCTCGAATCGCGATATCCAGCTCATGGTAAAGAGCAGCGTCTTTTTTGAATGACTCATCGCTTTCTACCAACGAGTTGATGGTTGCGGTGAGCTTAGGAAATTCAGCGTACAGGGAATGATCTTCGCCTAACATGTCGGGCTCCTTTGAAATACATGAATGGGGGTGTTTGCTTTACTGTCGCGGGTATTGGGTCCGCGTTTGTCAATTCAGAATGCGAGACAGGATGTCTTCAATAGCGTCAACGAGGCGTTGATTCTTTTCTGGATTCAATGCGTCAGGGTGAGGCGGTAGGAATTGTCCGTTGTCGTTGTCGTAGTAGCGTCCATTTGCATTGTCGAACTCGCTGCTCGTGGCAGCTCGCACAAGGATGTCCGCACCGACTTGAAGATCTTTGCCCTCAACGCCGTACGCCTCTTTAACCATCTTGCTGCCCAAAAAGGAGGCTGGGTTGACGGCGATGATTGAGGGCCCTGTGTCTTGTAGCGATTTAGCAAGATGAAATGACCACATTGTTAGCGCCAGTTTACTCTGCGCATAGGCTTGGTTGCTATCAAGGCCTACGTGTCCGGCCAGGGCATCCAAATTGACCGCCGCTTGCGCAGCAGATGAGAGATTAACTACTCGACCATCGGCGGGCAGCAGAGAAATCAATTTGTTTGTGATGATATAGGGAGCCAGTAGATTTACGACAAAGCGCAGGTCAAGGCCGTATTGGGTTTCTGCGTTTGGCACGTTGAATACGCCAGCATTGTTAATAATGGCATCCAGTTTTTCATGTTCTTCGGATATTGAAGTACACAAGCTCTGAACTTGCGCCATATCAGATAAATCTGCTTTGTATGCTTGTACGTTCCCTTCTTCGTTTACATTGGCAAGTTGCGCTATGGTATCCGTCAACTTCTTCTCGCTACGACCATGAATCAACAAGTGGTGACCTTGGCCTACTAACGTTTTTGCGGTTTCCAGCCCAATCCCATCGGTAGCGCCGGTAATTAAAATCGTTTTTGACATCGTTATTTTCCTGGTGAGTAATTTGGGTTAGTCGCCGGTTCGGATTGGCTGTGTTTTCAGTAGAGCACTAAGGTTCGGCTTTCAATGCTTTTCCGTGGCACTGAAACGTTTTCGTTTTGTTCCATATCAAGTGCACTGTGCCCGAGAGAGGGCAAGCCCTTATTGTCGTAGATATTGAAAATTGCGATTTCATCGGGAGTCATGTGAGGCATGTATATCCATTCGTGCTGTTCGTTAAACGTCACTCCCAGGATTTGGCCAATGCGATCTGGGTATATCAACTCTATGTTCACCCAATCGTTTTCATGCATGCTGCTGGGTCGAATGAACCCCAGTGGCGACGTAAAAATCGTGTTCTCAACGGGGCGCCAAATGTTGACGAAACCATAGTGCCCATGACTATATTTTTGTGCGTTCTCTTGCCCAACGATATCGATCAACCGTTGCTTGGCTGCCGCCTCACTGTAGTCATTGTGAACGTTGCGGGCAGGTTTTCTATCGGAGTGCGGATCATCAATGCGAATGGTGTGGTCGAATACGGTGATCTCCTTTGCCCCGATCGTGGCTTTTAGCAAGTTCTTAATTTCTTCGTCGTACACATCCTGCCAATTCGTCGCGTCATTATAAGACTGAATTTCGCTTTTATGATGTTGAAAGGTGATGCCATCGGTGGAGAATTCGGTACTGTCCGACGTATCCCGGAGGTCTTCTACCATGACTTTTGATGGAACTAGCTCAGGCGAAATCAGATTTCCCATGATCCCATCGGCATCGAATTCAAATGCCTGCTTTTCAGAGCTTTTGATGTGGTAGTTGACTGTGGCTGTTGCTTGCATCGAATTCCCCTAAAACCGATATAGAACGTTGATATCCTCGATGAGTGATGAACTGTAAAGCACCGAAACCGGGTTAAAAAGGTATTAGGGTGAGAAACAGAATACGGCTTTTGAATATAATGAGCCGGGATGGGGGCTTTTTATCGGAAACCTAAAAACTGTTTCTAGTAGGCGACGGGTTTCTTCATTGTGGTTTGCATTTAGCATTTGGCGCTTTCCCCCAGATGATGCATAAATACACATGAAAGCAATGGTCCTAAAAGAATACGGCGATAACGCTGAATTCACCTTGGAAGAAATATCAACTCCTTCACTTAAAGCAGGGCACGTTCTTGTAAAAGTATCCGCCGTGAGTGTGAACACAGTCGATACGATGATTCGGCAATTGGGCCAGGAGAATCTGCCACTCTCCCCGGATTTACCCGCAGTGCTGGGTATGGATTTCGCCGGTACGATTGAATCAATTGGTGAAGGTGTAGATCAGTATTCTGTTGGCGATGAGGTATTCGGTTGCGCAGGCGGTTTAGTCGGCATTCAAGGATCGCTGGCGGAGTACATGTTGGCAGATTCGAAACTGATTGCTAAAAAGCCTAAAAGTCTCTCGATGCGCGAAGCCGCCGCATTGCCTCTGGTGGGTATTACTGCCTATGAGGGATTGCACCGAGCAAACGTTTCAGCTGGAAAGACAGTGTTAGTACATGGTGGTGTAGGTGGCGTAGGGCATGTTGCTGTGCAACTGGCATCGCACATGGGAGCTGAGGTGTTTACAACCGTGTCTGATGATGATGCGGCTGGCATCGTTGAAGGTTATGGCGCTGTTGCTATTAACTACCTAAAGGAGTCCGTAGAGGACTATGTCGCGAAGCATACGCACAAGGCGGGTTTTGATGTTGTCTTTGATACGGTTGGTGGTACCAATATAGCTAATTCGTTTGAAGCTGCTGCATTGAATGGTGAGGTCGCCACAACTGTCTCACTGCTTGAGCTTGATCTGTCATTAGCGCATTTCAAGGGGCTGTCTTTGCATGTTGTCTTCATGCTGATTCCCATGCTTCACGATGTAAAACGTGAAGAGCACGGGGCTATCCTTCAAAACCTAAGTGAGTTAGTTGATTCCGGTGCTCTAACACCTCTGTTGGATGAGAGTCAGTTTAGCTTCAGCGAAGCAGGGCAGGCCTATGATCACTTGGTCAGCGGAAAAGCCACGGGTAAGGTTGTCATTACTGTGTGAGTTGTCGAAAGGCCCGCTTGATTTAAGTGGGCCTTTCT